>CAXUDL010000018.1:0-86054 GCA_964249855.1 uncultured Rhizobacter sp. | reverse complement strand
CGGCCGGGCGTGTCGGCGCGCCCTTCGAGCCAGGCGCGCAGCGCGTCGAGCGCGCCGTCGGCATGGCCCCAGGTCACGACGGCGGGTGCGGCGATGTCGAGCGCCTGGAACGGGTTCCACAGCACGAGGTGCAGGTCCGGCCGCCACGCCCGGCTCGCGTCGGAGTAGCGCCCGTGGTGGTTCGAGACCAGCACGGTGCGGCGGCCCGCCGGCCCCGGGAGCTCGCCGTCGAGGCGCGCCAGGTCGTCGACCTCCTCCCACGCCACGTCGGAGAACGACGCGAACAGGGCCGCGACCCGCGCGCCGGACGGGCCCGCCTCGGCGGCGCCGTCGCTGGGCACGGCGCGCTGCGTGACGACGCGCAGCGGCACGTCATGCGGCGGGACGCGCGGCGCGCCGACGGCGGTCAGCGCCCGGGCCCAGGCCGTGCGCATCAGCGCCTCGTCGGCCGCGCGCAAGGCTGCGTCGTCAGGCGCGCCGCCCGCGGGGAAGCGCCGCGCCAGCGCGTCCAGCCGCGCGTGCGAGGCGCGCAGCACGCCGTCCGGCAAGGCGCCGCTCGCTTGCGCTGCGGCGATCGCCTCGATCGCCGCGCGCTGCTCCTGCCGGGTGCCGAGCGCCATCACCATGTCGGCACCGGCCTGCAGCGCCAGCACCGCGGCGCGGTCGTGGCCGTAGCGGGCGTGGATCGCCTTCATCACCAGCGAGTCGGTGATCACGACGCCGCGGTAGCCCCACTGCCCGCGCAGCAGGCCGCCCAGGATCGTTCGCGACAGCGTGGCCGGGTGATCGGGGTCGAGCCGCGGGTAGACGATGTGTGCGGTCATCATCGCCGGCGCCTCGTCGCGCAGCGCACGGAACGGCACGAACTCGAGCGCCTGCAGCTCGGCCAGCGACTTGTCGACGACCGGCAGGTCGAAATGCGAATCGACGTGCGTGTCGCCGTGGCCCGGGAAGTGCTTCACGCAGCAGGCGACGCCGGCCCGCATCGCGCCGCGCATCCAGGCGCCGGCCAGCCGCGCGACGTCGGCCGGGTCTTCGGAAAAGCTGCGCTCGGCGATGACCGGGTTCGACGGGTTGTTGTTGACGTCGAGCACCGGCGCGAAATTCCAGTTGAAGCCCACGCTCGCAAGGCCGCGCCCGACCGCCTCGCCGACCGCTTCGGCGAGCGCCACGTCGCCGCAGGCGCCGAGCGCCATCGCCGACGGCGCGTGCGGCAGGAAGCCGGTGCGCACGAGCGAGCCGCCTTCCTGATCGATGCCGATCAACGCGCCCTCGCCCATCGCCTCGCGCAGGTCGGCGGTGAGGCGGCCCACCTCGGCCTCGTCGCCCAGGTTGCGGCGGAACAGGCACACCGCGCGGATGCGGTGCTCGCGCAGGAACGTCGCCTGCGCGGCATCGAGCACCGTGCCCTGGATGTCGACCATCACCAACCGACCCGGGTGAATCATGCTCAGTGGGTCCTCGTGACCTTGGCCAGATGGCGCGGCCGGTCGGGATCGAAGCCGCGCCGGCGCGCCAGCGCCTCGACCATCGGGTAGAAGCTCTGGATCGCGGCGATCGGGTCGAGGTCGACCGCGCCGGTCTCGGTCAGCGGCAGGCTCGCGCCGGGCGTTCCGGCAGGCGCGGCGAGCAGCACCGTCGCGCCGCGTGCCCGCATCTCGTCCGCGAGCTGCAGCAGGCCGGCCTGCGCCGGCCCGCGTGGCGCGAAGATCAGCAACGGGAAGCCGTCGCCGACCAGCGCCATCGGCCCGTGCTGCACCTCGGCGCCCGAGAAGGCCTCGGCCTGGATCGCGCAGGTCTCCTTGAACTTGAGCGCCGCCTCCTGCGCGATCGCGAGGCCCGTGCCGCGGCCGATCACGAACAGCCGGTCGCGATCCGCCAGCGCGTCGACGGCGCCCGACCAGTCGGCCTGCGACGCGTGCGACAGCACGCCGGGCAACCCGGCGAGCGCCGACTGCAGCACCGCGTCGTCCTGCCAGGCCGCGACCAGGCGCGCGCCGGCGACGAGCTGCGCGATGAAGCTCTTCGTCGCGGCCACGCTGGCTTCCGTGCCGGCATGCAGCGGAAAGACCCAGCGCGACGCCTGCGCGAGCGGCGAGTCGGGGTCGTTGACGAAGGCTACGGTGCACGCGCCGCCAGCCGCGAAGAAGCGCTGCGGCACCGCGAGGTCGGGGCTCTGGCCCGACTGCGAGAACGCGAACGAGACCAGACCGTCGCAAACGATCCGCGGCTGCTGCAACGTGATCAGCGACATCGGCAGCGACGTGACCAGCCGCCCCAAGCGCGCCATGATCAGGTAGGCCATGTAGTGCGCGGCGTGGTCGGAGCTGCCGCGCGCGACCGTCAGCAGCGCGTTCGGCGAGTGCTCGCGCAGCCACGCGCCGAAGCGGTTGCAGTCGGTCTGGTCGCGGGTCAGCAACCGGGCGACGGTGTCCGGCGCTTCGAGCGCCTCAGCCAGCATGCGCGAGTTCAATCGACGCTCCTTCGATGACGACATCGGTGAGTTGCAGGTCGCGGTCGAGCACGACCCAGTCGGCCCGGGCGCCGGGCTGCAGCCGGCCGCGGTCGGCGAGGCCGAGATAGTCGGCGGCGAAGGTCGCGGTGCGGCGCGACGCGTCGGCGAGGTCGAGGCCGAGTTCACCGACGAGGTTGCGCAGCGCCTGGTCCATCGTCAGCGTCGAGCCGGCGAGCGTGCCGTCGGGCAGGCGTACGCCGCCGAGGCACTTGGTGACCTTGTGGCGGCCGAGCGCGTACTCGCCGTCGGGCATGCCGGCAGCAGCGGTCGAATCGGTCACGCAATAGAGGCACGGGATCGCGCGCAGCGCGACGCGGATCGCGCCGGGATGCGCGTGGAGCAGGTCGGGGATGATTTCGGAATAGGTCGCGTGGGCGAGCGCCGCGCCGACCATGCCGGGCTCGCGGTGGTGCATGCCGGTCATCGCGTTGAAGAGGTGGGTGAAGCCGCCCGCGCCGCGCGCCAGCGCCTGCACGCCGTCCTCGTAGCTGCCGAGGGTGTGGCCGATCTGCACGCGGTGGCCGGCGGCGCAGAGCGCCTCGATGACGTCCATGTGGCCGGCCGTCTCGGGCGCCAGCGTGATCAGCCGGATCGGCGCCATCGCGTGCAGCTGGCGGATCTCGTCGGCCTGCACCGGCCGCGCGAAGTTCGGCTGCGCGCCGAGCTTGCCAGGATTGATGAACGGGCCTTCGAGGTGCACGCCGAGCACCCGCGCGGCGCGTGCGCCCGGCGCCGCGACCACCTCGCCGAGCCCGCCGAACGCGGTGACCAGGTCCGACATCGGCGCGGTCATCGTCGTCGCGAGCATCGCGGTCGTGCCGTGGCGCGCATGCAGCTCGGCCACGCGCGCCGCGGCGTCGCCGCCCTGCATGATGTCGTGGCCGCCGCCACCGTGCACGTGCAGGTCGATGAAGCCGGGCAGCACGAGCGGCTCGCGCGTGTCGCGGGCCGTGCTGAGCGCGACGGGCGTGCCGTCGATGCGCGCGATGCGGCCGTCGGCGCCCGGGGTGATCGTGCCGTCGACGAAGCCCTGCGGCGTCAGGATGCGGCCGCGCACTGCGCGCATGGCGCGGGTCGCGTGCGGCGCGGGAGGTGATGGCGTCATGCGTCGCGCCTCATTTCGGCCACGAAATCGTAGTAATCGCTGTGGCAGTACGAATGGGTCAGCTCGACGGCCTGGCCCGAGCCGAGGTAGCCGATGCGGGTGATGAACAGCACCGCCTGGCCGACCGGCACGCCGAGTCGTTCGGCCAGCCGCGTCGGCGCGTTGAGCGCGCGGATGTGCTGCAGCGCGCGCACCGGCGCCTTGCCCTCGGCGGTCAGGTACTCGTAGAGCGAGCCGGTGACGGCCTCCGGCCGCGGCAGCACCGTCGCGGGCAGCACGCTGATCTCGTAGGCCATCACCACGTCTTCGGCCAGCCGCAGCCGCTCGAGCCGCGCGACGCGCGTGCCGGGCGAGAGGCCGAGGCTCAGCTTCTCGTCGGGCACCGCCGCCGTGAGCGCGCGCCTCAACCAGCGCGACGAGGGCCTGTGGCCGCGCTGCTGCAGCTCTTCCGAGAAGCTGGTCAGGCGCGACAGCGGCTGCTCGATCCGCGGCGCGATGTAGTTGCCCGAGCCGCGCCGGCGCACGATCAGGCCCTGCTCGACAAGCTGGTCGATCGCCTTGCGCGCGGTCACGCGTGAGAGGTCGAGCGATTCCGACAGCAGCCGCTCGGACGGCAGCGCCTCGTCGGCCTGGTAGCGGCCGTCGCGGATCGCGCTGCCGAGCCGGCGCGCGAGCTGCAGGTAGAGCGGCGAGTGGTCGCGCGCGTCCGGCTTCAGGTCGAGCAGGGCGTTCGGCTTCACGGGTCGCGTTTCAGTTCGCGCCGGATCAGGATCAGCGCACCCACATCGGCGCCCGCGGCGGGCTCGACGCAGCGTTCGCGCAGCGCGGGCGACAAGCGCGGCACGAAGCGCTTGCCGACGCTGCCGGCCACCGCGAGCGGCAGCGCGCCTTCCGGGTCGAGCGCGATGGCGAGCGCCTCGAGTTCAGCGACCGCCGTCCGGCCGAGCGCAGCCGCGGCCGGGTCGCCGTGCTCCGTCTGCAACACCAGCGGCGCGAGCTGGGCGCATTCGAACGGGCCGGCCGTGCGGCTCCATTCCAGGAGGCTCGGACGGTCGGCGCCGCAGTGCTCCCAGACCGCGCGGGCCAACGCGCCGGTGGCTGCCCGACCGTCCAGCGCCGCCTGCGCGTGCCGCAGGGCGTGCCAGCCGAGCCAGGCGCCGCTCCCCTCGTCGCCGATCGGGAAGCCCCAGCCACCGACGCCGGCACGCGAGCCGTCGCGGCGCAGCACCTCGCCGACGCTGCCGGTGCCTGAAATGACCACTGCGCCCGGCGCGCCGGCATGGGCGCCGAGCAGCATCGCGAACGCATCGGTCTCGACGGCAAGGCGGCCGAAGCCGATGTTCGCGGAGATGAACGCGGCACGCCACGGCGCGTGGCTGACGCCGGACAGGCCCGCGCCCAGCGCGCAGTCGGACCAGTCGGCGACCGGCAGGCCGGCGGATTCGAACGCCCGCGCCGCCGCGGCGGCGACCTCGCGCCACGCCGGTGCGATGCCGCGCGACAGCGCCGAGGGCCCCGCCTCACCGGCGCCGACGACCTCGCCGTCCCGCCGCGCGAGCAGCGCCCGCGTGCCCGAACCGCCGCCATCCACACCGATCAGGAACTCGCGCATCGAAGGTCCGTCTGGAGCCTGGGTCGGTTGTCGGACCGAGCCGCGGGGCTCGATCACCGGGCAGACCGGCGTTCGCCGATCGGTAAAACCAGTTTAGTACCAGCAATACCAGTATGTCAAACCGCCCTGGACTCGAGGAGGCGGGTCACCAGCGGATCGGTGCGTCGCCCGGCCGCAGCGCCGCGATCAACGCGTTCGCCTGGCCGAAATGGCCGCAGCCGACGAAAGGCACCGGCGGCCGCAGGGCCGACAGCGGCGAGGGATGGTTCGCTGCGAGCACGCGGTGCCCCGTGCCTCCGGCGCCTTCGACGAGCGCGCGCTGCTTCTGCGCAGCGGCACCCCACAACATGAAGACCACCGGGTCGGCCCGGGCCGCGACGCGCACGAGCAGCGCCTCGGCGAGCTGTTCCCAGCCCTTGCCGGCATGGCTTCGCGGCGCGCCGTCCTCGACCGTCAGCGCCGTGTTGAGCAACAGCACGCCCTGCCGCGCCCACGGCGTCAGGTCGTCGCGGCACTGCGACGGCGCACCGGTGTCGCGCTCGACTTCGGCGAGCAGGTTGCGCAGGCTCGGCGGCAGCCTTGGCTGGCCGGGCGCGACGGAGAACGCCAGGCCCTGCGCCTGGCCGGCGCCGTGGTACGGATCCTGGCCGAGGATCACGATCCGGACCGCGTCGGGCGCGGTGAGTTCGAGCGCGTGGAACACGTGACCCGGGTAGACGACCGCGCCGTCCCGTACCCGCTGGTCGACGAACGCGACCAGCGCCAGGCCGGCCGCGCTGGCGAGGAACGCATCGGTCACACCGCGCCAGGCGGCCGGCACGCGGGCGAACACGTCGGCGAGCGGTTCGCGCAGCCGGTTGTCGGCCAGAGCCGGCACGCTGCTCATCCGAACAGCGCCGCCAGCGCCGTGCCCGGGTCGGGCGCGCGCATGAAGGCCTCGCCGACCAGGAAGGCGTCGATGCCGGCGGCGCGCATGCGCTGCACGTCGGTGCGCGCCCCGATGCCGCTCTCGGTGACGAGCAGCCGGTCCGCCGGCAACGCGTGCCGCAGGTCGAGCGTGGTCTTCAGCGAGACCTCGAAGGTCCGCAGGTCGCGGTTGTTGACGCCCACCAGCGGCGTCGCGAGGCGCAGCGCGCGGTCGAGTTCGGCGGCGTCGTGCACTTCGACCAGCACCGCCATGCCGAGCGCCTGCGCCTGGGCGTCGAGGTCGGCCATCAACGCGTCGTCGAGGCAGGCCGCGATCAGCAGGATGCCGTCGGCGCCCATCGCGCGGGCCTCGAACAGCTGGTATGCGTCGACCATGAAGTCCTTGCGCAGCACCGGCAGCGCACAGGCCGCGCGCGCCTGCTGGAGGAACGCGGCGCTGCCCTGGAAGAACTGCCGGTCGGTCAACACGCTGAGGCAGGCGGCGCCGTGCTCGGCGTACGACTCGGCGATGCCGGCCGGATCGAACGCTTCGCGCAGCACGCCCTTGCTCGGGCTCGCCTTCTTGATCTCGGCGATCACGCCTGCACCGCCCGCTGCGATCTTCGCCCGCAGGCCGCCTGTGAAATCGCGCTGGCCGCCGAGCGACTCGGCATCGCGCCGCAGCGACGCCAGATCGCGCCGGCGCCGGGCCGCCGCGATCTCCTCGCGCTTGACGGCGACGATCTTGTCGAGGATGTCGGTCATGGGTGCACCGTACGGCCGTCGGTCGGTCGACACGAGCGGGAACCGGCTCTTGCCGGCGCTCGCACGGGCTTCATTGGATGACCTTCGTGCTGCGCACTCCGGTATTCGGCCTTCGGGCGGCCGGGCGGCCTCATTGGATGACCTTCGTGCTGCGCACTCCGGTATTCGGCCTTCGGGCGGCCGGGCGGCCTCATGCCGCGGCCGCCGCCAGCGCCTGCGTGCGGGCGATGAATTGCGTCAGCTTCGACGCCGCCGCGCCCGATGCGAGCGTCGCCCGCGCGAGCGCGACGCCGTCGACGATCGTCGCCGAGACATTCGCCGCATAGAGCGCCACGCCGGCGTTGAAGATCACGATGTCGCGCGGCGCGCCGGGCTCGTCGGCGAGGACCGACCGCAGGAAGCGCACCGATTCGGCCGGCGTCTCGACCCTGAACGCCCGGTTGCTCGCCATCGGCAGGCCGAAGTCCTCCGGGTGGATCTCGTACTCGCGGATCTCGCCGTCGCGGTATTCGCCGACCATCGTCGCCGCGCCGAGCGACACCTCGTCCATGCCGTCGCGGCCGTAGACGACGACCGCGTGCTCGGCGCCGAGCCGCTGCAGCGCGCGCACCTGGATGCCGACCAGGTCGGGGTGGAACACGCCCATCAGGATGTTCGGCGCGCCGGCCGGGTTCGTCAGCGGCCCGAGGATGTTGAAGATCGTCCGCACGCCGAGTTCGCGCCGAACCGCCGCGACGTTCTTCATCGCCGGATGGTGGTTCGGCGCGAACATGAAGCCGATGCCGGTGTCGGCGATGCACATCGCGATCGCCGCGGGCGACAGCGTCAGCGGCATGCCCATCGCCTCGAGCACGTCGGCGCTGCCGGACTTGCTGCTGACGCTGCGGTTGCCGTGCTTGCTGACGCGCGCGCCGGCCGCCGCGGCGACGAACATCGCGCACGTCGAGATGTTGAAGGTGTGCGAGCCGTCGCCGCCGGTGCCGACGATGTCGACGAGATGCGTGTGGTCGGCGACCGCGACCTTGGTCGAGAACTCGCGCATGACCTGCGCCGCCGCCGTGATCTCGCCGATCGTCTCCTTCTTGACGCGCAGGCCGACGAGCAGCGCCGCCATCATCACCGGCGACATTTCGCCGCTCATGATGCGGCGCACGAGCGACAGCATCTCGTCGTGGAAGATCTCGCGGTGATCGATCGTGCGGACGAGCGCGTCGAGATTGCTGATGGTCACGACGTGCTCCCGGCGAGGTGCGCACGCACGGCGTCGAGCGCGCGCTCGACGCCGTCGTCGTCGACGTCGAGGTGGGTGACGAAGCGCAGTCGCTGGGCCGTGCCGTAGAGCGACGCGGTGACGAGCACGCCGTGCTGCTTCAAGTGCGCCGCGAGCGTCGCGGCGCGCTCCCCGGCGACGTCGACGAAGACGATGTTGGTCTGCGGCGGCTCGGCGACGGTGACGCCCGGGATCGCGGCGAGGCCGGCGGCGAGCCGCGCGGCGCGGCGATGGTCGTCGGCGAGGCGCTCGACATGGTGATCGAGCGCATGCAGCGCCGCCGCGGCGAGCACGCCGGCCTGGCGCATGCCACCGCCGACCATCTTGCGCCAGCGGTGGGCGCGGGCGATGAAGTCGCGCGAGCCGACGAGCGCCGAGCCGACCGGCGCGCCCAGGCCTTTCGAGAAGCAGACCGAGACGCTGTCGAAATGGGCCGCGAGCTCGCTCGGCGGAACGTTCGCGGCCACGACGGCATTGAAGAGCCGCGCGCCGTCGAGATGCGTCGCGAGGCCGCGCCGCCCGGCCAGCGCCCGGGCCGCTGCCAGGTACCCGACCGGCAGCACCTTGCCGCCGATCGTGTTCTCGAGCGTCAGCAGTCGGGAGCACGCGAAATGCGCGTCGTCGGGCTTGATCGCGGCCTCGATGTCGGTGAGCGCGAGCGAGCCGTCGGGCTGGTGCGCGAGCGGTTGCGGCTGGACGCTGCCGAGCACCGCGGCGCCGCCGCCTTCCCAGCGGTAGGTGTGCGCCATCTGGCCGACGATGTACTCGTCGCCGCGGGCGCAGTGGCTCATGATCGCGACGAGATTGCTCTGCGTGCCGCTCGGCACGAAGAGCGCGGCTTCCTTGCCGAGCAGTCGCGCGATCCGTTCCTGCAGCGCGTTGACGCTCGGGTCGTCGCCGAACACGTCGTCGCCGACGGGCGCGGCGGCCATCGCCTCGCGCATCGCCGGGGTCGGACGGGTGACGGTGTCGGAGCGCAGGTCGACGGTCGTCATGCGCCCACTCCGGAGATTAGGAAGTTCTTCAGCATCGCGTGGCCGTGCTCGGTGAGGATCGATTCGGGATGGAACTGCACGCCTTCGAGCGGCGTCGCGGTGGCGGCGAGCTCGCGGTGGCGCACGCCCATGATCTCGCCGTCCTCCGACGTGCTGGTCACGTCGAGCGACCGCGGCAGCGTCTCGCGGTCGACGACGAGCGAGTGGTAGCGGATGACCGCGAACCGCGCCGGCAGGTCGCGATAGACGCCGCGGCCGTCGGTGGTCACGACGTCGGTCTTGCCGTGCATCTGCGTCCTGGCGCGGACGATCCTGCCGCCGAGCGCCGCGCCGATCGCCTGGTGGCCGAGGCAGACGCCGAGGATCGGCAGCCGCCCTGCGAACGCCTCGACGGCGGCGACGCAGACGCCCGCCTCCGCCGGCGAGCACGGCCCCGGCGAGAGCACCAGCCGGTCGGGCTTCAACCCGCCGATGCCATCGACGTCGATCTCGTCGTTGCGCAGCACGCGCACGTCCTCGCCGAGTTCGGAGAAGTACTGGACGAGGTTGTAGGTGAAGCTGTCGTAGTTGTCGATCATGAGCAACATCTCAAAAGCCCTCCTCGACGAGCTCGGCCGCGCGGATCAGCGCCCGCGCCTTGGCCTCGGTCTCCTTCCACTCGAGCTCGGGCACCGAGTCGGCGACGACGCCGGCGGCGGCCTGCACGTGCAGCACCTGGTCCTTGACGATGCCGGTGCGGATCGAGATCGCGACATCCATGTCGCCGGCGAAGCTGAGATAGCCGCACGCGCCGCCGTAGATGCCGCGCTTGACCGGCTCGAGCTGGTCGATGAGCTCCATCGCGCGGATCTTCGGCGCGCCGGTGAGCGTGCCGGCGGGGAAGGTCGCGCGCAGGACGTCGAGGCTCGTCATGCCGTCTTTCAGCAGCCCTTCGACGTTGCTGACGGTGTGCATGACGTGCGAATAGCGCTCGACCGCGAACGCCTCGGTCACCTTGACGCTGCCGGTCTTCGCGATGCGGCCGATGTCGTTCCTCGCCAGGTCGATCAGCATCACGTGCTCGGCGCGCTCCTTCGGGTCGGCCCTCAGTTCGGCCTCGAACGCCTCGTCCTGCGCCGGCGTCGCGCCGCGCGGGCGGGTGCCGGCGAGCGGGCGGATCGTCACCTTCTCGCCCTCGGGCGTGTGCTCCTGGCGCACCAGGATCTCGGGCGACGCGCCGACGATCTGGAAATTGCCCATGTCGTAGAAGTACATGTAGGGCGACGGGTTCAGCGAGCGCAGCGCCCGGTAGAGGCTGAGCGGCGACTCGGTGTAGCGCTTCGTCAGCCGCTGGCCGATCTGCACCTGCATCATGTCGCCCGCGGCGATCAGCTCCTTGGCCCGGCCGACGGCGGCGAGGTAGTCGGCCTTCGCGAACGCGCGCTCGATGCCGTGCGCCGCGCCGCGCTTCACCGCCGGCGCGGCGACGCTGTACTTCAGCTTGTCGCCGAGTTCGGCCAGGCGCCGCTTCGCGGTGTGGAACGCCTCGGGCAGCGACGGGTCGGCGTAGACGATGAGGTAGAGGCGGCCCGAGAGGTTGTCGATGACCGCGAGTTCCTCGCACTGCAGCAGCAGGATGTCGGGCGTGCCGAGCGGGTCGTTCGCGGGCGCGCTGTGCGCGAGCTTCGGCTCGATGTAGCGCACGGCGTCATAGCCGAAGTAGCCGGCCAGGCCGCCGCAGAAGCGCGGCAGGCCGGGCCGCAAGGCGACCTTGAAGCGCCTCTGGTAGCCCGCGATGAAGTCGAGCGGGTTGCCGTCGTGCGTCTCGACGACCTCGCCGCCGGTCACGACCTCGGTGCGCAGGCCGGCGGCGCGCAGCAGCGTCTTCGCCGGCAGGCCGATGAACGAATAGCGGCCGAAGCGCTCGCCGCCGACGACCGACTCGAGCAGGAAGCTGTGTCTGCCGCCGCCCGACGACGCGCTCGACGCGGCGCCGGTGTAGACGAGCTTGAGGTAGAGCGACAGCGGCGTCTCGAGGTCGGCGAACGCTTCCGCGATCAGCGGAATGCGGTTGTGTCCCTGCACGGCAAGGCTCTTGAATTCGAGTTCGGTGATCATGTTCAACGATGTCCGCGGGCAGGGACGCCCGATGGAAGAGTCGGCCGGGTGCAGCGAGCGCCGCCACCGCGCGAAGCCGCTGCTGCGAGCGGCGACGGCGCCTGTCAGGCGCGAGGGCGCGAGCCCCGCCAGGGCCAGGCTCCCCGGTCGTTCGACGACCTGGACGGAGCGGCATGACGCGGCGTGAACATCGGAAAAGTGTAGCAGCCGCGACCGCGCCGGCCGTTGGGCAGGGCCGCTCGACGACCACGTCCGTCGCGGTCGACGACCACCTCCGTTGGCCACGATATCGGCGTCGACCCGCGGCCCACCGACGCCCCCGATGGCAGCGCGCGGGCCGCGGTCGCCCGGCGCCGCGGATCAGCCGACGACGAGCCGCGCGCCGGTGCCACCGGCGGTCATCCGCCCGACCACCGCCGCCTGCGCGAAGCCGTGGCGCGCGAACACCGCGAGCACGCCGTCGAGCGCCTCCGGGGCGCAGGCGACGAGCAGGCCGCCGCTCGTCTGCGGATCGGTCAGCAGCGCCTGATCGGCAGCGGCGAAGCCCGCGGGCAGGGCGACCTCGTCGGCGAAGCTGGCCCAGTTGCGGCCGGACGCGCCGGTCACGAAGCCGTCGCCCGCGAGCTCGCGCACGCCGGGCAGCAGGGGCACGGCCGACCAGTCGAGCGCAGCCTTGCACCCCGAGCCGCGCGCCATCTCGAGCAAGTGGCCGGCGAGGCCGAAGCCGGTGACGTCGGTCAGCGCGTGCACGCCCGCGAGCGCCGCGAGCTCGGGCCCCGGCGTGTTGAGCTGCGTCGTCGACGCGATCATCCGGGCATGGCCGTCGTCGCCGAGCACGCCCTTCTTCAGCGCCGCCGACATGACGCCGACGCCGACCGGCTTGCCGAGCACCAGCACGTCACCGGCGCGCGCGTCGGCGTTGCGCTTGATCCGGTCGGGATGGACGAGGCCGAGCGCGACGAGGCCGTAGATCGGCTCGACCGAATCGATCGTGTGACCGCCCGCGATTGGAATGCCGGCGGCACGGCAGACCGACGCGCCGCCCTCGAGGATGCGGCCGATCGTCGTGGTCGAGAGCACTGCGATCGGCATGCCGACCAGCGCCAGCGCGAGGATCGGCCGGCCGCCCATCGCATAGACGTCGCTGATCGCGTTGGTCGCGGCGATGCGGCCGAAGTCGAACGGGTCGTCGACGATCGGCATGAAGAAGTCGGTCGTCGCGACCAGCGCCTGTTCGTCGTTCAAGCGGTAGACCGCGGCGTCGTCGGCGGTCTCGATGCCGACGAGCAGCGCGTCCGGGATCGGCAGCGCGGCGGTGCCCTTCAGGATCTCGGCGAGCACGCCGGGGGCGATCTTGCAGCCGCAGCCGCCGCCGTGCGAGAGCGAGGTGAGGCGGGGTTCGGCGGTCGTCACGACGGTCATGGGGCGGCTCCGGCGGCGGGAAGAATCAGGTCGCGACGACAGCTCGCGGCGCGCCGCGCCCGGCGGCCGGCTCGTACCGCGCAGCGCGTTCGGCACCGTGCGAGCGCGGGCGATCGAGGATAACGGGATCGTCGCGCGCTGCGGCCGGCAGGCGACGGCGGCAAGCCGCTCGACTAGAGTCGCTGCCGGCACCGTCGCCGTCCCAGGAGTTCCATGCCGCCGTCGACCTTCGTTCCCGCAGCCCGCTCACGCCTGCGCGCATGCGTCGCGACGCTGCTGCTGCTCGCGAGCGGCGCGGCCTCGGCGCAGCAGCTGCTCCGCGTCACGGCCATTCCCGACGAGTCGCCGACCGAGCTCGCCCGCAAGGCCGCGCCGCTCGTCAAGTACCTCGAGGCCAGGCTCGGCATGAAGGTCGAGTTCACGCCGGTGACCGACTACGCCGCGGCGGTCGAGACGCTCGTGAACCGGAAGGTGGACTTGGCCTGGTTCGGCGGCTTCACTTTCGTGCAGGCGAACGTCCGCTCGGGCGGAAGGGTGGTGCCGCTGGTGCAGCGCGAGGAGGACACCCGCTTCCGCTCGGTCTTCATCACCGGCGACGCGTCCATCAAGGCGCTCGCCGACCTGAAGGGCAAGGACGTGAGCTTCGGCTCGGCGAGCAGCACGTCGGGCCACCTGATGCCGCGCAGCGCGCTGCTCGCCGCAGGCATCGACCCGGACCGCGACTTCCGCCGCGTCGCCTTCAGCGGCGCGCACGATGCGACGATCGCTGCGGTGGCGTCGGGCAAGGTCCAGGCCGGCGCGCTCAACGTCTCGGTGTGGGACAAGTTCGTCGCCGAGAAGAAGGTCGACTCCGCGCAGGTCCGCGCCTTCTACACGACGCCGCCGTTCTACGACTACAACTGGACCGTGCACGCCGACATGCCGTCGGCGCTGCGCGAGAAGCTGAAGGACGCGTTCCTCGCGCTCGACCGCGACACGCCCGAAAGCCGCGAGATCCTCGACCTCCAGCGTGCGACGCGCTTCGTGCCGACGGCGCCCGAGAACTACAAGGGCATCGAGGCCGCGGCGCGGAGCGCGAACCTGCTCTGACGGCCATGACCGGACCCGAGCTGCCTGCCCGCGCCGCCAGCGCCGCGGGTGAAGCCGACACTGTCGCCATCCTGCGCACGCTGGTCGTCGAGGACAGCGACGACCGACCGCGCGGCGTCGCGCGGCCCCGCCGTCGCCGGTGCGGCGGCGGTGCCGCGCGCGTCCAGCGAGCGCGTGCGCTCACCCTGCCCGCACGCCCGCGCGGCGTCCGCGGCCGGTGACGGTTCGGCGCCCGTGCAGCTCGAGCTCCGCTCGCTCGGCGCCCGCCATCCCGCGGCGCGGCCCGATGCGCCGCCGGCGCTGCAGGCGGTCGACCTGACCGTCGCCGCGGGCGAGCACGTCGCGGTGATCGGGCCCTCGGGCGCGGGCAAGACGAGCCTGCTGCAGGTGCTGGCGCTGGCGATGCGGCCGTCGGCCGGGACGCTGACCGTCGGCGGCCTGGTGCCGTGGAGCCTGCCACGGCCCGCGCTGCAGCGCCTGCGCGGCCGCCTGGTCCTCGCGCCGCAGGTGCCACCGCTGCCGCCGCGGCAGCGCGTCGTCACCGCGGTGCTCGCCGGCCGCCTGCCGGCGATGGGCTTCGGCGCGAGCGTGCGATCGCTGTTCCGGCCCGACGACCTGCCCGCGGCCCACGCGGCGCTTGCGCGTTTCGACCTGGCGGACAAGCTCTTCGACCGGGTCGACCGCCTGTCCGGCGGCGAGCGCCAGCGCGTCGGCCTGGCGCGGCTGCTGGTCGCGCCCGCGACGCTCTGGCTGATCGACGAGCCCTTGTCGGCGCTCGACCCGACGCGCGCGCGGCAGGCCGTCGACACGCTCGTCGCCGCCGCCCGCGAGCGCGGCGCGACGCTCGTCGCGACGCTGCACCAGGTCGACGTGGCGCTCGCGCAGTTCCCGCGCATCGTCGGCCTGCAGGCGGGGCGCATGCTCTTCGACCTGCCGACTGCCGACGTCAGCCGTGCCCGGCTCGACCGGCTCTACGCGACGCCGACGGGCACGCCCGCTGCCCCGGCGTCGCCGGTGTCGGTCGAGCCGTCGCCGCCGCCG
Organism: uncultured Rhizobacter sp.; assembly: GCA_964249855.1. Classification (GTDB taxonomy): domain Bacteria; phylum Pseudomonadota; class Gammaproteobacteria; order Burkholderiales; family Burkholderiaceae_C; genus LMDS01. The sequence goes on along the minus strand of CAXUDL010000018.1, from coordinate 71,237 downwards.
CCGATCACGGTCGGCGCCGGGTGGCGTTGACGCCATGGCCGCGGCGATTCTCCCGACCGGTGACGTGCCGGCCCGCGATCCGGCCACCGGTCGGCGGATCGCCTGGGCGGTCGCGGTCTTCGTCGTGCTCTGGCCGCTGCTCGTCGCGACCGAATTCAAGCCGTGGGCCGCGGTCGACGCCCGCGGCATCGCCGTCACCGGCCGCTTCCTCGCCAGCTTCCTCCCGCCGGCGCACTCGCCCGACTTCCTCGTCCGCGTCGCGGTCGAAACCTGGCGCACCGTCGCGATCGCGACCGCCGGGCTCGCGCTCGCGCTCGGGCTCGCGGTCCCGCTGACGCTGCTCTCGACGCGCGCACTGTCGATCTCGGCGCTCGCCGGTCCGATGGCCGCCACGCCCGCCGCGTCGCGCCACGCGGTGCGCGCGCTCCTCGTCGGCCTGCGCAGCGTGCCCGAGCTGGTCTGGGCGCTCGTCTTCGTCCGCGTCGTCGGCCTCGGCCCCACCGCCGGCGTGCTCGCCATCGGCCTGACCTACGGCGGCATGCTCGGCAAGGTCTACGGCGAGATCCTCGAGAGCGGCGAGCAGCACGCGACCGCGACGCTGCTGCGCAACGGCGGCTCGCGGCTGCAGGCGTTCGCGTACGCGCTGCTGCCGCAGAACGCCGGCGAGCTGACGAGCTACACGGTCTACCGCTGGGAATGCGCGATCCGCAGTTCGGTCGTGCTCGGCTTCGTCGGTGCCGGCGGCCTCGGCCAATTGCTCGACGGCTCGATGAAGATGATCAACGGCGGCGAGGTCGCGACGGTGCTGCTCGTCTTCGTCGCGCTCGTCGCGGTCGCCGACCGCGTCAGCGCGGTGTTGCGGCGGGCGCTCGGATGAGCGCGGCGTGGACCGAGCCGGCGGCGAGCGTCGCGGCGCGACGGCGCGGCATCGCGCTGGCCGCGGCGGCGCTGCTGTGGGTCGTCGCGAGCTTCGCATCGCTCGACCTGCAATGGGCGCAGTTCGCGTCGGCCGACGCGCTGCGCAGCATGGGCCGCTTCGTCGCCGAGTTCGTGCCGCCGGACACATCGCCGAGCTTCGTCGGCGCGGTCGCCGTCGCGGCTTGGGAAACGGTCGCGATGTCCGCGCTCGGCACGCTGCTGGCAGCCGTCGCCGGCCTCGTGCTCGCCCTGCCCGCCGCGCGCCTGCACGCGGGCGACGCGGCGCACTCACGCGGCGCCACGCGGTTGCTGCTGAACGTGCTGCGCGCGGTGCCCGAGCTCGTCTGGGCCGGCCTGCTGCTGATCGCCGTCGGCCTCGGCCCCTTCGCCGGCACGCTCGCGCTCGCGCTGCACACGACCGGCGTGCTCGGCCGGCTGTTCGCCGAGGCGGTCGAGAACGCGAGCCCCGGTCCGTCGGCCGCCCTGCGCGCGCAGGGCGTCGGCGAGGGCCGCGTCTTCCTCTACGCGACGCTGCCGCAGGTGCTGCCGCAACTGCTCAGCTACACGCTCTACCGCTGGGAGAACAACATCCGCGCGGCGGCGGTGCTGGGCGTCGTCGGCGCCGGCGGGCTCGGCCAGCTGCTCGCCTTCCACCTCGGCTTGTTCCACATGGGCAAGACGGCGACGGTGCTGGCCGCGATGCTGGTGCTGGTCGGCCTCGTCGATGCGGCGAGCCATGGCGCGCGGCGCTCGTTGACCCGCTGAACGGTCGACCGACGGGGCCGGCGCGGCGCGCGCGGCCGGCCGTCGGCACCGTCAGTGCGCGTGGCCGGCGTGCGCGTGGCGATGCGCGTCGGGCGACGCGGGCGGCTGGCACGGCGCCGGCAGCGCGCGGCGCGTCACCTGCAGCGTGGCGTGGTCGATCCGGAAATGCTCGCGCAGCCGGGTCGTCATCGACTCGACGACGGTGTCGTCCGGGCAACCGGCCGGCATCACGAGATGCGCGGTGAGCGCGACCTGCGTCGTGCCCATCGCCCAGACGTGCAGGTCGTTGACGCGCTCGACACCCGGCTGCCGCTCGAGCTCGGCTTTCACCGCCGCGAGATCGATGTGCTCGGGCACGCCGTCGAACATCGCCCGCAGCGACTGGCGGAAGAGCCCCCAGGTGCCGACGACGATGACCACGGTGATCGCGAGGCTCGCCGCCGGGTCGAGCCAGCCCCAGCCGAACTTGAGCGTCAACGCGCCGGTCACGACGACGCCCGCCGAGACCAGCGCGTCGCTCGCCATGTGGAGATACGCGCCGCGCACGTTCATGTCGCCGTGGCGGCCGCGCATGAAGAGCAGCGCGGTCGCGCCGTTGACGACGATGCCGGCGGCGGCGACGGCCATCACCGTCGCGCCCGACGTCGGCGGCGGCTGGCCGAAGCGGCCGATCGCCTCCCACGCGAGCGAGCCCATCGCGACGAGCAGCAGCAGCGCGTTGGTGAACGCGGCGAGGATGCTCGCCTTCTTCCAGCCGTAGGTGTAGCGCGCGCCGGGCCGCACGCGGCCGGCGACCGCGCCGCCCCAGGCGAGGCCGAGGCCGGCGACGTCCGACAGGTTGTGGCCGGCGTCGGCGAGCAGCGCGAGCGAGTCGACGCGCCAGCCGTAGAGCGCCTCGACGACGACGAAGCCGAGGTTGAGCGCGATGCCGATGGCGAACGCCCGGTCGAAGCTGCCGTCGGCAGGGGGTTCGGCGTGATGGTGGTGGTGCCCGTGGGCGTCGCCGTGCGAATGCGCTGCAGCCATCGTCAGGCCGCGGCGAGTTCGCGCCGCATCGCGCCGATCACGTCGGCGTAGTCGTCCTCGCCGAAGATCGCGCTGCCGGCGACGAAGGTGTCGGCGCCGGCGTCCGCCGCGGCGCGGATGTTCGAGGTCTTGATGCCGCCGTCGACCTCGAGCCGGATGTCGCGGCCGCTCGCGTCGATCAGCCGGCGGATGCGTTCGATCTTCCTCAGCGAGCCGGGGATGAAGCTCTGGCCGCCGAAGCCGGGGTTGACGCTCATGACGAGAATGACGTCGAGCTGGTCGATCGTCCACTCGAGCACGTCGAGCGGCGCCGCCGGATTGAAGACGAGGCCCGCCGCGCAGCCGGCGCCGCGGATCAGCTGCAAGGTGCGGTCGACGTGCTCGCTCGCGGTCGGATGGAACAGGATGTGGTCGGCGCCGGCCTTCGCGAACGCCGTCGCGAGGGCGTCGACCGGCTGGGTCATCAGGTGGACGTCGATCGGCACCCTGCCGCCGTCGGGCCGCACGGCGTGCGGCCGAAGCGCTTCGCAGACCATCGGCCCGACGCTCAGATTGGGCACGTAATGGTTGTCCATCACGTCGAAATGGACCCAGTCGGCGCCAGCGGCGATGACGTTGCGGACCTCGTCGCCGAGCCGGGCGAAGTCGGCCGACAGGATGCTGGGGGCGATGCGGTAGGTCGGCATCGCTGGAATTCTACGAAGTTGCTGCCAGAATCCGCCGAATGGCCCATCCCGAGTTCAGCACCGCGGTCGTCGTGCGCCACCTGCCCGACCAGTCCGACCCGACGACCGGCCATCAGGCCTTCGCCTACACGATCACGATCACCAATACCGGTGACGTGACCGCGCAGCTGATCGCGCGGCAGTGGATCATCACCGACGCCAACGGCCACGCCGAAGAAGTGCGCGGCCTCGCGGTCGTCGGCCACCAGCCGCTGCTCAAGCCCGGCGAATCGTTCGAATACACGAGCGGCACGCGGCTCACGACGCCGCACGGCACGATGCGCGGCACCTTTTTCTGCATGACCGAGGACGCCCGGCCGTTCGACGCGCCGATCGCCGAGTTCGGCCTGACGCTGGCGTCGGCGCTGCACTGAAGAACCTGTGGACGAACCCGTCACGCCCGTGCTGCGGCCGCACGCGCCGCCACTCGTCGCTGCGAATGCTCGCCGTCGAAGCGACGACGGCTGCGCTTCGCGCGTCGATGGGCGGCGCGTGCGGCCGCCGCTCGGGCGCGCCGGATCCATTCACAGGTTCTGAGCGACCGTCCGTCCGCAGATGACGTCGCCGCCTCCACCGTCGAGGCCGCGCGGGCGCGTGCCGCCCTGGGACCTGACCGCGCTGCTCAACGCGGCCGATCCGAAGGCGCCGCAACCCGAGCAGCATCTCTGGCTGATCCGGCTGCTCGAATGGCTGCGCCACGCGCCGGTCGAGGCCGATCGAGGGGCGACGCAGCGGCCGGTCGTGCGGCTGCGGCACCTGCTCGGCGTGCTCGACCGCAATCCCGCGTACCGCACGCGTGTCGCCGAGCTGCTGCAGTGCATCCTGCGCGAGCTCGACGTCGCGGCGCTCTTCGCCGACTTCGGCTTCGCGCCGCGCATGGACCTGTGGGGCGAGCTCGGCCGCCGGATCCGCGCCCGGATCCTGCCGCTGACGCCCGAGACGAGAGACCTCGGCGAGCTCTTCGCGCTGCTGTTCCCGCACACGACCGACGCCGACTGGCTGCTCGCGCTCGACGAGCCGACGCTCGCCCGGCTCGGCGACTTCCTCGTGTCGCCGAACGGCGGCTGGCGCGCGCCGTTCCTCGACGGCATCCTCTTCCTCGGCAGCGCCGTGCGCGCGGCGGGTTTCTCGCCGGCCCTGCGCCAGCGCATGGACCCCGAGTTGCTGCTCGAGCAGCCGTTCCGCCAGCTCGGTCAGGTCGCCGAGCAGTTCCGGCTCCATGCCGAAAACCTCGACGCCGTCGACGGCGGCGCGGCGCTGCGCCGTGAGGCCCAGTATCTGCGTGCGCTGCTCGACTCCTGCCGACGCTGCGCCGCGAGCGTGCAGCAGCACCTCGAGGCGAACGGCATCTCGGTCGACATCGACTTCGAGGTCGGCCAGCTGCTCGAACGCACTGCGCGCATCGAGCTGCTCCTGACCTGCGTGATCAGCCCGGCGCCGGCGCGCGACGTCGCGGCGCTGCTGTCGACGCTCGTCCACACCGCGAGCGAGCGCCGCAGCGTGCGCGCGCTGCTCGCGCGGCACTACTCGCTGCTCGCGCGCAAGGTCGCCGAACGCAGCGCGCTGACCGGCGAGCACTACATCACGCGCGATGACGTCGCCTACCGCCGGATGCTCGGCGCCGCGGCCGGCGGCGGCGCCGTGCTGGCACTGACGACGGTCGTGAAGTTCCTCGTCGTCGCGCTCGCGCTGTCGGCGTTCTGGAGCGGCTTCGCGGCGGGCGTCAACTACGCCGCGAGCTTCGTCGCGATCCAGCTGCTCGGCTTCACGGTCGCGACCAAGCAACCGGCGATGACCGCGCCGGCGATGGCGCAGAAGCTTTCGGGGATCGCGGACGACGCGGCGGTCGAGCGCTTCGTCGACGAGGTCACCCACCTGATCCGCTCGCAGGCGGCGGGCATCGCCGGCAACCTCCTGGCCGTCACGCCGGTCGTCCTGCTGATCCAGGCCGGCAGCGCGGCGCTCTTCGGCGAGCCGCTCGTCACCGCGAAAGCGACGGCGCACACGCTCGACGCGCTCGGCCTGCTCGGGCCGACGCCGCTCTTCGCCGCGTTCACCGGCATCCTGCTGTTCGGCAGCTCGCTGATCGCCGGCTGGGTCGAGAACTGGTTCGTCTGGCACCGGCTCGACAGCGCGATCGCGTGGAATCCGCGCATCGTGGCTCGGCTCGGCGCAGCGCGGGCGCAGCGCTGGGGCGGCTACTGGCGACGCAACGTTTCGGGCTTCGCGTCGAACGTGTCGCTCGGGCTGATGCTCGGCGTCGTGCCGGTGGTGGCGGTCTTCTTCGGCCTGCCGCTCGAGGTGCGGCACGTCACGCTCTCGACCGGCCAGCTCGCCGCCGCGGTCGGCGCCCACGGCGCCGACGCGATGCGGCATGCGCCGTTCTGGTGGTGCGTCGCCGGCATCGCCGTGACGGCGGTGCTCAACCTCGTCGTCAGCTTCTTCCTCGCGTTCCGCGTCGCGCTGCGCTCGCGCGGAATCCGGCTCGCCGACCGCAGCCGCATCAGCCGCGCGATCCGCGCGCGGCTGCGACGGCGGCCGCTGTCGTTCGTGCTGCCGGGCAAGCGCGGCAGCGCCGAGACGTTCCAGGGGGTCTAGGGCTTGCGCTCGCCCTTGCTGCGGCCGTGGAACATCGTCCACCAGACGATCAGGATGAGAAGCACCAAGGCGCCGACGGCCTCGGCGAGCAGCAACCACATGACGGAAACCCTCGACAGCGCGCCGGCCGGATCACGGCCGCGGACCGCGGGGCGTGCGGTCGCGGCGGCGATTCTAGGAGCGCTGGCGGCCTGCAGCACCGCGCCGCCGCGCGAGCCGGACGCGGCGCCGGCCGCCGCCGCGCCGGCCGGCCTGCCCGCGGGTGTCGAGCCGATCGTCCGCGCCCACGCCCGCTGGGTGCCGGCCCGCTGGACCGATCTGCCCGGCTGGGACGCCGACCGCAGCAGCGAATTCTGGAGCGCCTTCGTCCGCGGCTGCGACCGGCCGGCGCCCGGCTGGGCGTCCGTCTGCGCCCAGGCGCGCGACGCCGTCACGCCGCAGTTCAGCGACGAGGCGGCGCGCGACTGGCTGCAGCAGCGCCTGCTGCCGTACCGCGTCGAGGCGGTGGACGGCACGCCGACCGCCGGGCTGATGACCGGCTATTTCGAGCCGTCGATCGAGGCCTCGCGCGTGCCGCGCGGCGGCGCCCGGGTGCCGCTCTACGGCGCGCCGCCCGACCTTGCCGCCAGGAAGCCGTGGTGGACCCGCCAGGAGATCGACACACTGCCCGCGGCGCAGGCCGCGCTGCGCGGCCGCGTGCTCGCCTACGTCGCCGACCCGCTCGACGCGCTGATCCTGCAGATCCAGGGCTCGGGCCGGCTCGACCTGACCGAAGCCGACGGCGGTCGGCATCCGGTGCGCGTCGCCTACGCCGGCCACAACGAGCATCCGTACAAGTCGGTCGGCCGCTGGCTGATCGAGCGCGGCGAGCTGCAGCCGGCCGACGCGTCGTGGCCGAGCATCAAGGCCTGGGCACGGCTCAACCCGGGCCGCGTCAACGAGCTGCTCTGGAGCAATCCGCGCTACGTCTTCTTCCGCGAGGAACCGCTGCCCGACCCCGATCTCGGCCCGAAGGGCGCGCAGGCCGTGCCGCTCACGCCGCGGCGCTCGATCGCGGTCGACCCGCTCAGCATCCCGTACGGCACGCCGGTGTGGGTCGACAGCACCGAGCCGCTGTCGAACACGCCGCTGCGCCGTGCGGTGATGGCGCAGGACACGGGCGCGGCGATCGTCGGCGCCGTGCGCGCCGACTTCTTCTGGGGCTGGGGCCGCGACGCCGAGGCGCAAGCCGGGCGGATGAAGCAGCCGCTCAGACTCTGGGTGCTCTGGCCGAAGGCGTCGTGACGGCAGCGGCCGGTACGCCCAGCAAACGCGGCGGTCGACCCGTCCCCACGGCCGGGCGGGCGGGCGCGCTGCACTCGGCCGATTGACGCGCGGGAACGCGCGACCCACAGTCCCGGGTTCCTGCAATCCGAATCCGCTCCGATGCCCCCGTCGTCCTCGCCCCTGTCCTTCATCGCGGCCGCCTCGGTGCTGCTCGCGGGCTGCGCCACGCCGCCGCCCGGTGCGCCGCCCGCGGCGGCTGCAGCCGCTTCGTCGCCGCCCACGGCCGCCACCGCGGCTTCCGCGCCGGCCTCCGGCGTGCCGGGCGGCGTGGCCGGCGCGCGGCCCGACGTGCCGCCGCCGAAACCCTTCGCCGAGGTCATCCGCGATGCGAAGCGCCAGGACGGCCACATCCCCGTCTGGCGCAAGGACGACAAGGTCTGGCTCGAAATCGCGCCTGAACGGCTCGACCAGCCGTTCCTGCTGTCGGTCAACATCGCGTCGTCGATCGGCGAGCGCGGGCTCTACGCGAGCCAGATGGGGCCGAGCTGGGTGGCGGAGTTCCGCCGCGTCGGCAACACCGTGCAGCTCGTCGCGAAGAACCTCGGCTTTCGCGGCGGCACCGAGCCGTCGCGCCGGCTCGCGGTGCAGCAGGCGTTCTCGGACAGCCTGATCGGCGCGGCCGCCGTCGCGAGCGCCGAGCATCCGCAGCGCAAGGCGTTCCTGGTCGACGCCGGCTTCCTGCTCGCCGATCTGGCCGGCTACTCGACCAACCTCGAAGCCGCCTACCGGCTGCCGTACACGGTCGACCGCAACAATTCGTACTTCGAGTCGGTGCGCGCCGACGAGCGCGTGACCTCGCTCTCGGCCAAGCTGCACTTCGCGACGCCCCGCATCCCGGCGCCGCCGCTGGTGCCGCTGCCGGTACCCGTGCCGACACCGCCGACCACGACGCCGGACCCGCGCAGCTTCTTCGTCGGCACCGTCGTCGATTTCGCGCAGCTGCCGGCGGAGCCGATGCGGCCGCGCGCCGCCGATCCCAGGCTCGGTCATTTCACCGACGACTACACCGATCTCGGCACCGACCTCAAGGCGAACCCGCGCGTGCACAACATCGCGCGCTGGCGGCTCGAGAAGAAGGACCCGCAGGCCGCGATGTCGGAGCCTGCGACGCCCATCACCTACTGGCTCGACAAGAACATCCCGCCGCGCTACCGCGCTTCGATCGAGGCCGGCGTCCTCGAATGGAACAAGGCGTTCGAGCGGATCGGATTCAGGAACGCCATCGTCGTGAAACAGCAGCCCGACGATGCCGATTTCGACGCCATGGACTCGGCGCATGCGTCGATCCGCTGGTTCGTCGGCGCCGACGTCGGCTTCGCGATCGGCCCGCACCATTCCGACCCGCGCACCGGCGAGATCGTCGACGCCGACATCGGCATGAGCGACGTCTTCGCACGGGGCGCCCGGCGCTTCCTCGTCGAGGACCTCGGCAGCGGGCCGACGCCGCCCGCCTTGCCCGTCGGCCTGCACCGGCACGGCAGCGACGTGCAGTGCACCTACGCCGCCGATGCCGCCGCCGAGATGGACTTCGCGCTCGAGCTGCTCGAGGCGCGCGGCGACATCGCGCCCGACGGCCCAGAGGCCGAGGCCTTCGTGCAGGCGGTCGTCAAGGACACGGTGATGCACGAGGTCGGCCACACGCTCGGCCTGAAACACAACTTCAAGGCGTCGACGACGCTGACGCGGGCGCAACTCGAAGACAGGAACTACACCGCCACTCACGGCATCTCCGGCTCGGTGATGGACTACAACGCCTACAACCTGCCGCTGCGCGGCGAGCGTGCCGGCACCTACAACAACACCACGCTCGGCGCCTACGACTACTGGGCGATCGAGTACGCATACGCGCCCATCGCGCCGGCGCAGGAAGCGGCCGAGCTCCGGCGCATCGCCTCGCGCAGCAGCGATCCGGCGCTCGCCTACGCAGACGACGCCGACGCTGGCGGCTTCGGTCCCTACGACGGCATGGACCCAACGGCGAACCGCTTCGATCTCGGCGACGACCCGCTCGCCTACTACCGCAAGCGCCTGGCGCTGACGCGCGAAGCCTGGGACCGCGCGCAGTCCCGCTCGACGTTCCCGAGCGACGACCCGCTGCGCCAGCGCCGCACGCTGATGAGCGGCTTCCGCCTGCTGCGCTCGCTGCCGGGCGACGCGGCCAAATACGTCGGCGGGATGTACAGCCTGCGCGACCTTCCCGGCAACGCCGAGCGGCCGAATTTCCGGCCGGTCGAGCCTGCGCGCCAGCGCGAGGCGCTGCAGTTCCTCGCACAGGGCGTGTTCAGCCCGGACAGCTTCCGTTTCCGGCCCGAGTTCCTGGCCAACCTGGCGCCGGACTACAACGAGGCCCGGCGCGAGGGACCGGTCAGCATCCCGTCCATGGTGCTCGGCCTGCAGACGCAGGCGCTCGACCGCCTGCTCGATGCGCGCACCGCGCAGCGGCTGCTCGACCTGCCGAACTACCTGCCCGAGGGCCGGCGCCAGGGAATCATCTCCTTGGGCGAGGTCTACGGCACGCTGCAGCAATCGGTGTGGCGCGAGCTGAAGACCGGCCAGGAGATCGAGCGCATGCGCCGCAACCTGCAGCGCGAGCACCTGAAGCGCATGCAGGCGCTGCTGACCAAGGGCTCGCCGACGCTGCCGCCGGACGCGCTGAGCCTCGCGCGGCTGCAGGCGCTCGAGCTGCAGCGCGAGTTGCGCGCGGCGGCCGCACGCCAGGGCTTCTCGCTCGAGACGCGGGCGCATCTGCAGGACAGCCTGTCGACGCTGACCGAGGCCTTGAAGGCGACGATGCAGCGCGGTTGAGCGCGGGGCCCGCGGCCGCGGCGATCGGTCGGTGTTGCGGCCGCCCCGCGGGCTCACCCCTGCGCCCGGTTCCGCCGCGTCCCTGCGGCAGGCATCGCGGCGCCCCAGCGCGCTGTCGCCACGGTAGCGCCGGTGCACGGTCGCCACGAGCCGCGACCGCCGACGAGGCGCCCGCCGCTCGCGACGTGGCGGTCCGGGCCGCCGGCCGTCAGCCCGCCGGCGCCAGCTTGTCCTGCGTCCTGGTGTCGAAATCGCTCGCGTCGTGGCGCTCGCGCAGCTGCTGCGACGGGTCGCCGGTCGCACGGTTGACCATGCGGCCGCGGCGCACCGCCGGTCGGGCTGTGATCTCGTCGCTCCAGCGCACGACGTTCCTGTACGCGGCGACCTGCAGGAATTCGGCGGCGCCGTAGACGTTGCCGCGGACGAGCTCGCCGTACCACGGCCAGATCGCCATGTCGGCGATGGTGTAGTCCGCGCCCGCGACGTAGGCGTGCTCGCCGAGCTGGCGGTCGAGCACGTCGAGCTGGCGCTTCACTTCCATCGCGAAGCGGTCGATGGCGTATTCGATCTTCGTCGGCGCGTAGGCGTAGAAGTGGCCGAAGCCGCCGCCGAGATACGGTGCGCTGCCCATCTGCCAGAAGAGCCAGGCGAGGCACTCGGCCCGCGCGGCGCGCTCGGTCGGCAGGAAGGCGCCGAACTTCTCGGCGAGGTAGACGAGGATCGCGCCGGACTCGAACACCCGCACCGGCGTCGGCTCGCCATGGTCGACGAGCGCCGGGATCTTCGAATTCGGGTTCGCCGCGACGAAGCCGCTGCCGAACTGGTCGCCTTCGCCGATGCGGATCAGCCAGGCGTCGTACTCGGCGCCGGTCTTGCCGAGCGCGAGCAGCTCCTCGAGCATCACGCCGACCTTCACGCCGTTGGGCGTCGCGAGCGAATAGAGTTGCAACGGATGCTTGCCGACGGGCAGCGGCTTGTCGTGCGTGGGGCCGGCGATCGGGCGGTTGGTCTTCGAGAACTGGCCGCCGTTCTCCTTGTCCCAGACCCAGACCTTCGGCGGGATGTAAGTCGACGACGCGTCTGCCATGGCGATGACCTTCCGGTGCGGGTTGCGGGGTTCGAGCGACTGTACGGGATCCGCTTTTCTCGCACCGGCGCGCCGGTGTGCACGCCCGCCGGACGGCGACGGGTGGACGCTTGTCGTCATACTCCCGAATCCATCAGCCCCGCGTCCGTCCGATGAACGCCAAATCCTGGACCAAGCCGTTCGTGAGATGGTGGAGCCGTCGCGACGACACCGGGGCGCCTCCGCCGTCGGCACCCGACCGATCGGCCGCTCTGCCGCAGTCGCCACCATCGGCTCCGTCGTCGTCGTCGCCGACCGATCCGGACACGGCGCGCGTCGCCGAGCTGCAACCGCAGTTCCTGCACTGGCTGCTCGGCCTCGCGCCGTCGGACAAGCCGGTCGCGCCACTGCCGGCGGGCAACGACGCCCGCTCGCTGCCAGAGCAGATCGACGCGCTCACCGCCACCGACGCGCAGTGCGCCCACCTGCTGCCGCGCGCTGCGCAGGTCGTGCCGCAGCTGATGAAGGCGTTGCGCGACGAGCGCTATTCGGCGGTCGACGTCGCCGACCGGATCTCGAAGGACGTGGTGCTGACGACCGAGGTCATCCGCCTCGCCAACAGCGTCCACCGCGCCGGCAAGGAGCCGATCACCGACGTCGCGCACGCGGTGACCGCGGTCGGCAGCGACGGCCTGCGCCGCGCCATCGCCAAGGTCGTGCTGCGGCCGGTGTTCGAGGCGCGCACGGCGCCGCTCTCGATCCACGCCGCGCCGCACATCTGGGTCGACGCCGACCGCAAGGCGCGGCTGTGCGCCGTGCTCGCACCGTTCTCGGGCGTCGACGCGCTCGACGGCTACCTCGCAGGCCTTCTGCACAACACCGGCTGGACGGCGCTGCTCCGCGCGCTCGACAGCCTCCGGCCGCCGCCACGGGGCGCGGCGCTGCTCGACGTTGCGCTCGGCGGCGAACTGATCCTGCGGCGCGACCGCCTGTTCGGCCGGCTCGTCGCGCCCTGGCAGGTCAGCGCGGCGCTGACGAGCTTCGCGGAAGAGGTGCGCGACCGCGGTCTCGCTGCCGCGAGCCAGCCGCTCGCGGGCGTGCTGCGCACCGCCGAATCGCTCGCGACACGGCACGCGCTGCAGCGCAGCCACGATCTCCAGGGCGGCGTCGACGCGCTCGCCGCCGACCAGCCGGCCGCCGTGCGCGAGTGCCTCGAGACGCTCGACAAGCCCTGAGCCCGGCCCCGCGGCGCGTCGTGCGATGCGGTGACAATCGCGCGCTTCATGCGGCCGCGGTCGCCGTGCCTGTCCGCCGATCAGCCGCCCGCCGAGGCCCATGGAACTCAAGCGCTTCTTTCCCCGCCAGGTGGTCGAGTCGAGCGGCAACCGCTGGGACTGGGCGCTGCTGCCGCTGGTGCTCTCGACGCTCGCGCTGCTCGCCTACGGCGGCTCGCAGATGGCGCGGCCCTACCAGGTCGGCGAGACGCTGCCGCTGACGCTCGAGCCGGTCTTCCTACCGTACTACCTGATGCGGACAACGCTCAGGATGTTCATCGCGCTCGGCTTCTCGCTCGTCTTCGCCTGCGGCTTCGCGGTGCTCGCGGCGAAGTACCGCGCCGCCGAGAAGGTGCTCGTGCCGCTGCTCGACATCCTGCAGTCGATCCCGATCCTCGGCTATCTCTCGATCACGGTCACGGCGTTCATCGCGCTCTTCCCCGGCAACCTCTTCGGCGTCGAATGCGCGGCGATCCTCGTCATCTTCACGTCGCAGGCGTGGAACATGGCGTTCTCCATGTACCAGTCGCTGCGCACCGTGCCGGCCGAGTTGCACGAGGCCGCGCGCGTGTTCCAGCTGTCGGGCTGGCAGCGCTTCTGGCGGCTCGAGATGCCGTTCGCGATGCCGGGGCTGCTCTGGAACATGATGATGTCGATGTCGGGCGGCTGGTTCTTCGTCGTCGCGGCGGAGGCGATCCAGGTGTCGAACCAGAACATCCGGTTGCCCGGCGTCGGCTCCTACATCGCGCTCGCGATCGAGCAGAAGGACCTCGGCGCGATCGGCTGGGCGATCTTCGTCATGCTGGTCGGCATCACGCTCTACGACCAGTTCTTCTTCCGGCCGCTGCTCGCCTGGGCCGACAAGTTCCGCTTCGAGGAGGGCACGCAGGAGAACGCGCCGACCTCGTGGCTCCTGACCTGGCTGCGCCGCACCGACCGCGTCCAGGCGAACTGGGCCTGGATCGTCGCGCGCTTCGAACGCTCGCTGCTCGTCTTTCGGCAGCGCCACGACGGCACCTCGATCCGCGCCCGCAGCGGCCCGCCGAATCCGATTTGGGCGCGGGCATGGGACGCCGTGATCGCGGCAGCGGTGCTGATCGCGGTGTGGCAGCTCTTCAGCTTCGTCCACGCCGAGGTCAGCCTGGGCGAGGCGGGCCACGTGCTCGTGCTCGGCTGCTACACGCTGCTGCGCGTGCTGGTGCTGATCGCGCTCGCTGCGGCGGTCTGGGTGCCGATCGGCATCTGGATCGGCATGAACCCGGTCTGGGCCGGGCGGCTGCAGGCGGTGGCGCAGTTTCTCGCCGCGTTCCCGGTCAACCTCGTCTATCCGCTCGTCGTGCTCGGCATCGTCCGCTGGCAGCTGAATCCGTCGATCTGGCTGTCACCGCTGATGGTGCTCGGCACGCAGTGGTACATCCTCTTCAACGTCATCGCCGGCGCCTCGACCGTGCCGACCGAATTGCGCTACGCCGCGCAGAACCTCGGCCTGACCGGCTGGCTGCGCTGGCGCCGCTACCTGTTGCCCGCAGTGTTCCCGAGCTTCGTCACCGGCGCGATCACCGCGAGCGGCGGCTCGTGGAACGCGAGCATCGTCGCCGAGTACGTCACCTGGGGCGACACCACGCTGCAGGCCGAGGGCCTCGGCAGCTACATCCAGCAGGCGACCACCGTCGGCGACTTCCCCCGCATCGCGCTCGGCATCGGCGTGATGTGCCTGTTCGTGATGGGGATGAACCACTTCGTCTGGCGGCGGCTCTACCGCATGGCCGAAGACCGGATGCATTTCTAGGAATCCACATGTCCCGGGCCATCGTCGAACTCAAGGGTGTCGGCAAGTCGTTCAAGTCGGCCGACGGCAGTGCGCGCTCCGTGCTCGAGGGCGTCGACTTCCGGCTCGCCGAGGGCGAGATCGTGTCGCTGCTCGGCCAGTCCGGCTCGGGCAAGTCGACGATGCTGCGGATCATGGCCGGGCTCGTCAGCGCCGACGCCGGCGAGGTGCGGCTGCGCGACCAGCCGCTCTTCGGACCGGCGCGCGGCGTGAGCATGGTGTTCCAGTCGTTCGCGCTGTTTCCGTGGCTGACGGTGCAGCAGAACGTCGAGCTCGGCCTCGAGGCTCGCGGCGTGCCGCCCGCCGAGCGCGAGAAGCGCGCCGAGGCCGCGATCTCGCTGATCGGCCTCGCCGGCTTCGAGGGCGCGCTGCCGCGGGAGCTCTCGGGCGGCATGCGCCAGCGCGTCGGCATCGCGCGGGCGCTCGTCGTCGAGCCCGAGGTGCTGCTGATGGACGAGGCGTTCTCGGCGCTCGACGTCCTCACCGGCGAACGCCTGCGCGAGGACATCCTCGAGCTCTGGACGACGAAGGCGATGCCGACGAAGGCGATCCTCGTCGTCTCGCACAACATCGAGGAAGCTGTGCTGATGGCCGACCGGGTGCTGATCTTCGCGAGCGACCCCGGCCGCGTCCGCTTCCAGCTCGCCGTGCAGTTGCCGCGGCCGCGCAACCCCGAGAGCGCCGAGGTGCGGCAGCTGATCGACGAGGTCTATGCGCTGATGACCGTCGGCCGCGGTCGCGCCGGCCGGCACACCGAGGAGGAGCCGGCGCGCCTGCAGCTCGGCGACCGGCTGCCCGAAGCCGACGTCGGCCGCATGGAAGGCCTGCTCGAGCTGCTTGCGGGCGACGCCTTCGGCGGCCGTGCCGACCTGCCGCAGCTCGCCGAGGAGACCGAACTCACCGACGACGAACTGCTGCCGCTCGCGCAGGCCGTCGCGCTGCTCGACCTCGCCAAGCTCGAGAGCGGCGACCTGCATCTGACGCCGGTCGGCCGCAGCTACGTCGACGGCGAGCACACCCTCCGGCAGGAGATCTTCGGCCGGCAGCTGCTGGCCCATGTGCCGCTCGCCGCGCACATCCGCGGGAGCCTCGAGCAGGAAGCCTCGGGCGAGCTGCCCGAGGAGCCGTTCCTGCGCCTGCTCAGCGAGAGCCTCAACGCCGAGGAGGCCGAAAGCGTTCTGCGCACCGCCATCGAGTGGGGGCGCCACGGCGAAGTCTTCGAATACAACTACACGACCGGACTGATCCATTTGCCCGAAGGCGAAGACGGCGACGGGGACGCCGCCGCCTCGGCGGCCCGCGGCGCCTGACCGGGCTGCGCTGCGCGGGTCGGAGAGCGGCACTTCGTCACGGCGGCGCCGCCCGCGTCGTGCGCGCCGGCCGGCGGGCACGACCGGCGGCGCATCGGCAGACGCGCGCGAGCCCTAGCATGCCGTCCGCGCTCCTCCGCCCGCTTCGCCATGCACCCCCGAATCCGCCTCTTCGCTCTCGCGGCGCTCGCGAGCCTCGCCCCGGTGACCGGCCACGCGGCCGACGCCAAGGCATCGCGCTTCTACGAAGACGCGTTGACGCGCTACGAGAAGCGCGACGTGCCGGGCGCGATCATCCAGCTCAAGAACGCGATCAAGCTCGACCCGACCCTGCTGCCCGTGCACGTCCTGCTCGGCCAGGCCTTGCTCGCGGACGGCCAGGCGGTGGCCGCCGAGGTCGCGTTCCAGGAAGCGCTGCGCCTCGGCGTGAACCGCGCCGAGGTGGTGCTGCCCCTGGCGCGCGCCTCGATCGCCCAGGGCAAGCAGCGCGCGGTGCTCGAGCAGGCAGCGATGAAGCCCGACGGTCTGCCGCCCGACGTCCGAATGCCGCTGTTGCTGCTGCGCGCCGGAGCCGCCGCCGACCTCGGCGATGCCCGCGTCGCGATGCTCTCGATCGACGAGGCCCGGGCGATCGATCCGTCGGCGCCGGCCGTCTGGCTCGCCGAAGTGCCCGTCCGCATCCGCAACCGCGAGCTCGACAAGGCGAACGACGCCGCCGACAAGGCGCTCTCGCTCGCGCCGAAGTCGGCCGACGCGTGCTACCAGAAGGCCTCCGTCGCGCACGTGGGCGGCGATCTCGGTGCGGCGCTCGCGGGCTACGACCGGGCGCTGGCGCTGGAGCCGGGTCACGTCGAGGCGAGGGTCGCGCGCGCCGGCCTGCTGCTCGACCTGGCGCGCCCCGCCGACGCCGCCAAGGACGTCGCCGAGCTGCGCCGCGTGTCGCCCCGCGAGCCGCGCGGCGCCTACCTGCGGGCGCTGCTGGCCGAGCGCGACGGCGACTCGTCGACGGCGCGAAGCCATCTCCGCGAGGTGACCGCGCTCCTCGACCCGGTGCCGGTCGACTTCCTGCGCTACCGGCCGCAACTGCTGATGCTCGACGGCCTCGCGCACTACGGCCTCGGCGAACGCGAGAAGGCGACGCCCTATCTCGAGTCGCTGCAGCGGCTCCAGGGCCAGAACCCGACGTCGAAGCTGCTCGCGCAGATCTACCTCGCCGAGCCGAACCTCGAGCGTGCGATCGGGGTCCTCACGACCTACCTGCGGGCCCGGCCCGGCGACGCCCAGGCGATGACGCTGCTCGCCTCGGCGTACCTGGCGAGCGGCCGCAAGGCGCAGGCGTCGGCGCTGATGGAGGAGTCGCTGCGCGCGCAGGATCTGCCGGCTTCGCACACGCTGCTCGGCCTCAGCCTGCTCGGCACCGAGCGGGCCTTGCAGGCGCCGGCGGAGCTCGAGCGCGCCTTCTCGCGCGATCCGACGCAGACGCAGGCCGGCACGGCGTTGGTCGGCATCTACCTGCGCCGCGGTCAGGCCGCCAAGGCGCTCGCGACGGCCGAAGCGCTGGTCGCGCAGCCGCCTGCGAACGCAGCGCTGATGAACCTGCTCGGTCTCGCGCGCGTTCAGGCAGGCGACGCCGGCGGCGCCCGGGCGGCCTTCGAGCAGGCGCTCAAGCTCGACGACAGCCTGCACACGGCGCGCCTCAACCTCGCCCGGCTCGACATGGCCGCGGAGGCGTACGACGCCGCCGGGAAGCGGATCGCCGAGGTCCTGAAGGCGACTCCCAAGCATGCCGAGGCGATGACCGAGATGGCCGCGCTGTCGCTGCGGCGGGGGCAGCCCGCGGAGGCGGGGCGCTGGCTCGAGAAGGCGGTCGATGCGGCCGGGCCGCGAGAGGTCGGTCCTGGACTCGCGCTCGTCAATTTCCATCTGCGGCAGGGCCAGAACGCGCCGGCGCTCGAAGCGGCCAAGCAGCTCGCCGCCAACGCGCCCGACGACCTGCGGGCGCTGCTCGCGTCGGCGCGCGCGCAGCTCGCCAACGCCGACGCAGCGGGCGCACGCACGAGCCTCACCGCCGCGACGAGGGTCGCCGGTTTCAACCCTGCCGAGCAGGTGCGGATCGCCGGACTGCAGATGGCGGCCGACAACCTGCCGGGCGCCGCCTACAGCCTCGGCAAGGCCTTGTCCGCGAGCCCCGACTTCTTGCCTGCGCTGGCGCTGAACGTCGACCTGCAGCTGCGCCTCGGAGAGCTCGAGAAGGCCGAGCAACAGGCGCGGCACATCGTCGCGGCGAGCCCGAAGCGCGCCATCGGCCACAGCCTTCTCGGCGATGTCGCGAGCGCCCGGAAGCAAGCCGGCGCGGCGCAGGAGGCCTATCGCCGAGCGCACCAAGTCGAGCCGTCGAGCGAGACGCTGATCCGCCTCGTCCGGACGGTGGCTCCGTCGAGCGGCGAGGGTGCGACGGTGCAGGAGACGCACGCCTGGCTGAAGGCGCATCCCGACGACTTGGCAGTGCGGCGCGAGCTCGCCAACCTCTACGCCCGGAGCGGCAACTTCACTGCAGCCCGGGCGCAGTACGAGCGCCTGCTGCAGGTCGCGCCGGAGGACGCCGACGCTTTGAACAACCTGGCGAACCTGCTGCTCAAAAGCAAGGACCCCGGCGCGCTCGCGACCGCAGAAAAGGCGCTCGCGCGGGACCCCGGCAACGCTGCGGTGATCGACACCGTCGGCTGGGCCGCGCACCAGGCGGGACAATCGGACCGCGCCCTGCAACTCCTGCGCGACGCCCGCTTGCGCGACCCGGCCAGCGCCGACATCCGCTATCACCTTGCCGTCGTTCTCGCCAAGGCGGACCGCAAGGCCGAGGCGCGCGATGAACTGGCGGTCGCGATGCGGAGCGGCCAGCGGCTGTCCGACGCGCCGGCGGCCGACGCACTAGCGCAAACCCTGAGATGAGCTCGAAATGCGGTGGCGCCCCTAGAACGCGGGGTACCGCCGCGTTGGCAACAGTCGAACATCCATCGACAATTGAAACATCTTGAAGCTGCGTGAGCGCTGCTTCTGCCACCGGAGACATCATGCAAAAGTTCGTCCCTCAAGCGCTCGCGGAGCTCGCCCTCCTGGGCGGCTCGCTGCTGCTCGCGCCCGCGGCATTCGCGACCTCGACCTGGGACATGAGCGGCAACGCCGGCACGGGTTGCACCCAGAGCGCGACGAACAAGGACAACTTCGGCAACAGCTGGTCCTGCACGTCGAGCGGCGCGCCCACCGTCAAGGGCGCGGCCTACTCGACCACCGGGACCGGCGCGTCGTTCGCCGCCGCCAACCTCGCGTTGTGGACCGGCAACGGCTTCGGCGTGCAGAACGCCGTCGAAGGCCTGAACGCCGGTTCGCCCAACCACTCGCTCGACAACGGCGGCAACACCGACGTGATGTTGCTGTCGTTCACCAGCGCCGTCGCGCTCAGCTCGGTGTCGATCGGCTGGTCGCAGACCGATTCGGACATCAGCGTCCTGCGCTACACCGGCGCGACCGTGCCGACGATCCTGGGGGCCACGACGCCGAGCCTGTTGACGAGCGGTTGGCAGCTCGTCGGCAACTACGCCAACGTGACCGGCGTCACGTCCGCAAGCACCGGCAACCCGACGGGGGTGACGAGTGTCAATTCGACCAATCTCGCCTCGAGCTGGTGGCTGATCAGCGCCTACAACGCCGGCTACGGCGCCAGCGCGGGCGATCCGAGGTCGGCGACCACGGGGCTGGACGCCGGCAACGACTACATCAAGGTGCTCGCCGTCGCCGGCACGCCGGCCACGACGACCAGGGTGCCCGAGCCGGCGTCGGTGCCGCTCGTCGCCCTCGCGTTCGCAGCGATGGCATGGGTGTCGCGGCGCAGCATCGCCGGCCGGTCCGACAGCACGACCCGCGCCTGAGTCGCCCGTCCGGCAAGAAAGCCGGAACACCAGCCACCCCCGGATGCGCGAAGGGCACGGCGTTGTGGAAACCCGCTACAGCGTCGTGCGGGGCCAGCGAAATCGAAGGTACCGAAGGGCGACAACGGCGACACGCGACGCGAGTGACGCGTGGCTTCCTCGCGCCGCAACCGGACCGCACCCCTGATCAGGCTTGCCCGTCAGGCTGTCAGCAACTCCTTCCGGGGGACCTGTCCTCGCAACACAAGTTGAGCACATCGCCGACGCGGTCGAGCGTCGGCGCGTCGCCGAAGCGCCAGCACATGCCAGCGCATTCCGGCGCACGGACGAAGCGCCTCAGCCTCCGACGCGCGCCGATGCGAACCGCGAACCGCGAGCCGCGAGCCGCGAGCCGCGAGCCGTCGCATCGCACCTCCAGGGCGCCCAGTGCATCCTTCGGGTGGTGGACGCCAAAGTGACGGTTCCCGGATCGCGTGGGCCGACGCTGCGGCACGCAGGTCAAGCGAGCCAGAGCTCGAAGCAGGCGCCGCCGCCCGACGCGTCGTAGAGCCGGACGCGCCCCGGCCGTGCGGCGCTGCTGTGAGCGCGGGCGACGGCGTCGCAGAGCAGCGTGCCGAGACCGGACGCGTGGGCGTCGACGTCGACTTTCGCGCCGCCGATGCCGGGACCGTCGTCGGTGACGGTGAGGACGAGGTAGCCCGCTTCCTGCCGTGCGTCGAGCACGACGGCGGAGCGCGCGAAACGCCAGGCGTTGTGCAGCGCCGCTTCCATCGCGAGGCGGACGAGGCGGAAGTCGAAATACCAGAACGGCGGCGCGCCGTGACAGTCGCCGACGGTCAGCATCGCCGCGCCGTCGCACCGCGTCGCCAGCGTCGCGAGGCCCTCGAGGAACGCTCGCGGCGACTCGTCGTCGCAATGCGCATGCAGCGCGCCGTCGGCGCGGTAGAGCGTCAGGAAGCCGACGAAGCGCTGCCGCATCTCGGCGCACTGGCGGTGTGCCTGGACGGCGCGGCCGCGGTCGGGGTCGCGCTGCAGCTGATCGAGCTGCGCCTCGAGGACGCCGAGCGCGTTCTTCAGGTCGTGGACGACGAGCGCGGCGAATTCAGGCCGGAACGCCGGGACGGCCACGGGCGTCATGACGGCGCTCAGAGTGTCGCCACGGGTGCGGTGAGGCTGCCGACCGTCTCGCGGTAGTAGCGCTGCATCTGCGTCAGCCGGTCGCTCGCCGGCATCAGCTTCTCGAGCCGGCCGAGGTAGAGGCGCACACGCTCGACCATCGGCGGGTTGACCTCCTTCTTCAACCGCAACGACATGCAGTTCATCTGCGCAGCCTGCAGGAGCACCGCGGTGTTCTCCGGAAACTCGGCGACCGCGGCTTCGATCGACTTCAGCGCGTCGTCGATGCGGCTGTCGCGGAAGAGTCGCTTCGCTTCGCTGACGCGGGAGGTGATCGCGGCGCTGGCGGCGCCGACGACGAAGTCCATCTCGCTCTCGCGGCCGGTGTCGCGCAACGCGTTCTGCACGAGTTGCTTGACGCGCGCGTTCTCATGATCCGCGCTGACGGCCTGCTGCAGCAGCTTCAGGCCGGCGTCGACGTTGCCGGTCATCAGCTCGGCCTTGGCGACCGCGATGGTCGCGAAGTCGGCGCGGACGTTGCGCATCGCCTCGCGCGCCTGTGCGGCCGCGACGCGCGCACCGGCAGCGTCGCCGGTCTTCGCCAGGCACTGGGCGCGGATCGCCGCGGCGACGCCGTCGAACTTCGGATTCTGTCGTTGCGCGACGCCGGCCTCCTTCAGCAGCGCGAGCGCCTTGGGCGCCTCGTCGGTGTCGACGAGCGCCTGCGTCAGCGTCAGCGTGTCCTGCGGCTGGGCGACGAGCGAGCCCTTGGTCGCGGCGCAGACCTTGGCGAGGCAGTCCTTCGCCGTTTCGGCATCGCCATTGCGGTACGCGCATTCGCCGACGAGGCGATTGCGGCGCACCGACGGCACGGCCGCCGCCGCGTCCTTCAGGACCCAGAGCGCGCCCGGCGTGTCGCCTTGCGCTTCCAGCGCCTGGGCGACGACGTCGTAGGCGTCGACATTGGTCGCGCCGTCCCTCGACTCGATGATCTCGCGCGCCATCGCCTTCGCTTCCTCGAAGCGGCTGGCGGCCTTGTGGGCGCGGGCGACGCCGAGCTGCGCCCAGATCAGGCCGGCCCGCTGGTCGAGCGCGCTGCTGAAGACGGCGAGCGCGTCGTCGGGCCGACCGAGCTGCAGCAGCGCGTTGCCCTTCATCTGCAGTGCGAGCATCGCCCAGCGGTCCTTGCGAACGAGCAGCTTGTCGCACGCGGCGACAACGCCGGCGTGGTCGCCACGCGCCAGCCTCTCGTTGACCGGGAGAAACACCAGACGGCGCTCGAGCAGCGCCTTCAGACGGTCCTCGATGTCACCGGCGGTGATCGGCTTGAGCAGATAGCAGTCGGGCTTGTGCTCGGTCGCCGAGACCACCGACGCATATCCGTTCTCCGCCGTCACCATGAAGAACAGGCAGTCGGCCGGCAGCAGTGCGGCGTCGCGCAGGTATTCGAACAGCTGCTGGCCGTCGGTCTTCTGGTTCAACCGGTAATCGCAAAGGATCAAGCCGTACGGCTTGCTGCGGATCAGCCGGATCGCCTCGTCGGCGTTCGATGCCTGGTCGACCTTGCCGATGCCGAGCATGCCGAGCTGGCCGCGCAGCGTCGTCTGCTGCGTGGCCATGTCGTCGACGACGAGCGCGACGAAGTTCGAATAGGGCGTGATCGTTGCCATGGAGTGCTTGGTGCGGCCGCGCGGAGCGGCCAGGGCTTGTGGCTCAACCGTTGTCGGCGCCATGGAGCGCAACTTGAGCCGGTGGCACCCCGCCGGCTCGGCAGATCAGGCCGGTGTTTCCGGCGCTTTCTTCGCCGCGCCGCGCTTCGTCGGAACGGCTTTCTTCGCAGCCGCGGCATGGCGTTCGAGGAGCTGCCGGCCGTGGTCGGCGATGCGGCGCGCCTCGGCCTCGGTCTTCGGCACCGGTTCGCCCCAAGCGTGGGCGGACAGCGCGAAGCGAGTCGGCTCGCCCTTGGCGTCGACGAGCGGCGGCAGCGACTTGCGGCCGTAGAAGCGCACCGCCCAGCTGCCCTTGCGCTTCATGTCCTCGGACGACATCTCGGCGTCGGACTTGGTGACGCCGGGCTTGAGCTTCGAGCCGTCGCGCACGGCGAAGGCGGCACGGCCGGCGGCGGTGAGGCCGCCTTGCGGATCCCGCTCGGGCAAGGTCGGACGCGGCTTCGGAGGTCTGCGGCGAGGCACCTGCTTCGCCGCGTCCTGGTCCGCGGCGACACTGCCGGCACCGGTCTTCCGTGCCGCTGCCTTCTTCGCCGCTGCCTTCGGCAAGACCTTCTTCGCCGCCGCCTTCGGCACGACCTTCTTCGACGCTGCCTTCTTCGCCGTGGTCGCCTTCTTCGCCGTGGTCGCCATCCCGCTGTCCTTCGCTATGGAGTCATCGACATTCGCACCGCCTTGTCGACCGGCCGGTCCGCGCCGCCGCCGACACGGTTCGACGGCGGATGTCGGGCTCGATCAGCGCCTGCTCGATGCCGTCATCCGGCCTCGCGGCAACGGCCGGCCGCCGCGCACGAGGTTTGCGCCTGCCCTCACCGTACGGCGGGCGGCAACCGGCATGCCGGCAGCGCGACGGGTCGAGGCGGCAGCACGTCCGCCCGACAGCGAGCGCAACCGAGCGGCTCGACGCGCTGTCGCCCTCGCCCGCCGGTCGGTCGGTCGGTCGGCGCCGGAGCGAGCGGCTCGGTCCTGCGCCGCTCGCTCCGTGCGCATGCGCTCGCTGCCGCGCGCCGTTCTAGAAGTTCGCCCGACGCGGTACCGACGAACGCTGCCGCCCGCTGCCGCCCGCTGCCGCCCGCTGCCGCGACATCGATCGCACGTCGGGCTGCTGCGCGGTCGCTCAACGCTTGCTGGAAAGGTGCCCGAGCGGCACCCCGGCCATCGCCTTCACCTCGCCGAGCGAGAAGCGTGTGTGCAGGTCCTTGACGTGCGGCAGCGTCAGCAGCCGATCGCGGGCGAAGCGCGAGAAGGCGTCGAGGTCGGTCGCCATCACTTGCAGCTCGAACGTGCCCGAGCCGGAGATGTAGTGGCAGGCGACGACTTCGGCGATGCCGCGGATCGCGTCCTCGAGCTCGCGGGTCGCGCCGGCGTCGTTGCGGTCGGCATCGACTCGCACGAAGGCGAGCACGCCGAGCCCGATCTTGCGGCGGTCGATCTCGGCGCGGTAGCCGGTGATGACGCCTTGCGACTCGAGCCGGCGCACGCGCCGCCATGTCGGCGCCGCGGACAGGCCGATGCGCGCGGACAGGTCGGTGTTCGACAGCCGCGCATCGGCCTGCAGCTCGCGCAGGATCGCGAGGTCCCAGCGGTCGAGTTCCTGACCGGACCCGTCCGCGGGATCGAGTGCCATGGTTTTCCCTAAAAGCGGCTTTTTCGGCCTCATCGGCGCCTCCCGTTTCATTTTCGCGCAAGAACATTGCGGCAGCGCCCGGAACAAGCCACCAGGAAGAAAGGACGCGACGCCGTCGTTTCTCTACACTGAGGCACTGGGACACACCCGTCCCGTCCGCCTTGACGCGCCCGGTCACGAGCCGCCGCGCGAGCCGCCCGACCGGCCGAACCGACTGCGCTGGAGTTCCACCCGATGAACGCCCCCCTGCCCGACGCGATCCGCCAGGCGATCGAGACCGTTTCCCTCGACGACAAGTACTCGCTGAGCCGAGGTCGGGCGCTGATGAGCGGCGTCCAGGCGCTCGTGCGGCTGCCGATGCTGCAGCGCCAGCGCGACGCCGCCGCCGGCCTCGACACCGCCGGCTTCGTCAGCGGCTACCGCGGCTCGCCGCTGGGCGGCTACGACCAGGCGCTCTGGCAGGCCAAGAAGCATTTGGCCGAACAGAAGATCGTCTTCCAGCCAGGCGTGAACGAGGAACTCGCCGCGACCGCTGTGTGGGGCTCGCAGCAGCTCGACCTCTATCCGCAATCGAAGAAGCACGACGGCGTCTTCGGCATCTGGTACGGCAAGGGCCCGGGCGTCGACCGCTGCTCCGACGTCTTCAAGCACGCGAACATGGCGGGCACGTCCAGGTACGGCGGCGTGATCGCGCTCGCCGGCGACGACCACATCGCCAAGAGCAGCACCGCGGCGCACCAGAGCGACCACATCTTCAAGGCCTGCGGCCTGCCGGTGTTCTTCCCGTCCTCCGTGCAGGACATCCTCGACATGGGCCTGCACGCGTTCGCGATGAGCCGCTTCGCGGGCGTCTGGTCCGGCATGAAGACGATCCAGGAGATCGTCGAGTCGACGGCGAGCGTATCGGTCGATGCGGACCGCGTCGACATCGTGATCCCGAGCGACTTTCACGTGCCGGAAGGCGGCCTGCACATTCGCTGGCCCGACGCGCCGCTCGAACAGGAAGCGCGGCTGATGGACCACAAGTGGTACGCCGCGCTCGCCTACGTGCGCGCCAACCGGCTGAACCACAACGTCGTTTCGACGCCGAACGACCGTTTCGGCATCATCGCGAGCGGCAAGGCCTTCAACGACACCCGCCAGGCGCTGCACGACCTGGGCCTGCCCGACGCCGAATGCCGGCGCCTGGGCATCCGCCTCCACAAGGTCAACGTCGTCTGGCCGCTCGAGGCGACGATCACGCGCGACTTCGCGCAAGGCCTCTCGGAGATCCTCGTCGTCGAGGAGAAGCGGCAGGTCATCGAATACCAGCTGAAGGAAGAGCTCTACAACTGGCGCGCCGACGTGCGGCCGAACGTGCTCGGAAAGTTCGACGAAGCCGACGGCGACGATTCGGGCGGCGAGTGGAGCCGGCCGAATCCGAGCCAGAACTGGCTGCTGCGCGCGCAGGCCGACCTGACGCCGTCGATCATCGCCCGGGCCATCGCCAAGCGGCTCAAGAAGATCGGCGTCGACGGCGATACGGCGGCCCGCATCGACGCCCGCATCGCGCTGATCGACGCCAAGGAGCGCGCGATGGTCGTGCAGGCGGTCGACACCGGCGAGCGCGCGCCGTGGTTTTGCAGCGGCTGCCCGCACAACACCTCGACCCGCGTGCCCGAGGGCTCGCGCGCCGTCGCGGGGATCGGCTGTCACTACATGACGGTCTGGATGGACCGCTCGACGACCACCTTCAGCCAGATGGGCGGCGAAGGCGTCTCCTGGGTCGGTCAGGCCGCGTTCACCACCGACACGCACGTGTTCGCGAACCTGGGCGACGGCACCTACTACCACTCGGGCCTGCTCGCGGTGCGGCAGGCGATCAGCTCGAAGGTCAACATCACCTACAAGATCCTCTTCAACGACGCCGTCGCGATGACCGGCGGCCAGCCGGTCGACGGCACGTTGAAGGTGCCCGAGATGACACGCGAGCTCGATGCCGAAGGCGCGGCGAAGATCGTCGTGGTCACCGACGAGCCCGAGAAATACGAGGACGTCGACATCGCGTCGCGGCTGGCCAAGGGCGTGACGGTGCACCATCGCGACGACCTCGACGCCATCCAGAAGCGGATGCGCGAGATCGCTGGCTGCACCGTCATCATCTACGACCAGACCTGCGCGACCGAGAAGCGCCGGCGCAGGAAACGCGGCACGATGGTCGATCCGGCCAAGCGCGTCGTCATCAACGAGCTCGTCTGCGAAGGCTGCGGCGACTGCTCGGTGCAGTCGAACTGCCTATCGGTCGAGCCGGTCGAGACCGACTTCGGCCGCAAGCGCCGCATCAACCAGAACACCTGCAACAAGGACTACTCCTGCGTGAAGGGCTTCTGCCCGAGCTTCGTGACCGTCGAGGGCGGTCAGATGAAGGGCAAGAAGAAGGACGCGGCGCGGCCCGACCCGTTCGCGCTGCCGCCGTTGCCCGAGCCCGAGTTGCCGTTCGCCCGCAACGACGCGCCCTGGGGCATCGTCGTCGCCGGCGTCGGCGGCACCGGCGTGATCACGATCGGCCAGCTGCTCGGCATGGCGGCGCACCTCGAGGGCAAGGGCATCGTCACGCAGGACGCCGCGGGCCTCGCGCAGAAGGGCGGCGCGACCTGGAGCCACATCCAGATCGCCGACCGGCCGGAGGCGATCCTGACGACGAAGGTCGGCACGGCCGAAGCCGACCTCGTGATCGGTTGCGACCCGATCGTGACAGCGAACAAGTCGACGCTCGCCGTCATGCGCGAGGGCCGCACCTTCGTCGCGATGAACACGCACGGCACGCCGACCGCGGCCTTCGTCACCGACCCGAACTGGCAGTTCCCTGCGGCGAACTGCGACGCCGCGGTGGCGAACGCCGCGGGCAGCGCGAATGTCGGCGCGTTCGACGCGGAGCAGCTCGCGGTGGCGCTCGTCGGCGACTCGCTCTACACCAACCCGCTACTGCTCGGCTACGCCTGGCAGAAGGGCTTCGTTCCGCTCGGCCACGCCGCGCTGATGCGGGCGATCGAGCTGAACGGCGTGCAGGTCGAGAACAACAGAACCGCCTTCGAATGGGGCCGCCGCGCGGCGCACGACCTCGCGGCCGTCGAGGCGCTGGTCCGGCCCGGGCAGGTGATCGCGTTCGTCCGCAAGCCGAAGGGCGACGTCGACGCGCTGGTCGCGCAGCGGGTCGAGTTTCTGACCGCCTACCAGAACGCCGCCTACGCCGACCGCTACCGTAGCGTCGTCGACAAGGTGCGCGCCGCCGAAGCGCCGCTCGGCAGCACGAAGCTGACCGAAGCCGTCGCCCGCGGCCTCTTCAAGCTGATGGCCTACAAGGACGAGTACGAGGTCGCGCGGCTGCACGCCGACACCGGCTTTCTCGAGAAGATCGCGGCGCAGTTCGAGGGCGACTACACCGTCCGCTACCACCTCGCGCCGCCGGCGACCTCGAAGAAGAATGCCGCCGGCGAGCTGCAGAAGTCGACCTTCGGGCCGTGGATGGGCTCGGCGTTCAAGCTGCTCGCGAAGCTCAAAGGCCTGCGCGGCACGCCGTTCGATCCGTTCGGCCGGACCGAAGAACGCCGCACCGAGCGCTCGCTGATCGGCGAGTACGCGGCGTCGATCGACGAGGTGCTCGCGTCGCTCGACGCGGCGCGCCTGCCGCTCGCGGTCGAGATCGCGCGCATCCCCGACGACATCCGCGGCTACGGCCACGTCAAGGACCGCCATCTCGCCAAGGCACGACCGAAGTGGGCGGCGCTGATGGCCGAGTGGCGCGCCGGCGGCGTGCGCCGGGCAGCCTGAGAAGGTCGCGCGCACGCTGACGCTCGACGGCACCCGCAAGTCCGGCGCGGCGGAGGTGGCGCCGACAGTCTTCGGGCTCGAATGGCAGGCCGTCGAGGCGGCGTCGTGGCAGCCCTCGGCCGGGCTCGACCGCTGCGCGGGATCAACCCGATCGCGCCGATGCCGACGCTGGTGGCGATGACGGCAGCGTGACGACCGAGAGCGCGGCACCCTGATCGAGCTCGGCCTGCGGCACCCCGCGCAACGGCGCCGCCTCGACCACGCGGCCGATCTCGCGCCACGACGTCTCGGCCGTCACCGGCGCGAAACCGCGCAGCAGCATCGCGCCGTCTCCGAGCGGCTCGACACACGGACCGGCCAGCGGCGGCGGCTGATCGGCAAAGAGTTCCATCGTCCCGCCCGCCCTACGTCCCACATCCTTCAGGCCGCGTCGTGGAAGATGACGCCGAGCGTGTGGCGCTGCCCCGAGCGCACGCGGCTGACGCCATGGCGCAGGTTCACGCGGTAGACGCCGCGCGTGCCCTGCACCGGGCGATGGTGCACCGCGATGACCGCCGCATCGCCCTGCCGCAGCGGCAGCACCATCGGCCGCGACTGCATGCGCGGCCGCTGCTCGGTCATCACGAACTCGCCGCCGCTGAAGTCGCGGTCCGGCGCCGACAGCAGCACGACGACCTGCAGCGGGAACACGTGCTCGCCGTAGAGGTCCTGGTGCAGGCAGTTGTAGTCGTCGCAACCGTACTGCAGCAGCAGCGGCGTCGGCCGCGTCTGCCCGGCCGCGTGACAGCGGGCGATGAAGTCGGCGTGGCGGTCCGGAAAGCGCACGGGCAAGCCCATCGCTTCGTGCCAGCGGTTGGCCACGGGCACCAGCGCCGGGTACAGCGCGGTGCGCAGCCGCTCGACCGTCGCGGGCAGCGGATCGGCGAAATAGCGGTACTCGCCGCGACCGAAGCCGTGCCGCGCCATCACGACGCGGCTCCGGAACAGGTCGTCGCGCGAGTATTGCGCCGCGAGCTCGCGGCAGGCGTCCGGCTGCACGAGTCCGGCGACGACGGCCGCGCCCTGGGAATCGAGGTCAGCATGCACCGCGACCCAGTCGATCGCCGCGATGCGGGCATCCATGTCGTCGGCAGCCGCGTCGAGCGGGAGACCCATGTCGCGCGCCGTCATCGCGGGGCCTCGCTCGAGAGCAACGCGCGCTTGCGCTCGACACCCCAGCGGTAGCCGGACAGCGCGCCGTCGCTTCGCACGACGCGGTGGCACGGGATCGCGACCGCGAGCGCATTGGCGCCGCACGCCTGCGCGACGGCACGCGTCGCGGCCGGGGCGCCGATGCGCCGCGCGACCTCGCCATAACTCACGGTCTCGCCGGGCGGGATCGCCTGCAGCGCCTGCCACACCCGCTGCTGGAACGCGGTGCCGCGGATGTCCAGCGGCAGGTCCAGGCCGATGGCGGGCGCTTCGACGAAGCCGACGACACGCGCGACCCACTGTTCGAAGCCGGCATCTCCACCGACGAGCCGCGCTTGCGGGAACCGGTCCTGCAGCTCGCGCGTCAAGGCGTCCGGATCGTCGCCGAGCAGGATCGCGCAGAGGCCGATCTCGCTGCGCGCGACGAGGATCGCGCCGAGCGAGCACTGCCCGACCGCGAAGCGCAGTTCGGTGCCGGCACCGCCGGCGCGCCAGCGGGTCGGCGTCATGCCCAGCACCTTGGGCGCGTCGGCGTAGAAGCGGCCACCGGAGTTGTAGCCAGCGTCGTAGATCGCCTCGGTCACGCTGCCACCGCGCGTCAGCGCGTCCTGCACGCGGCGGGTGCGCTGCGCCGCGGCGTACGCCCTCGGCGTGACGCCGGTGATGCGCTTGAAGATCCGGTGCAGGTGATACGGGCTCCACTGCGCGTCGTCGGCCAGTTGTTCGAGCGTGGGCGGCGTCTCGTCGCTCTCGAGCCGGCGACACAGCCGCGCGACGATCGCCGCCTGCCGGGCGACCAGCGACGGTTCGTCCGGCTTGCAGCGCAGGCAGGCGCGGAAGCCTGCCGTCCGCGCGTCGGCGGGCGTGGCGTGGAAGGCGACGTTCTCGGGCCGCGCCGGACGCGCGCCGCAGCTCGGCCTGCAGTACACGCCGGTCGTGCGCACCGAGTAGACGAAGCTGCCGTCCGCTTCGGGATCGCGTGCGCGAAGCGCTGCCCAGCGCGGATCGGCTTCGGTGCCGACCGTGGGGGCGCGTGCGCGGTTCGTGCTGTTCATCGCTGACTCTCCAGTGTCTCTGAATCGATGAGGGCACTCTAGGACCCGGCCCGTTCGGCAGCACCCCGGGTCTTGCGATCGAATTCGCTCCGGGAGCTGTCGCGTCGGGCACGTGCTCGAGCGCTCCGGACGGGGGGGGAAGGTCGAAGCCAGCGCAGTGCCCCGCGATGGACGGGCGCATGGTGCATTCCGCTGCGGCCTCTTTCGGACGGACACACGCGAAGACGAGAGGCACGCCGAAGGCGGCGTTGGTGAACGAACTCGCCGCGCCACGGCGCGCAGCGCCCGCCAGAGGCGCCGATCCTGCGGGGCTCGCCATCGTTCGGCCGGCGCGCCGGCGCGCATCGAAGGACACGGGACGTGTCCCATCCGGTCGCTGCCGGTCGGCCGCAGCCGCAGCCTGTCCGGCGCGTCGCGCCACCGGTCGCACGGCGCCCGGCGACGGCGCGCGGCCGGCTTAGAGTGCGTTTCGACCTCTCGCCACCCGACGCCATGTCCGACTTCTCCACAAGCGTCGCCCGCGCCGCCAGACGCTTCGCCGCCGGCGCCGTGCGCGTCTTCCAGGCCTATGCCACCTGGCTGGTCGGAATCAGCTGGAAGCGCTTCCTCGTGCTGTCGGCGCTGCTCCTCGTCCTCGCGTCGCTGCTCGAGGACGTGCCGCCCTTCAGCTGGACCTTCGACGAGGACGTCACGCACGGCCCGGTGATCCGCGTGCCGAGCCCGCCGCCGGTACCGCGCGCGCCGTCCGCGCCGTCGGCCTCGTCCGCCGGCAGGACCGGTCGCGGTGACGATGCCGGCGTGGTGATCTCGATCGACGACGACGGCGTCCGGATCACGTCGCGACCCGCCGCCGCGTCGGGCGCATCGCTGCCCGGCGTCGCTGCGAGCGCGGCGAGCGCGGCGAGCGGGCCGACCACCGAGATCGTCCTGCCGGGGGCCAGCCGGGACGTGATCCGGGAGGTCGCCCGCGCTGCCCGCGAGGCGGCGCGGGAAGCGGCCCGCGATGCCCGGCAGGAAGCCGCCGACGCCCGGCGCGACGCCGAGGAGGCCCGCCGCGACGCCGCCGAAGCCATCGCCGAGGCGGCCCGCGATGCCGCCGACGCGAGCGCCGAGGCGCGCCGAGCGGAGCGCCGGCATGTCGTTCGCCTCGTCGACTCGCTGCCACAGCTCGCCTTCCTCTTCATCGTCGCCTCGGCGATCCTGAAAGCGAGCTACAAGGCGCAGATCAAGGCCGAGGTCGAGGCGGCCGCGGCGACCGAGACGGCCGAGTCGGAGCAGCTCAAGCGCCAGGTCGTCGAAGCCCGGATGGCGGCGATGCAGGCGCAGGTCGAGCCGCACTTCCTCTTCAACACGCTCGCGAGCATCGACCACCTGATCGAGACCGACCCGCGTCGCGCGAGCCGGATGCAGAAGAACCTGATCGCGCTGCTGCGCGCCTCGATGCCGACGTTGCGCGACGCGAACCCGAACGCGCACAACCTCGGGCGCGAGATGGCGGTGATCCGCCCTTATCTCGAGATCCTCAAGGTGCGGATGGAAGATCGCCTGCAGACCGACCTGCAGGTGCCCGAGGGCCTGCTCTCGGCCGAGTTTCCGTCGATGATGATTCAGAGCCTGGTCGAGAACGCGATCAAGCACGGCCTCGAGCCGAAGGCCGAAGGCGGGCTGCTGACCGTCAAGGCCGAGATCGTCGACGGCTCGCTCGCGGTCTCGGTCGCCGACACCGGCCTCGGCTTCGGCCAGGCCGCGACCGCCGGCACCGGCACGGGGCTCGCCAACATCCGCGGTCGGCTGCAACTGCTCTATGGTCGCCGTGCGAGCGTCGTCGTTGCGGAACATGTGCCGAGCGGCACGGTCGTGACCGTGACCGTGCCTTACCACGCGCAACGCCGCGAAAGCGACGCCGCCGCTTGAGACCTCTGAGCAACGAGGAGCCGCCATGCCCCCACCGCCGCCCGCACGGGCGCTCATCGCCGACGACGAACGGCTGCTTCGCGAGCAGCTCCGCGCCCGGCTCGCCGAGGTCTGGCCGGCGCTCGAGATCGTCGCCGAGGCGAAGAACGGCCAGGAGGCGGTCGACCTCGCCCGCGAGCACCGCCCCGATCTCGTCTTCCTCGACATCCGCATGCCCGGGATGACAGGCATCGAAGCGGCGCGCGAGATCGCCCGGCTGCCGACCGAGCTCCCCGAGGATGCCGGCGCACCGGGCTGGCGCGGTGCCGAGATCGTCTTCATCACCGCCTATGACCAGTACGCGGTCGAGGCCTTCGAGCAGGGCGCGATCGACTACGTGCTCAAGCCCGCGGAGCGCGAGCGCCTGGCGGTCACCGTCGAGCGGATCGGCCAGCGTCTCGTCGACCGCGCCGCCGCGGCGCCCTCCGCTCCACCGGTGCCGGCCGGCCCCGACCTGCAGGCCCTGCTGCAACGCCTGCAGGCGCGCCTCGACCCCGGCCGGCCGCCCCTGCTGCGCTGGATCCAAGCGACCGTCGGGCCGGACATCCGGATGATCCCGGTCGAGGACGTGCTCTTCTTCATCTCCGACGAGAAGTACACCCGGGTGCAGACGGCGACCGTCGAGGCGCTGATCCGCAAGCCCATCAAGGAGCTCGTCGCCGAGCTCGACGCCGAGACGTTCTGGCAGATCCACCGCTCGACGCTCGTCAACACCCGCTTCATCGCCGGCGTGAGCCGCGACTTCCGCGGCCGGCAGCTCGTCTCGGTCAAGGGCCATCCTGAAAAGCTCGAAGTCTCGCGCGGCTTCGCTGGGCTCTTCAAGGGCATGTAGGGCGCGGCGCGGTCGGACGCTTTCTCGGCACCGTACGGGTACCGCGTCGGCTGCGATCGACGAATGCGCGCAGCCCGACCGTCGCCGAAGCCGGCCGCCCGCGCGTCGCCGTGTTCGTCGGCGACCGGGCGGCAACGTTCCGCAAGTGCTCCTGCGCCACCTGCAGCACGACCAGGTGCTGGGTCGACGCGCGGTGCTGCTCCGGACGCGGACGACCCGCACGACGCACGTGGCGGCAGCCGACCGCCTGCACCGGCAAGAACACGGCGATGGCCTCCCGTGGCTCGAGGCGAGCCACGGCGACATGGAGTCGCCGCACGTGCCGGCACGCTGCCCCGAGGCGAGCCGCCCGCGTCAGCGCCGCGCGGCAGCGTCGGACAGCTTCGCCCGCTCGGCGCGTTCGAGCGCGGCCGCGCGCAGCGCCTTCAGCTTCTCGCGCGGGTCGTCCCTGGCGACGACCTCGTGCAGCTTCATCTCGCCGATGAAGCGGCTCGGCACGCCGGCCACCACGTCGCGGCCGCGTTTCCTGCGCCGCAGCGTGCTGACCGCGAGCGTCGTGCGCGCCCGCGTGATGCCGACGTACATCAGCCGGCGCTCTTCCTCCAGCCGCTCGGCGGTCGTGTCGTCGTCCTCGCTGCGGAAGGGCAGCAGGCCTTCGTTGACGCCGGCCAGCACGACGTGCGGCCATTCGAGGCCCTTGGCGGCGTGCAGCGTGGAGAGCGTGACGACGTCCTGATCGTCGCCGCGCTCGGCGAGACTCACGATGACCGAGATCGTCTGCGCGACGTCGAGCACGCTCTTCCTCTCGGTCTCGATGCTCGAACCGCCGTCGTTCTCGATCTGCCCGCCGCAGCGCTTGGCGACCCAGTCGACGAAGTCGAGCACGTTGCTCCAGCGCGCGGCGGCGAGCTTCTCGCTG
Source organism: uncultured Rhizobacter sp. (assembly GCA_964249855.1). Taxonomy (GTDB): domain Bacteria; phylum Pseudomonadota; class Gammaproteobacteria; order Burkholderiales; family Burkholderiaceae_C; genus LMDS01. Next base: position 37,440 of record CAXUDL010000018.1, on the reverse strand, counting down.
TCCTCGCCGTCCTTCAGGTGCTGCTCGTAGCCGATGTCGCTCAGCCAGCCGAGCAGCAACGCCTTCGCGTCCTCGGCGCCGACGGTGTGGCGCGCACGGTACGCGAGGTCGTCGACGTAGCGGCCGAACTCGTGCAACGAGCCGACCGCGCGGGCGCTCAGCACGCTCGCGAGGCTTTCGGCGAAGAGCGCTTCGAAGAGACTCGTCTTCCATTTGCTCGCGAATTCGCCGAGAGAACTCAATGTCTGGTGGCCGATGCCGCGCTTGGGCGTGGCGACGGCGCGCAGGAATGCGGGGTCGTCGTCGGGGTTGACGAGCAGCCGCAGCCATGCGCAGAGGTCCTTGATCTCGGCACGGTCGAAGAAGCTCTGGCCGCCCGACACCTTGTACGGCAGACTCGATTTGCGCAAAGCCTTTTCGAAGACGCGGGCCTGGTGGTTGGCGCGATAGAGGATCGCGAAGTCGCGCAGCGCGGCCTGGCCGTCCGCCGCGCGCACGGCCAGGATGCGGGCGACAGCGCGCTCCGCCTCGTGGTCTTCGTTGTCGCACTCGACGAGCCGGACCGGGTCGCCGTCGCCGAAGGCGCTCCAGAGCTTCTTCTGATAGAGCTTCGGGTTCTGCGCGATCACCATGTTCGCGGCGCGCAGGATGTGGCCGGTGGAGCGGTAGTTCTGCTCGAGCGGAATGACGCGAAGCGTCGGAAAGTCGAGCGGCAGGCGCTTCAGGTTCTCGACAGTCGCGCCGCGCCAGCCGTAGATGCTCTGGTCGTCGTCGCCGACCACGGTGAACATGCCGGCGCGGCGCTCGTCCGGATGATCGACGAGCGCCTTCAGGATGTCGTACTGCAGGCCGCTCGTGTCCTGGTACTCGTCGACGAGGATGTAGCGAAGCGTCTCCTGCCACCGCGCACGGACCTCGGCATCACGCTGCAGGAGCTTGTGCGGCAACACGAGCAGATCGTCGAAGTCGACGGCCTGGAACGCGGCGAGGCGCTCCTCGTAGCGTTGCATGACGCGGGCGGCGAGCTGCTCGTCGGCGTTGGCGGCGAGCTCCATCGCCTGCGCGCTCGCGAGGCCCCGGCCCTTCCAGCCGCTGATCGTCCATTGCCAGCGGCGAGCGAGCGCGTTGTCGGTGCTCGCGCCGGCATCCTTCAGCACCCCGAGCACGTCGTCGCTGTCGAGGATGCTGAACTGCTCCTTCAGGCCGAGCCGCGAGCCCTCTGCGCGCAGCAGCCGCACGCCGAGCGAATGGAACGTGCTGATCGCGAGGTGCTTGGCGGCCTTCGGCCCGACGAGCTGCCTGGCGCGCTCGCGCATTTCCTGCGCCGCCTTGTTGGTGAAGGTGATCGCCGCGATCTGCCCTGGCGAGTAGCCGGCCTGCAGCAGCCGGGCGATCTTGTGCGTGATGACGCGGGTCTTGCCGGAGCCGGCGCCGGCGAGGACGAGACAGGGGCCCGACAGATGGTGGACGGCGTCGAGCTGCGCCGGGTTGAGCAAATCGGGGGCGGTCATGGCGGAAGCGGCGCAGCCACGGATCATAGGGGGAGCGGGTAGGCTCGGGCCATGCAGGCCATCGTGTCGGTGACGTCGCCCTTCTTCGCGCTCGTGCTGCTCGGGTATGTCGCGGCGCACCGCCGGCTGTTGCCCGAGGCGGCGATCCCCGGCCTCAACGCCTACGTGCTGTTCTTCGCCTTGCCCTGCCTGCTGTACCGTTTCGGCGCGAGCATGCCGTTCGGCGCGCTGCTCGATCCGGCGCTGGTCGGCATCTACGCGCTCGCGGCGCTCGCAGTCGTGGCGCTGACCGTCCTCTTCGCCATGCGCCCGCAGCGCGTCGGCTGGCGCGATGCGGGCTTCGGCGCGCTCGTCGCGGCGTTTCCGAACAGCGGCTTCATGGGCGTGCCGCTGCTCGTCGCCCTGCTCGGACCGGCGGCGGCCGGACCGGTGATCGGCACCTTGCTGGTCGACCTGTTCCTGACGAGCACGGTCTGCCTCGCGCTGGCCCGTGCCGACGGAGTCGGCCACGCGTCGCCGGGCGGCGCCGAACGCACACCATGGCGGACGGTCGGCAGCGCGCTGCGCGGCGCCGCGGGCAATCCGCAGCCGTGGGCGATCGGGCTCGGCGCCCTCGCGGCCGCGACGGGGCTCGCATTGCCTGGTCCGGCCGCGCAGCTCGTGCGCATGCTCGCCGACTCGGCGACGCCCGTTGCGCTCTTCACCATCGGGGCGGTGCTGTGGCGCGCCGGTCGGCGCACGACCGGCCGCGCACCGGTGGCCGAGGTGCTGCCGCTCGCGGCGATCAAGCTCGTCGGCCATCCGGCGCTCGTCGCGGCGATCGGCCTCGCCGCGCGGCTGGCCGGCCTGCGCGTCGACGCGTTCGGCCTGTCGGTGCTCGTGCTCGCGGCGGCGCTGCCGAGCGCGAGCAACGTCTCGCTGCTCGCCGAGCGGTATCGGGCCGACAACGGCCGTGTCGCGCGGGTGATCCTGGCGTCGACCGCCTTCGCCTTCGTCAGCTTCACCGGCGTCGCGTGGCTCGTCGACCGGGTCGGGCGGTAATTTGTCGAAGGTGCGCGAGCGTCCGCCGAGTCGGTGGGCGACCGGTTGTGCGCCGCAGGGCGAGCGTGTATCGCCGTGCCGTCCTCCGCGACCAGCGACCAGCGACCCAGCGATGAGCGATGAGCGATGAGCGATGAGCGACGATTGCGCGCGGGTTGCGCAGTGAGCGCCGCCCGGCGCAGAGACACGACCGCAGCGCATCCGGCACGCCGCCGCAGGCCGGCGCAGAACCGGTGAGAGCGCACGGCCGCGCGACGTTGCGCGAACGGCGAACACCGTCGCACCAAGCGCCGCGTCGACGCGAACGCCCGTGCCGAGGCGCCGCTCGCCTGCGCTTCAACGCCGCCGCAGCGGCCGGCGGATCACTTGCCGCGCAATTTACGGATCGCGGCGATCTGCGCTGCCATCGTCGCGAACTCGGTCTGCGCCTTGGCGAAATCGATGTCGGTCTTGGCGTTCTTCATCGCCTCTTCGGCGAGCCGCTTGGCTTCGCTCGCCTTGGCTTCGTCGAGGTCCTTGCCGCGGATCGCGGTGTCCGCGAGCACCGTGACGGAACCCGGCTGGACCTCGAGGATGCCGCCGGCGACGAACACGAACTCGTCGCCGCTCGCGTCGGCCTTCTCGATCCGGACCGCGCCCGGCTTGATGCGCGTGATGAGCGGCGTGTGGCGCGGCAGGATGCCGAGCTCGCCGGCCTCGCCGGGCAGCGCGACGAATTTCGCATCGCCCTCGAAGATGCTGCCTTCGGCGGAGACGACGCTGACGTGGAGTGTGGCCATCTGGGATGTCTCGCTGTTGCGCGCCTGTGGCACTGCGCCGGCAGAAGCTCGCGGCCGGGTCGCGGCGCACCGACGTTCGCCGGGCAGCCGAAGCCGGACGCCCGGCCCGCCGGCCGGGCTCAGTTGATCTTCTTGGCCTTCTCGAAGGCTTCGTCGATCGTGCCGACCATGTAGAACGCCTGCTCGGGCAGCGCGTCGCATTCGCCGGCGACGATCATCTTGAAGCCGCGGATCGTTTCCTTGAGCGGCACGTACTTGCCCGGCGAGCCGGTGAACACCTCGGCGACGTGGAACGGCTGGCTCAGGAAGCGCTGGATCTTCCGCGCCCGCGCCACGGCGAGCTTGTCTTCCGGCGACAGCTCGTCCATGCCGAGCACGGCGATGATGTCGCGCAGCTCCTTGTAGCGCTGCAGCGTGCCTTGAACCGCGCGGGCGGTTTGGTAGTGCTCGTCACCCACGACGTTCGGGTCGAGCTGGCGGCTCGTGCTGTCGAGCGGGTCGACCGCCGGGTAGATGCCGAGCGAGGCGATGTCGCGCGACAGCACGACGGTCGAGTCGAGGTGGGCGAAGGTGGCTGCCGGCGACGGGTCGGTCAGGTCGTCGGCCGGCACGTAGACGGCCTGGATCGAGGTGATCGAGCCGACCTTGGTCGAGGTGATGCGCTCCTGCAGCCGCCCCATCTCCTCGGCGAGCGTCGGCTGGTAGCCCACCGCCGACGGCATCCGGCCGAGCAGCGCCGACACCTCGGTGCCGGCGAGCGTGTAGCGGTAGATGTTGTCGACGAAGAACAGCACGTCCTTGCCCTCGTCGCGGAACGACTCGGCGATCGTGAGGCCAGTGAGTGCGACGCGCAGGCGGTTGCCGGGCGGCTCGTTCATCTGGCCGTAGACCATCGCGACCTTCGAGTCCTCGAGCTTCTCGAGGTTGACGACGCCCGAGTCCGACATCTCGTGATAGAAGTCGTTGCCCTCGCGCGTACGCTCGCCGACGCCCGCGAACACGCTCAACCCCGAGTGCGCCTTCGCGATGTTGTTGATCAACTCCATCATGTTGACGGTCTTGCCGACGCCGGCGCCGCCGAAGAGGCCCACCTTGCCGCCCTTGGCGAACGGGCAGACGAGGTCGATGACCTTGATGCCGGTCTCGAGCAGGTCCTGCGACGGCGACAGCTCGTCGTACGCGGGCGGCTTGCGATGGATCGACATCGTCAATTCCTGGCCCACCGGACCGCGCTCGTCGATCGGACGCCCGAGCACGTCCATGATGCGGCCGAGCGTCGCACGGCCGACCGGCACCGTGATCGGCTTGCCGGTGTTCGAGACCATCAAGCCGCGGCGCAGGCCGTCGGACGAGCCGAGCGCGATGGTGCGGACGACGCCGTCGCCCAACTGCTGCTGGACCTCGAGCGTCAGCGCGTCGCCTTCCATCTTCAGCGCGTCGTAGACCCGGGGCATCTTGTCCCGCGGGAATTCGACGTCGACGACCGCGCCGATGCACTGGACGATCTTGCCCTGGGTTTGCAGATCAGACATGGACATTCCTTTTGCTCAAATCTTGTTCGATGCGGCGCTCGCAGCGCCGCCTCATACCGCCGCCGCGCCGGCGACGATCTCGGACAATTCCTTCGTGATCGCCGCCTGCCGGGTGCGGTTGTAGATCAGCTTCAGCTCGGCGATCAGGTTGCCGGCGTTGTCGGTCGCCGCCTTCATCGCGACCATGCGCGCCGAATGCTCCGACGCCATGTTCTCGGCGACGGCCTGGTAGACGAGCGCCTCGCCGTAGCGCACGAGGAGTTCGTTGATGACGGTCGGAGCGTCGGGCTCGTAGAGATAGTCCCAGCCGTAGTTCGCACCGTCGGTCGGCACCTCGACCTTGAGGCTCTCGGCCGACAGCGGCAGCAGCTGCGTCACCACCGGCTCCTGCTTGATCGTATTGATGAAGCGGGTGTAGCAAAGGTAGACGGCCGACAGCTTGCCCTCGGCGTACTGGTCCATCAGCACCTTGACCGGGCCGATCAGCTTCTCGAGGCTCGGCTTGTCGCCGAGCTGCGTGACGTGCGAGACGACCGTCGCGCCGATGCGGGTCAGGAAGCCGTAGCCCTTGTTGCCGATCGCGACCGCCTGGCTCTTGTGGCCTGCCGCCTCGACTTCGCGCAGCTTCGCGGTGACCGCGCGCAGCACGTTGGTGTTGAGTCCGCCGCACAGGCCTTTGTCGGTGGTGACGAGAATGAAGCCGACGTTCGTCGCGGCCTCGTTGGTCACCATGTACGGATGCTTGTACTCGGGCGTCGCCGCGGACAGGTTGGCCGCCAGGCCGCGGATCCTCTCGGCGTACGGCCGGGCGCTGCGCATGCGGTCCTGCGCCTTGCGCATCTTCGCGACCGAGACCATCTCCATGGCCTTGGTGATCTTCTTCGTGTTCTCGAAGCTCTTGATCTTGCCGCGGATTTCCTTGCCGGCTGCCATGCGTCAGCTCCTTGTGGTCAGGCGGTCAGGCGAACGACTTCTTGAACGCGGCGATCGCGGTCGTCAGTTCGGCCTCGGCGTCCTTGTCGAGCGCCTTGCTGTCCTCGATCTTCTTCAGGAGCGCGGCGTGGCTCGACTTCAGGTGCGTGTGCAGGCCGTGCTCGAACGCGAGGATCTTCTTGACGTCGACATCGTCCATGAAGCCCTTGTTGACCGCGAACAGCGTCGCGCCCATCAGGCTGATCGGCTGCGGCGAGTACTGCGTCTGCTTCAGCAGCTCGGTGACGCGCGCACCGCGGTCGAGCTGCTTTCGCGTCGCCTCGTCGAGGTCGGACGCGAATTGCGCGAACGCGGCGAGCTCGCGGTACTGCGCGAGGTCGGTCCGGATGCCGCCCGACTGGCCCTTGATGATCTTCGTCTGCGCCGACGAGCCGACGCGCGACACCGAGATGCCGGCGTTGATCGCCGGGCGGATGCCGGCGTTGAAGAGCGAGGTCTCGAGGAAGATCTGGCCGTCGGTGATCGAGATGACGTTGGTCGGCACGAAGGCCGAGACGTCGCCGGCCTGCGTCTCGATGATCGGCAGCGCGGTGAGCGAGCCGGTCCGGCCCTTGACTTCGCCGTTGGTGAACGCCTCGACGTACTCGGCGTTGACGCGCGCGGCGCGTTCGAGCAGGCGCGAGTGCAGGTAGAAGACGTCGCCCGGATAGGCTTCGCGGCCCGGCGGGCGGCGCAGCAGCAACGACACCTGGCGGTAGGCGACGGCCTGCTTCGACAAGTCGTCGTAGACGATCAGCGCGTCCTCGCCGCGGTCGCGGAAGTACTCGCCCATCGTGCAGCCCGAGTAGGCCGAGACGTACTGCATCGCAGCCGATTCGGCGGCCGACGCGGCGACGACGATGGTGTATTCCATCGCGCCGTTCGCCTCGAGCGCCCGCACCACGTTCTTGATCGAGCTTGCCTTCTGGCCGATCGCGACGTAGATGCAGGTCATGTTCTGACCCTTCTGGTTGATGATCGCGTCGATCGCCACGGCCGACTTGCCGGTCTGGCGGTCGCCGATGATCAGCTCGCGCTGGCCGCGGCCGATCGGCACCATCGAGTCGATCGACTTCAGGCCGGTCTGCATCGGCTGGTCGACCGACTTGCGCGCGATCACGCCCGGCGCGATCTTCTCGATCGGCATCGACAGCTTCGCGTTGATCGGGCCCTTGCCGTCGATCGGCACACCCAGCGCGTTGACGACGCGGCCCTTCAGCTCGGGACCGACCGGCACTTCGAGGATGCGGCCGGTGCACTTGACGATGTCGCCTTCCGAGATGTGCTCGTACTCGCCCAGGATGACCGCACCGACCGAGTCGCGCTCGAGGTTGAGCGCGAGGCCGATGGTCGCCGCGCCGTCGGGTGCCGGCGGGAATTCGAGCATCTCGCCCTGCATGACGTCCGAGAGGCCGTGCACGCGGCAGATGCCGTCGGTGACCGACACCACCGACCCCTGGTTGCGGATGTCGGTCGCCGCGCCGAGGCCTTCGATGCGGCTCTTGATCAGTTCGGAGATTTCTGCGGGATTCAGATTCATGACGTTGCCCAATCTTGGAGTGGCCGGGGGCGCAGACGCTGCGGGATCAAGCCGTCAGCGCCGCCTTCATTCGTTCGAGACGCGCCTTGACGGAGGTGTCGAGCACCTCGTCGCCGACGACGACGCGGACGCCGCCGATCAGCGCCGGCTCGAGCACCACCTTGGCGTCGAGCTTGCGCTGGAAGCGCCGTTCGAGCGAGACGACGAGGTCGGCGAGCGCGTCGGGCGCGATCGGAAAGGCGCTGTAGACCGTGGCGTCGGACACGCCCGAGCGCTCGGCGACGAGCGCGTGGAACTGCGTCGCGATGTCGGGCAGCACCGAGAGCCGCCCGTTCTCGATGACCATGCGCAAAAGGTTCTTCGACGCCTCGGAGAGCGGCATGCCGACGACCGACGCGATGATGTCGAAGACCTGCGCGGGGCTTGCCTTCGGCGCGTCGGCGAACGAGCGCAGCTGCGGATCGGCGGCAACGGCGGCGAGCGCCTCGAGCTCGGCCGACGCCTGCGTGAGGTCACCCTTCTCGGCGACCTCGAACAGCGCTTCGGCGTACGGGCGGGCGAGGGTTGCGAGCTCGGCCATGGCTCAGAGCTCGGTCTTCAACTGCGCGAGCAGCTCGGCGTGGACGGCCGGATTGACCTCGCGGCGCAGGATCTGCTCGGCGCCCTTGACGGCGAGCGCGGCGACCTGGTCGCGCAGGCTCTCGCGGACCTTGATCGCTTCCTGCTCGGCTTCGGCCCGGGCCGCCGCGACGATCTTCGCGCCTTCCTCGGTCGCGCGCGACTTGGCATCCTCGATCATCGACTGGGCGAGGCGCTCGGCGTCGGCGAGCCGCTGACCGGCGTCCTTGCGGGCGCTCGAGAGTTGCTGCTCGACGCGCTGGTTCGCCTGGGTCAGCTCGGCCTTGGCCTTGTCGGCGGCCGACAGGCCTTCGGCGATCTTGCTCGCGCGTTCGTCGAGCGCCTTGACGATGGGCGGCCACACGAACTTCATCGTGAAGCCGACGAGGATCAGGAACACGATCAGCTGGACGACCAGCGTTGCGTTGATGCTCACGGGGTGCCTCGGTGAAAGGAGTTGGAGGTCGGACCGCCGGGGCGACTTACTTCGGCAGGTTGGCGATTTGCGCCAGGAACGGGTTGGCGGTTGCGAACCAGAGGGCGATACCCGTGCCGATGATGAACGCCGCGTCGATCAGGCCGGCGAGCAGGAACATCTTGGTCTGCAGTTCGTTCATCAGCTCGGGCTGACGCGCGGCCGATTCGAGATACTTGCTGCCCATGATGCCGATGCCGATACAGGCGCCGACGGCACCCAGTCCGATGATGAGGCCTGCGGCGAGGGCGACGAAGCTGATGACTTCCATGGTGACTCCAGGTTGAGGTTTTCTAGGTGAAGGAACGGAAACGGGATGTTCGGGAAGGACGCCGCCGGCGGCGAACGCCGGGGACACGGGCGGGACTCGCCAGTCGGGCCGCGGAACGGCGCGCTCAGTGGCTGTCGTGCGCCTGTCCGACGTAGACGAGCGTCAGCATCATGAAGACGAAGGCCTGCAGCGTGATGATCAGGATGTGGAAGATCGCCCACACCGAGCCGGCGACGATGTGGCCGATGGTGAGCAGGATGCCGGTCGCGGAGAGCGCGAACGCGCCGCCCATCAGGGCGATCAGCATGAAGATCAATTCGCCCGCATACATGTTGCCGAAGAGCCGCATGCCGTGCGAGACGGTCTTGGCGACGAACTCGATGATCTGCATCAGGAAGTTCACCGGCCAGAGGAACCACTTGTCGCCGAACGGCGCGGCGATCAGTTCGTGCGCCCAGCCGCCCACGCCCTTGATCCGGACGTTGTAGACGAGACAGACGATCAGCACGCCGAGCGACAGGCCCATCGTGATCGACAGGTCGGCGGTCGGCACGACGCGCAGATGCTCGAGGCCGAAGACGTGCTCGCCGACCCAGGGCAGCAGGTCGACCGGCAGCAGGTCCATGGCGTTGAGCAGGAAGATCCAGACGAAGACGGTGAGCGCGAGCGGCGCGACGAGCTTCCTGCTGTGCGCGTTGTGGACGATGCCGCGGGCCTGGCTGTCGACCATCTCGACGAGGATCTCGACGGCGGCCTGGAAGCGGCCCGGAACGCCCGCGGTCGCCTTGCGCGCCGCGAGCCAGAGCAGCCAGCAGCCGAGCGCGCCGATCACGAGGGTGAAGACGGTCGAATCGAGGTTGACGACGCTGAAGTCGACGACGCCGTTCTGGTGCTGGTTTTGCAGATGCTGCAGGTGGTGGATGATGTACTCACCTGCGCTCGGGCTCGCGTTTGAGGATTCCGCCCCGCCTTCGACTGCCATCTCGTTGCTAAGCCTTTGAATTCTTCGGCCCGGGACCGCGCCACAGCAACGCGAGCCAGTTGACCTTGATGCACACGACCATCGTGACCAGCAACACCGGCCAGCTCAGGTCGGGAACCACTTCGGCGGCGATCACCAACATCGCGATCGCCACGCCGATCTTCAACATCTCCCAGACCATGAAGCCGGCGGCCGCAGCCACCGCGCTCCGCGCTCCGCGGGTCATCCCGCGCGCCATCAGGGCGCTCGGAAGAACCGTTGCCGCTGCGCCGTAGAACGCCGACCAGGCGCTCGCGGCACGTTGCGTCGCGAATCCCACCACCAGCACGCAGAGCGCGCCGACGAGGAGCTGCGCGACCACGACCCGCCATGGCGACAACGACGGATCGCGCTCGCGCAAGCGCTTGGCCTCGTCGCGCGTCAGCGGCCGGAATGCCGGAGCGCCGAAAACGTCGTCGCGCTCTTCGTCGAAATCCGCGCGGCGCTCGATCTGTGCGGACATGCGTCGTGCCACCGTGCCGTTGATGTCGCGTCGCGAAGTCGCGTCACGCAAAGCCTCGAAAGTATACGGTGAAACCCGACACCCCCCGGGCAAAACCGTCGTGGCGCACGGTCTTGGGCGCGGCGCTGCACCGTTTCGAGTAGGGACGCTCGATCATGCGCGATGACTTCCCGAACGCGCAGCGGCCGAGCCCGCTCGCTGGTCCGCGGTGCCGGCATCGGTCTCGCGGTCGCCGGCGCGCTGACGATCGCGCGCGTCGCACGGGCCGCGGACGATGCGGCCACCGCACCCGCGGCATCGAGCCGCACGCAAGGCTTCCGCGACCGTGCCGAGTTCGCGCCGCGCAGCCTCGTCGACCTGATCCGCTGGCGTTTCGACGCCTGGCGCAACGGCCTGCCCAAGCCGCCGGCGACGGCGACGCCGCGCGTCGAGCCCGACCTGCAACGCATCGCCGCCACGCCGGTCGCCGGCGCCGAGCCGCTGCCGCCGCGCTTGACCTGGATCGGCCACGCCACCGCCCTCGCGCAGTTCGGCGGCCTCCGCATCCTCACCGACCCGATGTTCTCGGAACGGGCCTCGCCGTTCGGCTTCGTCGGGCCGAGGCGGCACGTGCCGCCCGGCCTCGCGCTCGCGCAGCTGCCGCACATCGACGTCGTGCTGATCTCGCACAACCACTACGACCATCTGGACGAGGCCAGCGTGCGCGCGCTCGCCCGCCAGGCCGGCGGCCCGCCGCTCTTCGTCGTGCCGCTCGGCCTCGGTGCCTGGATGGCGCAGCGCGGAATCACCGACGTCGTCGAGCTCGACTGGTGGCAGACGCACACGGTGCCGACGGCGAACGGCCCGGTCGACATCGTGCTCACGCCCGTGAAGCACTGGTCGGCGCGCGGCCTCGGCGACCGGCTCGACACGCTCTGGGGCGGCTACGCGGTCTTCGCACGCGACTTTCATCTCTTCTTCGCCGGCGACACCGGCTACTCGGCCGATTTCACCGAGATCCGCCGCCGCTTCGCCGACCGGCCGGGCGGCGGCGACTTCGATCTGGCGCTGATCCCGATCGGCGCCTACGAACCGCGCTGGTTCATGGCCGAGCAGCACGTGAACCCGGCCGAGGCGGTGCAGATCCATCTCGACGTCGGCGCGCGCCGGTCGATCGGCATCCACTGGGGCGTGTTCGAGCTGACCGACGAGTCGCTCGACCGGCCGCCGCAGGATCTGGCCGAGGCGAGGACCGCGAAGGGCATCGACGCGGCGGCGTTCTCGGTGCTCGCGGTCGGCGAGACGCGGGTCCTGCCGGCGCGTCCGCGCTGACGCGGCACGGAGGGTCCGCCGCGCAACGTGCGCCGCGGGCGTCGATGACGGGGCTCGAGGCGTGGCCCGACGCAGGACACCGGCGGACGCATGACGCGCATGGGAACTTGCAGAGCAGGCGATCGACGATGCGAGTCCGGCGTCGACAGCGCGCCGCGTGCATGCGTCTCGCGCAGCCCAGAGACCGGGCTCGGCGATCAGGTCGCCATGTGCGCGGGCAGTCCGGTCACGTCGACGTCCACGGCGAGCACGCAGCCGGCCCACGGCTGCTCGACGAGCTCGCGCGCCGGCCGGTTCTCGCGCGAGGTCGTGATGTAGAGCGTCCTCAGGTCGGCGCCGCCGAAGCACGGCATCGTCGGGCAGCGCACCGGCAGCGCGAGCGACTGCATCGGCTCGCCCTCCGGCGACAGGCGCACCAGCCGCTGGCCCTCGAACATCGCGACCCAGTAGCAGCCGTCGACGTCGACCGCGGCGCCGTCGGGGCGGCCGCCGTAGTCGTCGAGCGGCTGCCCGGGCTGCTTGAGCGGGAAGCGCGCGAAGACGCGCTGGCCGGCGATCTCGCCGGTGGCCGGGTCGGCGTCGAAGGCGAAGACCGTCGCCGACGTCGTGTCGGTCCAGTACATCGTCGCGCCGCTCGGGCTCCAGGCGAGGCCGTTGGAGTTGGTGATGCCGTCGCGGCGCAAGGTGAGCGCGCCGTCGTTCCAGCAATAGAGCCCGGCGAGCGGCGGCTTGCGCGGCTCGTAGAGCGTGCCGACCCAGAAGCGGCCGCGCGGATCGCACTTGCCGTCGTTGAAGCGCTCGGTCGCCGTGTCGTACGGCGGCGCGGCGAGCAGGCTGCGGGCGCCGGTGGCCGGGTCGAAGCGGAACAGCCCGCCGCGCATCGCGAGCAGCAGGCTGCCGTCGACCTTCGGCGCGAGGCTCGCGACCTCGGTGTCGAAGCTCCAGTGGCGCAGGTCGCCGGAGCGAGGATCGAAGCGCTGCACGCGCTTGCCCGGGATGTCGACGTAGTAGAGCACCTGCTCGCGCGGATGCCAGCACGGCGACTCGCCGCCGGTCGACGCCATCGCGACGGCGACGCGGACCTCCGAATGCGCGACGTCGGCCACGTCAGCGGCGCGCGACGTGCAGCGTCATCGACGCGTCGAGCCGTGCGCCCGGCGCGAGCGTGACGAGGCCGAAGGCCGCCGGGTCGTCGCGGTGGATCGCGTCGGCGAGGTGGCTGACGGGCTCGACGCAGAAGTACGGCTTGGTCCGGGGCGTGTAGACGACGAGCCGGTCGAGCGGCGACGCGAGCCGCATCGCGAAGCGCTCGTCGGTGATGCGTGCGTCGCCGGACCAGCCGTCGAAGCTGTTGTCGAAGTCGAGCGCGGCGACGTCGCAGTCGATGCCGTGCTGGTCGACACGGCGTGCTGGCAGCTCGTCGGCGTCGGCGTCCCACCGGTGGGCGACGTCGATCGCGAGGCGGCTCGCGTCGCGCTTGACGAAGTACGGATGCCAGCCGAGCCCTGCCGGCTGGGCGATGTCGGCGGTGTTGACGAACGAGAGCGTGACCTCGAGCGCATCGTCGGCGAGCACGAAGCCCTGCGTCGCCTCGAAGGCGAACGGCCAGTCGGCATCGCCGCGGTGCACGCAGCGGACGACGGCGGACGCATCATCCGCATCGACGACGTCCCACGGCCGCACCCAGCCCACGCCGTGGACCGAATGCGGGTTGTCGTCGAAGTTCGGTCGCGTCGTGTGGTCGCGGCCGAGCCAGGTGAAACGCCGCCAGGCGAGCCGGTTCGAATACGGCAGCAGCGGATAGCAGGCGGCAGCGCGTGAGGTCGCCAGCGCCTCGGGCTCGGTCGAGCGCAGCACCGGCGTGTCGGCGTGCCAGAGGCCGGCGATCGCGCCGCCGAGGTCGGGGCGCAGCGCGAGGCGGAGCGCGCCGGCGTGCAGGTCGAGGGAGACGGGCGAAGGACCGGGCATGTGCGTCGTGCGAAGGGCGCCCGCGAGGTGCTCGCCGGCTCCGCGGCATGCTACGCGGAGACGGCGCGGCGCGTGACCGCGCGCGGTCGACGGCGGCCCGGGGGCATTGGCGGGCAGCCCACTGCCATCCGCTAGACTGCGCGGCTGCCGGCCATCGGGCCGGCGCGACCCCGGCGCCCCCACGAAGCACTGCCTTCTTCCGCCGATCGCCGGACGCGGCAAGCGTTCGCAGCAGCCGCCGACTCCCCGATTTCGTGGCCTAGATTTCATGACTCTTCCCCGTTTCCGTGCGGCGACGCTTGCCGCCCTGTGCCTCTTCAGCGCATGGATGCCCGTCCGGGCGGCGGACGACCCGCTCAATGCGCCGTCGACCTTCCGTGTCCCGGGCCTCGGCAACTCGAACGGCTACGGCTACGGCAACGGCAATGGCAGCAACAACGGCGGCGGCACGACGACGATCCGCAACGACCCGTCGCCCCCGCCGCAGGACGGCGCGCAGCAGCGCCGCAACGACAGCGCGCAGCAGCGGCGCGACGACAGCGCGCGCGACCCGCGCGGCAACGGCCCGGACGACGCGCCGACGGGCCGCGCCCGCAGCGAGCCGCCGCCGAAACCGAGCGAATTCCAAAAGTTCGTCGAAGGCGCGACCGGCCGCCTGCTGCCGCTCTTCGGCAGCCGCTTCTTCGCCGAGGGCCGCGACGCGATGTCGCCGGTCGACAACGTGCCGGTGTCGTCGGACTACGCCGTCGGCCCGGGCGACGAGGTCAATGTCCGCGCCTGGGGCTCGATCGACGTCGACTACCGCGCGACCGTCGACCGCAACGGCCTCTTGAACCTGCCGCGCATCGGCAGCTTCAACGTCGCCGGCGTCAAGGCCTCGGACCTCGAAGCGAACCTGCGCGGGCAGATCGGCAAGCTCTACACCAACTTCAACCTCAGCGTCTCGCTCGGCCAGCTGCGCGGCCTGAAGGTCTTCGTCGTCGGCCCGGCCGTGCGCCCGGGCACCTTCACGCTGCAGAGCCAGGCGACGCTGCTCTCGGCGGTGGTGCGCGCCGGCGGGCCGGCACCGAACGGCTCGATGCGCAGGGTGCTGCTCCGGCGCGACGGCCGGGTCGTCTCCGATCTCGACATCTACGAATTCCTGGTCCAGGGCGACAAGTCGAAGGACGTGCAGCTCGTGGCGGGCGACGTCGTCGTGTTCCAGCCCGCCGGAGCACGCGTGGCGCTGAACGGCGCGTTCGACACGCCGGCGATCTACGAGCTGAAACTGCCGCAGGAGCCGGTGCGCGAGGTGCTGCGCTACGCCGGCGGTACGCCGACGCTCGCGAATCCGAACAAGGCGCAGCTCGAACGCGTCGATGCGCTACAGCCGAAGGCGCGCACCGTCGAGGAGTTGCGCCTCGACGGCGACGGCCTGCAGAAGCCGCTGCGCGACGGCGACGTGCTGACGCTGCTGCCGATCTCGCCGCAGTTCGCGAACGCCGTGACGCTGAAGGGCCACGTCGCGCAACCGCTGCGCTATCCCTACCAGCCGGGCATGCGCATCCGCGACCTGATCCCGGACCGCGACGCGCTCGTGTCGCCCGACTTCTATCGCCGCAAGAACATGCTGGTGCAGATGCTCGAGCCCGAGGACGATGTCGGCGACGAGCGTCGCGACACGATGCGGCGCCGCAGCGATGCCGACCGGTCGACGTCGAGCGGCGGCGACAGCAGCGGCGTCGGTGCCGACGACCCGAACGCCGCGATCGCGCGCGACCTCGACAGCCGTCGCGACCCGGCGAGCCGGTCGACCGGCCGCGCCGATCGCCTGAGCCGCGCCGACGACCAGACGACCGTGCGGCGAGCCCGCCGCGCGCCGACCGTGCTCTTCGACGAATTGAACTGGGACTACGCGGTCATCGAGCGCCTGAACCCGGCCGACCTCAGCACGCAGGTCATCCCGTTCAGCCCGCGCAAGGCCATCCTGCAGAACGACGAGGCGAGCAACCTGCCGCTGCAGCCCGGCGACGTGGTCACGATCTACAGCCAGCAGGACATCCGCGTGCCGATCGCGCAGCAGACGCGGCTGGTGTCGCTCGAAGGCGAGATCGCATCGCCCGGCGTCTACCAGCTGCTGCCGGGCGAGACGCTGCGCGCGCTCGTCGCCCGCGCCGGCGGCTTCACGCCGCAAGCCTATGTCTACGGCCTCGACTTCAGCCGCGAGGAGACGCGCCAGCGGCAGCGCGAGAACCTCGCGACGGCGATCACGCGGCTCGAGGGCCTCGCGGCGGTGCAGACGGCGCGCGACGCCGCCAACCGGCGCGACGACGCGACGATCAGCGCGGTCAGCAGCGCGGCGACCCAGGCGCAGATCTCGCGGCTGCGCAACGTCCAGCCGAACGGCCGGATCGCGCTCGAGCTCGAACCGCAGGCGACCTCGCTCGACGCGCTGCCCGAGGTTCCGCTCGACGCCGGCGACCGCATCCTGGTGCCGCCCCGGCCGGGCTTCGTGACGGTGGCCGGCGCGGTCGTCAACAGCAACGCATTCCTGTGGCGCCCGGGCCGCACCGCGGGCGAATATTTGCGCCTCGCGGGCACCGACGAAGCGGCCGACACCTCCAACATGTTCATCCTGCGCGCCGACGGCACCGTCACCCACGCCGGCGACCGGCGCGGCTGGTTCGGCTCGGGCAAGCTCGAGTCGTTCCCGCTGCAGCCCGGCGACGCGCTCTTCGTGCCGACGCAGCTCGACTTCGAGACCTGGGGCCGCGCCTTCGTGCGCAACCTGAAGGATTTCGCGCAGATCTTCACCGGCTTCGGCATCGGCATCGCCGCCATCAACTCGCTCTGAAGCCGCTGCGACGTCGTCCATGAAAACCGAGACCTTCCAGACCGCCCCGTCGCCCACGATGCTCGATGGCGCCGACGACGAGCCGGGTCTGAGCCTCGTCGAGCTGCTCACCTGGCTCGGCGAGAAGAAGCGCCTGATCGGCGGCTTGACCGTCGCCGCCGCCGTCGTCGCCGCGCTCGTCGCCCTGCTGCTGCCACCGGTCTACACCGCCCGCGCGACGCTGCTGCCGCCGGGCTCGCAGCAGCAGAGCGGCTCGGCCGCCGCGCTCGCCGCGCTCGGCTCGCTCGGTGGCCTGGCCGGCGGCCTCGCGCCCAAGTCGCCCGACGAGCTCTACGTCGCGCTGCTGAAGAGCGACAGCGTCGACCGCGCGCTCGACCAGCGCTTCAAGCTGCGCGAGCGCTACCAGGTCGAGAGCTTCGAGCAGCTCCGCAAGACGCTCACCAACTACATCCGTGTCGCCTCGGACAAGAAGAGCGGCCTGATCACGGTCGAGGTCGACGACAAGGACCCGGTGTTCGCCGCCGAGCTCGCGAATGCGCACGAGGCCGAGACGACGCGGCTGCTCGGCCGTCTCGCGGTGTCGGAAGCGCAGTTGCGCCGCGCCTTCTTCGAGACCCAGCTCAAGGACACGAAGGAGCATCTCGTCGCCGCCGAGGTCGACCTGCAGCGTGTGCAGGAGCGCTCGGGCGTGATCGTGCTCGACAAGCAGGCCGAGGCGCTGATCACCGGCGCCGCCCAGGTGCGCGCGCTGATCGCCGAACGCCAGGTCCAGCTGAAGGTGCTGCGCGGCTCGGCGACCGAACGGAACCCGGAGGTCATCCGCCTCAACACCGAACTGCGTGCGCTGCAGACCGAGCTCGCGCGGATGGAATCGAGCCAGGGCGGCGTGCCGGGCAGCGCGGTCGACCTGCCGGTGGGCAAGCTGCCGGCGGCCGGCGTCGAATACGTGCGGGCGCGCCGCGAGCTCAAGCTCCAGGAGACGCTGCTCGAGTCGATGATCCGCCAGTACGAGATCGCCAAGCTCGACGAGGCCAAGGAAGGGCCGCAGCTGCAGGCGGTCGACCGCGCGCTGCCGCCCGATCACAAGAGCAAGCCGGCGCGCGCGCTGATCGTGCTCGCCAGCGCGGCGCTGGCGCTGATCCTGTCGTGCGCCTGGGTGATCGTGCGCCGCTATGGCGTCTGGTCGCGCGAGCAGTTCCCCGACGACATTCCGGCACGCGAAGCGCTCGGCCGGGCATGGCGCTGGCGTTGACGCGCCGGGCAGCCGCGCGCGGCGCCGCTCGGCACCTGTGAACGTATCCGGCACGCCCGAGCGGCGGCCGGACACCGCGCCGATCGAGGCGAAAAGCGCCGCCGTCGTGTCTTCCACGGCCGGCACGCGCGACGACGAGTGGCGGCGCTTGCGGCCGCAGAGCGGGCGGGTCGGGTTCGCCCAGGGTTCTCAGACCGCGACCGTGCCCTCGACCACGCTGACGCAGTCGCCGCCGACCCAGAGCCGCGCGCCGTCGTGCGCGAGGTGCACGCGGCCGGCGCGCCCGATCACCGTGCCCTGCGCCGCGACATAGCGCGGCGGCGCTGCGCCGCGCTGCATCAGCCACTCGGCGAGGCTCGCATTGACGCTGCCGGTGACCGGGTCTTCCGGCACGCCGATCGACGGCGCGAAGGCGCGGACTTCGAAATCCACCTCGGCGCCCGGCGGGTGCGGCGCGACGACCGCGACCTTGGCGAGCGCCGCGATCGCGACGAGGTCGGGCGCGAGACCGAGCACGGCCGATGCCGCGTCGAGCTGCAGGCCGAGCCAGCGCGGGCCGTTGTCGAGCCATGCCGCGGCGACGAGTCGTTCGGGCGCGAGACCGAGCGCGGCGAGCACCGCGTCGCGCGTCTGCGGGTCGGCAGCCTCGATCCGCACCGGCGGCGCCGCGAATGCGAGCCGGCCGGCAGCGTCGCGTTCCAGGTCGACCAGCCCGACGCCGCACTCCTGAACGATCGTCTCCCCGTGCCGCGGCACCCCGCCGTGGGCGAGCCAGGCGTGGCAGGAGCCGAGCGTCGGATGGCCCGCGAACGGCAGCTCGCCGCCGGGTGTGAAGATGCGGACGCGGTAGTCGGCCGCGGGATCGGTCGGGCACAGCAGGAACGCGGTCTCGCTGAGGTTGGTCCACCGCGCGATCGCCTGCATGCGCACCGCGTCGAGCCCGTCGGCATCGTGGACGACAGCGAGCGGATTGCCGAGCAGCGCCCGCGCGGTGAAGACGTCGACGACGCGGTAGGGCCGGGCGGCGAACATGGGCATGGCGGCGGCACTCATGGGCGACCTTCTTGCTGTGCACACCGGTATTCGCCCTTCGGGCGGCCGGGCGGGCTCCATGGACGACCTTCGTGCTGCGCACGCCGGTATTCGCCCTTCGGGCGGCCGGGCCGGCTCATGCGGTCGTGCCCGGCTGCATGCCGCGCAACGCCTCGCCGAGCAGGCGCACGCCGCGCTCGATCTCGTCGGGCGCGACGGTCACGAACGACAGCCGCAAGGTGTTGGCGCGCGGCTCGGCGGCGAAGAAGGCGGCGCCCGGCACGAAGGCGACGCCGAGCTCGACCGCACGGGGCAGCAGCGCGGTCGCGTCGATGCCGTCCGGCAGGTCGATCCAGAAGAACATGCCGCCGCTCGGTACCGCCCAGCGGCAGCCCTCCGGCAGGTGGCGCTCGAGCGCGGCGCGCATCGCGTCGCGGTGGCGTCGGTAGCGGGCACGGATCGTCGGCACATGCGCGTCGAGGAAGCCGTTCCGGACGACCTCGTGGACGACGCGCTGGTTGAAGCCGGACGTGTGCAGGTCGGCGGCCTGCTTGGCCTGCAGCAGTTTCGGGTAGAGCGACCGGGGCGCGACGAGATAGCCGAGGCGCAGGCCCGGCGCCAGCACCTTCGAGAACGAGCCGAGGTAGAGCACGTCGTCGGGGGCGAGGGCCGCGAGCGGCGGCGCGGGCGGCGCGTCGTACCAGAGATCGCCGTACGGGTTGTCCTCGACGACCGGCAGGCCGATGCGCAGGCACTCGGCCATCAGCGCCTCGCGCCGCGCCGCGCCGATGCAGCGGCCGCTCGGGTTCTGGAAGTTGGGCAGCACGTAGAGGAATCGGGCACCCCGGGCCGCCTGCAGCGCGGCCGGCAGCGGACCGTCGTCGTCGCACGCGACCGGCGCGAACGCCGGCTCATAGGGCGCGAACGCCTGCAGCGCGCCGAGGTAGGTCGGCGACTCGACCGCCACCGTGCTGCCGGGATCGAGCAGGACCTTGCCGGCGAGATCGAGGCCCTGCTGCGATCCGGTCGTGATCAGCACCTGGTCGGCGCCGGCCTTCATGCCTTGCGCCGCGAGGTGCGCAGCGACCCAGTCGCGCAGCGGGCCGTAGCCTTCGCTGCCGGCGTACTGCAGCGCTTCGCGCGGCTGCTCGGCGAGCACACGTGCGGTCGCGTCGCGCATCTCCTGCACCGGAAAGCCGTCGGCCGCAGGCAGGCCGCCGGCGAGCGAGACGATGCCTGGGCGTTCGGTCAATTTCAGGATCTCGCGGATCACGGACGGGTTGAGCCGCTCGGCGCGGCGGGCCAGGTTCCAGGTCATGCGGACTTCCGGTCAAGGTGGGACGGATGCTCGGCGAGCATCCAGCGCACGGCCGCCGCGGCATGCAGGGCGGTCGTGTCGAAGAGGGGAAACGGATGGCCGGCCGGATCGAGCAGCAGCGTGAGCTCGGTGCAGCCGAGGATCGCGCCCTGCGCGCCGCGCGCGGCGAGGCGATCGACGACCGCGAGCGTCATCCGCCGCGCCGGCTCGCCGACGATGACGCGACACAGCTCCTCGTAGATCACGGCATGCACGGCCGCGCGTTCGGGCGCCGGCGGAACCAGCACGGCGACGCCGTGGCGCGTGTGCAGCCGCTCGATCAGGATCGAAGCGTCCTCCATGGTGAAGCGCGTGCCGAGCAGCGCGACGCGCGCCAGGCCGGCCGCGCGGATGGCCGCGCCGGTCGCATCGGCGATGTGCAGCAGCGGCAGGCCGGCGACGGCCTCGACGGTGTCGGCCACCTTGTGCATCGTGTTCGTCGCGAGCACCAGCGCCTCCGCACCCGCCTGCCGCAGGCCTGCTCCCAGCGCGCCGAGTTCCTGCGCGGCGGCGTCCCACCGCCCATCGGACTGCCATTGCACGATCGGCGCGAAGTCGACGCTCGCGAGGCGCAGCGCCGCGCTGTGCAGGCCGCCGAGCCGATGCGAGACACCCTGGTTGAGCAGCCGGTAGTAGACCGCGGTCGACTCCCAGCTCATGCCGCCGAGCACGCCGAGCGTTCTCACCCGACGGCCTGCGAAGGTCGTCCCGGCGCGACCGGCATCCGCTTGCCGAGGAGCACCGTCGCGATCACCGCGAGCGCGAACAGCACGGTCGCCGCGTCGAGCCGTTCGCCGAGCACCGGCACCGCGAACAGCACGGCGAGGAAGGGCTGCACCAGCTGCACCTGGCTGACGCGCACCGCGCCGCCGAGCGCCATCGCGCGGTACCAGGCGAAGAAGCCGAGCCACATCGAGAACACGGTGACGTAGGCGAAGCCGCCCCAGCTCGCCGCGCGCACCGGCGCGGCGGGCCAGAGCAGGAGCGTGGCCGGCAGCGTCAGCGGCAGGCTGACGACGAGCACCCAGCAGATCACCTGCTCGCCGGCGAGGCTCGCGCCGACCTGCGCCCCCGCGACGTAGCCGATCGCGGTGCTGACGACGGCGAGCAGCAGCAGGCCGTCGCCGGCCGAGACCCGACCGCCGCCCCGCTGCACCGCGAACGCGAGCACCAGCGCGCAGCCGAGCGCGGCGCAGCACCAGAAACCGGCGGACGGGCGCTGGCGGAACTGCCACGCGGCGGCGAGCGCGGTCGCCATCGGGATCAGGCCGCTGACGACGGCGGCGTGCATCGCATCGACCCGGCGCAGCGCGAGCGCGAGGAAGAGCGGGAAGCCGACCACCGTGCCGAGCGCCGAGGCCGCGATCGCCGGCAGATGGCGACGCTCGAGCCGTGGTGCCCGGGCCAGGCGCAACCAGACCAGGCTCAGCAGCCCGGCGAACGCGGCGCGGCCGGCGGTGACGAAGGCCGGCGTGAGCTGCGGCGCATCGGCCGCGCCGACGGCGAGCCGCGTCATCGGCAGCGTCATCGCGAACACCGCGACCGCGAGCAGGCCGAGCCAGAGGCCGCGGGCTTCGTTGCGGTCGAGGGCCGGACGCATGCGGACAGTGTAGAGCCGTGCCTCGGTACGGAACCGGTACACCTCGTCGGCATCGGCTCCTGCCGGATCGGTTCCATTGCCAGCACGTCGAGCGGCTCGTCGACACCAAGCTGCCGACGACGCCGACGGCGCCCGGCGTCACGAACTCGCGCTCGCGCACTGCCGCGGGCACGGCCTCCTGCGGCGCCACGCCGAGCGCGTGGCCGCGCAGCTCGCGGTGGCGCGCGGGCGCACGGTCGAGCTCGCCGAAGCCCACGGCCGCCGCTTCGTCGCGCAACGCTGCGGGCGCTTCGGCTGGCTCGACCGTGTGCCCGGAGCGCTCCACCGAGCGACGCGCCGGCCGACGACGCCGACGCAACGCGACTTCGCGACCTCGTCCGACCCGGCGTTCCGGCGCGCGCTCGACGCCACCGGTCGACGGTGTACTCGGGCGCGGGCACCAAAGGCAGAATGCGCTTTCCATGACCGCCGAGCCCTTCGATTCGACCATCCCGTTCGGCGAACCCGAACTGCTGCGGGCGAGCGCGTTCCGCAACTATCTCGAACAGCTCGACCCGGGCAGCGCGCAGTCGACCGGCGGCCCGAGCCGGCTGTCGGCGCTCAGCCCGTCGCTGCAGGCCGACCTGATGCGCTTCGAGCACGACGGCAACGCCTCGGAAGCGATCGAAGTCATCGCCGCCTGCCTGCGGCATTCCAAGCCGGTGACGGTGCACCTCGAATGCGGCGACCGTGTCGTGCCGCTCACCGTGTTCCCGCTCGAACGCCTGCTGCATTGCCCGATCGACGTCGCGGCGCTGGTCGAGCGGCACCTCGTGCAACCGCAGGTGATGCTCGTCGAGGCGGCGACGCTGCGCCCGCTCGACGACCCCGAGCGCGCGCTCGTCGGCGACCCCGAGCACTACCAGCCGCTCAATCCGCTGCTGTGGGAACTTGCGATGCGCGGCCCGCGGCGAGAGCTGCTGCCCGAGATCGCCGGCCCTGCGGTCTACCGCGTCGCGCCGGCGTTCGACGCCTCGGCGATGCCGGCGAGCGGCGCGCTGCGCGCGACGATCGAGCGGCTGCGGCGCCAGACCGCGCACCTGACCGAGATCGCGTCGTGGCCGGCGTTCGACCGCGAGCGTGCGTCGCGGCTGCTCAACGCGCTCTACCTGCAGGCGGGGTTGATGGTCAGCCGCTCGCACCCGGACGCGATGCGCGAGAGCCGGTTCTCCGGCCTCTGAACGTCCCGCGGCGCAATGGCCGCGCACGCCGGCGGCGCGAAAGTCGTCAGCGCGCGCCGAGCGCCTCCCAGCGCTCCATCGCCGCCAGCAGCTCGTCGTCGATGCGGGCGTGTCGCGCCTGCGCGTCCTGGGCGCGATCGGGCGTGTCGGCGTAGCTGCCGGGCTGCGCCAGGAAGTCGGCGAGCCGGCGCTGTTCGGCCTCCAGCGCTTCGATGCGGACCGGCAGTTCGTCGAGTTCGCGCTGCTCCTTGTAGCTGAGCTTGCGCGGCTTGGCGGCCGGCGCCGCAAGCTTCGGCGGCGCGGCGTCCCGCGCCCTGGCCGCGGGCTTCGCCGCCGCGTCGCGGAGCTGCCGTGCGCGGTCGCGCTGCAGCCTCCAGTCCTCGTAGCCGCCCTCGTACTCGCGCCAGCGGCCGGGCGACTCGTCGCCTTCCCAGACGATCGTGCTGGTGACGACGTTGTCGAGGAAGCGCCGGTCGTGGCTGACCAGGAACACCGTGCCGGCGTAGCCCTGCAGCAGCTCCTCGAGCAGCTCGAGCGTGTCGATGTCGAGGTCGTTGGTCGGTTCGTCGAGCACCAGCACGTTGGCCGGCAGCGCGAAGAGCCGCGCGAGCAGCACGCGGTTGCGCTCGCCGCCCGAGAGCGTGCGGACCGGCGAACGGGCGCGCTCCGGCGAGAACAGGAAGTCGGTGAGGTAGCTCATCACGTGCTTCCTCTGGCCGCCGAACTCGACCCATTCGCTGCCCGGGCTGATCGTGTCGGCGAGCGTCGCGTCGAGGTTCAGCGTGCTGCGCATCTGGTCGAAATACGCCACCTCAAGCTTCGTGCCCTGCCGCACCGAGCCGTGCATCGGCTGCAGGTCGCCGAGGACGAGCTTCAGGAGCGTCGTCTTGCCGGCGCCGTTGGGGCCGATCAGGCCGACCTTGTCGCCGCGCAGGATCGTCGCGCTGAAATCGTCGACGATGACCTTCTCGCCGAAGCGGAGCGACACCTCCTTCAGCTCGGCGACGATCCTGCCGCTCGGCGCGCCCGAATCGATCTCGAGCCGCACCTGGCCGAGCGAGTCGCGGCGCTTCTGCCGCTGCGCGCGCAGCGCCTCGAGCCGCTGGATGCGGGCGACGCTGCGGGTGCGGCGCGCCTCGACGCCCTTGCGGATCCAGACCTCTTCCTGCGCCAGCAGCTTGTCGGCGCGCGCCGCCGCGAGCGCGTCGGCGGCGAGCTGCTCTTCCTTCATGCGCTCGTAGGCGCTGAAGTTGCCCGGGTAGCTGCGCAGGATGCCGCGGTCGAGCTCGACGATGCGGGTCGCGACGCCGTCGAGGAAGGCGCGGTCGTGGGTGATCAGCATGACGCTGCCGCGGAAGCCGCGCAGCAGGTCCTCGAGCCAGGCGATCGAGTCGAGGTCGAGGTGGTTGGTCGGCTCGTCGAGCAGCAGTACGTCGGGCACGGCGACCAGCGCCTCGGCGAGCGCGACGCGCTTCTTCATGCCGCCGGAGAGCTCGTCGATCTGGCGCGTGCCGTCGAGGTGGAGCTGCGCGAGCGTGGTCTCGACGCGCTGCTCCCAGGTCCAGGCGTCGAGCGCCTCGATGCGCGTCTGCAGCGCGTCGAGGTCGACGCCGTCGGCGTGCGCTTCGTAGGCGTCGCGCACCGCGCGCGCCTCGGCGACGCCTTCGGCCACCGCCTCGAACACCGTGTGCCCGGGCGCGAACGCCGGCTCCTGCGGCACGTAGCAGATGCGCACGCCCTGCGTCATCTGCAGCAGGCCGTCGTCGAGCTTCTCGAGCCCTGCGATGACCTTCAGCATCGACGACTTGCCCGCGCCGTTGCGGCCGATCAGGCCGAGCCGCTCGCCAGCGTCGAGCGAGAAGCCCGCGCCGTCGAGCAGCGCGACGTGGCCGTAGGCGAGATGGGCGTTGGAGAGGGACAGCAGGGCCATGGGGTCGGGCCGGGCCGGCGTGCGGCGGACGCACCGGCCCGAAGGCAAAAGCCGATTATCCCGCGGCGACTTGCTGCCCCGCTGTCAGGGCCGGCTCGCGGTCGATCGAACGGTCATCTTGCCGACATCGACGTCCGCGGGGCAAGCCCCTTGCGCGACAGGCTCAGGCAGCAGCTCCTCGGGGCGCAGACCGCACCGCGCGTTCCAGCGCGTCGACGAACGCCTTCGCCACGTCGAACCCGGTCTGCTGCGTGATCTCCTGGAAACCGGTCGGGCTCGTGACGTTGATCTCTGTCAGGCAGTCGCCGATGACGTCGAGGCCGACGAGCAGCAGGCCGCGCGCGGCGACGAGCGGGCCGATGGCTTCAGCGATCTCGCGGTCGCGCTGGCTCAGCGGCTGAGCCACCCCCTTGCCGCCAACGGCGAGATTGCCGCGAATCTCGCTGCCCTGCGGGATGCGGGCGAGCGCGTGCGGCACCGGCACGCCGTCGATCAGCAGGATGCGCTTGTCGCCCGCGACGATCTCGGACAGGTAGCGCTGCACCATCACGCTCTGCGCGCCGCCGCGGTTGAGCGTCTCGGTGATGCTGCCGAGATTGAGGCCGTCCGGGCCGACGCGGAAGATGCCCATCCCGCCCATGCCGTCGAGCGGCTTCAGGATGATGTCGCGGTGCTCGGCGTGGAAGCGCTTGATCTCGGCCTCGCTGCGGGTCACGAGCGTCGGCGCGATGAACTGCGGGAATTCGAGGATCGCGAGCTTCTCGGGATGGTCACGCAGCGCCGCCGGCCGATTGAACACGCGGGCGCCCTCGCGCTCGGCCTGGCCGAGCAGGTGCGTCGCGTAGAAATACTCGTTGTCGAACGGCGGGTCCTTGCGCATGACGACGGCGTCGAGCTCGGCGAGCACCACGGTCCGCGGGCCGTCGGCGAGCGGCGCGAACCAGTCGCGCGCGTCGCCCGTCAGGCGGAACGCACGGACCGGCGCGCGGACCTTGCTGCCGCGCTCCCAGGTCACGTCCTGCGGCTCGCATGCGAACAGCTCGTGACCGCGTGCGGCGGCCTCGCGCAGCATCGCGAAGGTCGAGTCCTTGTAGACCTTGAAGCTCTCGAGCGGGTCGGCGATGAACAGCAGCTTCATGGTCGTCGCGCCTTGCGGTGTCCGGAGGGCCGCCACTGTTGCACGAAAAGCGCAGCGCCGCCGCCGACGACGCCCCGGAACGCCGAGCCGATGCCGCCGAGGCTGACGCCGCTCAGCTGCATGCGGGAACGGTCAGCACCGGCAGCGTCGGCTGCCATGCCACTGGACGCCGCCGACGTGCAGGCGTCCCTGGCCAAGGGCGAACAGACACCGACGACGAGCACGCCGGGCACCGCGTAGCGCGGCCAGCGCCGGCGGCCGAGCAGATATGCCGCGAGCATCGCGACGGCGAGGCCCGACGCAGAGCCGATCGCGGCGAACGCGTCGAGACCGGAGCGCATCAGCACGCCGGCGAGCAGGGCGCTCGCGATCCGCAGCGGAATGCGCCGAGCATCCGCTCGAAGCCGCCGGTGAAGCCGACGAGCACGACGAGCAGCGCGCAGACCACGAATGCGCCGGTCGCCTCCGCAAGGCCGAAGCCGCCGGCAGCGCCGGCCGTCGCGAGCACCGCAGCGCCGGGTGTGCTCCACGCGACCATCACCGGCTGGCGCAGCCAGAGCGATCGCACGAGCCTGCACAGGCCCATGCCGAGGCCGAGGGCCCACATCCACAAGCTCAATTGCGCGGGCGTCGCGCCGAGCGCCGACGCGGCCTGGAAGACGATCGCGATCGAGCTGGTGAAGCCGAACAGCACCGCGACGAAGCCGGCGGTGACCGCCGACAGCGACAGGTCGGCGAGCAGCGGCAGCGGGCGACCGGCACGCGGCCCGGCGCGGCGCGCGTCATTCGCCGATCAGGTGGGCCGCGACTTCGCGCCGGTGCCGACGCAGCCGGTGCTCCCACAGGTAGATGCCCTGCCAGGTGCCGAGCGCGAGCATGCCGCCCGCGACCGGCAGCGACAGCGATACGGCGGTCAGCGCCGCGCGGACGTGCGCCGGCATGTCGTCGGGCCCTTCGCTGTCGTGGCGGAACAGCCGGTCGCCGTCGGGGACGAGCCGGGCGAAGAAGCGGTCGAGGTCGGCGCGCACGTCGGGGTCGGCGTTCTCCTGGATCACGAGGCTCGCCGACGTGTGGCGGATCAACAGCGTCGCGGAGCCGCTGTCGATGCCGGTGCCGGCGATCCAGGCCGCGATGGGGCGAGTGATGTCGACGAGACCGCGGCCGGCGGTGTCGACGGCGAGCGTCGTGTGGCACTGGCGCAGCATCGGACGCCGCTCAGATCTGCACCTTGGTGCCGAGCTCGACCACGCGGTTCGCCGGCAGGTTGAGGAAGTCGGCGGCCGACGCGGCGTTGCGGTGCATGCTCGCGTAGAGCTTCTCGCGCCACGGCGCCATGCCGCCACCGAGCGTCGGCACGATGGTGGCACGCGAGAGGAAGAACGATGTCGTCATCGGATCGAGCACGATGCCGTTGTGTTCCAGGAGTTCGAGTGCGTTCGGCACGTCGACGTCGTTCTTGAAGCCGAAATTGAGCGTCACCGACCAGCAGCCCCTGCAGAGCTGCACCGCGTTCGAGCGCTGCGCGAAGGGCACCCAGGGAACGTCGAGCGTGTTGACCTTGACGAACAGGTTGGTTTCGTGAAGCACGTGGTTGTGCTTGAGGTTGTGCAGCAGCGCGGTCGGCGTGAGGTCGGCTTCGCCGTTCATGAAGACGGCGGTGCCCGGCGCGCGCATCGGCGGGTGCGCGAGCACGCTCTTGAGGAACGGCTTCAATTCGATCGCGTCGGCGCGCAGGCTCGCCGACAGCATCGAGCGGCCACGCGCCCAGGTCATCATCACCGTGAAGACGATGCCGCCGATGACGAGCGGGAACCAGCCGCCCTGGAAGACCTTCAGCAGGTTGGCCGAGAAGAACGCCACGTCGATCAGGAAGAAGAAGCCGGTCGCGAGGAGCGTGGGCACGAGCCGGTACTTCCAAGCATGGCGGAGCACGAAGAAGGTGAGGAAGGTCGTGATCAGCATCGTCCCGGTGACCGCGATCCCGTACGCCGAGCCGAGCGCGGTCGACGAGCCGAACCCGACCACCGCGCAGAGCACCGAGACGAGCAGCGCCGCGTTGACCGACGGCAC
Organism: uncultured Rhizobacter sp.; assembly: GCA_964249855.1. Classification (GTDB taxonomy): domain Bacteria; phylum Pseudomonadota; class Gammaproteobacteria; order Burkholderiales; family Burkholderiaceae_C; genus LMDS01. The sequence goes on along the minus strand of CAXUDL010000018.1, from coordinate 9,506 downwards.
GTAGATCTGGCCGACTTCCTTCACCGACGTGTGGGTGATGCGCATGCGCGGCAGGAAGCCGAGCTGGATCGCCTGCTTGGTCATCGAGAAGGCGCCGGAGATGACGGCCTGCGAGGCGATGACGGTCGCGAGCGTGGCGAGCAGCACCATCGGCACCAGCGCCCAGTGCGGGAACATCTTGAAGAACGGATTCTCGATCGCGTCCGGGTGTGCGATGAGCAGCGCGCCCTGTCCGAAGTAGTTGAGCGTCAGCGCGGGCAGCACCATCGCGAACCACGACATGCGCACCGGCCCGGCGCCGAAATGGCCCATGTCGGCGTAGAGCGCCTCGCCGCCGGTGAGCGCGAGCACGACCGAGCCGAGTGCGATGAAGGCGAGCCACTGGTGGCGCAGCGCGAAGCTCAGGCCCTCGAGCGGATTGAGCGCCGCGAGGATCGCCGGTGCCTCGAGCAAGTGGACGACGCCCATCACCGCGAGCACCAGGAACCACGCGACCATCACCGGCCCGAACACCTTGCCGATGCCCGCCGTGCCGCGCCGCTGCATCATGAACAGCACGAGCAGCACGACGAGCGTGATCTGCACGACATACGGCGAGAGCGCCGGCGTGGCGAGCTCGAGGCCCTCGACGGCCGACAGCACCGAGATCGCCGGCGTGATCACGCCGTCGCCGTAGAAGAGCGCCGCGCCGAAGACGCCGATCATCAGCAGCGCCGGACGCAATCTCGGCCGGTCGACGACCGACGACGCCGCCAGCGACAGCAGCGCCATGATCCCGCCCTCGCCGTGGTTGTCCGCCCGCATGATGAGCGTCACGTACTTGAGCGTGACGACGACCATCAGCGACCAGAAGATCATCGAGACGATCCCGATGACGTTCGGCGCGTCGAGCGGCAGGCCGCCGGCCGGATCGAACACCGTCTTCATGACGTAGAGCGGGCTGGTGCCGATGTCGCCGTAGACCACGCCGAGCGCGCCGAGGCACAAGGCGGTGAAGCTCGAACGGCCGGGTCTGCTGCTCACGCGGGGCGCCCCGACAGGGTGTGGCGGGGATTCAGTCGGGAAGTCGCGGATTCTGCGTCAAGCCGGTCGGCGCGCCGGCGACGGCTACTCGTAGACCTCCGCGTCAGGGTCGGTCGCCTCGAGCTCGTAGCTCGCCGCGACCATCGCGAGGCGGGCGATGACGCCGTACATGTAGAAGCGGTTGGGCGCGCTCGCGCCGGGCTTGGCGCCTGGCCGCGGCAGCTGGTTGTGCTCGGCGAAGGCGAGCGGCACGAAGCGCGCGCCCGGCGAATTGAGGTTCTCGTCGACGCCGCGCTCGGCGTTCACGCGGTAGAAGCCGCCGACGACATAGCGGTCGATCATGTAGACGACGGGTTCGGCCACCGCCTCGTTGACGCGCTCGTGCGTGGGCACGCCTTCCTGGAGGATGACCTCGGGCAACGATGCACCGTCCTCGCCGCCGACGCCCCGGCGGCGGGCGTGGCGGCCGACATCGGACAACTCCTTCGGGTCGCGCACCGTCATGATGCCCATGCCATGGGTGCCGGCGTCGGCCTTGACGATGATGAACGGCTTCTCCTGGATGCCGTATTCCTTGTATTTGCGACGGATCTTGCCGAGCAGCGTCTCGGCGTTGGTCATCAGGCACTCCTCCGCGCTGCCGACGGCGGCGTAGTCGGCCTGGCGACATCGGGTGTACATCGGGTTGATGAGCCAGGGATCCATGCCGAGCAGCTTGGCGAACTTCTTCGCCACTTCCTCGTACGCGTGGAAATGGTTGGTCTTGCGGCGCGCGTGCCAGCCTGCGTGGAGCGGCGGCAGGAGGTACTGCTCGTAGAGGCCTTGCAGCACCCGCGGCACACCGACGGCGAGGTCGTTGTTCAGCAGGATGGTGCAGGGATCGAAGTCCTTCAGCCCGAGGCGGCCCCTCGTGCGCAGCAGCGGCTCGATCGTGAGCGAGCTGCCGTCGGGAAGACCGACCTCGGTCGGCCGGGTGATCGACTCGTCGAGCGTGCCGAGGCGCACGTTCAGACCCGCCTGGTGGAACACCTGCACGAGGCGCTGCACGTTCGCGAGATAGAAGGTATTGGGCGCCGGTGCTTCCGGAATCAGCAGCAGATTCTTCGCCTCGGGGCAGATCTTCTCGATCGCCGCCATCGCCGCCTGCACGGCGAGCGGCAGCATCTCGACCGTCAGGTTGTTGAAGCCACCGGGAAAGAGATTGGTGTCGACCGGCGCCAGCTTGAAGCCGGCGTTGCGGACATCGACCGACGTGTAGAACGGCGGCGTGTGCTCCATCCATTCGAGCCGAAACCAGCGCTCGATGGCAGGCAACGACTCGAGGATCCGCTGCTCGAGTTCATTGATGGGCCCGTTCAGGGCGGTGATGAGGTGTGGGACCATGGGGCGTTCGGGCCGATGCCGCAGTGAAACCGGGTGTGTCCCGATCTTCGCATCTGCGGCTGGCGACGATCGATGCAAGCCTGTCGGACAAAACCTCGAGAAAAAGGCTGCCGAAGCAGCCTTTCGCGTGTCGACCGCAGCGCAACGCGCGGCCCGTCGCCCGAGCCGCGCGGCGAGAGGCCGCGCCCGATCAGAAGTGGTACGCGGTCTCGCCGTGGGCACCGATGTCGAGACCCTCGCGTTCTTCCTCCTCGGTCACCCGCAGGCCGATCACCTTGTCGACGATGAAATAGGCGACGACGGAGACGACGCCGGACCACACGAGCGTCACGACCACCGCCTTCAGCTGGATCCAGACCTGCGCGCCGATGCCGTTGGACGTGACCGTCGCGGTGACCCAGTCGCTGACCAGGCCCGGGCCGCCGAGCGCCTGCGTGTTGAAGACGCCGGTCAGCAGCGCGCCGACGATGCCGCCGACGCCGTGGACGCCGAAGACGTCGAGCGAATCGTCGGCACCCAGCATGCGCTTCAGGCCGGTGACGCCCCACAGGCAGGCGAAGCCGGCGACGAAGCCGACGACGATCGCGCCCATCAGGCCGACGTTGCCGCACGCCGGCGTGATGGCGACGAGGCCGGCGACGGCGCCGGACGCCGCGCCCAGCATCGACGCCTTGCCCTTGACCATCGACTCGCCGATGCACCAGGCGAGCACCGCCGCGGCGGTCGCCGAGAAGGTGTTCATGAAGGCGAGGACCGCGGTGCCGTTGGCCTCGAGCGCCGAGCCGGCGTTGAAGCCGAACCAGCCGACCCACAGCAGCGAGGCGCCGACCATGGTCAGCGTCAGCGAGTGCGGCGTGAACGCCTCGCGGCCGTAGCCGACGCGCTTGCCGATCATGAACGCGCCGACCAGGCCCGCGACCGCCGCATTGATGTGGACCACCGTGCCGCCGGCGAAGTCGAGCGCGCCCCATTGCCACAGCAGGCCGGCCTTGGCGGTCTGCGCGTCCACCACGTCCTTGCTCGTGAAGGCGTCGGGCCCCGGCCAGAACCAGACCATGTGCGCCATCGGCACGTAGCTGAAGGTGAACCACAGCACCATGAACGCGAGCACCGCCGAGAACTTCGCCCGCTCGGCGAAGGCGCCGACGATCAGGCAGCAGGTGATCGCGGCGAAGGTCGCCTGGAACGCCATGTAGAGCAGTTCGGGGATGTAGACGCCCTTGCTGAAGGTCGCCGCGGGCGAGAACGTGCCGGCGACGTTGTCGAACAAGCCCTTCATGAAGAGCCGGTCGAAGCCGCCGATGAAGGCGTTGCCCTCGGTGAACGCGAGGCTGTAGCCGTAGATGCACCAGAGGATCACGATCAGCGAGAAGGTGACCATCACCTGCATCAGCACCGACAGCATGTTCTTGCTGCGCACCAGGCCGCCGTAGAACAGCGCCAAGCCGGGGATCGACATCATGATGACGAAAGCGGTCGCGACGATCATCCAGGCGGTGTCGCCCTTGTTGATCACGGGCGCCGATGCGGCGGCGGCGGGCGCCGAGGCGGCGTCGGCGGCCGGCGCGAGCGCGGTGGCCGCCGACGAAGCGGCCGCGGACACTGCGGAAGCGGCGGCCGACACGGCGTCGGCGATGGCACCCGACGCAGGTGCGGACGCGGCGTCCTGCGCGAACGCCGACGGCGCGACCGTGGCGGCGCAGAGCGCGCCGACGCTGAGGGCCAGGGAAGCCAGGAAATTCCTCATGTTGTCGTGTTCCTCGTTCTTCTTTGGGTTCGGATCGGGTCGAATTCGTCCAGCGGCTTACAGCGCGTCCTTGCCCGTCTCGCCGGTGCGGATGCGGACGACCTGCTCGAGCGTCGAGACGAACACCTTGCCGTCGCCGATCTTCCCGGTCCGTGCCGCGCTCTCGATCGCCTCGATGACGCGGTCGACGATGGCCTCGTCGACCGCCGCCTCGATCTTCACCTTCGGGAGAAAGTCGACGACGTATTCGGCGCCGCGATAGAGCTCGGTGTGGCCCTTCTGCCGCCCGAAGCCCTTGACTTCGGTCACCGTGATGCCCTGCACTCCGATCGCGCTCAGCGCCTCACGCACTTCGTCGAGCTTGAAGGGCTTGACGATCGCGGTCACCATTTTCATGACTCGATCCTTTCGGTGGAAATGCAGGCGAGGCGCCGGCGCGCGGCCGACGTCCCGCCCGTGGGTTACAGGACTTTGGAAATCGTCGCGATCAGCCGCGCCTTGTTGATATCGCCGTAATACCCGCGCTTGTTCGCACCGGCGATCGCGCCGGCGAGCGAAAAGCCGGAGCCGAGGTCGTAGGTGACGCCGATGCGATAGTCGTAATAGCTCGGCAGGCCCTGGTCGCGCAGGTCGCTCGCATAGCGGGTGTAGCCGAGGTGCCCGTTGGCCGTCAGGCCCTTGATCACTTCATAGTTGCCGCTCAGGTCGAGATAACCGGTCCCACGGCCGCTCGGTCGGTCGATCGGCGTCGCGCTCGCGTCCCGGAACGCACGGCCGTAGCCGAAATAATCCTTCGACACCGTGCCCGAATACTTCAGCGACAGGAAGCTGTAGGTGACTGCGCCGTAGAGTTCGGTGACGTTGAACGACGCGCCGTGCGGGTAGTAGTACTGCAGGATGCCGACGTCGTAGCCGAAGCCGCCGCCGATCTCGCCACGGTAGCCGCCGTAGAAGTCCATTTCGATATGGGAATTGACGCCGCTTTCCGAAATCCAGCCGATGCTCGAATTCCAGTTGCCGACGTAGAAGCCGTTCATCGAATAGTCGAAACCGCCCTGGATCGCGGGACTGAATCCCCGGTCCGGGTTGACGTTGCCCTGGTCCTGGCCACGGAACTTGTAATTCGTGGTGAGGTTGATGTTGGCGGTCAGCGGCGACGGCGCTGCATCTTGAGCGCGGACGGCGACGCTCAAGAACGACGAGGCGGCGAGAACGAGTAAGGTCTTCTTCAATTTGTGCTCCGATTCACAGATGTGGGTCGAGTCCCGGGGGTTTCGCACGATGTGTGCCAGCGGGACATGGAGTTTCGCAGAGCACTTCCCGCCGCCCGTGGCGGGCGAGCAACGTCGCCGGATGGCGCTCGCCCACCGACTGGGTGCACCCGTTTGGGGCGAGGCAGTGACCGGCCGGCCGGCGCAGACTCGCCGGCTCGCCGCTGCCGTCGTCGCCATGTCTCTCGCCGTCATCCGCAGCCGCGCGCTGCATGCGCTCGACGCGCCCGAAGTGACCGTCGAAGTTCACCTCGTCAACGGCCTGCCGAGCTTCACGTTGGTTGGGCTCGCCGACACCGAGGTGAAGGAGGCCCGCGAGCGCGTCCGCGCGGCGCTGCAGAACAGCGGCCTCGTCTTCCCCGGCAACCAGCGGATCACGGTCAATCTGGCGCCGGCCGACCTGCCGAAGGAGTCCGGCCGCTTCGACCTGCCGATCGCGGTCGGCATCCTGGCCGCCAGCGGCCAGCTCGATGCGGCGCGGCTCGACGGCTTCGAGTTCGCCGGCGAGTTGTCGCTCGCCGGCGACCTGCGCCCGGTGCGCGGCGCGCTGGCGATGGCGCTCGCCTTGCGCCGCCACCGCGACGGCGCGGTCCGTGGGCTCGTGCTGCCGCAGGCGAGCGCCGAGGAAGCGGCCCGCGTCGACGGCATCGCGCTCTTCGGCGCGCGCCACCTGCTCGACGTCGTCCGTGCGTTCGTGCCGGGCGATCCTGCGCTCGCCGAGCCGCTCGCCCGCGCGGTGCCGGCGCCCGGCAGTCCTGCACCCCCCGTGCCCGATCTGCGCGACGTGAAAGGCCAGCAGGGCGCGAAGCGTGCGCTCGAGATCGCCGCCGCCGGCGGTCACAGCGTCCTGATGAGGGGGCCGCCCGGCACCGGCAAGTCGATGCTCGCGCAGCGCTTCGCCGGGCTGCTGCCGCCGCTGACGCAGGACGACGCGCTCGAGTCGGCCGCCGTGCTGAGCGTCGGCCACGGCTTCGCGAGCGCGCAGTGGGGCCGTCGGGTCGTGCGGGCACCGCACCACACGGCGTCGTCGGTGGCGCTCGTCGGTGGCGGCTCGCCGCCGCGGCCGGGCGAGGTGTCGCTCGCCCACCACGGCGTGCTCTTCCTCGACGAGCTGCCCGAGTTCCCGCGCAGTGCCCTCGAGGCGCTGCGCGAGCCGATGGAGACCGGCCGCATCGTGATCTCGCGGGCGGCGCGCCAGGCGGAGTTCCCGGCCCGATTCCAGCTCATCGCGGCGATGAATCCCTGCCCGTGCGGCCACCTCGGCAACCCGCTGCGCGCGTGCCGCTGCACGCCCGACGCCGTGCTGCGCTACCAGGGCCGGATCAGCGGTCCGCTGCTCGACCGCATCGACGTGCAGATCGACGTGCCAGCGGTGTCGACCGAGGCGCTCGCCGCCGCGCCGGCCGGCGAGCCGAGCGCGGTGGTCGCCGTCCGCATCGCGATCGCGCGCGACCGTGCGATGGCGCGCCAGGGCTGCGCCAACGCGGCGCTCGCCGGCGACGCGCTCGACCGGCATGCCGCGCTCGACGCATCGGCGTCGGCGTTCCTGCAGACGACCGCGCAGCGCCTCGGCTGGTCGGCGCGCGGCTTCCACCGCGCGCTCCGGGTCGCGCGCAGCTGTGCCGACCTCGACGGCGCCGAGCGCATCGCGACCCGGCACCTCGCCGAGGCGATCCAGCACCGGCGGCTGCTGCAGGCTTGAGGGCGAGAGCGCTCGTCGACCGACGGTTGCAGCGCTCGGCGGCGGCGCCGGCGCTCGGACCCGCAGACGCGGCCGACGTGAGCCTGAGCGGCTGCGCCGGAGCGGCCCACTAGAGCGACGGCGCGAGCGCTCGCCGCGCCTCGGCGACCGGCAGGCTGCTGCGCGCCGCCCAATCCTCGAGCTGGTCCTCGCCGACCCGGCCGACGTTGAAGTAGCGCGCATCCGGATGCGCGAGATAGAAGCCGCTGACGCTCGCCGCCGGGGTCATCGCGAGGCTGTCGGTGAGCGCCATGCCGATCTCGTCGCACTGCAGCACGCGGAACATCTCGCGCTTGACGGTGTGGTCGGGGCAGGCGGGGTAGCCGGGCGCCGGGCGGATGCCGCGGTACTGCTCGGCGATCAGTTCGGTGGTCGACAGCGTCTCGTCGGGCGCGAAGCCCCAGAGGTCCTTCCGCACGCGCTGGTGCAGCCGCTCGGCGAACGCTTCGGCGAGGCGGTCGGCGAGCGCCTTGAACATGATCGAGCCGTAGTCGTCGAGGTCGGCCACGAACTGCTGCTCGCGCTTCTCCGCGCCGATGCCGGCGGTGACCGCGAACAGGCCGATGTGGTCGGCGACGCCCGAGCCCTTCGGCGCGATGAAGTCGGCGAGGCAGCGGTTCGGCCGCACGACGCCGTCGACCACCGGCCGCACCGATTGCATCCGCAGGCCGCGCCAGGTCATCAGCACGTCGCGGCGCGTCGCGTCGGTGTAGATCTCGATGTCGTCGTCGCCGACCGTCGCGGCCGGGTAGAGGCCGACGACGCCGTTGGCGGTCAGCCAGCGGCCTTCGATCACGCGCCGCAGCATGCGCTGGCCGTCCGACAGCACCCGCCGCGCCGATTCGCCGACGATCTCGTCGGTGAGGATCGCCGGATAGGGCCCGGCCAGATCCCAGGTCTGGAAGAACGGGCCCCAGTCGATCGCCTGCGCCAGCTCGGCGAGGTCCTGGTTGCGGAACACGCGGCGGCCGATGAACTTCGGCAGCGGCGCGTCGTAGGTCGACCAGTCGATCGGCGTCTTGTTGGCGCGGGCCTCGGCGAGCGTGACGAGCGGCGTCGCCTTGCGGTTGGCGTGCTGGGCGCGCACACGCTCGGTGTCGGCGTTGAGTTCGGCGATGTAGACGGCGGCACGCTCGTCGCTCAGCAGGTCGGAGCACACACCCACCGAGCGGCTCGCGTCGGGCACGTAGACGACCGGGCCCTCGTAGTGCGGAGCGATCTTCACGGCGGTGTGGACGCGGCTCGTCGTCGCGCCGCCGATCAGGAGCGGAATCTTCTTGATGCGGAAGTGGTCGTCGCGCTGCATCTCGCTCGCGACGTACTGCATCTCTTCGAGGCTCGGCGTGATCAGGCCGGAGAGCCCGATGATGTCGGCACCCTCGACCTTCGCGCGGGCGAGGATGTCCTGGCACGCGACCATCACGCCCATGTTGACGACCTCGAAGTTGTTGCACTGCAGGACGACGGTGACGATGTTCTTGCCGATGTCGTGCACGTCGCCCTTGACCGTCGCGATGACGATCTTGCCCTTCGCCTTGGCCTCGCCGCCGGCTTCGACCATCGCGAGCTTCTCGGCCTCGATGTAGGGCAGCAGGTGCGCGACCGCCGACTTCATGACGCGCGCCGACTTCACCACCTGCGGCAGGAACATCTTGCCCTGCCCGAACAGGTCGCCGACGACGTTCATGCCGTCCATCAGCGGCCCTTCGATCACGTGCAGCGGCCGGCCGCCCTTCGCGAGCACGGTCTGGTAGACCTCCTCGGTGTCATTGGCGATGAAGTCGGTGATGCCGTGGACGAGCGCGTGCGAGAGCCGCTCCTCGACCGGCTTGGCGCGCCAGGCGAGCCGGAGCGAGTCGTCCTTCGCCATGCCCTTCGCGTTCTCCGCGATCTCGACGAGGCGCTCGCCGGCGTCCTTCCGGCGGTTGAGCACGACGTCCTCGACGCGTTCGCGCAGGTCCGGCTCGAGGTCGTCGTAGACGCCAACCATGCCGGCGTTGACGATGCCCATGTCCATTCCGGCCCGGATCGCGTGGTAGAGGAACACGGTGTGGATGGCTTCACGCACCGGGTCGTTGCCGCGGAAGCTGAACGACACGTTCGACACGCCGCCGCTCACCTTCGCGCCGGGCAGGTTCGCCTTGATCCAGCGCACCGCCTCGATGAAGTCGACCGCATAGTTGTCGTGCTCCTCGATGCCGGTCGCGATCGCGAAGATGTTGGGGTCGAAGATGATGTCCTCGGGCGGGAAGCCGACCTCGTCGACGAGGATGCGGTAGGCGCGCGTGCAGATCTCGATCTTGCGGGCGCAGGTGTCGGCCTGGCCCTTCTCGTCGAACGC
>CAXUDL010000017.1:96405-96508 GCA_964249855.1 uncultured Rhizobacter sp. | reverse complement strand
CCGAGGACGGCCGGCGCCCCCTCGGGGGGCGGGAGCGGAGCGACGGGGGTCGTCATCCGGCCGGCCGTCCGCCGGGTCGCCCCGAGGACGGCCGGCGCCCCCT
>CAXUDL010000017.1:0-96305 GCA_964249855.1 uncultured Rhizobacter sp. | reverse complement strand
CGGGGGGCGGGAGCGGAGCGACGTGGGTCGTCATCCGGCCGGCCGTCCGCCGGGCTGCCCCGAGGACGGCCGGCGCCCCCTCGGGGGGCGGGAGCGGAGCGACGTGGGTCGTCATCCGGCCGGCCGTCCGCCGGGCCGCCCCAAGGACGGCCGGCGCCCCCTCGGGGGGCGGGAGCGAAGCGACGGGGGTCGTCATCTACGCCTTGCGCTCGAGCACCTTGCCGAACAGGCCTTGCGGGCGCAGCAGCAGGACGAGGAACAGCAGGCCGAAGGCGACCGCGTCGCGCATCGTCGAGCCGATGTAGGCGACCGACATGACCTCCGCGAAGCCGAGGAAGAGCCCGCCGAGCAACGCACCGCGGATGTCGCCCATGCCGCCGAGGATGATGACCGCGATGCCCTTGTGCAGCATCGGCTGGCCCATCAGCGGGAAGACGGCGTTCGAGTAGAGCGCGATCAGCACGCCGCTCACGCCGCCGAGTGCCGCGGCGACGAACGACGTCAGGAAGAAGAGGCCCTCGACGTCGATGCCGAGCAGCGCCGCCGCCTTCGGCGACTCGGCGATCGCCCGCAGTGCCCGGCCGAGGCGCGTCCTGCGCATCACGAGCAGCAGCGCCGCCATCAGAGCGAACGACAGGACGATGATCGCGATCTCGAGCTCGCTGATCTGCACACCTGCGAAGCGGACCTGCGTGTCGGGCACGACATCGGCCGGGAAGCGCAGGTTCTCGGCGCCGAACACGCCTTGCGACGCGCTGTTGAAGAAGATTGCGAGGCCGATCGTCGCGATCATCGGGATCAGGTGCGGCGCGTTGCGGCGGCGCAGGGGCCGCAGCACGAGGACGTCGATCGCGAGGCCGATCGCGCCGCTGACCACGAAGGCGGCGACCAGTGCCGCCCAGAGCGGCAGGGCGAGCGTCGTGACCGCCTGCAGCGCCGCGTAGGCGCCGATCATGAACACCGCGCCGTGCGACAGGTTGATCACGCCGAGCACGCCGAAAACGAGCGTGAAGCCGAGCGCGAAGAGCGCGTAGACGCAGCCGAGCGACAGCGCGTTGAGGAGTTGTTGTTCGAGCATCGAAGCTGCCGGCGGCACGCGGCGAATCGCCAGCGCGCCCACGGAAAGCGGCAGTGGCTACTTCTCGATCTGGTACTTGCCCGCCTTGGTGACGCTCACGATCGCCGCCTGTTGCGCGTCGTAGCCGGCAGGCTTGCCGTCGCGGCCCATCGCCTGGCGGAACTTGAACGCGCCGGTCGCACCGGTGTGCGTGACCGCCGGCAGCGCGTCGCGCAGCGCCTTGCGATCGGCGTCGAGCGTGCCGGTCAGCTTGATCTTGGCGAGCGCGGTCGCGACGATGTTCATCGCGTCGTAGGCCTGCGCACCGAACTGGTCGGGCGCGGACTTGTATTTCTGCGTGTAGGCGACGACGAAGTGCTGGTTCTCGGGCGTCTGGCTGCCGAGCGCCCAGGGGCTGCCGACCCAGAGGTTGTCCGAGCGGTCCTTGGCGAGGTCGAAGACCTTGACCGAATTCATGCCGTTGCCGCCGATGATCGGCACGTCGATGCCGAGGTTGCGCGCCTGGACCATGATCGGCGCGCCCTCGGCGATCAGCGCCGACAGCACGATCGCGTCCGCGCCGCTCGCTTTGATCTTGGTGAGCTGTGCCTTGAAGTCGACGTCGCCCTTCGAGAAGGTCTCGGTCGTCGTCACGGTGATCTTCAGGTCGTCGAGCGCCTTCTTGAAGGCGTCGTAGCCGCTCTTGGTGAAGACGTCGTCGTTGCCGTAGAGCACGGCGACCTTCTTCAAGCCCGTCTTCTTGATGGCGATGCGCAACGTCTCGGGCAGAACGTCGGCCTCGGTGACCGAATTGCGGAACACGTGGTCGCCGATCGAGGTGATGCCGTCGGCGGTGTTCGAGGTGCCGAAGGCGACGACCTTGGCCGCCTGCGCGATCGGATCGGCCGCCTGCGCCGAATTGGAGAGCGTCGGGCCGAAGAGCATCAGCACCTTGTCCTGGAAGATGAGCTTCTTGAAGACGTCGATCGCCTGCTCCTTCCTCCCCTGCTCGTCCTCGAACTGGATGGCGATCCTGTTGCCCTTGACGCCGCCAGCGGCGTTGAGCTCGTCGACGGCGAGCTGCAGGCCGTTGCGGATCGACTGCCCGTACTGGCCGGCCGGACCGGACAACGCCTCGGCGGCGCCGATCTTGATGTCGGCGGCGGCCGCGGACGCGACGGCGCCGGCGACGCCGAGGGCCATCAGACTGCGCAGGGCAACGGGAAAGGAAATCATCGGGTCTCCAGAAGGGTTCGCGTCGCGTCGACGGTCGAACGCCGGCACCGGCACCGGCGGGCGACTCGGACAAGGCGTCGGCCATTCGACGCGCGGGCCGCACGCGAAAAACGGCCAAACGAGAATGTTAGCCGACCGACGCCGCCGCCCGCCGCGTCGCGGCTCGGGAAAAGCCCGTGGTCAGTGCGACGGCGCGGCCCGTGGCGCCGTGGGCAGCGCGCTCGCATGTCCGGGCGCATCGCCCGCGCCCGGCGGCAGGCTGATCAGCGAGTCGACCGGCCGCGGCGCGCCGGTCGTGGTCAGGCCGAGCACCCGGCTCGCCAGCCAGACCAGCGCCGCGAACACGCCCATGCCGGCCAACGCCATCACGATCAACATGAAGCCGTCGACCCAGCGCTCCCCCTCGAGCACGAAGGCGAGGGCGGCGACCCCGGTGAACGCGAGCACGATCGCCCTGGTGCGAAGACCGACGAGGCGCCCCTGAACGAGCGCATAGCCGATGCACGCCAGGAACGCGAACAACAACTGCCAGAGCGTCATCGCCCGCAGGCTTCCGACCACCTCGCCCCACATCGACATTGCTCTCTCCAGCGGCGTTGCGCCGATCGCGAACACCGCGACGCAGAAGCGTAAACGGCCCGTCGACGCTTCGATCGTCGGAGGGCGATGAGGCATGGTGTAGGACGTGTCCGTGATCACGCCGAAGCGACGCATCCTGCCCACGCTGACCGGACGTAAAGCTTTTCGGGGGGCAGAAATTCCTGTCCACGGCCGTCGCGCGATCGGCGTTGTACGTGGGGTCGTCACTTGGGGAATCTCATGAATGGAGTGCTTGGCGCCTTCGTCGCCCTCGGCGCTATCGGCGCCGTCGCCTCGGCCGCTGCGCAACCGAGCGTCGGGGTCTCGATCGGGATCAACCAGCCGGGCGTCTACGGCCGGATCAACATCGGCGATGTGCCACCGCCGGCGCTCGTGGTGCAGCAGCCGGTGATCGTGGCGCCGCCGAGGGTGCGGGTCGAACGCCGGCCGATCTACCTGTACGTTCCGGCGGTCGAACAGCAGAACTGGGGGCGTTACTGCAACCGCTATGCGGCCTGCGGCCAGCCGGTCTACTTCGTCCGCGAGGACTGGGTGCGCGAGCGCTATGTACGGGAGCACCCGGATTGGGGCCGTCGCCATCCACCCGGTCACGAGCGCGGTCCCGGGTGGCGTGACGACCGTCGCGATCACCGCGGCTCGGACAACGACCGTGGCGTCCGCGGCGACCGCAACGAACGCGGTGACCACCGCGACCGCCGCGACTGATCTGATCTGATCTGCACACGACGCTCGCGGGGCACCCGGCCTCGGCGCGCCATGCGAGCCGCCAGCTCGCGGTCTGCCTCGGCGCCGACATGCCCGACCCGGCGCTCGTCGATCGCATGAGCCGCTTGCTCCTCGCCAACGACGATCGCATCGAGCACACGCTGCGCGCGATGATCGGATCGCCGACCTTCGGCGCCTCGTTCGGGGGCAAGTCTGAACGAGGCCGGGAGCACAAGAAAAAAAGCCCGGCGACTCGTCGCCGGGCTCACGCTCTGTTCACTGGTGCCGATGAACGGAATCGAACTGTTGACCTTCGCATTACGAATGCGCTGCTCTACCAACTGAGCTACACCGGCAAAAACAGAATTCTAGCGGATCGACTCCGGCCCCCGCAACGCGCCGTCGTCGCGCCCTCGGCGGCGCGGCAGCGGGTTCACTGCAGCTCGAAACGGTCGAGTTTCTTCTTCACCGCCTCGTTCTTCAAGGTGACGTAGACCGGCAAGCCGTTCTTGTACTTGGGATAGTCCTCGCCCCGGATCAGCGGCGCGAGGTAGGCCTTGCACTTGTCGGTGATGCCGAAGCCGTCGCGCGTGATGAAATTCTTCGGCATGAACTTCTCGACGTTCGCGACCTTGGCGAGCGGTGCCATGCCGATCTTGTAGCGGTAGGGCGCGTCGCTGATGCGGTCGATCGTCGGCATGACGGCGTTGTGCCCCTGCAGCGCGAGCTCGACGGCCTTCTTGCCCAGCTCGTAGGCCTGCTGCACGTCGGTCGCCGAGGCGATGTGGCGCGCGGCGCGCTGCAGGTAGTCGGCGACCGCCCAATGGAACTTGTGGCCCAGCGCCTCCTTGATCATGTTCGCGACCACCGGCGCTGCGCCGCCCAGCTGCGCGTGGCCGAAGGCGTCTCGTGCGCCCTGCTCGGCGAGGAACGTGCCGTCGGCATGGTGGCAGCCTTCGGACACGACGACGGTGCAGAAGCCGTGCGTCTTGACGAGCGTGTCGACCCGCGCGAGAAACTTCTTCTGGTCGAACACGACCTCCGGAAACAGCACGACGACCGGGATGCCGTGGTCCTCGACGAGCGCACCGGCGGCAGCGATCCAGCCGGCGTGGCGGCCCATCACCTCGACGACGAAGACCTTGGTCGACGTCGCGGCCATCGAGCGCACGTCGAACGAGGCTTCGAGCGTCGAGACGGCGACGTACTTCGCGACCGAGCCGAAACCCGGGCAGCAGTCGGTGATCGGCAGGTCGTTGTCGATCGTCTTCGGCACGTGGATCGCCTGCAGCGGGTAGCCCATCGATTCGGAGAGCTGGCTCACCTTGAAGCAGGTGTCGGCCGAGTCGCCGCCGCCGTTGTAGAAGAAGTAGCCGATGCCGTGCGCCTTGAAGACCTCGATCAGGCGCTCGTATTCGCGCCGGTTGGCGTCGAGCGACTTGAGCTTGTAGCGGCACGAGCCGAACGCACCCGAAGGCGTCGACCGCAACGCGGCGATGGCCGACGTCGATTCCTTCGACGTGTCGATCAGGTCCTCGGTCAGCGCACCGATGATGCCGTTGCGGCCGGCGTACACCTTGCCCATGCGGTCGCGGTGCTGCCGTGCGGTCTCGACGACGCCGCACGCCGAGGCGTTGATGACCGCGGTGACGCCGCCCGACTGGGCGTAGAAGGCGTTCGTCTTCGGAAGCTTCGGCACGGTCATTCCTGCGAGGCGTGGTGGATGATTTCGAGCACGTTGGCCGACAGGCCGGCGTGCGCGGCGACGCGCTCGACCGCCGCACGGGCCGCGGAACGGTAGGGCTCGACGAGGCGGTTCCAGCGGTCGGTGACGCGGGCGATCCGTGCCGCGAGCTGCGGATTCAAGCCGTCGAGCTCGATCACGCGATCGGCCCAGAACGCATAGCCCGCGCCGTCGGGGCGATGGAATGCGGAGGGGTTGGTCGCGCAAAGCGCATACACGACGCTGCGCGCGCGGTTCGGGTTGCGGATCGAGAAGTCAGGGTGCGCCAGCAGTTCCCTGGCACGCGCGAAGACGCGGCCGTCGCGCTCCGGCGCCGTCACCTGCAGCGAGAACCAGGTGTCGATGACGAGGGCGTCGTCGCGGAAGAGGGCGTGGAACGTCTCGAGCGCCGGTGCCGCGAGCTCGGCGCCGGCATGGACGAGCGCGGTCAGCGCGCCGAGCCGCTCGGTCATGTTGGCGGCGGTCTCGAAGCGCTGGAAGGCGCGGCCGGGCCAGACCGCGTCGCCGCGGTCGGTGGCGTCGAGGCAGAGCATCGCCAGGGCGCGGTTGGCGAGCGAACGCTTGCCGGCCGACACGGCGTCGGGCGAATACGCACCGCCGACCTGCAGCGTGTCGGCGGCCCACTCCCAATCGGCGCGCAGCTCCGCCGCGAGCTGCGCGAGCATCGTCTGGCGCGCGGCGTGGATGCGTTGCGGGTCGACCGACTCCAGGTGCTCGGCGAGGTAGGCCTCGCTCGGCGGCGTCAGCATCAGGTCCTTGAACGCGGCGTCGAGCGTCGGGTGGCGCAGCACCGCGCGCATCGCCTCGATGAACGGCGCATCGAGCACGAGCGCCGCGCCGCCCGCGGCCGCCGGCAGCAGCCGACCGAGCGCCAGCCGCTGGCCTGCCTCCCAGCGGTTGAACGGGTCGCTGTCGTGCTGCAGCAGCACGAGCAGCTGCGCTTCGGAGAGTCCGTCGCTGAGGACCACCGGCGCGGAGAAGCCGCGCAGGAGCGAGGGCACCGGTTCGGCCTCCACGCCGACGAACGTGAACTCGCTGCTGGCGTCCTCGAGCACGAGCACGCGCTCGGTCGGCGCGTCGGCGTCCGGAGCGTCGGCAGCGAGGCGCAGCGGCAGCGCCCGCCCGTCGTCGGCGACGAGCCCGATCGCGAGCGGAAGCACCTGCGGCGGCTGCGGCACGCCGCCCGCGAGCCGGTTCGACTGCTCGCAGTGCAGCGTGTACGTGCGCGCGCCGGCGTCGTAGCGACCACGGGCGACGAGCTTGGGCGTGCCGGCCTGCGCATACCAGCGCTTGAACTGCGGCAGCGTCCTGGCGAGCTCGCTGCCCGGGTTGGCGTCGGCGATGGCCTGGGCGAAGTCGTCGCAGGTCACGGCCTGGCCGTCGAAGCGCTCGAAGTACAGCGACATGCCCTTCGTGAAACCGTCGCGGCCGACGAGCGTCTGCATCATCCGGACGACTTCCGAGCCTTTGTCGTAGATCGTCGCGGTGTAGAAATTGTTGATCTCGACGTAGCTGTCGGGCCGCACCGGATGCGCCATCGCGCCGGCGTCCTCAGGGAACTGGATCTCGCGGAGCCGGCGCACGTCCTGGATCCGCTTGACGGCGCGCGCGCTCGCGCTGCCGGTCATGTCCATGCTGAATTCCTGGTCGCGGAAGACCGTCAGGCCTTCCTTCAGGCTCAGCTGGAACCAGTCGCGGCACGTGATGCGGTTGCCGGTCCAATTGTGGAAATATTCGTGGCCGACGACCGATTCGATGCCGTGGAAGTTCTCGTCGGTCGCTGTCGCGGGCGTCGCGAGCACGTATTTCGTGTTGAAGATGTTGAGGCCCTTGTTCTCCATCGCGCCCATGTTGAAGTCCTCGACCGCGACGATCATGAAGCGTTCGAGATCGAGCGGCAGGCCGAAGCGGGCCTCGTCCCAAGCGACCGAAGCGACGAGCGACTGCATCGCGTGCTCGGTCTTGCCGAGGTCGCCGCGGCGCACATAGACCTGCAGCAGGTGGTCGGTGCCGGAACGCGTGCGGATCTGCTGCTCCCGGGCGACGAGATCGGCGGCGACGAGCGCGAAGAGATAGCTCGGCTTCGGGAAGGGGTCGTGCCACTTCGCGAAGTGCCGGCCGCCGGCCAGATCGCCCTGCTCGACCAGGTTGCCGTTCGACAGCAGCACCGGATACGCCGCCTTGTCCGCACGCAGCGTCACGGTGTAGACCGCCATCACGTCGGGCCGGTCGAGGAAATAGCTGATGCGCCGGAAACCCTGCGCCTCGCACTGCGTGAAGAAGCCGCCACCCGACGTATAGAGGCCGGAGAGCTGGGTGTTCTTCGCCGGCGCGCAGGTGCTGCGGATCTCGAGCGTGAACGGGCCCGGAGCGATGTGCTGCAGGCTGTCGACGACGAGCAGACCGTCCTCGTGGCGGAACGACACCGACTCGCCGTCGACCAGCAGCCGCGTCAGCGCGAGGTCCTCGCCGTGCAGGCGCAACGGCTGCGCCGGCAGGTCGGCATTGCGTTCGAGCGTCATCCGGCTGATGACCATCGTCTTCGCCGGATCGAGGTCGAAGGTCAGGTCGACGCTGCGGATCCAGAACGCAGGCGCTGTGTATTCCTCGCGGCGGATCAGTGCGGGGGTGGCTTCACGCATCATGTGGTCGATCGCTCTCGGTGGAAGATGAAGCCGGTGCCCGGCCGAGCGCGGCGGCGTCGAGCTGCAGGAAGTCCGCCGCGACCGCGATGACGTTGTCGAACCCGGCGAACGCGTCGGCCGGCAGCGTCGTCGTCAGCACGACGGCCTTCATGCCGGCGCGGCGCGCGGCCTCGACGCCGAGCGGCGCATCCTCGAAGACGACGCAGTCGGCCGGCGCGACGCCGAGTCGCCTGGCGGCCTCGAGGAAGATGTCCGGGTGCGGCTTGCCGCGCAGGCCGTCGGACGGGCTCGTGACCGTGTCCACCCAGGCGTCGATGTGGAAGCGCTCGAAGGCGAGGCGCATGTTGAGCGGCGTCGACGCGGTGCAGACGGCGAGCCGCGAGCCGGCGTCGCGGGCCCGCCGCACGAACGCGTCGGCGCCCGCGACCAGCGCGAGCGACTCGGCCGCCAGCTCGCGGTAGATCGCTTCCTTCTCGTCGCCCATCGCCGCGTGCTCGTCGGCGCCGAGCAGCGGGAACAGGTCGCCGAGGATCTCGGGGTTCGACCGGCCTGCCGTCTCGGCGAACCAGCTGCGCCCGAGCATCGGCAGCGAGCGGCGTTCGTACCAGCGCACCCAGGCGTGCTGGTGGTGCGGCATGCTGTCGATCAGCGTGCCGTCGAGGTCGAAGAGGAACGCGCGGACGGTGGCGCGGCCCATCACACGCCCTGCTTGAGGCTGGCCTCGATGAACGGGTCGAGGTCGCCGTCGAGCACCTTCTGCGTGTTGCTGATCTCGACGTTGGTGCGCAGGTCCTTGATGCGGCTCTGGTCGAGCACGTACGAGCGGATCTGGTGGCCCCAGCCGACGTCGGTCTTGGTGTCCTCGAGCTTCTGCTGCTCTTCCATCCGCTTCCTCATCTCGAAGTCGTAGAGCCGCGAGCGCAGGCGCTTCCAGGCGACGTCGCGGTTGCTGTGCTGGCTGCGGCCGTCCTGGCACTGCACGACGATGCCGGTCGGGATGTGCGTGAGCCGCACCGCCGAGTCGGTCTTGTTGATGTGCTGGCCGCCGGCACCGCTGGCGCGGAAGGTGTCGGTGCGCACGTCCGACGGGTTGATGTCGATCTCGATCGAGTCGTCGACCTCGGGGTAGACGAAGATGCTCGCGAAGCTCGTGTGCCGGCCGCCGGCCGAATCGAAGGGGCTCTTGCGGACGAGGCGATGCACGCCGGTCTCGGTGCGCAGCAGGCCGAACGCGTAGTCGCCCTCGACCTTGATCGTCGCGCTCTTGATGCCGGCGATGTCGCCTTCGGACTCGTCTTCCATCGTCGTCTTGAAGCCCTTGCGCTCGGCGTACTTGAGGTACTGGCGCAGCAGCATCGACGCCCAGTCGCAGGCCTCGGTGCCGCCGGCGCCGGCCTGGACGTCGATGAAGCAGTTGCTCGGGTCGGCCGGGTTGTTGAACATCCGGCGGAATTCGAGCTGGGCGACGATGTCCTCCAGCTTCTTCGCGTCCTGCTCGATGCCGACCAGGCCGGCCTCGTCGGCGTCGGCCTTCGACATCTCGAAGAGTTCGGTGTTGTCGGAGAGGTTGCTCGTCAGGTGATCGATCGTTTCGACCACGGTCTGGAGCATCCGCTTCTCGCGGCCGAGCTCCTGCGCGCGCTTGGGTTCGTTCCAGACGTTCGGGTTCTCGAGCGCGGCGTTGACTTCGTTGAGCCTCAGCGCTTTGCGGTCGTAGTCAAAGATACCCCCGGAGGTCGACCGTGCGCTGCGTCAGGTCGGCCAGGTGGTTGCCGATGGCGTTGATGAGTTCGATGTCCATGGGTGGCTTTCTCGAGGCGCCGCGCGGGCCGGCACGTAGGTCCAAAACGTCGATTTTCGCATGGCTCGCCGTTCAGCCGAGGAAGGCTTCGAGGAGCCGCGCGAGCGCCTCCGGCTGGTCGTGGTGGAGCATGTGGCCCGCCGGCGAGACGACGTGCCGCTCGACCTGCGCGACGACCGACAGGCGCTCGTGGAACTGCGCCTTGGTGTAGCGCGTGCCCCACCAGCCGGCGATGTCGGTCCGGTCGCCCTCGACCCACAGTACGGGCGCCGTGATCCGGCGCCAGCAGGCGAGCGCCTCGGGCACCTGGTAGAGCACCGGGTGGATGCGCTTGTGCGCGGCGTCGGCGAGGATGTCCCACGGCCCGGCGTCGCCGTCGGCGCCGGTGCGCTGCCGGGCCCAGTGCCGCGCCAGCCAGCGCGCGCGGGACACCGGCAGCAGCGGATTGGTCTTGCGCAGCCGCTCGGCGACGCCGTCGAGGGTCGCGTAGGGACGCAGCTCCGCCGGCTTCGCCAACTGGTCGAGCCATTGCGCGTAGCGCTTCGGCGCCTGCTCGGGCAGCGTCTCCGGCATGCCGAAGCCTTCCAGGTTCACGAGCCGGCGAACGCGCTCCGGCCGGACGCCGGCGTAGAGCATCGCCGCGTTGCCGCCCATGCTGTGGCCGAGCAGGTCGATCCGGCGGTCGGGCACGAGCGCGTCGATCGCGGCGTCGAGGTCGCCCAGGTAGTCGGGCAGCCAGTAGGTGTCGACCGGCGGCGATTCGGTCAGGCCGAAGCCGCGCCAGTCGAGCGCGACGACGAGGCGGTCGCGCTCGAGCGCATCGACGACGAACTGGAACGACGCCGAGAGATCCATCCAGCCGTGCAGCATCAGCAGCGGCGGGCGCTCCTGCGTGGCGAGCGCCGGGTCGCCCCAGAGCCGCGCGTGGTAGCGCAGGCCGCGGATCGCGACGAAGCGGCTGCGGCTTTCGCGGCGGACGGCGTAGGGCGGCTCGACGGCGTGCATCGCCGCCACTCTACGCCGCGGCCGGCGCCGCGCCGACGTCGACACCCGGTCGACCGGCGGGCGCCGATGTCCGGGGAGCGCGGTGCGAGAATTCCGTCGATGCCCGTTGAAGCCCCGTTCCAGCTCCGCCCGGCCGCGCCGCACGACGTGCCGGCGCTCGTGCAGCTGATCCGCGAGCTCGCCGACTTCGAGCGGCTGCTCCATCTGGTCCGCGCGACGCCGGAAAAGCTCGCGGTGCAGCTCTTCGGCCCGCGCCCCGCAGCCGAAGCGTTGGTCGTGGAGCGAGGCGGCGAGGTCGTCGGCTTCGCGCTCTACTTCACCAACTTCTCGACCTTTCTCGCGCAGCCCGGGCTCTATCTCGAGGACCTGTACGTGCGGCCCGAACACCGCGGCGCCGGCATCGGCCGCGCGCTGCTGACCCGGCTCGCGGCGCTTGCCGTGGAACGCGACTGCGGACGCTTCGAATGGAGCGTGCTCGACTGGAACGAGACCGCGATCCGCTTCTACGAAGGCATGGGCGCGACGGTGATGCCCGAGTGGCGCATCTGCCGCATCGCCGGCGACACGCTCGCACGGCTCGGCGCACGCCCGTCCTGAGCGTCGACGCCGCGCGGTCGCGGCGAAAGTCGTCGTAGAGTCGCGGCCTGATCCATCGGAGCCCCTGCATGCCGACGCCTTCCCTGCCCAAAGCCCTTCTCGCCATCGCCGTCGTCCCGTTTGCGCTGCTCGCGTCGTGCGGCGGCGGTGACGACGACGTGCGACCGGTCGCCGTCGACACCGCCTGCGAGGCGGTCACGAGCACCGGCGCAAGCGTCGTCGTCGGGTCGAACCAGCCGGGCGACCCGTCGTTGCCCGAAGCGGCGTCGGGCTACCGCGTCGGCCTGAAGGCGGTGCATTCGCGCAACTACATGGTGACGACGTCCAACGCGTTCGCAAGCGCCGCCGGCTGCGCGGTGCTCAAGCGCGGCGGCAGCGCCGCCGACGCGGCGGTCGCGGTCCAGGCCGTGCTGGGCCTCACGGTCCCCGAGGCGACCGGCCTCGGGTCGGGCGGCTTCATCCTCTACTACGACGCCGCGGCGAAGACGGTCGAGGCCTACGACGGCCGCGAGTCGGCGCCCGCCGCGGCGACCGAGAACTACCTGCGCTACGTCGACGACGCGACCGACCGCACGGCGCCCAAGCCGAACGCCCGCGCCAGCGGCCGCTCGATCGGCACCATCGGCATCCCGCGTCTTCTCGAGGCGGTGCAGAAGGACCATGGCAAGCTCGCCTGGCAGGGCCTCTTCGACGACGCCATCGCGCTGTCGACGAACGGCTTTCGCATCGGTGGCCGGCTCGCCGCGGCGATCGCCGCCAACGCCGCCAACCTGAAGCACGACGCCGAGGCGACCGCGTACTTCTTCAACGCCGACGGCTCGCCCAAGGCGCTCGGCACACTGCTCACCAATCCGGCCTACGCGCAAACCTTGGCTGCGTTCGCCACCGGCGGCGCCGACGCGATCCACACCGGTCCCATCGCCGCCGACATCGTCGCGAAGATCGCGAGCACCGTCGCCGCGAACGACGGCTCGGCGCTGACGCCGGGCAAGACGACGCTCGCCGACCTCGCGGCCTACCAGGCGAAGAAGCGGGAGCCGGTCTGCACGACCTATCGCGCCTACTGGGTCTGCGGCGCGCCGCCGCCGACGTCCGGCGGCATCACCGTCGCCTCGGCGCTCGGCATCATCGAGAACTTCAACGTGGCGCTCGACAAGCCCACTGCGATCGATCTCGAAGGTGGCAAACCGACGGTGCACGGCGTCCACCTGATCAGCGAGGCCGAGCGCCTCGCCTATGCCGACCGCGATCTCTACATCGCCGACACCGACTTCGTGCCGCTGCCCGGCGGCTCCGCCGACACGCTCCTCAACAAGACCTACCTGCAGAGCCGCGCGGCGCTGATCAGCTTTCGCGGCAGCCTGGGCACCGCGACGGCGGGCACCTTCGCGGTCGCGCCGCGCGGCCTCGACACCACGACCGTCGAGCACGGCACCAACCAGTTCACGATCGTCGACGCCGCGGGCAACGTGCTGAGCGCGACGACGACCGTCGAGTCGAGCATGGGCTCGTTCCACATGACCCGCGGCTTCCTGCTCAACAACCAGCTCACCGACTTCTCGGCAGCGCCGACCGACGCCAGCGGCCGGCCGATCGCCAACCGCGTCGCGCCGGGCAAGCGGCCGCGCAGCTCGATGGCGCCGACGCTCGTGTTCAAGATCGCCGCCGACGGCAGCAAGGGCGACTTCGTGATGGCGACCGGCTCGCCCGGTGGCGGCACGATCCCGCAATACGTCGTCAAGACGCTCGTCGGCACGCTCGACTGGGGGCTCGACGCGCAGCAGTCGTCGGGGCTCGTCGACTTCGGTGCCAGCAACAGCCCGACGACCAACATCGGCGGCGAGCATCCGAACGTCGCGGCGGCGAACGACGGCGCCGCCGACGCGCTCGTCACCGGCCTGCGCGCGCTCGGCCACACGGTCGGCCTCGGCGCGCAGGCGAGCGGCATCAACAGCATCGTGCGCGTGCAGCTGAACGGTGCGCCGGCATTGCAGGGCGGCACCGATCCGCGCCGCGAGGGCGTCGTCCTCGGCGATACCGTCGTGCCCTGAACGACCCGGCAGGTGCCGCGGCGGAGGGGAATGGGAGTCGAACCCACCCGGCGGCGCGTGGCACCACCCACCGGGTTTGAAGCCCGGCCGTCCCACCGGGAACGTTTCCCCTCCCGACGACCGTCTCGGGCCTCCGGCTAGCGGCGCAGGAGCGCGTCGGTGCGCAGTCTATGCACATCGCCGACGCAACGGAGCGGGCCGATGCGGTGGACAGCGACGGCCCGCAGCGCGCAGTCGATCCCGGTGGCGCCGGCGCGCAGGGTGCGGACGCGGCGCTCGTGGCCCGGCCACGTCGACGAAGCCGATCGGATCGAGGTCCGGCCGTGCCGGCACCGGCAGGCGGCATGGCCGAGCTCGACCGAGATGCCGCGCGTCTTATTTTCGGGCGGGCGGTCGGTGTCGACGTCGGTGAGCGCGCGGACGAGCGTTGGCTTGCCGTGGTCGATGGGGGCCGCGGTGCCGACGATCAGTGCGCCGAGAGGCCCTGGGCGAGTCGCGGGAGCTGCGCGGCGAGATCGGCCGCGTCGTCGAGGCAGCGGAGGTCGAGCAGCAGCCGGTCGTCGGCGATCCGGCCGATGACCGGCAGCGGCAGCGCGCGGAGTGCACGTGCCAGCGCGTCGAGCGCGCGTCCCGTGCCGGCGCGGGCCGCAGGCGCGAGCGCGAGGCCGGCCGAGGGCAGGCGGTCGACCGGCAACGAGCCCGAGCCGATCTGGCCGAGCAGGTCGACCACTGTGACGGTGAAGCGCGGCGCGACGGCAGCGGCGACCGGTGCCGCGAGCGCCGCCGCTATCGTCCGGATGTCGTCGGCACGCCGCGTCAGCAGGCGCAGCGTCGGCAGGTCGGCCGCCAGCCGCTCGGGGCGCAGATAGAGCCGCAGCGTCGCCTCGAGCGCGGCCAGCGGCAGCTTGCCGACCCGCAGCGCGCGCTTCAGCGGACAGCGCCGGATCCGCTCGAGCACCGCCGTCCGGCCGACGATCAGCCCGGCCTGCGGGCCGCCGAGCAGCTTGTCGCCGGAGAAGGTGACGACGTCGCAGCCGGCGGCGAGCATGTCCTGCGGCAGCGGCTCGCGCGGCAGGCCGTAGGCCGACAAATCGACCAGCGAGCCGCTGCCGAGGTCGGTCGCCAGCAGGACGCCGCGGGCATGGGCGATCCGGCCGAGCGTCGCCTCGTCGACGGCGGCCGTGTAGCCCTGCACCGCGTAGTTGCTCGTGTGGACCTTCATCACGAGCGCCGTGCGCTCGCCGATCACGCGCTCGTAGTCGTCCGGATGCGTGCGGTTCGTCGTGCCGACCTCGACCATCGTCGCGCCGGCGCTCGCCATCACGTCGGGCATGCGGAAGGCACCGCCGATCTCGACGAGCTCGCCGCGCGAGACGACGACCTCGCGGCCGCCTGCGAGCGCGGCGATCGTGAGCAGCACGGCGGCGGCGTTGTTGTTGACGACGGTCGCCGCCTCGGCGCCGGTCAGGCGGCAGAGCAGCTCCTCGACGGCGCTGTCGCGGTCGCCGCGGCCGCCGCTCTCGAGGTCGTACTCGAGGTTGTTCGGCGCGCCAGCGAGGGCGACGCTCTCGGCGATGGCGGCGTCGGCGAGCAGCGAACGGCCGAGGTTGGTGTGGACGACCGTGCCGGTCAGGTTGAGGACGCGGCGCAGGCGGGGCGCGAGGCGTCGGTCGACCTGCGCGCCGAGCCGGCTCGCCAGCGCGTCGAGCGCCAGTTCGCCGCACCGTACGCGACCGTCGACGACGTGCGCGCGCAGGCCGTCGAGCAGCGCGCGCGCTTCGCCTGCGACGAGCGTGTGGCCGTGCGCGGCGACGAGCGCCGCGCCGTGCGGCGAGCGCAGCAGCCGGTCGACCGACGGCAGATGTCGCGGCGTTGCCGGGGCGTCGTCGTCCGAGCGGTCGCTGGGCGAGACGGCAGCCATCAGGTCTTCGGCTTCCCGTCGCCCTCGTCCCCGCCGCCCTCGACAGAGAGCAGCAACGGGTCGACGCGGTGCCGCTCGAAACCGGACTCGCCGACGAGCAGGTGGAGCTTCGGCGTCGCGAGGTCGGTGGCGACCGGCTCGACGTGGGCGTCGCGTTCCATGCGCCAGGCCGGCGTGCGCGGCCGGGGGGTCGCCGGCCGCGGCGGCGCACCGAGGCGCGCCGCGGCGTCGGTCGCGGCGGCACCCTGCAGCGGCACGTCCGGGTGGTCGTCGAGCAGGCTCCGCTGCGTACCGGCGCGCTCGGCGACGAAGTCGACGAAGTCGCCCATCGGGTGGCCGCCCGCGCGTCTCATGAGTCGCGGCTCGCGTTCAGCGACGGCACCTGCTGCCTCGCCCGGACGGCGAGATCCTCGGGGGACGACAGCTGCGCGGTGCCGTTCATCGCCCCCCCGCGGTGGGTCCGACCGCCATCTCGGCGCTGCCGCTCGCGGCTTCCTGTGCTGGTGCCCGCCGTCAGCCGAAGGTCGTGTCGCTTTCCGCATGCGCGCCGCCGACGAAGAGGCGCAGCACCGGGCCGAGGCCGTCGTGCTCCCAGATGCGTGCTTCGATGACGAACTGGCGCCCGCCGAAGCGGACGACGTCGCCGCGCGCCGGGGCGATCGCGTGATCCTCCCAGAACCTCGGGACCGGCACCGGCGTGCGCCGGATCCAGGCCTGGTCGTCCGGGTGGAAGCTGAGGACGATTCGAAGGGCTTCTCGGTTCATCGCGTGTCCTTTCCGACGTCGGCGCGGGCGGGCAGGAAATCTAGCGCACGCCGGCGGGGCCTGCGGTGTCGGTCAGCCGGCGTCGTCGTCGTGCTTGACCACCGTCACCGGCACCCGCGCCCCGTGGACGAGCGTCTGCGAGACCGAGCCGAGCAGCGCGGCCTCGAGCGTGCCGGCACCGCGGCTGCCGACCACGATCGCGTCGACGCCGCGGCGCTCGGCCAGGTCGAGCAGCACTTTCGCGGCGTCGCCATGCGCGACGATGCGCTCGTGTTCGGCGCCGGCCGCGGCGAGCAGCGCCTCGGCATCGGCGAGCAGGTGAACGGCGGCATCGGCGCTCGCTGCGTCGATCGCGGCCGTGCTCGGCGCAAGCATCACCTCGTAGAAGTGCGTCGGCTCCTGGACGTTGACGAGCAGGAACGACGCCTGCAGCCCCTCGGCGCGGCAGCGCAAGGCATGGCGCACGGCGGCGAGGGACGCAGCCGAGCCATCGACGGGTAGCAGGATCAGCATCGACAGGGCGCCGCGGCGCGGTGGGTGGACGAACGGACCGTCGCGACTGTAACCCCGCAGCCGCGGCCGCTTCGCCGGACGGCTCGGTCCGGTGAGCCGCGGACGACCGCCGCCCATGCACCCGGCGTTCCCGCGTCGCCACCCGCGGCAGGTCGGCGCGGCCGCGGGCTTCGCGTCCCCATGTTTCGTCGTCGCGGCGACCGTCGGCACGCCGGTCGACGCGGCGACCACGACGCGGACGCCCGAGCCCGAGCCCGAGCCCGAGCCCGAGGCCGCGATTCCGATGCACCACGCCACGCCGCCGCAGCCGACCGGCACGCCGCGAAAGTACCTGCGCGCGCCCCACGGCTCGCCGACGCACGTCCCGGTCGCGGCGCCGGGCGATTCGCTCCGGTCCGACCGGCCGTCGCTTGCCGAGTTCCCGGCCGACGCCGGGCCGGCGGGGCGCCCGTCCGCCCTCGCGCAGCGGCCGGCGAGGTCTGTTACCTTCCGCGCCAGCAACGAATCTGGGAGACGCCGTATGAGCGGTCTGAACGAGCGCCTTCGCGACGTGTCGAGCGCCACGCTGGAAGGGATCCGCCGCGGCATCGAGAAAGAAAGCCTGCGCGCGCTGCCCGACGACGGCCTGGCGCTCACGCCGCATCCGGCCGCGCTCGGCTCGGCGCTGACGCACCCGCACATCACGACCGACTTCAGCGAGGCGCAGCTCGAATTCGTCACCGGCGTCCATCCGAGCGCCGCCGCCTGCATCGACGAGCTGACGCGCATCCACCAGTTCACCTACCGCGTGCTGCGCGAACAG
Source organism: uncultured Rhizobacter sp. (assembly GCA_964249855.1). Taxonomy (GTDB): domain Bacteria; phylum Pseudomonadota; class Gammaproteobacteria; order Burkholderiales; family Burkholderiaceae_C; genus LMDS01. The sequence continues at coordinate 78,863 of CAXUDL010000017.1, read as the reverse complement.
GGCGACGAGATGCTCTGGGTCTCGAGCATGCCGTGCGGCCTGCCGACCGACGAGACGATCCCGATCGGCCGCTACGGCAACGCCAATGTCGGCCGCGCGAAGAGCGTCTACCGCATGGGCCTCGGCCACCGCTACGGCCGGCGGATGCAGACGATCTCGGGCATCCACTACAACTGGTCGATGCCCGGCGTGACGACGGCCGAGTATTTCGCGCTGATCCGCAACTTCCGGCGCCATTCGTTCCTGCTGCTGTTCCTGTTCGGCGCGTCGCCGTCGCTCTGTTCGAGCTTTGCCGTCGGTCGCGACCACGAACTGCTGCCGCTCAAGGACCACACGCTGCACATGCCGCACGGCACGTCGCTCCGGATGGGGCGGCTCGGCTACCAGAGCGATGCGCAGTCGTCGCTCTCGGTCAGCTACAACAGTCTCGAGAGCTACGCCGCGTCGCTGCAGGAGGCGCTGACGCAGCCGTATCCGCGCTACGAGTCGCTCGGCATCCGCAACCCCGGCGGCGACTACAACCAGCTCGCGACCAGTCTGCTGCAGATCGAGAACGAGTTCTACGGCACGATCCGGCCGAAACGCGTGATCTTTCCCGGCGAGCGGCCGCTGCACGCGCTGCGCGAGCGTGGCGTCGAGTACGTCGAGGTGCGCTGCATGGACCTCGACCCGTTCGAGCCGGTCGGCATCGCCGAGAGCACGGTCCACTTCCTCGACCTGTTCCTGCTGCACTGCCTGCTCACCGACAGCCCGCCCGATTCGCCGGCCGAGATTTCTGCGCTCGCGCGCAACCAGCAGCGCGTCGCGGCGCGCGGCCGCGAGACCGGCCTGCGCCTCGAGCGCGGTGAGGCCACGGTCACGCTCGACGAGTGGGCGAGCGAGCTGCTGCTCGGCCTGCGCCCGATCGCCGAGACGCTCGACGCGCTGCATGGTGGCCGCGTCTACCGCGACGCGCTCGGCCTCGCCGACGCGACGCTCGCCGACCCCGACCGGTCGCCGTCCGCGCGCGTCCTCGCTGCCGCGGCACGCGACTTCGACAGCTCGTTCGTCGGCTTCACGCGACACCGCTCGCTCGACACCCGCGAGCGGCTGCTCGCACTGCCGTTCGACGAGTCCGAGGCGCGCCGTTTCGCGGAGACGGCACGCCAGTCGGTCGCCGAGCAGAAGCAGATCGAGGCCAACGACAGCCTGCCGTTCGAGATCTACCGGCAGCAGTACCTGTCGTCCGAGCGCCTGCTGGTGCCGGGACGCCGCAAGCCGGTGGTCGCGATCGTCTGAGCGCGGCCGCCGCGCCGCGCCGTGCGTGAAGACGCCCGCCGACGTCACGAGCGACCGAGCGAACAGCGACGGCGGTGCCGTGAAGCCGGTGCGAAGCGCCACATCCCTGGTCGGCGCTGCCGCCGCGCTTCTGGTCGAGGCGGTCGCGCTCCGGGAAGCTGCGCCAGATGTCGTGGAAGCAGCGCAGGCCACGAAGCGGACAACGCGGCCGCGACCCAGGCCGCGGAGCCGGGTTCGACGCTCGGGAAGGGTTCCCGAGTCGGCACAATCCGCCCGTTGCAGCCTTCGGGACTTGTCATGCGGCGCGTCGTTTTCAACCAGAAGGGCGGGGTCGGCAAGTCGACGATCACCTGCAATCTCGCCGCCATCGGCGCCTCGCGCGGCGAGCGGACACTGGTGATCGATCTCGACCGCCAGGCCAATTCCAGCCATTACCTGCTCGGCGATCTCGGCGACCCGCCGCCCGCCGGCTCGGCCGGGTTCTTCGAGTCGACGCTGAAATTCAGCGTGCGCCCGCCGCGGACGATCGACTTCGTCGTCGCCTCGGCCTGGGACCGTCTGCACGTCATGCCCGCGGGCCCGGCGCTCGACGAACTGCACGGCAAGCTCGAGAGCCGGCACAAGATCTACAAGCTGCGCGAGGCGCTCGACGAGGTCGCCGCCGACTACGACGCCGTCTGGATCGACACCCCGCCGGCGCTCAACTTCTACACCCGCTCGGCGCTGATCGCGGCAGAGACCTGCCTCATCCCGTTCGACTGCGACGACTTCTCCCGCCGCGCGCTCTACGGGCTCGTCGAGAGCGTCAAGGAGATCCAGGCCGACCACAACCGCGCGCTCGTCGTCGAGGGCATCGTCGTCAACCAGTTCCAGCCGCGCGCGAGCCTGCCGCAGCGCACGGTGCAGGAGCTGGTCGACGAAGGCCTGCCGGTGCTCGAGCCGTATCTCTCGAGCAGCGTGCGGATCAAGGAGTCGCACGAGCGCTCGCTGCCGATGATCCATCTCGATCCGCGGCACAAGCTGACGCAGGAGTTCGTGGCGCTCTACGCATCGCTGCGCGGCCAGTGACCGGCTGCGCAACCTCGGCCGACCGGCTTCGATCGACATCCGCAAGGTGCTCCGGCTTCGCGACGAGATCGGCGCCGACATCGCCAGTGTCCGGCGCTCCGGCGGCCTGGCCTCGGGCCGGTTCATGGGACGCATGCTGCGAACCGCCATCCGGCGCGGCGGCTTCCGGCACGGCCCATGTCGAACACTTCTCGATGCGCACCGCTGCCTGAGCCAACGATGGCTGCCCGCAAGCCCGCCCACGTGAGCGAGACGCCCGCGTCGCAGTTCCTGCGCCGCCGCGGCGTCGTCTTCACCGAGCACGTCTACGACTACGTCGAACACGGCGGCACGGCAGAGTCGGCGCGGCAGCTCGGCGTCGACGAGCACGCGGTCGTGAAGACGCTCGTGATGCAGGACGACCGCGCGCGGCCGCTCGTCGTCCTGATGCACGGCGACCGGCAGGTGAGCACCAAGACGCTCGCGCGGCAGATCGGCGCCAGGTCGGTCGAGCCGTGCAGGCCCGATGTCGCGCAACGGCACAGCGGCTATCTCGTCGGCGGCACGTCGCCGTTCGCGACGAAGAAGCCGATGCCGGTCTATGTCGAGGACACCGTGCTCGCGCTGCCGCGGATCTGCATCAACGGCGGGCGGCGCGGGTATCTCGTCGGCATCGAGCCGCGCGCGCTGACCGAGCTGCTCGGCGCGACGCCGGTCCGCTGCTCGATCGCGTGATCGCCGCTGCCGGCGGCACGGCGCCGGCGTCGCCGCACCGACGGCCCGTGCAGAATGCGGCCCCGCACCCCGTCCCGAGATGTCGACCTTCGCTCCGCTCCTCGCCCTCGTCGCGGCCTATCTCGTCGGCTCGCTGTCGTTCGCCGTCATCGTCAGCCGCGCGATGCGGCTCGACGATCCGCGGAGCTACGGCTCCGGCAACCCCGGCGCGACCAACGTGCTGCGCTCGGGCAACCGGACCGCTGCCGCACTGACGCTGCTGCTCGACGCGCTGAAGGGCTTCGTTCCCGTCGCGCTGGCGGCGACCGCCGGTCCGCGCGTCGGGCTCGGCGAGGGCACGGTCGCGCTCGTCGGGCTGGCGGCGTTCGTCGGCCATCTCTGGCCGGTCTTCTTCGGCTTCAAGGGCGGCAAGGGCGTGGCGACGGCGGCCGGCGTGCTGTTCGGCATCGATCCCTGGCTCGGCCTCGCGACCATCGTGACCTGGATCGTCATCGCCGCGTTCTTTCGCTATTCGTCGCTCGCGGCGCTCGTGGCGGCGGTGTTCGCGCCGTTCTACCAGGTGCTGATCTGGGACGCCGGAGCGCCGGCGCTCGCGATCGGCGTCATGGGACTGCTGCTCGTCTGGCGGCACCGTGGCAACATCAGGAAGCTGCTCGACGGCAGCGAGAGCCGGATCGGCGAGAAGAAGCTGCCGGCTGCCGCCGCGACGGCGCTGCCACGCGCACCACGGCGCTCGCGGCACAACCACGGGACCGAACCATGACCCAGGCACTGCGCCGCTTCCACGTCGGCGACCGGCTCTCCGAGATGACGATCCACAACGGCGTCGTCTACCTCGCCGGTCAGGTCGCCGAGGATGCCTCGCAGGACATCCGCGGCCAGACCGCGCAGGTGCTGGCGTCGATCGACGGGCTTCTCGCCGAGGCGAGGACCGACCGTGCGCACATCCTGATGTGCCAGATCTTCATCGCCGACCTCGACGACTTCGCCGTGATGAACGAAGTCTGGGAGGACTGGGTCGCGCCCGGCGACGCACCGCCCCGCGCGACGGTCGAGGCGCGGCTGGCGAAGCCCGAGTGGAAGGTCGAGATGGTGGTGACGGCGGCGGTCTGACGCCTGCCATCGCGATGACCGCGACACGCCGCCTGCTCGGCCTCGCGACGCTCGCGCTCGGCGCGTGGCTCGGGGTGCAGTGGCTCGCGCACCGGACCGCGGACGGCGTCGCGGTCGATGTGCGGCCCGGCGACGTCCAGATGATCGCGTCGGTCGACTGCCGCTTCTGCGCCGAAGCGCGCGCCTGGTTCCGGGCGCACGGCGTGCCGTTCGGCGAGTGCGTGATCGAGCACGACGCCGCCTGCGCCGACGCCTACCGCGCATTGCAGGCGCCGGGCACGCCGGTGCTGCTCGTGCGCGGCCGGCGCCTCGTCGGCTTCGAGCCGCGCGCGATCGCCGACGCGCTGCGCTGACGCTCCGGGGCGCCGCTAACATCGGCTCCCGCCTCCGATCGGCCGCCCGCGCCCGCCATGACCCACCGCGTCCTCACCGGCATCACCACCACCGGCACCCCGCACCTCGGCAACTTCGTCGGCGCGATCCGCCCGGCTGTTCGCGCGAGCCGGGCCCCGGGCGTCGAGAGCTTCTTCTTTCTCGCCGACCTGCATGCGCTCATCAAGTGCGACGAGCCGGCGCGGATCGAGCGCTCGCGGCGCGAGATCGCCGCCACCTGGCTCGCCGCCGGCCTCGACCCGTCGCGCGTCACCTTCTACCGGCAGAGCGACATCCCGGAGATCCCGGAGCTGACGTGGCTCCTGACCTGCGTCGCCTCGAAGGGGCTGATGAACCGGGCGCACGCCTACAAGGCCGCGGCCGACGCCAACCTCGCGGCCGACGCGGACGTCGACTCGGGCATCACGATGGGGCTCTTCAGCTACCCGATCCTGATGGCCGCCGACATCCTCATGTTCAATGCGCACAGCGTGCCGGTCGGCCGCGACCAAACCCAGCACATCGAGATGGCGCGCGACCTCGCGCAGCGCTTCAACCACCTGTTCGGCGCAGGCCGCGACCTCTTCGTGCTGCCGGAGGCGGCGATCGACGAGCGCGTCGCGATGCTGCCGGGCCTCGACGGCCGCAAGATGAGCAAGAGCTACGACAACGCCGTCCCGCTCTTCGACGGCGGCGCGACGGGCCTGCGCGACGCCATCGCCCGCGTCGTCACCGACTCGCTCGGCCCCGGCGAACCCAAGGACCCGGACGCCGCGCATCTCGTCGCGCTGCACGACGCCTTCGCGAACGACGCCGAACGCGCGGCGCTGCGCGAGGCGTTGATCGGCGGCCTGTCGTGGGGCGAGGCGAAGGCGCGCGTCTTCGAGCGCATCGACGCCGAGATCGCGCCGATGCGCGAGCGCTACGCCGAGCTGATGGCGCATCCCGACACGATCGAGGACACGCTCGTCGACGGCGCGAAGAAGGCCCGTGCGCTCGCTGCGCCGTTCCTCGCGCAGTTGCGCGACGCGGTCGGTCTCGGCCACGGCCACGGCACGATGTCCGCGGCAGCGAAGACGCGCGCCCAGGCGCCGAAGAAGCCGGCGCCGCCGGTCTTCAAGCAGTACCGCGAGTCCGACGGACGTTTCTACTTCAAGCTCGCCGCCGCGGACGGCCGCGTGCTGCTGCAGAGCACGGGGTTCGAGACCGGGCGCGCCGCGGGCGACTGCATCGCGCTGCTGAAGCTCGCGGGCATCGCCGCGGTGCCCGATGCGCCGGTCGCTCACGGCGTCGGCGTGAGCGCGCAGGATGTCGCCGACGCGCTGGCGGCGTTCGCCTCGGACGAGCCGTGACGGCGCTGCCGACGGTCACCGGCCCGCCGGTGCCGCACGGACGCCTCGGCCGGTGAAGCGGCTCGTCGTCCTGATCTCCGGCCGCGGCTCGAACATGGCGGCGGTCGCCCACGCCTGCGTGCGCGAGCGCTGGCCGGCGCAGGTCGCCGCGGTCATTTCGAGCCGGCCGAACGCCGAGGGCCTCGCCGTCGCGCGCGAGCTCGGCCTTGCGACCGACGCCGTCGCGGCGGCCGACTTCGCGTCCCGCGACGCGTTCGATACCGCGCTCGCCGACCGCATCGACGCGCATGCGCCCGACATCGTCGTCCTCGCCGGCTTCATGCGCATCCTCGGCGCGCCCTTCGTCGCGCGCTACGCGGGCCGGCTCGTCAACGTCCACCCGTCGCTGCTGCCGGCGTTCCCCGGCCTCGACACGCATGCCCGCGCGATCGAAGCCGGCTGCAAGCTCGCCGGCGCGACGGTGCACTTCGTGACACCCGTGGTCGACGTCGGGCCGATCGTCGCGCAGGCGGCCGTGCCGGTGCGCGCCGACGACACGGCCAAGACGCTCGCCGCCCGCGTCCTCGCGGCCGAGCACATCCTCTATCCGCGTGCCGTCGGCTGGCTGGTGCGCGACGAGCTCGAGCTCGGCGGCGGCATCGTGCGGCACCGCGCCGGCGAGCCGCAGTCGCTCTTCGTCGACGACCTCTGCGTCAGAACAGACTCGCCGCGATATTGATCGAGAACGCCAGCACGGTCGTGTTGAAGACGAACGACAGCACCGACTGCAGCAGCACCAGCCGCCGCATCGGCCGGTTCGTGACGACGACGTCCGATGTCTGCGAGGCGACGGCGATCGTGAACGAAAAGTAGAGGAAGTCGAGATAGTCGGGCGTGAAGTCCGGCTCCTCCACGGGGAAGCGCAGGCCGCCGTCGTGATCGGCGCTGACGTGGTAGACGCTCGCGTAGTTGAGCGAGAAGAGCGTCGGCACGAGCAGCCAGGAGCCGGCGACCGTCGCGAGCGTCAACAGCACGCTCGGCAAGGCATGGTGCGCGCCGGCCGACTTGGCGGCGCCGAGCTCGAGGATCACCGCGCCGAAGCTCGAGAGCGCCGCCGCGGCGACGATCGTCAGGATGGTGTGGGCGCTTTCGGCCTGCAGCTTCGCGACCTTCTCGAGGTGGCCGGCGTCCTGGTGCGTCATCGTCCAGCCGGTCCAGACGAGATAGAACCAGACGCCCGCGTTCCAGCCGATCAGCCCGCGCGCCGTGAGGCTCGGCACGCCCTGGACGACGATCGCGACGACGATGCCGACGGCGGTCGCGACGCTCAGGTGCAGATGCGACCGCAGATGGCCGACGAGCGTGGTCATCCGGCGGTCGCCGGGCGGGGCGGACAGGTCGGGAGCGGCATCCGCTGCGGCACGGGCGAGGGGGTCGGCGAGGATAATCGCTCATGCACCCCAACGCACTGCTCGAACTGGCGACCGAACTGCTGCACCGCGTGCTGCAGCTGCGCCATCCGGCCGACGGCGTCGTCTCCGACTTCTTCCGCGAGCACCGCGCGCTTGGCAGCCGCGAACGCCACAGCCTGGCCGAGACGACCTACACCGTGCTCCGCGAGCGGCCGCTGCTGCAGCACCTTGCGCAATCGGGCCGCGGCGAACTCGAGCGGCGGCTCGCGATCCTCGGCTGGCAGGGCAACGCGGGCTTCCTGCGCGCGGCACTCAACGAATCCGAACAGCAATGGCTGCAGAAGGTCGGCACCGTCGACCGGGCGGCGTTGCCCGAACCGCTCCGTCACAACCTGCCCGAGTGGCTCGCCGACATCCTGAAGCCCGCACTCGGCGACGACTTCTGGCCGCTCGTCGCCGCGCTGAACACGCCCGCGCCGCTCGATCTCCGCGTCAATGCGCTGAAGGCCAAGCGCGACGCGGCGCAGGCGGCGCTCGCGGCCGAAGGGATCACGGCGGCGGCAACTCCCTACTCACCGCTCGGCCTGCGCATCGAAGGCAAGCCGGCGCTGCACAAGTTCGACGTGTTCCTGCGCGGCGACGTCGAGGTCCAGGACGAGGGCAGCCAGCTGCTGGCGCTCATCGTCGGCGCGAAGCGCGGCGAGATGGTCATGGACTTCTGCGCCGGCGCTGGCGGCAAGACGCTCGCGCTCGGTGCCGAGATGCGCAACACCGGCCGGCTGTACGCCTTCGACACCTCGGGCCACCGCCTGGCGTCGCTCAAGCCACGACTCGCGCGCAGCGGCCTGTCGAACGTCTTTCCCGCGCAGATCGCCCACGAGCGCGACGAGCGCGTCAAGCGGCTCGCCGGCAAGCTCGACCGCGTTCTCGTCGACGCGCCGTGCTCGGGCCTCGGCACGCTGCGCCGCAATCCGGACCTGAAATGGCGGCAGACGCCGCAGACGGTCGCCGAGCTGCAGGTCAAGCAGGCCGCGATCCTCGAGAGCGCGGCACGGCTCGTCAAGCCGGGCGGGCGCCTCGTCTATGCCACGTGCAGCCTGCTCGACGCCGAGAACGAAGGCATCGCCGAGGCGTTCGGCAGCGCGCGGAATCGCGAATTTCGCGTGCTGCCGGCGGCCGAGGCACTCGGGCGCGCGCACGTCGGCGGGGCCGAGTCGCTGGTCCGCGGCGACTTCTTGCGGTTGTGGCCGCACCGCCATGCCACCGACGGCTTCTTCGCAGCCGTCTGGGAGCGGCTCTGACCGGATCGAGGGTCCGAATTGCGGTCCGATCACCCTGCAATCGGTCCGGGATTGGCGTCAGGGGGGTCCGGTAGAATCTCGCGGCTTCTTCGAGAGGCAGCTCAAAGGGACTCATGGATTCGTTGATATTGGTTCGGGACGCGTTGGTCGGCTGGCTGGCCGATGGTCTGGTCGGCGCGCATTGGTGGCAGGTGCTGCTGTTCGCTCTTCTCGTCACGCACATCACCATCGCCTCGGTCACGATCTTCTTGCACCGTGCGCAGGCGCACCGCGCGCTCGAGTTGCACGCGATTCCGTCGCATTTCTTCCGGCTCTGGCTCTGGCTCACGACCGGCATGGTGACGAAGGAGTGGGTCGCGATCCACCGCAAGCACCATGCGAAGTGCGAGACGGAGGACGATCCGCACAGCCCGCAGACGCGCGGCATCCAGGCCGTGCTGCTGACCGGCAGCGAGATGTACCGCGCCGAGGCCAAAGTGCAGGACACGCTGTCGAAGTTCGGCCATGGCACGCCGGACGACTGGCTCGAGCGCAACCTCTACACGCGATTCAGCTGGCAGGGCGTGGGTGTCATGCTGCTGATCGACCTGATGCTGTTCGGCGCCATCGGCGCGGCGGTCTGGGCACTGCAGATGGCGTGGATCCCGATCACCGCTGCCGGCATCATCAATGGCATCGGTCACTGGTGGGGCTATCGCAACTTCGAGGCGGTCGACGCGTCGACCAACATCTCGCCGTGGGGCCTGCTCATCGGCGGCGAGGAACTGCACAACAACCACCACACCTATCCGACGTCGGCGAAGCTCTCGGTCAAGCCGTACGAGTTCGACATCGGCTGGGCGTACATCCGCGCGCTCGAGATGGTCGGCCTCGCCAAGGTGCGCAAGACCGCGCCGATGCTCAAGCTCGGCAACGTCAAGCCGGTCGCCGACGACAAGACGCTCGAGGCGATCATCGCCAACCGCTACGAGGTGATGGCGAAGTACGCGCGCAACCTGCGCCGCGCGAGCCGTGCCGAGATCGCGCGGCTCAAGGCCGAAGGTGGTTCGAGCGCTGCGAAGCTCGCCGACCTGGAAGTCGCCCGGCGCTGGCTGCATCGCGACGAGGACAAGATTCCGCACGCAGTGAAAGCGCGCGTGGCGCTCGCGGTGCAGCAGAGCCCGGCGCTCGCCAAGCTCGTCGCGATGCGCGAGGAGCTTCGGCTGCTTTGGACGCGGACCAACGTCTCGGCCGAGCAGCTGGTTGCCGACCTGCAGGCGTGGTGCCGCAAGGCCGAGGAAAGCGGCATCGCTGCCCTCCAGGAATTCGCGCTCAAGTTGCGTTCGGCGCACGCCTGACGAGCGCGCGGCTCGTTGGGTGACGAAGAAGGCGCCGGAAGGCGCCTTTTTCGTTGGGCGGCGCGTTGGCCCGAGTCCCCGGGCGCGGCCGGGTGCGGGGCGATGGCGGTCATCGCTCGACGCCGCATGCAGGCGTCGGGCGACGGTGCCATTGCAGACGTCGTCGAGCCTCGGCGCCCGCAGGCGCCAGGTCACGGTGCCAGCAGGCGTCCAGCCTCGGTGCCGGCGGTGATTGGGAATCGGTGTCCCCGCAGACGTCGAGAATCGGTGGCCGCAGGCGCCGAGGATCGGTGAGTGCAGACGTCACGCGTCGGCGCGTCTCGCGCTGCGAGCCGTCGTGCGTCGTGCGTCGTGCGTCGTGCAGCTGCTTTCGAAGTCGATGGGCGAACGAATCTGCCGGCAATTCGCCGATCTGGCTCGGTGACCGTCAGAGGCCGATCGGCGAACTTGCGCCCGAGAGCGAAAGACCCTCGGTCGGCTCGCCTGCGTCTGATCCGCGCTTGGACCGGTGACCCGCGAGGCTGGCTTCGGACCGCGTCGACTGCGTCCCGCCACGCGGTCGGCACGCTTGCCGGACCGGTCATGCACGAGCCGCCACGCATCGCTCGGCCGACATCGACACCGTCCGGACGCAAAAAAGCCCGCCGGGGCGGGCTTGGTTCGGTCCAGGCCGCCTGCTCAGCGCAGCTTGGTTTCCTTGTAGGTCACGTGCTTGCGTGCCTTCGGGTCGAACTTGATCATCTCGAGCTTCTCGGGCGTCGTCTTCTTGTTCTTGTCGGTCGTGTAGAAGTGACCGGTGCCTGCACTCGACTCGAGCTTGATCTTTTCGCGTCCACCTTTTGCCATGATTCCGTCCCGTCAGATTTCGCCGCGCGCACGAAGGTCGGCGACGACCTTCTCGATGCCGACCTTGTCGATCAGGCGCAGCGCGGCGTTCGAGACGCGGAGCCGGAGAAAACGGTTCTCGCCCTCGATCCAGAAGCGCCGGTACTGCAAGTTCGGCAGGAAGCGGCGCTTCGTCTTGTTGTTCGCATGGGACACGTTGTTCCCGACCATCGGGCCCTTGCCCGTCACCTGACAAACGCGTGCCATGACGCAACTCCCGTGTTTGGCTGCCGGAAAACGATGCACGTTTCGCAGCGACCGCTGAATTTCGGCAAAGACCGCGATTATAGAACGAGTTCCATACCTGTCACGCCCAGGATCCGGCTCACTGCTCGAGAAACCGCTGCGCGTCGAGCGCCGCCATGCAGCCGGTCCCGGCGCTCGTGATCGCCTGCCGGTAGACGTGGTCCTGGACGTCGCCGGCGGCGAAGACGCCCGGCACGCTCGTCATCGTCGCCATGCCCCCGAGGCCGCTCTTGGTGAGGATGTAGCCGTCCTTCATCTCGAGCTGGCCCTTGAAGATCTCGGTGTTCGGCCGGTGGCCGATGGCGATGAAGCAGCCGTGCACCGCAAGCTCGGAGGTCTCGCCGCTGCGCGTGTCCCTCAGCCGCACGCCGGTCACGCCGCTCGTGTCGCCGAGCACCTCGTCGAGCGTTCGCCACAGGTGCAGGACCATCTTCCCTTCCTCCACCTTCGCTTCGACCTTGTCGACGAGGATGGCCTCCGCGCGGAACCTGTCGCGCCGGTGGACGAGATGGACCTTCGAGGCGATGTTCGACAGGTAGAGCGCCTCCTCGACCGCGGTGTTGCCGCCGCCGACGACGCAGACCTCCTGTCCGCGGTAGAAGAACCCGTCGCAGGTCGCGCAGCCGCTGACGCCGCGGCCCATGAACGCCTCCTCCGACGGCAGCCCGAGGTACTGCGCCGAGGCGCCGGTCGCGATGATCAGCGCGTCGCAGGTGTAGCTGCCGGCGTCGCCTTTCAACACGAACGGCCGTCGCGAGAGGTCGACCTCGTTGACGTGGTCCGAGACGATCTGCGTCGCGAAGCGCTCGGCATGCTTCTGCAACCGCTCCATCAGCTCGGGGCCCTGGACGCCGTCGACGTCGCCCGGCCAGTTGTCGACCTCGGTCGTCGTCATCAGCTGGCCGCCCTGCGCCATGCCGGTGACGAGCATCGGCTTCAGGTTCGCCCGCGCCGCGTAGACCGCCGCGCTGTAACCGGCAGGGCCGGAGCCGAGAATCAGGACCTTGGCGTGGGGATGAGTGCTCATGATGTCGATGAAGGTGGACCGGCGTTCGCTGCAACCGCTGCCGCGGAGCGGTCGACGAGTCTGACATGGGGCGAGCGCCCTCGGTTGGAAGCCCCGTTATGGCGACAATAGCAAGAATGCACCGGGCGATGCGCCATCGATGGCCGCTCAGCTTTCCGGCAAAAGTGCCGAAAACGTCGCCATCGACCACATGAAAGGGCCGTGACATGGCAATGCTCTCGAACCTCGACCTGATCCGGCGCGTGCCGCTCTTCTCGCTGCTGACGACCGACCAGGCGCAAGGCGTTGCCGACAGCGTCGTCAAGCGCCGCTTCCGGCGCGGCGAGATCGTCGTCGAGCACGGCAAGAAGTCGAACGCGCTGTTCATCCTGCTGACAGGCCGCGCCCGCGTGCTGACCGCCGACTCGCGCGGTCGCGAAGTCATCCTCGCAGTGCTGCAGCCCGGCGATTACGTCGGCGAGATGAGCCTGATCGACAACGAGCCGCATTCGGCGACGGTGCGCGCCGAGGTGCAGACCGACATGCTGATCCTCGGCCGCACCGAGTTCACCCGCTGCCTTCCGGAAAACTCGAGCCTGTCGTACGCGATCATGCGCGGCCTCGTCCATCGGCTGCGCAGTGCCGACCGCCAGATCGAGTCGCTGGCGCTCCTCGACGTCTACGGCCGCGTCGCCCGCACGCTGCTCGACATGGCCGAGGACGACGACGGCCAGAAGCTGATCCGCAACAAGGTCTCGCGGCAGGATCTGGCCAAGGTCGTCGGCGCGTCGCGCGAGATGGTCAGCCGGGTGATGAAGGATCTGGAGGAGCGCGGAATGATCCACACGCAGGAAAACGGCTCGGTGGTCATCAAGGAACTGATCGCCGGCTGATCGACGGCCGGCAGGCTCTCCCTGGCGCGTCGCGCGAGGCAGATCGCCGACAATCGGCGGATGACGTTTCCGCTCGGTTCACTGAAGTCGGAAGGAGGCGCGTCCGCCGCGCCGTTCCTTCCGCAGTCCGCGACGTACCAACGCGACGCCAAGTCGCCGGTCCGCACCGTCGAGACCGCGGCGGTCGGCTGGCGCGGGCAGCTCGCGCTGCTCGTGACCGGCGTGCTCTGGCTGCTCGCCGTCATCGCGCTCGCGACGCACGACGGCCGCGACGCCGCGTTCTCGACGTCCGGCCTCGCGCCGGTGCCGAACAACAAGGCCGGTCTCGTCGGCGCATGGTTCTCGGACCTCGCCTACTTCGCCTTCGGCTACTCGGTCTGGTGGGTCGTCGTGGTCGGGCTGCGGGCCTGGCTCGGCACGCTGGCCCGGGCGCTGCGCAGCGAGCGCGCGCTCGCTGCGACCGCGCCGCCGGCCGCCTGGGTGTTCTGGCTCGGCGTGCCGCTGCTGCTCGTCGCCAGCGCGTCGCTCGAGTGGACGCGGCTCTACCAGTGGGAGTCGGCGGTGGCCGGGGGCCACGCCGGCGGCGCCGTCGGCTATTCGGTCGGCAGTGCGAGCATGAAGCTGCTCGGCTTCGCCGGCTCGGGCGTGCTCTGGATCGCCGTGTTCGTGGCGGCGCTGTCGATGACGATGCGCTTCTCGTGGCTGCGGCTCGCCGAGGGCATCGGCGCCTGGGTCGAGTCGTGGCGCCGGCAGCGTGCCTTCCGCATCGAGCGCCTGGAAGACGTGCGCGTCGGCGAGGCGGCGCTTCGCGAGCGCGAGCGTGTCGCGCTGGTCGAGCAGCAACTGCACGAGGACCATCTGCCGATCGTCATCGAGCCGACCGCGCCGGCGGTGCTGCCGAAGAGCACGCGGGTGGTCAAGGAGCGCCAGAAGCCGCTCTTCCGCGAACTCGGCGACACCAAGCTGCCGCAGGTCGACCTGCTCGACGAGGCGCCCGGCCGCACCGAGAGCGTCGCGCCGGAGACGCTCGAGATGACGTCGCGGCTGATCGAGAAGAAGCTGAAGGACTTCGGCGTCGAGGTGCGCGTGGTGTCGGCATCGCCGGGGCCGGTCATCACCCGCTACGAGATCGAGCCGGCGACCGGCGTGAAGGGCTCGCAGGTCGTCAATCTCGCGAAGGACCTGGCGCGGTCGCTCAGCCTGATCAGCATCCGCGTCGTCGAGACGATCCCCGGCCGCACGACGATGGCGCTCGAGCTGCCGAACCCGAAGCGGCAGACGATCCGGCTCTCGGAGATCCTCGGCTCGCAGGTGTACGCCGACGCATCGTCGCCGCTCACCATGGGCCTCGGCAAGGACATCGTCGGCGGCCCGGTCGTCGCCGACCTCGGCAAGATGCCGCACTGCCTCGTCGCCGGCACCACCGGCTCGGGCAAGTCGGTCGGCATCAACGCGATGATCCTGTCCCTGCTCTACAAGGCCGAGGCCAGAGACGTCCGCCTGATTCTGATCGACCCGAAGATGCTCGAGATGAGCGTCTACGAAGGCATTCCGCACCTGCTCTGCCCGGTCGTCACCGACATGAAGCAGGCCGCCAACGCGCTCAACTGGGGCGTGGGCGAGATGGAGCGCCGCTACAAGCTGATGAGCAAGATGGGGGTGCGCAACCTTGCGAGCTACAACAAGAAGCTCGACGAGGCGACGGCCCGCGGCGAGCTGCTCCCGAACCCCTTCAGCCTGACGCCCGAGCAGCCCGAGCCGCTCGAGCGCCTGCCCTTCATCGTCATCGTCATCGACGAACTCGCCGACCTGATGATGGTGATCGGCAAGAAGATCGAGGAGCTGATCGCGCGGCTCGCGCAGAAGGCGCGCGCCTCGGGCATCCACCTCGTGCTCGCGACGCAGCGGCCGTCGGTCGACGTCATCACCGGCCTGATCAAGGCGAACATCCCGACGCGGCTCTCGTTCCAGGTGAGCAGCAAGATCGACTCGCGGACCATCCTCGACCAGATGGGCGCCGAGGCGCTGCTCGGCATGGGCGACATGCTCTACATGGCGTCGGGCTCGGGCCTGCCGGTGCGCGTGCACGGCGCCTTCGTCAGCGACGACGAGGTCCACCGCGTCGTGAGCTACCTGAAGACGCAGGGCGAGCCGAACTACATCGAGGGCATCCTGGAAGGCGGCACGCTCGACGGCGACGGCGGCGACATCCTTTCGAGCGAATCGGGCGTGATGGGCAGCGGCGAGGGCGACGCGATGTACGACCAGGCGGTCGCGATCGTGCTGCAGCACAAGCGGGCGTCGATCTCGCTCGTCCAGCGGCACCTGCGCATCGGCTACAACCGTGCCGCGCGGCTGCTGGAACAAATGGAGAAATCCGGGCTCGTATCGGCCATGTCCACCAACGGCAACCGGGACTTGATCGTCCCGGTGCGCAGCGAATGAGGAAGATCCTGGCGGCGGGGCTGCTCGCCGTCGTCGCGGGTGCCGCGCACGCCGACAGCGTCGCCACGCTGCGCAGCTTCATCCGAGACGTGAAGAGCGGCAGCGCATCGTTCACCCAGACCGTGACCTCGGCCGACGGCGCGAAGAAGAAGTCGCAGTCCGGCCGCTTCGATTTCGCCCGGCCGAACCGCTTTCGCTTCGCCTATGACAAGCCGTTCGAGCAGGTGATCGTGGGCGACGGCCAGAAGGTCTGGATCTACGACGTCGATCTGAACCAGGTCAGCTCGCGGAAGATCGAAGGCGCCCTCGGCGCCACGCCTGCCGCGCTGCTGGCGGGCAGTTCGCTCGACAAGGAGTTCGATCTCGCCGCCATGCCCGACCAGGGTGGTCTCGCGTGGGTGCGTGCCACGCCGAAGCTCGCCGACGGCCCGTTCCGCTCGCTCGGCGTGGGCTTCCGCGGCACGACGCTCGCCGCGGTCGAGATCGTCGACGCGTTCGGCCAGCGCTCGCTGCTGGCCTTCACCGACTTCGTCGCCGACCCGGCGCTGCCCGAGTCGACATTCCGCTTCACCGTGCCGCCGGGCGCGGACGTGATCGAGCAGTGACCGCCAGCCTGCCGTTCGACGATCCGGCCGAGCGCTCGATGCCGCTCGCCGAGCGCCTGCGGCCGAAGACGCTCGACGAGGTCATCGGCCAGCAGCAACTGCTCGGTCCGGGCAAGCCGCTGCGCGTGGCGTTCGAGTCGGGCCGGCTGCATTCGATGATCCTGTGGGGCCCGCCGGGCGTCGGCAAGACGACGCTCGCGCGGCTCGTCGCGCAG
Source organism: uncultured Rhizobacter sp. (assembly GCA_964249855.1). Lineage (GTDB taxonomy): Bacteria > Pseudomonadota > Gammaproteobacteria > Burkholderiales > Burkholderiaceae_C > LMDS01. The sequence goes on along the minus strand of CAXUDL010000017.1, from coordinate 62,642 downwards.
GGCTTCGCAGCGCAGTTCATCGCCATCTCGGCGGTGCTCGGCGGCGTCAAGGACATCCGCGAAGCCGTCGAGCGCGCGCAGGTCGCGCGCAGCCAGGGCGGGCGGCAGACGGTCGTGTTCGTCGACGAGGTCCACCGCTTCAACAAGGCGCAGCAGGACGCCTTCCTGCCGCATGTCGAGTCGGGGCTGTTCGTCTTCATCGGCGCGACGACCGAGAACCCGTCGTTCGAGGTCAATTCGGCGCTGCTCTCGCGGGCGACGGTGCATGTGCTCAAGCCGCTCGATGCCGACGACCTGGTCGAGCTGCTGCGCCGCGCGCGCGACGCTCTCGCCGGGCCCGAGATGACGGATGCTGCCCGCGACCGCCTCGTCGCCTATGCCGACGGCGATGCCCGCCGCCTACTCAACGCCTACGAGAATCTCGTCGCGATGGCCGGCACGCTCGCGACGATCGACGAGCCGGTGCTCGAGCGCTCGCTCGGTGAGCAGCTGCGCCGCTACGACAAGGGTGGCGAGCAGTTCTACGACACGATCTCGGCGCTGCACAAGGCGGTGCGCGGCAGCGACCCGGACGCTTCGCTCTACTGGTTCGTCCGCATGCTCGACGGCGGCGTCGATCCGCGCTACGCGGCTCGGCGCCTGGTTCGGATGGCGTCCGAGGACATCGGTCTCGCCGACCCGCGCGCCCTGGCGCTCGCGCTCGATGCCGCCGAGACCTACGAGCGGCTCGGCTCGCCCGAAGGCGAACTCGCGCTCGCAGAGGCGGTCGTCTACCTCGCCGTCGCGCCGAAAAGCAACGCGGTGTATGCGGCCTTCAAGGCGGCGCGCGCGTTCGTCAAGCAGGACGGCACGCGCCCGGTCCCGCTGCGGCTGCGCAACGCGCCGACCGCGCTGATGAAGGACCTCGACTACGGCCGCGGCTACCGCTACGCCCACGACGAGGACGGCGGCTTCGCAGCCGGCGAGCGCTACTGGCCCGACGATCTCGCGGCGCAGCGTTTCTACGTGCCGGTGGACCGCGGCATGGAGATCAGGATCGCCGAGAGGCTTGCGTCGCTCCGACACCTGAACGCCGCCGCGGCCGGCGACCCGGACTGACCGCGGCGCGTGCATCCACTGTCGCGACCGCTGGCCACCCGGGAAAAGCCAGGGTGAGCGGCCGACGACCCCAACCCTAGAATCCGCGCGCCGGGCCGCCCCAGGGGGCCGGGTGCCGTTCGAGACGGCCGGCCGTGGCCGGCTTTTTGCTAAGTCGATGCCACGTGGTGCCGCGCCGGCTGTGCCGACCAGCCTGCCCGCGCACAGGAGAACTCGAACGCATGGACACCTTCATCCAGCAGATCATCAACGGCCTGGTGCTCGGCAGCGTCTACGCGCTCGTCGCGCTCGGCTACACGATGGTCTACGGCATCATCAACCTCATCAACTTCGCGCACGGCGAGGTGCTGATGGTCGGCGCGCTGGTCAGCTGGACGGTCGTGACCGGCATGGCGGGGCTCGGCCTGCCGGGCTGGCTGTTGCTGCTGATCTCGTTGATCGCGGCGATCGTCGTCTGCGCGGCGCTCAACTACACGATCGAGAAAGTCGCGTACCGGCCGCTGCGCAACGCGCCGCGCCTGGCGCCGCTGATCACCGCGATGGGCATGAGCCTTCTGCTGCAGACGCTCGCGATGATCATCTGGAAGCCGAACTACAAGTCCTACCCCATCCTGCTGCCGAGCGAGCCGCACTTCATCGGCGGGGCGGTGATCAACAACGTGCAGATCATGATCCTCGTCGTGACCGCGCTGACGCTCTCGGGCCTGATGTACCTCGTCAACCGGACCAGGCTCGGCCGGGCGATGCGGGCGACCGCCGAGAACCCGCGGGTCGCCGGCCTGATGGGCGTGCGCCCCGACCACGTGATCTCTGCCACCTTCGTCATCGGCGCCGCGCTCGCCGCGCTCGCCGGCGTGATGTACGCGGCCAACTACGGTTCGGTGCAGCACACGATGGGCTTCCTGCCCGGCCTGAAGGCGTTCACCGCGGCGGTGTTCGGCGGCATCGGCAACCTGCCCGGCGCGATGGTCGGCGGCGTGCTGCTCGGGCTGATCGAGGCGCTCGGCGGCGGCTACATCGGCGCCTTGACCGACGACGTGCTCGGCAGCAACTACCAGGACATCTTCGCCTTCATCGTGCTGATCCTCGTGCTGACGCTTCGGCCGCAAGGCCTGCTCGGCGAGCGCGTCGCGGACCGCGCATGAGCCCGCGCGGCCGCTCGAAGGGCGAACACCGGAGTGCGCGGCACGAAGGACCTGCAACGACCACGGGAGCGACGACCGCATGAACTCCTCGAAGCCCGTCACGATCGTCCTCGCGGCGATCGGCCTTCTCGTCCTGCCGCTGGTGGCGCAGCCGTTCGGCAACGCGTGGGTGCGCATCATCGACATCTCGCTGCTGTACGTGCTGCTCGCGCTCGGCCTGAACATCGTCGTCGGCTACGCCGGGCTGCTGGACCTGGGCTATGTCGCGTTCTACGCGGTCGGCGCCTACATGTTCGGTCTGCTCGGCTCGTCGCAGCTCACCGACACCTTCCCCAGCATCGCCGCCGCATTTCCGAACGGCCTGCATGCGTCCTGGTGGTTCATCATCCCGCTCGGCGCCGTGCTGGCCGCGGGCTTCGGTGTGTTGCTCGGCGCGCCGACGCTGAAGCTGCGCGGCGACTACCTCGCGATCGTCACGCTCGGCTTCGGCGAGATCGTGCGCGTCTTCATGAACAACCTCGACGCACCGATCAACATCACGAACGGTCCGAGGGGCATCACCGGCATCGACGACATCTCGGTGCTGTGCGACAAGTCCCTCGATGCTGCAGCGCAGTCGCCGTATTGCCTCGACTTCGGCAAGACGCACGTGCTGTTCGGCCTGGAGATCCCCAAGGTCACCAACTACTACTACCTCTTCCTGCTGCTGGTCGTGATTGCCGTCTTCGTCTGCTACCGGCTCGAGAACAGCCGCATCGGCCGCGCCTGGATGGCGATTCGCGAGGACGAGATCGCCGCGAAGGCGATGGGCATCAACACGCGCAACCTGAAGCTGCTCGCCTTCGGCATGGGCGCGACGTTCGGCGGCGTGTCGGGCGCGATGTTCGCGACCTTCCAGGGCTTCATCTCGCCCGAGTCGTTCAGCTTGCAGGAGTCGGTGATGATCGTCGCGATGGTCGTGCTCGGCGGCATCGGCCACCTGCCCGGCGTGATCGTCGGCGCGTTGCTGCTCGCGGCGCTGCCCGAAGTGCTGCGCTACGTCGCCGGGCCGCTGCAGCAGATGACCGGCGGCCGGCTCGACGCGTCGATCCTGCGGCAACTGCTCATCGCCGTCGCGATGATCGCCATCATGCTGTCGCGCCCGCGCGGCCTCTGGCCGTCGCCCGAGCACGGCAAGGCGGACGGCCTGGTGCCCGACGCGCCGGACCACGGGGCGATTCCGGCGGCGGCGCAGATTCCGCCGCAGGTCTCGCACATCGTGCCCACCGACCGCTGACCGGGACCTCGACCCATGGCTGAAACCATCCTCAAGGTCGCAGGCGTCTCGAAGCGCTTCGGCGGCCTGCAGGCGCTCTCCGACGTCGGCATCACCATCTTCAAGGGCCAGGTCTACGGCCTGATCGGGCCGAACGGCGCCGGCAAGACGACGTTCTTCAACGTGCTGACCGGTCTCTACACGCCCGACTCGGGCAGCTTCGAGCTCGGCGGCGCGACCTACAAGCCGACCGCGGTGCACGAGGTGGCGAAGGCCGGCATCGCGCGAACCTTCCAGAACATCCGGCTGTTCGCCGAGATGACGGCGCTCGAGAACGTGATGGTCGGCCGCCACGTCCGGACCGGCTCGGGCCTCGTCGGCGCGGTGTTCCGGACGCCGGGATTCAAGGTCGAGGAAGCGGCCATCGCCCGCCGCGCGCAGGAGCTGCTCGATTACGTCGGCATCGGCCGCTTCGCGCCGTACAAGGCGCGCACGCTCAGCTATGGCGACCAGCGCCGCCTCGAGATCGCCCGTGCGCTCGCGACCGATCCGAAGCTGATCGCGCTCGACGAGCCCGCCGCTGGCATGAATGCGAGCGAGAAGATGGTGCTGCGCGAGCTGATCGACCGCATCCGCAAGGACGGCCGCACCATCCTCCTGATCGAGCACGACGTGAAGCTCGTGATGGGCCTCTGCGACCGCCTCACCGTGCTCGACTACGGCAAGCAGATCGCCGAGGGCACCGCGGCCGAGGTGCAGAAGAACGAGAAGGTCATCGAGGCCTATCTCGGCACGGGCCACAAGGCCCATTGACGCGCGTCGAAGCCGCCGATGCCCTCCACAGACCCTTCGCCCGACCGGAACCGCGCATGACCGTTCTCCTTAAGATCGCCGGCCTGAAGGTCGCCTACGGCGGCATCCAGGCTGTGAAGGGCGCGTCGTTCGAAGTCAAGCAGGGTGAGCTCGTCAGCCTGATCGGCGCCAACGGCGCGGGCAAGACGACGACGCTCAAGGCGATCACCGGCATCCAGCCGGTCGCCGCCGGCAGCGTCGAATACCTCGGCACGTCGATCAAGGGCCAGGGCCCGTGGGACCTGGTGAAGCAGGGCCTCGTCATGGTGCCCGAAGGCCGCGGCACGTTCACACGGATGACGATCACCGAGAACCTGCAGATGGGCGCGTTCATCCGCAGGGACACCGCCCAGATCGATGCCGACATCGACAAGGTGTTCGCGATCTTCCCTCGGCTCAAGGAACGCCGTGCTCAGCTCGCCGGGACGATGAGCGGCGGCGAGCAGCAGATGCTCGCGATGGGCCGCGCGCTGATGGCGCAGCCGAAGGTGCTGCTGCTCGACGAGCCGTCGATGGGCCTGTCGCCGATCATGGTCGACAAGATCTTCGAGGTCGTCAACGACATCCACCAGCGCGGCGTCACCGTGCTGCTGGTCGAGCAGAACGCGAGCCGCGCATTGCAGCTCGCGTCGCGCGGTTACGTGATGGACTCGGGCGAGGTCACGATGAGCGGCGATGCGCGGCAGTTGCTGAACGATCCGAAGGTCCGGGCGGCGTACCTGGGCGAGTGACCGGGCCGGGCCGCGGGCATCGAGCCCGCACAATCGGCCGATGAGCTTTCACATCGCCCTGCCACGATCGATGCAGCTCGGCGCGGTGGCCGAGCAGGCGGCGCGCCACGAGTGCCCGCGCCACGCCATGGCCTTGCTCGCCGACGCGCTGCAGGCGCAGGTCCACGAGCCGATCGACGCGAGGGCCGAGGGCCTCGACCGGCTGCGTGCCAGGCTCGCGCCGGGCGATCCGCTGTGGGCGATGGCGCGTGCGCTGAAGTCGCGCACCGGCCCGGGCGATGCCGTGTTCTTCTCGAGCGAGGCGGGCGGCCTGCAATTCGCTGCCATCTGCGACGACGCCGCGACCCGGCCGCGGATCGCGCTCTTCGTCCACAACGTCGACCGGCCGAAGGCACGGCTCGCGATGAAGCTCTGGGATTTCCGGTCGCGCGTCGACCTGTTCCTCGCCTGCTCGCAGCGGCAGGTCGACTTCCTGCGCGGCTTTTTGTCGCTGCCGCCGGAACGCGTCCGCCATGTCTGGGACCACACCGACACGCGCTTCTTCACGCCCGGACCGGTGTCGGCCGACAAGCAGCGGCCGCTCGTCGTCAGCGTCGGCCTCGAGCAGCGCGACTACAAGACGCTCGCCGCCGCGACCGCGGATTTGCCGATCGACGTGCGCATCAGCGGCTTCTCACAAGACGCCGCGGCGATGGCGTTGACGTTTCCGCAGACGCTGCCCGCGAACATGACCCGCCGCTTCTACAGCTGGCCCGACCTCGTGCAGCTTTACCGCGATGCCGATGTCGTCGTCGTGAGCTGCCACGAGAACAAGTACGCCGCGGGCGTGCAGTCGCTGATGGAAGCGTCGGCCTGCCGTCGGCCGGTGATCGCGACGGCGACCGAGGGCCTCGCGAGCTATCTCGACGACTCGGTCGTGCGCGTCCCGCCCGGCGACGCGGCCGCGATGCGCCAGGCGATCACCGCCATGCTTGCCGACCCTCGCGCCGGCGCGGCGCGCGCCGAGCGCGGCCACGTCCTCGCGCGAGAGCGCTACGACATGGATCGCTACGTCGACGAACTTGCCGGCGCGGTCCGGGCGCTCGTCTGATCGTCGCGGCGCGCGTCGCGAGCGGGCCGATGCGTTCGATCCCACCCATTCCGCGCCGGGCGCGGCGGCGCTCCGCGCGGGTCCGCTCGGTACAATCTTGACCGAGCGACAGGGCGTCCGCCGCAGGCAGCCGGGGCCGCCACTGCGTCCAATCGACCCTGCCTTCCAAGTCATGTCCACGTTCCAATGCGACGTCCTCGTCGTCGGCGGCGGCCCGGGCGGCTCCACGGTCGATGCGTCGCTCGCCGAACGCGGGGGCGACGTCGTCGCCATGGACAAGGCGCACCACCCGCGCTTGCACATCGACGAGTCGCTCCTGCCGGCCGACGTCGATCGGTTCCGCCGCCTCGGCGTGCTCGAGGAGGTCGAGCGGATCGGCTCGGCCAGGTGGGGCATCGAGTTTGTCTCGCCGGAGCGCGGGCGCGCCGCCTCCATCGAGTTCGCCGACGCGCGGGACGAGACCCGGGCGCGCGCCTGGCAGGTGCGCCGTTCGGAGCTCGACGAGCTGCTGGCCCGCAACGACCCTGTGGTCTCGTCCGGCGTGTTCCCCGCGATGCAGGTCGGCTTCGAAGTGGTCGCTGCGATCGAGCCGCGACTCGACCGACCCGAGACCGCATCGGCCGCGCGGCGCACGTCCGGCCGGGAGATGCGCTTTGGCTCGCAACAGTTCTCGTGGTTCATCGTCCGCGTCGCCCACCCGACGTTGCGCGACGTCTCGATGGCGCCGAGCAACCCGTTGCGTGTCGAGGAGGCGCCGATGTCGCTGCGCGTCGGCGACAGCGTCGGCGGCACGCCGGCCGGACGCGGCGTGCGCACCCGGAAACTGCTCGATCGCGCCGTCTCGCCCGCGCACCTGCGACGGAGCTGGCGCGCATGGCAGCGCCGCCGAGCGAACATCCGTCCTGCCGTCGACGGGACCGTCGCGTGAAGGCGCCGCGCAACGTCTCGCGCGCTCGGGTCATGGCCATGCCGCCTGCGGCGAGCTCGTTCGACGGCCAGGCCGATGTGCCGGCACCGCGGCGGGACCGTCGCCTGGCGCCGTGGCGTCGCGCGGCCCGGCGGCTCGGCCAGCAGGCGATGTTCTACGTCATCCTCTTCCACCTCGGAATGATGTCGCTGACCTGGGGCTGCGTGTGCCTGCTGCTCTACCCGCTGCTGCCGAGTTCGACCGGCCTGGTGCTCGGGCGCGCCGCCATCTCGTCGGTCTACCGCGGCTTCTGGAAGACGGCGCAGTGGCTCGGCCTGATGCGCATCGACTTCGGCGCGCTCGATGCGCTCGAGCAGGATGCCGGTCTGATCATCGCGGCGAACCACCCGACGATGCTCGACGCGATGCTCGTCGTCGCCCGCGTGCCGCGCGGCATCTGCATCATGCGGTCGAGCCTCATGAGAAGCCCGTTCCTCGGCGCGGGTGCGCGGCTCGCCCGCTACATCCGCAACGACCCGCCGCGCGGCATGATCCGCAGCTGCGTGCAGAACCTGCAGGCCGGCGGGCAACTGCTGATCTTCCCGGAAGGCACACGCACCGTGCGCTCGCCGGTCAATCCGTTCCGGCCGGGCCTGACGCTGATCGCCCAGCGCGCGGCCGTGCCGATCCAGACCGTCGTCATCGAGGCCGACTCGCCCTACCTCGGCAAGGGCTGGCCGATCTGGAAGCCGCCGCAGTTTCCGGTCGTGTTCCGGCTGCGGCTCGGCCGGCGCTTCGAGCCGGACGACGACCATGCGGGGCTGCTGAAGCGCCTCGAGGACCACTTCGCGGCGGAGCTTCGCGTGTGACGGCATTGCCGTCGTCGACGCACCTCGTCCTGATCCCGAGCTACAACCCCGGCGCCAGCGTCTACGGCACAGTCGCGGCCGCGCGGGCGCACTGGTCGCCGGTCTGGGTCGTCGTCGACGGCAGCACCGACGGCACCGCGCCGCGCCTGCTCGAGCTTGCCGCGGCCGACCCGGGGCTCACCGTGCTCGTGCTGCCGGCCAACCGCGGCAAGGGCGGCGCCGTGCTGCACGGCCTCGAGCGCGCGCACGACGCCGGTTTCACGCACGCGCTGACGATGGACTCCGACGGCCAGCATCCGGCCGAGCGGATCGCCGACTTCATGCGGGCATCGATCGAGGCGTCGACGCCCGAGCGGCCGGCGATGGTGCTCGGACGGCCGGTCTTCGACGCCTCGGCACCGCTGCTGCGCGTGCGCGGTCGGCGGGTGTCGAACGCCTGGACCGATCTCGAGACGCTCGGCGCCGGCATCGACGACTCGCTGTTCGGCTTTCGCGTCTACCCGATCGCGCCGTTGATCGCGGTCATGCGCGGCCAGCGCCGGATGCGCCGCTTCGACTTCGACACCGAGGCCGTCGTGCGGCTCGCCTGGCGCGGCGTCACGCCGCTCAATCTCGCGGCGCCCGTGCGCTACCTGTCGACGGCCGAAGGCGGCGTCTCGCACTTCCGCTACGGCCGCGACAACCTGCTGCTGACCTGGATGCACACGCGGCTGATGATCGGCTTCGTGCTGCGGTTGCCGGTGCTGGTCGTCCGGCGTCTGCGGGGATGGCCGCCGTTCGACGGCCGGCGCGAAGGCATCGGTCGCCGCTAGCCGAGCGGGGCGACGGCGCGCTCGTCCGGCAGGCGCCGCCGACGGCGCTGCGACCCGCGGGAACGCTCAGGCGGCGGTCTCGGCGAACAGCATCGGCGCCGCCGTCGTGCCGGCCGGCCGCGCGGCGAGCACGTCGCGGAGTTCGGCCGCATCGAGCTGCGGATGACGCCGCGTCGCTCGATCGAGCAGCTGGCCGGCGAGGGCATGCAGCTGCGCGAGGCACGCGTCGAGTCGCTCGCGGAACGCATCGCCGTCCAGCCGGTCGGCCAGGCCGCGGTTGAGCTCGGCGAACCACGGCAGGCTCGCCTGGTCGAGCATCCGCGCCGGATTGCGTCGCGGCGCGACCTCGCCCCACGCCCGCAGGAAGCGCTGCATCGCGACGTTGAGGCGCTGCGCCGCGGCGAGGTCCTGTTGCAGCCGCGCCATCGCGACGACGTCGGTCAGCCGCTTCTGGAAAAAGAGCTGGCACATCACGCCCCAGTAGAAGGTGTAGTCCCACAGCACCTTCATCGGCAGCACGTCCGGATGCCCGAACAGGCCGTACTGGCCGACGTAGATCGGCAGCATCGACTCGTAGAGCGAGAAGAAGATGCGCTGGTAGAGCGGTGCGAGCACGCCGACCGGCCCCTTGGCGCGGTCGACCGCGATCATCTCGGTGATGTAGGTGTTGGCGATCGCGATGAAGTCGCCGCCGGGCGAATAGAACGGGTCGAGGAAGAGTCCGGCCTCGCCGGTCAGCGCCCAGCGGTCGGCGCCCGAGAACACCTGCTTGCAGCCGTACGAGAAGCGCTTGAAGAAGGCGAAGTCCTGCAGCGTGTCCCGCTTCGCGTCGAGGTCGCGGTGCAGCTGCGGCTGGTGCACGGCCAGCCACGCCATCGTCTTCTCGAAGCTGTTGAGCGTGTCGATCGGATGCATCGCCGCGTCGGCCACGATGCCCACCGAATGCGACCCCGACGCGAGCGGGATCAGCCACGCCCAGTAGCCTTCTCCGACGAGATGGTTGGTCGACAGCCAGCGGTTGCGCGGCGTGCAGCGCGCGAGCCACTCTGCATCGTCGGACCAGTCGTCGACATTGATGCGCTCGCCGACGCGGAACCAGATCGCGTTGGCGTCGTGGTCGTTCGGCTTGGCGAGATCGAGCCGGCGCTTGACGAGGCCGGCGCGGCCGCCCGCGTCGACGAGCCAGCCGGCCTCGAGTTCGAAGGCGACACCGTCGCGGTCGCCGGCGACCGCGTGCGTGTCGCCGCGCCGGCCGAGCTGGAAGTCGCGGACGACGCTGCCGTCGCGGTAGTCGATGCCGCGCTCGCGGGCCATCGCCGCGAGGTCGTTCTCGAGCAGCCCGCGGTCGAGCTGGAAACTGCCCGTCGGCAGCACGCGGCTCGCGCCGAGCTCGGTGACCTTCGAGATGTCTTCGGCGCCGTCCGAGAAGAAGAAGCGGAAGCCGAACTTCTTGAGCTGCCGCGTCTCGAGGTATTCGCGCAGTCCGAGCACCTCGCTCAGGTAGTGCGCCTGGATCTCGACCGACGACTCGCCGACCTTGTGCGCGGCGAGCGGCACCGGATGGCGGCGGCGCTCGAGCACGACGATGTCGAGCTCGGGCAGGCGCGCCTTGAGTTGCAGCGAGAGCGTCAGCCCGGCGAGGCCGCCGCCGAGAATCACCACGTCGTGTCGAGTTCGCATCGTCGTCGTCCCGTTCAGATCATTCCGCCGTTGATCGAGATCACCTGACCGCTGATGTAGCCGGCGGCGTCGGAGGCGAGAAAGCCGACGAGCGCCGCGACTTCCTCCGCCGTGCCGGCCCGCTTCATCGGCACCGCGCGCTCGATGACCGCCGGATCGAAGCCGTGGGCCATGCCGCTCGCGATGATGCCCGGCGCCACGGCGTTGACCGTGATGCCGCGGCTCGCGACCTCGAGCGACAGCGCCTTGGTCGCGCTGTTCACGGCGCCCTTGGCAGCCGCGTAGTTGACCTGGCCGCGGTTGCCGGCCAGCGCCGACATCGACGTGATGTTGACAATCCGGCCCCAGCGGGTGCGGATCATCGGCATCAGGAGCGGCTGGGTGATGTGGAAGAAGCCGTTCAACGACACGTCGATCACCGCGTGCCATTGCGCCGGCCGCAGCGCCGGGAACGCCGCGTCGTCGTGGATGCCGGCGTTGTTGACGAGGATCTGGATCGGGCCGGCGGCGAGCAGCGTCGCCGCGGCGGCGGCCGTGGCGTCGCGGTCGGTCACGTCGAAGGCGATCGGCTCGGCCGCGCCGCCGGCCGCACGGATGTCGTCGACGAGCGCCTGCGCCGCGTCGAGCCGCCGGTTGGCATGGACGACGACGTGCGCGCCGCTCGCCGCGAGCTGCAGCGCGACCGCCCGGCCAATGCCGCCGCTGGCGCCGGTGACGAGCGCGCGCCTGGCGGACGTCATGGGCGGACCCCGATCGGCGCGTTGAGGACCACCGCGGCGCGGCCGGCGGCCACGGTGTCGCCGCCGTGGACGACGCTGAAGCGGTAGAGGATCTGCTGCGCGCTGCCGGCCTGCCGCTCGGCGTGGACGACGAGTTCGCCCGGCAGGTCGTCGAGGCGCAGGCGCGAGAAGCGGACGTCGCGCACGCTCGCGAGATAGCCGGGCCGGATCGCCGGCGGCTCGCCCGCGGCTGCCGCCTCGCCGATCAGGGCGCCGTGCAGTGCCATCGCCTGCGCGGCGTACTCGATCGCCGCCGGCGCGAGCAGGCCGCTCGCGGTGCGCAACGGATGGTCGGCGGCCTGGTGGCCGGTCGCGATGCAGACGATCGACGACGCGTCCCACCGGTCGAGGCGCTCGAGCAGGCCCATGCGTCCCTGATGCGGAATGCGCGCCGCGATGCCGTCGCGGCCGAGCGTTTTAGGCACCGTCGACCGGCGCCCGTCGGGCGGCGTGCCCGGGTCGGCGGAGTCGCGGCGGACCGACGGCATCATGCGACGGGCCGTTCGACGCGGATGCGCAAGCTGACCGCGGGCAGGTAGTCGAGCAGCAGCGCCCGGTCGGCACGCTGGTGCGCGAGCGCCTGCAGCAGCGGCAGCGCGGCGGCGGCGGGAATGGCGCGGCGCAGCGCCTCGAGCGAGGCGTCGGCGCACGGGGTCGAGGCATCGGCCCGGTCGGCGGCGACGAGCTCGACCGCCAGGCCGGCGATCGTGCGCGGGCCGGCCCGGCGCGCGAGCACCATCGCAAGGCCGAAATTGTCCGGCAGCGGCCGCTTGGCGTTGAGCGGCTCCGGATAGGGCAGGTCGTAGGCGACGAGGAGCAGCCGCTCGGCCGTCGTCCGCAGCAGCGAGACCGCTTCGACCATGCCGGCGCCGAAGCTGCCGTCGAAGGCGCACAGGCTCGTCGACGCGGCCCGGCTCGCGACCGCGATGTGCCAGTAGCCGGCGGCGGCGTTGTGGACCGAGTTCGTGAAGCGCGTCGGCGAGATGAGCGGGTTCGGGCTCGCCAGGGTCTCGCAGAGCGAATGGCAGTTCGCGCCTTCGCCGCCCGACGACGCGAAGACCGTCGCGAGCGTCCGCGGATCGGCGCCGGCGTGGGCGACGGCCTCCTCGGCGACCGCCATCGCGAGGCGGATGACCGGTCCGGCGCGACGCCGTTCGGCCGGCGGCAGCCGGGGCGGCGGCGGCAGCGTCGTCAGGGCGAAGACGTGCGGCGCCTCTCCGCGCAGCGTCGGCGCGGCGGCCGGCCACGCCGGCAGCCCGGGTCCGAGCAGGCCGACGCCCTCGACGAAGGCGGTCAGCGGCACGGTGGCGCTCATGGCGCGGCGCCGAGCACGAGGCTCGCGTTCGTGCCGCCGAAGCCGAACGAATTGCTGAGCACGGTGCCGACCGTCGCGCGGCGGGTCTCGGCGAGATAGGCGAGCGACAGCGCCGGATCCGGGTCGCGGCGGTTCAGGCCGGCCGGCAGCAGGCCGTCGGCGATCACGAGCAGGCCGATCACCGCCTCGACGCCGCCGGCAGCGCCGAGCGTGTGCCCGGTCGCGCCCTTGGTCGAGCTGCACGCGACGGCGGTGCCGAAGACCTCGGCGACCGCGCGATCCTCGGCGGCGTCGTTGCTGGGCGTCGCCGTGCCGTGGAGATTGATGTAGTCGACGTCGGTCGGCGACCGGCCGGCGTCGGCGAGCGCCGCGCGCATCGCGGCGATCGCGCCGGCGCCGTCGGGATGCGGCGTGCTCATGTGGTAGCCGTCGTTGCTCTCGCCGACGCCGAGCAGCCAGCCGCAGGTGCGCGAGGCGTCGCGCTCGAGCAGCGCGAACGACGCGGCCTCGCCGATCGAGAGCCCCGAACGGCCGGCGTCCCAAGGCCTGCAGATCTCGGGCGACAGCAGCTCGAGCGCGTTGAAGCCGTAGAGCGTCGTCAGGCACAGGCTGTCGACGCCGCCGACCACCGCCGCGTCGATCAGCCCGGCGGCGATCATCCGTGCGGCGTCGCCGAAGACCTTGGCGCTCGACGAGCATGCGGTCGAGACGACCCAGCCTGGTCCTTCGAGGCCGAGCGCCGCGCCGACGAAGGCGGCGACGGAGTGGGTGTTCTGCGTCTCGGCGTAGCGGAATGCCGCGGGCAGCGCGCCGTCTTCTGCGCGGTGGCGGTAGGCGAGCTCGGTCTGCAGCAGTCCGGACGTGCTGGTGCCGAGGAAGATGCCGACGCGTGTCGCGCCCCAGCGCGCGACCGCGGCGCCGACGGCATCGACGAAGCCGTCCTGCTGCAAACCGATCCAGGCGAGGCGGTTGTTGCGGCAGTCGAAGCGTAGCAGCGGCGCGGGCAAGGCGACGGCATCGACTCCGGCGACCTCGCCGATCCAGGTCTCGAGCGGCACGTCCATGAAGCGCATCGGCGCGAGGCCGCTGCGGCCTTCGCGCAGCGCCGCGAGCGTCGCGGTGCAGCCCGCGCCGAGCGCGGTCGTCGCGGTGCAGGCGGTGATGGGCAGCGGCGTCACGCCTGCACCTCGGCGACGAGCAGCACGTTTGCGAACGGCGTGCCGCGGCTCATCGGCCGGGATGCGACGTCGAAGCCGAGCGACCGCAGGCGCTCGATCCACGCGGCGAGCGGCCGGCCGTGCAGCGCGACCGGCGTGCCGCGGCGCACGCGCGCGACCAGCCGGTCGACCCAGCGGCTCGCCGCGAACGGGCGGCCGGCGCCGGCATCGCCGACGCGCAGCAGCAGCCGGCCCCGCGGCGGCAGCGCGCGCCGGACCCGCGCGAGCATGTCGTCCTGCGCTGCCGGATCGAGGTAGTGCAGGACATCGAGGATCACGACGACATCGGACGGCGGGAGCGGCGTGACGCGCAGGTCGCCGCAGACGACCTCGCCGGGATGGCGGCCGAGCGCGGTCCGGGCGCGCATAGCGTCGCGCGGCATCAGCTCGATGCCGGTCACCGACGCACCGAGCGGCGCCGGCGGCCCGCCGGCGGGCCAGCGCCCGGCACGCGCCGCGTCGTTCGCCGCCGCGACCACGGCGCCGACGAGCCCCTGCCCGCAGCCGAGGTCGAGCACCCGTGCGCCGGGCGGGACGAGGCCGTGGTCGACGAGATGCCGGAACACCGGATCGAACGCGAGCTTGCCGCGTGCGAAGCGCCAGCCGAAGCGGTCGGACGGGTCGCCGCGGTAGCGATCGACCGCTGCGGCGCGCAGCGACCGCCAGTGGCCTTCGGCGGACGCTGGTGGGGCACGTTCCGCGACGAGCTCGGTCACGGACGACGCTCCGGAACGGCGTCGGCGAGCGTCACGGCATGGAGCCCCTGCTGCCGGCAGCGCTCGAGCAGGCGCGGCAGCGCGCCCAGCACCACCGGCCGGCCGTCGGAGGAGCGCGCCGCATGGCCGTCGTGCAGCAGCAGGATGTCGCGCGCCGCCAGGCCGTCGGCGAGCGACGCGACGACCCGATCGGCCGACGCGCGCCGGGTGTCGAAACCGCGACGCGTCCAGCTCACGAGCCGCAGATTCAACTGCTGGAGCACCGGATCGAGGAACGGATTGCGCAGGCCCGCCGGCGCGCGGAAGAAGCGCGGCCGCCGGCCGGTGACGTCGGCGAGCGCGTCCTGCGCGCTGCCGATCTCGCGCACGAAGCCGCGCGGGCCGAGCAGCGAGAAGTCGTGCCGGTGGCGGAAGCTGTGGTTCTCGACCGCATGGCCGCGGCGAACGATCTCGCGGCAGAGCGCCGGCTGCTCGAGCGCGCGGCGGGCGATGCAGAAGAAGGTCGCGCGGGCGCCGTGCGCGTCGAGCAGGTCGAGCACCGCGGGCGTGACCGCCGGGTCGGGGCCGTCGTCGATCGTGATCGCGAGCTCGCGCCGCGCGGCGGAGGCGAGCGGCAGGCGCCGCAGGTTCTCGCCCAGCCAGGTCGACCGCGGCCAGAGCCCGGTGCCGGTCAGGAGCGCATGGTCGATGACCAGGGCGGCCACGGCCCACGGCCACGCCGCCGGGGCCGCGACGGCGACCATCGCCGCGCCGACGTGGCAGGCGACGCTCGCCTTGACGAGCGGCGGCGCCCGCCAGCGCGGCGCTGGGGTGACGAGCGGGGACGAAGGCGCGGACATGCTCGAACCGGAACTGCAGAGGCGTGGCAGTTTCTCACACCGCCGGGCCCGGCGGCCTGCGGAGGAACGCGGCGGAGAGCAGCAGGCACAGCACGGTGCCCGGCGCGACGACGCGGCCGACGGCGTTGAGCACCGGCAGGCTCGACGCCGCGAGCAGCGCGAACGAGACGACGATCGTCACGTTGGCGAGCGCGAGCGAGGCGAGCGTGTCGTCGTCGGCGCGCCCTCCATGGCGGGCCTGGTCGAAGAAGAGCGCGTAGTTGGAGCCGATCGCGACGACGAGCAGGAAGCCGACGAGGTGCAGGATGCCGAGTTCGGTGCCGATGGCCGTCAGCCCGGCCAGCACCAGGATCACCGCCGCGGCGATCGGCTGCGCGACGGCGAGCAGTCGCCGCCACGACCGCAGCTGCAGCCCGAGCAGCGCGCAGATCGCGGCGGCGCCGAGCAGCGACTGCAGCATCGCCTGGTGCAGGTAGGTCGAGTACATCGCCGACAGCGCCTCGCCGACGTTGACGGTCTGTGCGCCGGGCAGGCCGGCGAGCGCGGTCCGCAGCGCGGCCGCGTCGATGCCGCGGTCGCCGGCCTGCAGGCTCAGCAGCGCGCGCCACGGCGCGCCGTCGCGGCCGGCGATCAGCATCGCGTCGAGCACCGGCGCGAGCGGCGTCGAGCGCAGCGCGTCGCGCGTCAGCGGCGGCTGGGTCCGCGCGGCGTCGACGTCGGCGACGAAGGCGCCGAGGCGGTCGGCTGCGATCGGTCCGCCCGTCGTCGCCTCGGCGAGACGGCTGCGCAGCGCGGCGGCCCCGGGCAGCGCCGCGCGGCGGGCGGCCTGGGTCGCGAGGCTCGGCAGCAGCCGGGCGGGTGAGTCGTAGCCCGCGAGCGCCCCGGCGGCGACCAGGCCGTCGAGTCGCTGGCCGGCAGCTTCGGCGAGCGCCAGCACGCCTGCCTCGTCGGCCGCCGACAGCGCGACGAGCGTGCCGGTCTCCGACGCGCCGACGTCGCTGCGCAGGTCGGCGTCGAGCCGCATCGCGTCGGCGCCGATGGGGCTCAGCGCGGCCAGACTGCCGCGCCACGGGCTCGGCAGCAGCGTCACCGCGACGAGCGCGGCGAGCGCCAGCAGCGCGAGCGGCACGCGGGCCCGCGGCAGCGCCGCCGCCGCCCGGCCGGTCGCCACGCCGAGCTGCCGGCGCAGGCCGCGGCCGGGCGCGCCGTCGGGCGCGAGCACGGGGAAGACGTGGCGCGTCGTCAGCGCGGCGGCGAGCAGCCCCGCGACCGAGAACACGCCGAGCTGGGCAAGGCCGGGAAAGCCGGAGAAGACGAGCGCCGCGAAGCCGACGAGCGACGTCGTCAGGCCGAGCCGCACCGTCGGCCAGCTTCGGGCGATCCACGTGTCCGCGCCGCTGCCCTCGCTGCCCGGCTGCGGGCGGGCCTGGATCAGGTAGTAGATCGCGTAGTCGACCGCCTCGCCGATGAGCGTCGTCCCGAAGCCGAGCGTCACGCCGTGGACCGAGCCGAAGCCGAGGCTCACGACGGCGATGCCGACGACGACACCGGTCGCGACCGGCAGCAGCGCCGTGCCGAGCGAGCGCAGCGAGCCGAACGCGACGAGCAGCAGGGCGACGACCGCGACGCTGCCCGCGGTCGCGAGGCGCTCGACCTCGTGCTTGATCTGCGCCCGCGAGGCGACCGCGAACGTCCCGGCGCCGGTCACGACGAGATGCAGGCCGGCCTTCGCATGCGGCGCGAAGCTCGTGCGCAGGAAGGCGAGGGCGCGCTCCTGGCCGTCGAGGTCGGCGCCGTCGGCATGCGTCGTCGCGATCAGCACGGCACGCGGCGCGTGGCGCGACACCCAAACGCCGCCTTCGCTGCGCGGCGCGGTCGACGGCAGCATCGACTCGGCCATGCGCAAGGTCTCGCCGGTCGGGTCGCGCAGCAGGATCGGCTTGATCGCCGCGCCGGCCGGCGTGCCGAGCAGCGACACGGTGTCGTCGATCGCGGCACGCAGGCCGTCGGGCGTGAAGCGTTCGGCGTCGACCGCCGGGCTCAGCAGGTAGCGGTGGTCGAACAGGAACCTGCCGAACGCCGCGTACTGCGCGTTGTCGCCGTTGGCGACCGAATCGAAGAGGCCGCTCGTGCGCAGTTCCCGGCCCCAGGCGAGCGACGCGGCGCTGCGGCTCGCGGCGTCGCCGCCCTCGATGCCGACGAGCACGAGGCGCGCCGCGATGCCGTTGCGCAGCTGGTCGAGCAGCACCGCCTGCTCGGGCGTCGGCGCCGACGGCAGGAAGGCGCTCAGGTCGGCGACGTAGTGGCTGCGCGCCGCGACGACGATCGCCGCGACGACGCACCCGAGCCAGAGGACGAGGCCCCGGCGGCCCTGCCAGAGGGCGAGGAGGTGGCGGCCTTGCCGGACGGCGATCCCGCGCCGCTGCCGGGCGCGACGCCGCATCAGCGCGACGGACCCGGCGGCGCCGCGATGACGGTCGGCGTGATCGTCATCACCGACGTGTCGCCGTCGAACATCGCGACCTGCACCTCGCGCACCAGCGATTGCTCGCCGGCGATCTTGACCGACGCCACCTGCTCGCGCAGATACGCCTCGCGCGGCACGAGCTCGAGCGTCCAGCGCCGCGCGTCGCCGGTGACGGTGGTGACGAAGTTGCGGTCGAGCGCGTCGCGGTTGCCGGTCAGCGTGCCGCGGATCGCCTCGATGATGAGCGATGCCTCGCGGACCGAATCGAGCGCGATCGTCCGGCTGCGGCCGCCCTGGCTCATCGTCACGCGGTTGCCGACGACGGCGACCTTCTCCTGGCGCGGCGGGAGCGTCTCGCGGACGAAGGTGTCGGGGGCCTCGAACGAGAGCCGGCCCGAGAACTCGAGCGTCTTGTCGAGCTCCTTCACCGTGCGCTTCTCGGTGAAGGTCGCCTCGCCCGATCGGACCTGCGACAGCAGCGCCGTCAGCCGGCCCAGGTCGAAGTCGGCAGCGGCATCGACACGGCCGACGGCGATGGCCAGAACGGCGCCGACGAGGGCGCGCCGGCGACCCGCGTCAACGCGGTCGTGGCGGCGGGGCAGCGGTGTCGGTGGCGGCATCGTCGGCCCAGAAGTCGAAGAAGTTGAACCAGTTGTACGGCGATTCGCGGCAGAGCGACTCGAGCAGCGCGGCGTAGCGGCGCAGCGCCGCGGCGATCGCGTCCTCGACGCCGGCGGCGCCCGCCGGACGCGCGCTGAAGTCGGCGAGCGGCACGAAGCGCAGCTCGTAGCGGCGGCCGCCATGGTACAGGCCGACCATCAGCACGATCGGCCGCCGCAGCATGGCCGCGAGCCGGAACGGGCCATCGGCGAACGGCGCCGGCCGGCCGAGGAACGGCAGCGCGGTGGTCCGCGAACGCGCGCCGGCGCCGGGCAGGCTGCGATCGGCGAGCAGGCCGGCGACGCCGCCGTCGTCGAGCCAGCGCCGCAGCGCGAGCATCGCGTCGAGCCGGCCGAGGGCGATGGTGTGCAGCCGCGCTTCGGGCGCGATCGCGCGCAGCGTCGCATTGATCTGCCGGGCGTTGTTCTCGTACATGACCATCGCAACCGCCTGGCCGTGGCCGCTGCCGGCGGCGCGCATCGCCTCGAAGCTGCCCACGTGCGCGCCGATCAGCAGCGCGCCTTCGCCGCGGGCGAGGCGGTCGTCCATGAGATCGATGTCGGTGGTCGTGATGTCGAAGACGTCGAAGCGGTCGCGCAGGAAGTAGACGCGGTCGAGCACCACCGCGGCGAAGTGGTGCAGATGGCGGTAGACATCGCGCCAGCCTGCCGGCCGGCCGAGCGCACGGCTCAGGTACCGCCGCGACGCGCGCCGCGCGACACCGTGGACCAGCAGGAAGTAGAGCGCGATCGGCGGCAGGAGCGCGCGCGAGACGCGGCGCCCGAGCCGCATCGCGACCCACGCCATCGCGCGCAGCGCCGAGAGGTGGCCGCGCTCGCGCTGCAGCGCCCAGCGCGTCTGGGGCGCGGCGTCCGCCGGAGTCACCGGCGCACCTCGAGGCCTGCGGGCGGTACCGCCGGGCAGGAACGAGCCGCTCCGGGTGGCCGGCCGCGGCTCATGCGGCGGCTGCCGCGAACTGCCCGCTCGCGACGCTGCGGTCGCCGCGGCGGACGTCGAAGACAAGCCGGTCGCCCTCGCGGACGAGCGAGATCGCGAGCGCGTCGCCCGGACGCACCGGCGCGAGGAACTTGGCGCTCGCGAGCCGCGGTGCCGGGCCGACGAGCGCGGCGAACTCCGGATCGCGCAGCGCCGCCTCGACGACCTCGGCGAGCAGCGCGACGCCGGGCAGCAGCGGTTGGCCGGGAAAATGACCGTCGAACGCCGGATGGTCGACGGCGATCGCGACGTCGACCGTGCTCATCGCCGCCGGTCCGTCTTCGGCAGCAGCGAAGGCGCCCAGATGGCGAGCACGCCGGTCGGGAGCTTGCCGTTCGCCTCCCGCGGCAGCGCGTCGACGAACACGATCGGACGCGGCAGGAAGGCGGCGTCGATGCGCGTGCGCAGCGCGGCGAGGATCGCATCGGCGCTCATTCCCGGCGCGACGATGAAGGCCGCGAGCCGCACCAGCGCCGCGTCGTCGGCGGTCGGCGGCAGCCAGAAGGCACCGTCGCGGACGCCCTCGATGCGGTTGAGGTGGTAGTCGAGATGGCCGAGCGAGCTGCGCTTGCCGGCGATGTTGACCAGGTCGTTGGCGCGGCCGAGCAGGCGGAAGGTCTCGGCGTCGACGACCTCGAGCACGTCGGCGAGCCGCGTGGGTTCGGGCACGTGGCCGCCCGAGACGACCGACGCGTCGCCGCCGCCGGAGAGCCGCAGGCCGTCGTACGTGCGCCATTCCGGGCCGGCGGTGGTGCGGCGCGTCGCGACCTGGCCGGCTTCGGTGCAGCCGTAGATCTCCATCAGCGGGCCACCGAGCGCGGCCTCGGCACGCTCGGCGAGTTGCGGCGGCAGCGGTGCCGTGGCGCACACCGTGAGGTCGACCGGGGGCAGGTCCGCGAGATGCGCCTCGAGCAGCGTCTTCAGGTGGAACGGCGTCGTGACGAGCATCCGCGGCCGCGGCGCCGCAGCGAGCGCGGCGGCGATGTCGGCCGGGTAGAACGGCCGACCGGTCTCGAACGCGGCGCCGGCGAGCAGCGCGACGAGTACCGTCGACTCGAAGCCGTACATGTGCTGCGCCGGAACCGTCGCGACGAGCGACACGCCGTCGAGGTCGGCGCGGCCGATCAGCTCGGCGAGCCGCAGCGCGCCTGCGCGGGTGTTGCGCACGAGCAGACCCCAGTGTTTGGCGTGCGGCATCGGCGCGCCGGTCGAGCCGGAGGTCAGGACCTGCGCGGCCAGCGCCGCGTCGGCGAAGCGCGGGATGTCGGCGACGGCCGATGCGTCTGCGTGGCCGGTCGCCTGCCAGACCATCGGCAGGTCGACCCGGCGCCGGCGGTCGTCGCTGAGCGCGTAGCTGCCGGGAAAGAGGTCGCGCAGGCGGGCGACGGTGTCGGGGGTGTGGTTGGGCGGCAGCAGGTTGGCCTGGCCCCGCAGCATCGCGGCACCCAGGCCGACGGCGAAGCGGTAGCGGTCGCCGGTCGCGTTGAGCATCGGCCCGCCGGCGGGCAGCCGCTCGGCGAGCGCGGTGCAATCGGCGATGTACTGGCGGCGCGAGATCGCCCGGCCGTGCTCCCGGGCGAGCGGCGCGTCGAGGTCGGCGCCGGCGACGAGCGGCAGGCCGGGCGCCATCGCGCTCACCCGGCGGCGTTGCGCCGCTCGGCGCGATTTGCGGCGCCGTGCTGGCGCCACGCACGGACCTGGTCGGCGAGGCTCGCGCGCTCGAAGTCGGGATGCAGGCGGTAGCGCAGCAGCTGCTCGCCGACGAACATCGCGCCGATCAGCACCGGGCACACGAGGTTCGAGAAGCCGGCCCACCAGTCGAACGGCATCGCGAGGTAGACGGCGACCGATGCGACGGCGGTCAGGAAGAAGAAGGCCGCCCAGGCGCGCGTCAGGCCGCGGGTGTAGGCGACCATCGCCGGCGGAAGGCGCGTGTGGACGCGTTCCGCGAGGCTGGTGATGAGCGCCGGCCGGTCGCCCTTGAGCGTGCCCGCGAACCAGACGCCGAGCGCGACGTTGACCACGACGTGCTGTGCGAGGTAGAGCCGTGGCGCCGGGATCTCGGCGCCCGAGGCCGCCTGCACGCAGAGCCCGGCGATCGCCGCGACGGCGGCGCCGGCGCGGACCGTCTGGCCGGCCTGGTGCGCGGCGAGCGCGGCGGCGGCGAGCATCGGCGTCAGCAGCCCGACGGGCGTCCACGGCGATGCCGGCGCGGCCGTCATGAGCCACTGCGTCAGCACCAGGTAGGCGACCGTCAGCAGGCCGACGACGGCGAGGCGCACGGGCATCGTCGTCAGACCGTGCGGTGGGCGGCGATGTGCTCCGCGAGGCTCTCGAGCGACGTGAAGATGCGGACGTTGTCCTCGTCGTCGGAGCGGAGCTGGAAGCCGTATTTCTGCGAGACGACGAGCGCCACTTCGAGGATGTCGATCGAGTCGAGGCCGAGGCCTTCACCGTAGAGCGGTGCATCGGGCGCGATGCTCTCCGGCGCGACATCGAGGTTCAGGGCGTCGACCATCAGGCCCGCGACGTCGCGTTGCAAATCGGTTTGGGCAGGGGTCGTCGTCATTGCGGAGGGCATCGGTCCGGTGAGGCGGCGGCTGGGCGGCGGGATGCTGCGCCGAACCGGCGAGTCTAGCAAAGCGGTCCTGCGCGGCCACCGCCCGGAAGGGGGCCGCGACAAGAGCTCATTCGGCCTTCGCGCCGCTCGCCTTGACCACGCCTTCGTACTTCGCGAGCTCGCTCGCGACCCGTGCGGCGAACTGTGCCGGCGTCGAGGCGATCGACCGCGCCGACAGCTCGTCGAGCCTTGCGGTCAGCTCGGGCGAGGCGAGCGCGTCGACGAAGGCCTTGTTGATGCGCAGCGTGAGCTCGGGCGGCAAGTGCGCCGGGCCGAAGAGGCCGAACCAGGTGTCGACGTC
This sequence comes from uncultured Rhizobacter sp., assembly GCA_964249855.1. GTDB lineage: Bacteria > Pseudomonadota > Gammaproteobacteria > Burkholderiales > Burkholderiaceae_C > LMDS01. The sequence continues at coordinate 40,293 of CAXUDL010000017.1, read as the reverse complement.
GAAGCGGCCGAGGCCGACGGCACGGCCGCTCTCGGCGATGGTCGGCAGCTCGGGCATCGCCGGTGAGCGCTGCGGAGTCGTCACGGCCAGCGCCAGCAGCTTGCCGGCGCGGATGTTCGCCGACGCGGCGGCGAGGTTGTCGAAGCCGAGGTCGACCTGGCCCGACAGCAGCGCGAGCTGCGCGGCACTGCCGCCGGCATAGGGGATGTGGACCATGAAGACGCCGGCCTGCGACTTGAACATCTCGCCGGCGAGGTGGCCGGCGCTGCCGTTGCCGCCCGAGCCGTAGTTGAGCCTGCCCGGATGCTGCTTCGCGAAGCGGACCAGGTCCGCGACGCTCGCGATCCCGTCGCGCGCCGCGCTGGCCTTGTTCAGGACGAGGACGTTCGTCACCTCGGCGATGCCGGTGATCGGCGTGAAGTCGCGGATCGGGTCGTAGGGCAGCTTCGCGTAGAGCCACGGGTTGATCGCGTGCGTCGCGACCGCGCCGACGACGAGCGTCGTGCCGTCGGGCGCGGCCTTGGCGGCGATGTCGGCGCCGACGTTGCCGCCGGCGCCGGGGCGGTTCTCGACGTAGATCGACCCGAGCGCCGGACGCACCTTCTCGGCGAGCGCGCGGGCGACGATGTCGAGCGGCCCGCCCGGCGGGTAGGGCACGATCAGGCGGATCGGCTTTTGCGCCCGGACGTCGCCGACCGCCAGCAACAGCGCCGCGGCACGCAGCGCCGCGCGGCGTGCGGTGTCAACCGACGGTCGCGCCATGCTTGTCGGCCTCCGAGGTGAATGCGTCGGCGTAGAACTCGTCGTCGGGAAGCCCGCAGCGGACGACGAAGTCGCGCTGCGCCGATTCGACCATCACGGGCGCGCCGCAGGCGTACACCTGGTGTTGCATCAGGTTCGGGAAGTCGTGCATCACGGCATGATGGACGAGGCCGGTGCGGCCGGTCCAGTCGTCCTGCGGCTTCGGCTCGGAGAGCACCGGCACGTAGTGCAGGTTCGGCAGCGAGTCCGCCGCCGCGAGCGCCCAGTCGTGCAGGTACAGGTCGGCCTTGCTGCGGCAGCCCCAGTACAGGTGGGCGACGCGCTGGCTGCCGCTCGACTGCAGCTGCTCGACGATCGCCTTGATCGGCGCGAAGCCGGTGCCCGAAGCCAGCAGGATGATCGGCTTGGCGCTCTCCTCGCGCAGGAAGAAGCTGCCGAACGGGCCCTCCATGCGCAGGATGTCCTTCTCCTTCAGCGCGCCGAAGACGTGGTCGGTGAACTTGCCGCCGGGCAGGTGGCGCAGGTGCAGTTCGATGCCGGGCTTGTCGACCTGGGTGTGCGGTGCGTTGGCCATCGAGTAGCTGCGCCGGCTGCCGTCGCGCAGGATGAATTCGACATACTGGCCGGCGTGGTACTGGAGCCGGTCGTTGGCGGGCAGTTGCAGCTGCAGGATCGCGACGTCGGGCGCCGGTCTCGCGATCGACGTCACCCGCGTCGGCATCTTGCGGACGCCGAACTCGCCGGCGCCGGGCACCGTGCGGGCCTCGAGCACGACGTCGGTCTGCGGCGTCGCCTGGCAGGTGAGCGTCCAGCCGGCGGCCTCCTCGTCGGCCGACAGCGCCTTGGCCTGGTGGACGCCGTGGATGACGCGGCCCTCGAGCAGGCGGCACTTGCACGAGCCGCATGCGCCGTCCTTGCAGCCGTAGGGCAGGCCGACGCCCTGGCGGATCGCGGCGCTCAGGATCGGCTCGTCGCGCGCGGCGCTGAAGCTGCGGCCGCTCGGCTGCACGGTGACGGTGAAGCTCATGGTGAGGGGATACTCCCGGATCCGGAACGCCCTGATTCTGCCCGCACGAGGACCCGGCCCTGAACCCGATTCCCCCACGTTTCGAGCGGCCCGCGCTGCTGATCGTCGGCTGCGGCGACATCGGCCTGCGCGTGCTGCGGCGCCTGCAACGGCGCTGGCGGGTCATCGCACTGACCTCGAGCGCGCAACGGGTGCCGGCCTTGCGCGCGGCCGGCGCGGTGCCGATCGTCGGCGATCTGGACGACCCGGCCTCGCTCGTGCGGCTCGCAGGTCTGGCCGATGCGGTGCTGCATCTCGCACCACCGCCGGCGAGCGGCAGCGACGATCCGCGCACCGCGGCGCTGCTGCAGGTGCTCGCGCGCGGCGGCCGCGTCCGGCGCATCGTCTACGGCAGCACGACCGGCGTCTACGGCGACTGCGGCGGCGCCCGCTTCGACGAGACGCGCCCGGTGGCGCCTGCCACCGACCGCGCGCGCCGGCGGGTCGACGCCGAGCGGCGCGTGCGCCGCCATGGCTTGCGGACGGGAGTCTGCGTGACCATCCTGCGCATCCCAGGCATCTATGCCGCCGACCGCGCCGGCGGACCGCGCGAGCGCCTGCTGCGCGGCACGCCGGTGCTCGCGGCGCCGGACGACGTCCACACCAACCACATCCATGCCGACGATCTGGCACGCGCCTGCATCGCCGCGCTGCACCGCGGCGCGCCGCAGCGCATCGTGCACGCGAGCGACGACACCGAACTCACCATGGGGGCCTACTTCGATTTGGCCGCCGACCTGTTCGGGCTGCCGCGGCCGCCGCGCGTCGCACGTGCCGAAGCGGCGCGGCTGCTATCGCCGATGCAGCTCAGCTTCATGAGCGAATCGCGCCGGCTCGACAACCGCCGGCTGAAACGGGAGCTTCGCCTCGAGCTCCGCCACCCGACCGTGGCGACCGGCCTGCTCGGCGTCGGCTGACGCCGGCCTGCGTCTCAGCGCCGCCCGAACGGCGACTTGCCCTGCCAGTAGCGGATCATCAGGAAGCCGCCGAGCATCCCGCCGAGATGCGCGAAGTGGGCGACGCCTTCCATCGTGCCGGTCACGCCGAACAGCAATTCGAGCGCGCCGTAGATCGCGACGAACACCTTCGCCTTCATCGGGATGGGCGGGAAGAGCGGCATGATCGTTCGGTTCGGGAACATCATTCCGAACGCAAGCAGCAGGCCGAAGAGACCGCCCGACGCGCCGATCATCGGATAGACCGCGCCCGAGAGGCCGGCCACCAGCAGTTGCGCGAGCGCGGCCGTCAGCACGCTCGCCGCGTAGAACTGGACGAAGCGCTTGTCGCCCCAGAGCCGCTCGAGTTCGGAGCCGAACATCCAGATCCCGAGCATGTTGAAGAAGAGGTGCGCGAAGCTGCCGTGCAGGAACGAGTAGGTGGCGACCTGCCACGGCATGAAGAAGCCGCTGCCGATCGGCCAGAGCGCCATCAGCTGCGTGAACCAGGCGCCGAAGAACAGGTCGATGCAGAACACCGCCACGTTGATCAGCAACAGCGCTTGGGTGATGGGCGGCATCGGGGGCATGCGAGGGTCCGGCGTTCTGCGAAGAGTCCGAGTCTACGTGTCGCGCCCGGGCGGAGGGTTGCCCGGGGCCGTTCGGCCACGGGTGGCTATGGCAGAATCAAAGGTTCTGCAGCGCACCGCCTCGGTGGCGAAATCGGTAGACGCGCGGGACTCAAAATCCCGTTCCGCAAGGAGTGTCGGTTCGATTCCGACCCGAGGCACCAGGAACGCGGGTGAGCCCGATTGCTGCGCAGCGGCCTGCCGTGACGCGACGGCCGATCCGGCGGCTGCGCCGCGCTCCGGGACGGCTTGCGGGCGATGCGCCGGTTGAGCGCCCAGCACCTGCTTGTCGATCGCGGTCTCGGATGCAAGCGCGAGCGTCTCCGAGATCGCCGCGATGCCGATGTCGATGTCGATCACGATCAGCAGCGACGATGTCAGCGGCTGCAACCGCACCGCGGCCGACGCGACGACGCTGTCGAGCAGCGGCCGGTGAGCACGAAGAAGACGAAGATCCCGAACGGACCGTTGACGAACACTTCGAACGGCGAGTCGGCCCGCGTCGGCGGGCGCCGCGACCATGCGGGCACGACGGCCGGAAGGAACGCAGACGCGAAGTGGTCGACCAGGACGGACAGCGCCGCGCAGGCCGTCCAGGAACACAAGCCGTCCGGACGGCGGCCGAGCATGTCGTTCGTCGGTCATCGAGTCGAGAGCCCCGGAGAGGACGTTGACGGAGCGGCGCGGGAGACCGACGGCGGCCGGCAGCGCCGCCCATCCGCGACTGCCACAATGCGGGTCCAGGAGCCGTCATGAACGACACCGACCCGCACTATCCCACGCTCGAGGACGTCATCGGCCGCACGCCGCTCATCCGGCTCGTGCGCCTGCCCGGGGCCGACAGCGACGCCCGCGGCAACGTCGTCCTGGGCAAGCTCGAAGGCAACAACCCGGCTGGCTCGGTGAAGGACCGTCCCGCCATCAGCATGATCCGCCGCGCCGAGGAGCGCGGCGAGATCCGGCCCGGCGACACCTTGATCGAGGCCACTTCGGGCAACACCGGCATCGCGCTCGCCATGGCCGCCGCGATCCGCGGCTACCGCATGCTGCTCATCATGCCGGAGGACCTGAGCATCGAGCGCGCGCAGACGATGAAGGCGTTCGGCGCCGAACTCGTGCTGACGCCACGGTCGGGCGGCATGGAGTACGCCCGCGACCTCGCCGAGCGCATGCAGCGCGAGGGCAAGGGCCGCGTGCTCGACCAATTCGGCAACGCGGACAACCCGCGCGTGCACTACGAGACGACCGGTCCCGAGCTCTGGCAGGACACCGGCGGGCGCATCACCCACTTCGTCAGTGCGATGGGCACGACCGGCACGATCACCGGCACGTCGCGCTATCTCAAGGAGCAGAACGCCGCGGTGCGGATCATCGGCGCCCAGCCGAGCGAGGGCTCGCGCATTCCGGGGATCCGCAAGTGGCCCGAAGCGTATCTGCCCAGGATCTACGACCCGCGCTGGATCGACGAGACGATGTCGGTCAGTCAGGCCGACGCCGAGGAGATGGCGCGGCGCCTCGCCCGTGAGGAGGGCCTGTTCGCGGGCATTTCGGCCGCGGGCGCCTGCTGGGCGGCGCTGCAGGTCGCCGCGACGGTCGAACGCGCGACGATCGTCTTCATCGTCTGCGACCGTGGCGACCGCTACCTGTCGACCGGCGTGTTCCCGGCCTGACGATCCAACGACGACGCAGGACGACACGAGGCCGATGGCGCATCAGTACAACTTCTGCCCGAACTGCGCGACGCCGCTGCAGACCATCTCGTCGCTCGAGGACGGTGGTCCGAAGGCGCGGCTGCGGTGCCCGGCCTGCGACTTCACGCACTGGAACAATCCGACGCCGGTGCTCGCCGCGATCGTCGAGCTGGCCGACCGCGACGGCCAGGTGCTGCTGGCGCGAAACGCCGCTTGGCCGAGCCGGATGTTCGCGCTGATCACCGGCTTCATGGAGGCCGGCGAGTCGCCCGAAGACGGCATCGCCCGCGAAGTGAAGGAAGAGACCAACCTCGACGTCGATTCGCTCGACCTCGTCGGCGTCTATGAATTCATCCGGATGAACCAGGTCATCATCGCTTACCACGCCGTCGCGCGCGGCGAGATCGTGCTCTCGCCCGAGCTTGCCGAGTACAAGCTCTACCGGCCCGAGGACATCAAGTGCTGGCGGGCCGGGACGGGCTATGCCGTCGCCGACTGGCTCACCGCCCGCGGCATCGCGCCGCAATGGATCGACCTGCCGGCACGGCCGTCGGTCGACTGACCGGAATGCCGATGGACGCCCACAAAGAGCTCGACACTCGCGGCCTGAACTGCCCGCTGCCGATCCTGAAGGCGAAGAAGGCGCTCGCCGACATGCAGAGCGGCGACGTGCTCAAGGTGGTCGCGACCGACCCGGGCTCGGTGCGCGATTTCCAGGCCTTCGCACGGCAGACGGGGAACGAACTCGTCGAGCAATCGCGCGTCGACGACGAGTTCGTGCACTTCCTGCGCAGACGCTGACGACGGCGCCGCGGCGTGGCCGCGCCCGCGCCGTCAGATCTTGACCGTCTTCAAGTACTCGCGGAAGCCGGGCCCGAGCTGCGGATGCGTGAGTGCCAGCTCGACGTTGGCCTGCAGGAAGCCTTCCTTGCTGCCGCAGTCGTAGCGCTTGCCTTCGTAGCGGTAGGCGAAGACCTTCTCGCGGCGCAGCAGGCCGGCGATGCCGTCGGTCAACTGGATCTCGCCGCCGACGCCACGCTGCTGGTTGGCGATCTCGTGGAAGACGCCGGGCGTGAGGATGTAGCGGCCGGCGACGCCGAGCCGCGACGGCGCTTCTTCGGGCGCGGGCTTCTCGACGATGCGGTTGACGTCCATCAGGTGATCGTTGACGACCGCACCGCCGACGATGCCGTAGCGACGCGTGTGTTCGGCCGGCACTTCCTGCACCGCGAGGATCGACGCGCGCCAGTCGGCGAACTGGTCGACCATCTGCTTCAGGATCGGCGTCTCGCCGACCATGAGGTCGTCGGCAAGCAGGACCGCGAACGGATGGTTGCCGACGAGCCGCTGCGCGCAGAGCACCGCGTGGCCGAGGCCGAGCGCCTGCGCCTGACGCACGTAGATGCACTCCATGTCGTCCGGCTTGACGGTGCGAACCACCTCGAGCAGCTCGGCTTTTCCCGCCTGTTCAAGGGCTACCTCGAGCTCGAACGTCATGTCAAAGTGATCTTCGATCGGCCGCTTGTGGCGTCCCGTCACGAAGATCATCTCGCGCACGCCGGCGGCGTATGCCTCTTCGACCGCGTACTGGATCAACGGCTTGTCGACCACCGGAAGCATTTCTTTGGGCTGCGCCTTGGTGGCAGGCAGAAACCGGGTGCCCAGACCGGCCACCGGAAAAATTGCTTTGGTTACCAACATCGATTCACCGTTTCCTTTCATGCCCAACGCCTCGGCGCGACATTCTTGCACGGGACCCATCGAGGCCGCGCAGAGAAAAAGCGGTCCGCGATGGACCTCCTGATCCTCGAGACGCTCGAAGGCGACATCGTCGAAGCGCTCCGCGCACGCTACTCGATTCGCATCGCGCCGGAGCTCGCCCAACAATCGGCGAGCCTGCACCGCGCGCTCGAGTCGGTCCGCGCGCTCGTCGCTCCGGCGAGCGTCGCCATCGACGCCGCGCTGCTCTCGCATGCGCCGCGGCTGCGCGCGGTCGGCCGCATCACGGCCGGGGTCGAAAACATCGATGCCGACGCGTGCGCGCGGGCCGGCGTCGAGGTGGTGCGCAGCGAGAACTGCACAGCGCAGGCGGACGCCGAATTCTCGCTGTGCGCGCTGCTCACCATGCTGCGCCGGGTGCCGGTGATGGGCAGCGACGGCGTCCCGATCGGCCGCGAACTCGGTGGCCGGACGGTCGGCCTGATCGGTCTGACGCCGGCGGCGAGAACCATGTCTCGGCTGCTCGCGTCCTTCGGGGCCGGCGTCGTCGGCTACGACCCCGCCGTGCACCGTGACGACGGCGTCTGGATGCGCTGGAACGTCGAGCCGACGCCGCTGCGCGAACTGCTCGAGCGCAGCGACGCGGTGTCGGTCCAGCTCGGCTTCTTCAGCCGGTACCGCGGCCTCCTCGGCGAACGGCTGCTGCAGCATTGCAAGCACGAACAGGTGCTGCTCAATCTCGGCCATTCGGCGCTCTTCGACGCCGAAGCGCTCGCCGGCGCGCTCGCGAGCGGCCGCATCGCCGCGGCCTGGTTCGACAGCCTCGAGCCCGGCATGTTGCGCCGCGGTCAGCCGCTGGCCGGCTTCGAGAACCTGCAGGTGACGCCGCGCATCGCGAGCACGACGCTCGAGTCGCGGCGCCGTTGCGCGCGGGCGGTGACCCGGCGCATCGACCGCATTCTCCGGGGCGATGCGGGCAGCGGCGGCGAGCCGTTCACGCGCTTTCGGTCAGCCGACCCAACTGGTCCGTCAGACGCGCCGCGGTGGCGCTGAAGTCCGCCAGCCGCTGCTTCTCCTGGGCGACGACCGCCGCCGGCGCGCGGGTGACGAAACTCTCGTTGGCAAGTTTGGCGACCGCCTTGGCGGCCTCGGCCTCGAGGCGCTCGATCTCGCGCTTCAGGCGATCGCGTTCGGCGGCCGCGTCGATCTCGATCCGCAGCGCGAGGCGCAGGTCGCCCTGCACGACGACCGGCGCATGCACCGTCGCCCGCGCGAACGCCGCGTCGTCGTCGAAGACCTCGACATCCGACAAGCGTGTCAGCGCCTTGAGCACCGCGGCGGCGCCGCGAACGAACGCGGCGTCGCCGAGTGCGAGCAGCGGCACGCGCTTGTCGGGCGACAGGCCCGTCTCGCTGCGCAGCCGGCGGCATGCGCCCACGACGCCCTTCAACTGCGCGACCCAGGCGTCGGAGGCGGCGTCGACGCGCCCCAGGTCCGCCTTCGGATACGGGGCCGTGACGATGCTCGCGCCCGGAGCGGCGCGGCCGGCGACCGGTGCGACCGACGACCACAGCTCGGCGGTGATGAACGGCATCAACGGATGCAGCAACCGCAGCACCGTCTCGAGCACGCGGATCAACGTGCGGCGCGTGGCCCGCTGCTGCGGCGGCTCGCCGGTCTGGATCTGCACCTTGGCGATCTCGATGTACCAGTCGCAGTATTCGTCCCAGACGAAGGCATATGCGGCGGTCGCGACGTTGTCGAGACGGTACTCGGCGAAGCCTTTCTCGACCGCGGCCTCGACGCGCTGCAATTCGCTCGTGATCCACTTGTCGGCGGCGCTGAATCGCAGGTAGCCGTGCGCCGGGCCGCCGGGCTGGCAATCGGCCTTGGTGTGCTCGACGAGACCGCAGTCCTGGCCGTCGCAATGCATGAGCACGAACTTGGTCGCGTTCCAGAGCTTGTTGCAGAAGTTGCGGTAGCCCTCGCAGCGCTTCGGGTCGAAGTTGATGTTGCGGCCGAGGCTCGCGAGCGATGCGAACGTGAAGCGCAGCGCGTCGGCGCCGTAGGCCGGGATGCCGCTCGGGAATTCCTTCTCGGTGAGCGTCCTGATCTTGCCGGCGGTCTCGGGCCGGCGCAGACCCGTCGTGCGCTTCTCGAGCAGCGGCGCGAGCGCGATGCCGTCGATCAGGTCGACCGGGTCGAGCACGTTGCCTTCGCTCTTGCTCATCTTGCGGCCCTGCGCGTCGCGCACCAGGCCGTGGATGTAGACGTCGCGGAACGGCACCTGGCCGGTCAGATGCGTCGTCATCATGATCATCCGCGCGACCCAGAAGAAGATGATGTCGTAGCCTGTGACGAGCACCGTCGACGGCAGGAAGAGTTCGAGCTCGGCCGTGCGCTCGGGCCAGCCGAGCGACGAGAACGGCACCATCGCCGACGAGAACCAGGTGTCGAGCACGTCCTCGTCGCGCGTGAGCGGCCCGTGGTAGCCGGCAGCGTCGGCCTTGGCGCGCGCCGCGTCCTCGGTCTCGGCGACGAAGAGCTCGCCGCCGCTGCCGTACCACGCCGGGATCTGGTGGCCCCACCACAGCTGGCGCGAGATGCACCAGTCCTGGATGTTGGCCATCCACTGGTCGTAGGTGTTGACCCACTGCTCCGGATGGAAGCGCACGCGGCCGTCTGCGACGACCTCGATGGCCTTCGCCGCGATGCTCTTGCCGTCGGCGCCGGGCTTCGTCGTCGCGACGAACCACTGGTCGGTCAGCATCGGCTCGATGACCTGTCCGGTGCGTTCGCAGCGCGGCACCATCAGCTTGTGCGGCCGGACCTCGGCGAGCAAGCCGTGCGCCTCGAGGTCGGCGACGACGCGCTTTCTGGCGGCGAAGCGGTCGAGCCCGCGGTACGCCGCCGGCGCGTTGTCGTTGACCGTCGCGTCGAGGTCGAGCACGCCGATCGTCGGCAGGCCGTGGCGCTGACCGACGGCGTAGTCGTTCAGATCGTGCGCCGGCGTGACCTTGACGACGCCCGTACCGAATTCACGGTCGACGTACGCGTCGGCGATGACCGGAATGTCGCGGTCGCAGAGCGGCAGCCGCACGCTCCGACCGACCAGCGCGGTGTAGCGCTCGTCCTCCGGATGGACCATGAGCGCGACGTCGCCGAGCATCGTCTCGGGCCGCGTCGTCGCGACGGTGAGCGACGCGCTGCCGTCGACGAGCGGGTAGCGGATCAGCCAGAGCGAGCCGTCCTCCTCCTCGCTCGCGACCTCGAGGTCCGAGACCGCCGACTTCAGCACCGGATCCCAGTTGACGAGGCGCTTGCCGCGGTAGACGAGGCCCTCTTCGTGGAGCCGCACGAACGTCGACGTGACGACCCGCGACATCTTCGCGTCCATCGTGAAGTACTCGCGGCCCCAGGCGACGCTGTCGCCGAGGCGGCGCATCTGCCGGGTGATCGTTCGGCCCGACGCGTCGCGCCACTCCCAGACTTTGGCGACGAACGCGTCGCGGCCGACGTCGTGGCGGCTCTTGCCCGCCTCCTGCAACTGGCGCTCGACGACGATCTGGGTCGCGATGCCTGCATGGTCGGTGCCGGGCAGCCACAGCGTGTTCTCGCCGCACATGCGGTGGTAGCGGACCAGCGCATCGCTGATCGCGTGATTGAAGCCGTGCCCCATGTGCAGCGTGCCGGTGACGTTCGGCGGCGGCAGCTGGATCGCGAACGCGGGTCGTGCGGCGTCGAGCGTCGGCTCGTAGACGCCCGACGCCTCCCAGAGCGGCGCCCACTTCGCTTCGATGGCGGCGGGTTCGAAGGATTTCGCGAGTTCGGTCATGGCAGGCGTCGGGCGGCGCCGGGACCGCGGCGGCGCTCCATCGACAAGGAAGCGTCCGATTGTAGGTGGCTGCCCCCGTCGCGGCCGGCGTGGCGCAGGCTCAGCGATCGAGCCGCAGGATGCCGGTGTCGAGCCCGGGCAAGGTCGCCGGCGGGTCGCCGAGCAGGAAGAGCGTGTAGACGCTGCCCGATGTCAGCGTCTTGTTGTCGGCCAGGTAGAGCTGGCCCGCCGGTCCGGTCGCCCTCAGCCGGGACGCCTGACTGCTGCTCGCGACGAACGCCGTCGACGACGCCGTTCCGAAGGCGGCGCCGCTGCCGACAGCGATGCCGTCGACGCTCAGCGTCACCGTGCCGGGGCTGGCGAAGCCGTTGACGAGGCGCATCTTCACCGGCTTCGTCGTGCTCGTCGACGGCGTGTTGTCGTCGACGAGCAACCTAAGCTCGGGCGCCGTCGAGCTGCCGGCGACGAGCAGCGTCAGGTCGGCGCCGGCCGCGGCGGTCGGCGCGCTGGCCGCGCCGGCTGCGGGGAAGGGCGCCGCCGTGCCGTTGATCGTGATCGACGTCGTCAACGCGCCCGCGGGGATCAGCGCGTAGCCGCCGACGTCGGGCGACCCGAGGTTGCCGAGCGAGACGCCGTTGACGGTCGCGCCAACGGTGCCCGAGGCGATCGCGCCGGCGGCGACGCGGAACCGCGCCGAGGTATTCGGCCGTGCCTGCAGCGCGCCCTGCTGCTCGAGCGTCAGGCCGTTGAGCAACACGCCGCCGCTCGTCCTCGTCAGGATCAGCGTGACGATCTGCTGGTCGGCGAGCGTGAAGGTCGGCAGGTCGAGCCGGACGTCGCTTGTGTCGCCGGTCGCGGTCACGCAGAGGTGGTAGGGCGTGCCGCTGCCCGACGCCGCGCTCACCTGCGCGTAGCCGGTCTGCAGTGTGCTGACGTTGCTGGCGGTCGCCGCGACCGAGAGCGTCGCGAGCTCCGAGCACGCCGTGCCCAGCAGATAGACGTCGACCGCGCCGGCTTCGGCGCTGGCGGTGTTGAAGACGCGCAGCTTGGCCGTGCCCGAACCCGGCGAGCCCTCCTCGTCGGTCAGGAACGCCGCGTTGAGCGCGTTGCCGGTCGTGTAGGCGACGACGGTCGCATGCTTGCGCCTTTCGATCGTGCCGGACACCGATGCCGCGACCGTCGACGAGCCGCTGCTGCTGCGCAGGTTGAAGGTGAAGGCCTCGGCATCGGTGTCGGCATAGCCGCTCGATGTCGAGAGCGCGGTGCCCGAGACGACGACATCGGTCGACTCGAGAAGGTCGAGCGCGGCGAAGTTGAAGGTGGCGTTGACGAGCCGCACCGATCCGCCCGTGCCGTTCGCGCCGCCGAGGCCGCCGCCGCCACCGCAGGACGCGAGCAGGAGGCCGCCGGCGACGAGCGCGGCGAATGCCGACAGCCCGTCAACGAAGCCGCGACGCGCGCGCTGCGAGCTGGAACGACGGCACGCGTCGCCGCCGTTGCTTGCCGTACCAGGGACGACGGCCGCGCCTCGCGTTTCGGCCGGCGCCGTTGCCGGCGGCCGCTCGGTTGCGCCGGCGTGATGCGCGGGTCCTGGGCGAAGCGATGGGGTCACGGTGGTCCTTGGTCGTGGTCGGAGCGCTCGATCGGCGGTCGACCGAGCCGGCACGCATCGGGCCGGCGGCAGGTGTCGGATATGTTGCGCGGCGCGTCGCTCACATCAAGAGATGCTCGCCCGCGTTGTCGCCGCCGAGAATCACGTAGTTGACCTTGCGGATGTCGGCGAGCGTGGTGCCGCCGGCATAGCTGATCGAGCTCTGCACGTCCTCGCGCATCTCGCGCAGCGTGTCGGCCAGCCGCCCCTTGATCGGCTCGAGGATGCGCTTGCCCTCGACGTGCTTGTACTCGCCCTTGTTGAAGTCCGACGCCGAGCCGTAGTACTCCTTGAAGAGCTTGCCGTCGACCTCGACCGTCTTCCCCGGCGACTCCTCGTGGCCGGCGAACAGCGAGCCGATCATGACCATCGACGCGCCGAAGCGGATGCTCTTGGCGATGTCGCCGTGGTCGCGGATGCCACCGTCGGCGATGATCGGCTTGGTCGCGACGCGGGCGCACCACTTCAGCGCCGACAGTTGCCAGCCGCCGGTCCCGAAGCCGGTCTTGAGCTTGGTGATGCAGACCTTGCCGGGGCCGACGCCGACCTTGGTCGCGTCGGCGCCCCAGTTCTCGAGATCGATCACAGCCTCGGGCGTCGCGACGTTGCCGGCGATCACGAAGGCCTTGGGCAGCGACCGCTTGATGTGGCCGATCATCTTGTGGACGCTCTCGGCGTGGCCGTGGGCGATGTCGATCGTCACGTAATCGGCGCCGACGCCATCGGCGGCGAGGCGGTCGATCGCGGCGTAGTCGGGCGCCTTGACGCCCGAGCTGATCGACACGAAGAGGCCTTTCTCGCGCATCCGCCGCGCATAGGCGACGTTGTCGACGTCGAAGCGGTGCATGACGTAGAAGTAGCCGTTGGCGGCGAGCCACTCGGTGATCGGAGCGTCGACGACCGTCTTCATGTTGGCCGGCACGACCGGCAGCTTGAAGCGCTGCGGGCCGAACGCCTGGCCGGCATCGCACTCGCTGCGGCTCTCGACGCGGCACTTCCGCGGCAGCAGCAGCACGTTGTCGTAGTCGAAGATGTCCATCGCCCGTGTCCCTCCGCGCCCGAGTCTACGCGGCCGCTTCGGCGCGGCGCTCGCCCTACACTGCCGTGGCGGAACCCCTGCCGGAGACGCTGTTTGCTCGATCCCGTCACCAAGAAGCTGCTGCCGTGGGTCGTCGCGATCGCCTTCTTCATGCAGACGCTCGACGGCACGATCCTCAACACGACGCTGCCGGCGATGGCGCGCGATCTCGGCGAGAGCCCGCTGCGGATGCAGTCGGTGGTGGTGGCCTACATGCTGACGGTCGCACTGCTGATCCCGGCGTCGGGCTGGCTCGCGGACCGCTTCGGCACGCGTGCCGTCTTCGTCGCGGCGATCGTGCTGTTCAGCTTCGGATCGCTGCTCTGCGCGCTGTCGCCTTCGCTCGTGTTCCTGATCGCTGCGCGGGTCGTGCAGGGCATCGGCGGCGCGCTGCTGTTGCCGGTCGGCCGGCTGACGATCCTGAAGGCGTTCCCGCGCGCCGAACTGCTCGCCGTGCTGTCGTTCGTGACGATCCCGGGGCTGGTCGGCCCGCTCGTCGGGCCGCCGCTCGGCGGCTGGCTGGTCGAGGCCTTCAGCTGGCACTGGGTCTTCCTGATCAACCTGCCGGTCGGCCTGCTCGGCGCGATCGTGTCGTGGCGCTACATGCCGAATCTCGTCGGTGCGGCGGGGCAGAAGTTCGACTGGGTCGGCTTCATCCTCTTTTCCGCCGGGCTGGTGCTGGTGTCGCTCGGTCTGCAGGGTCTGGGCGAGCACGCGCTGAACGTCGCGCTGTCGATCCTGCTGGTGATGGGCGGCCTGGCGGCGATGGCGGGCTACTGGCTGCGCGCGGCGCGCGTCGAGCAATCGATCTTCAGCCTCGCGCTCTTCAGGATCCCGACGTTCTCGATCGGCATCTTCGGCAACCTGTTCTCGCGGCTCGGCAGCGGCGCGATGCCGTTCCTGACACCGCTCTTCCTGCAGGTCGGTCTCGGTTACTCGCCCAGCAAGGCGGGTTTGAGCATGATCCCGACGGTCATCGGCGCGATGCTGATCAAGTTCTTCGCGGTCCGCGTCATCGACCGCTTCGGCTACCGGCGGGTGCTCGTGGTCAACACGCTGTTGCTCGGCGCCTTCATCGCGAGCTTCTCGCTGATGGGGCCAAACACGCCGCACGCGCTGATCCTCGTTCAGCTCGCGTTCTTCGGCCTCGTCAACTCGATGCAGTTCACCGCGATGAACACATTGACGCTCGGCGACCTCGACGAGCAATCGGCCAGCGGCGGCAACAGCCTGCTGTCGGTCGTGATGCAGCTCTCGATGAGTCTCGGCGTCGCCGCCGCCGGCGCCTTGCTCGCTGCCTTCGGCGGCACGCCGCCACCGAGTGCGGGGCCGGCGCTGATGCACATGTTCCACGCGACGTATCTCTGCGTCGGCCTGTTCTCGATCACGGCGGCATGCATCTTCTTCCAGCTCGGGCGCGGCGAAGGGCCGGTGGGGCGCAAGGCCGTGGTCGATGAGTCCTGAACAGCCACGGATGGGCGCATCGCCGACCGGGATCGGCGGCCTGGCCGACAATCGGAGCATGTCCTTCCACCTGTCCGACGACACGGTCGACGCCTCCGCCGGCGCCGGCCCGGCGTCGCCGCTGCTCCGGAACCTCAACCCCGAGCAGCTCGCCGCCGTCACGCTGCCGCCGCGGCCGGCGCTCATCCTGGCCGGCGCCGGCTCGGGCAAGACGCGGGTGCTGACGACGCGCATCGCCTGGCTGATCCAGACCGGTCAGCTCCAGCCCGGCGGTGTCCTGGCCGTCACCTTCACCAACAAGGCGGCGAAGGAGATGCTGACGCGGCTCGGCGCGATGCTGCCGATGCCGGTGCGCGGCATGTGGATCGGCACCTTCCACGGTCTCTGCAATCGCTACCTCAGGGCGCACTGGAAGCTCGCGCGGCTGACGCAGGGCTTCCAGATCCTCGACACCGGCGACCAGCTCTCGGCCGTCAAGCGCGTCGTCAAGGCGATGAACCTCGACGAGGAGCTTTACGTCCCGAAGCAGATCGCCTGGTTCATCTCGGCGAGGAAAGACGACGGCCAGCGCCCCGACGACATCGACATCGGCGACGAGACGACGCGCGTGATGGTCGAGGTCTACCGCGCCTACGAGGCGCAGTGCGAGCGCGAAGGCGTCGTCGACTTCGCCGAGCTGATGCTGCGCACCTACGAGCTGATGCGCGACAACGCGACGCTCCGCGAGCACTACCAGCGGCGCTTCCGCCACATCCTCGTCGACGAGTTCCAGGACACGAACCGGCTGCAGTACGCGTGGCTCAAGGTGTTCTCCGGCCCGGAGGCGGCGGTCTTCGCGGTCGGCGACGACGACCAGAGCATCTACGCGTTCCGCGGCGCGCAGGTCGGCAACATGGCGGCGTTCGAGCGCGAGTTCCGCGTCGAGACGGTCATCAAGCTCGAGCGCAACTACCGCTCGTTCGGCAACATCCTCGACACCGCCAACGCGCTGATCTCGCACAACGCCAAGCGCCTCGGCAAGAACCTGCGCACCGAGGCCGGCCCCGGCGAGCCGGTGCGCGTGCGCGAGGCGACCAGCGACTTCGCCGAGGCGCAGTGGTTCGTCGAGGAGGCGCAGCAGCTGCACCGCGACGGCATCCGGCGCTCCGACATCGCGCTGCTCTACCGCAGCAACGCGCAGAGCCGGGTGATGGAGTCGGCGCTCTTCAACGCCGGCCTGCCCTACAAGGTCTACGGCGGCCTGCGCTTCTTCGAGCGCGCCGAGGTCAAGCACGCGCTCTCGTATCTTCGCCTGATCGAGAACCCGAACGACGATACGAGCTTCCTGCGCGTCGTCAACTTCCCGACCCGCGGCATCGGCGCGCGCACGCTCGAGCAGCTGCAGGACGCCGCGCGCGCCAGCGGCCGCAGCCTCTCGCAGAGCGTCGGCGCGCTCTCGGGCAAGGGCGGCGCCAACGTGCAGGGCTTCGTCGCGATGATCGACGCGATGCGCGAGACGACGCGTGGCATGACCTTGCGCGACATCATCGAGCACATGCTGACGGCCTCCAGCCTGGTCGAGTTCTACAAGACCGACAAGGAGGGCCGCGACCGGCTCGAGAACCTCGAGGAACTCGTCAACGCGGCGGAGGCCTTCGTCACCCAGGAAGGCTTCGGCAAGGACGCCGTCGGCCTGCCGGTCGACGAGCACGGCGGCCCGGTCTTCGGCGGTGGCGAGGCCGGCCGCGCCGAGTTCCAGACGCCGGGCGCCGAGCCGGTGAGCGGCACCGTCGTCACGCCGTTTCCCGACGCGACGCCCGACGCCGAGACCGGCGAGATCATGTCGCCGCTCGCCGCCTTCCTGACGCACGCGTCGCTCGAAGCCGGCGACAACCAGGCGCAGGCCGGCCAGGACGCGATCCAGCTCATGACCGTGCACTCGGCCAAGGGCCTCGAATTCGATTGCGTCTTCATCACCGGGCTCGAGGAAGGCCTCTTTCCGCACGAGAATTCGGCCTCCGACGCCGATGGCCTCGAGGAGGAGCGCCGCCTGATGTACGTCGCGATCACACGCGCCAGGAAGCGCCTCTACCTCAGCTTCTCGCAGACGCGGATGCTGCACGGCCAGACGCGCTACAACGTCAAGAGCCGCTTCCTCGACGAGCTGCCCGAAGGCGCCCTGAAGTGGATCACGCCGCGCAACCAGGGCTTCGGCTCGGGCTTCCAGCGCGACTACCAGGCGGCGTGGCAGCGCGGCTCGGGCCTGCACGGCATCGTCGGCGCCGGCGACCTGGCACGGCCGCCGGCCGCAGTCGTGCCGAAGGCGCCGAGCCACGGCCTGCGTGCTGGCCAGGGCGTCTTCCATGCGAAGTTCGGCGAAGGCGTGATCGTGACGCTCGAAGGCAGCGGCGACGACGCCCGCGCGCAGGTCAACTTCGGCCGCCACGGCATGAAGTGGCTGGCACTCTCGGTGGCCAAGCTGACGCCGGTGGATTCATGACGATCGACCGCCGCTCCGTGCTCGCATGCGTCGCGGCGCTCGTCTGCGGCCGCGCCGCCGCTCGCGACGACCGTTATGTCGCGCGCCCCGCGAGCGCCGACGGCATCGGCCGCGTCTACATGGGCCGCGAGATCGCCGGCGTGATGGGCTGGCAGGGCGCGGCCTGGCTCGAGCGCGAGGAACGCGAGCGCGAGGAACGCACCGACATCCTGGTCCGCTCGCTCGAGCTCGCGCCCGGCATGGTCGTCGCGGACATCGGCGCCGGCACCGGCTATCTGTCGCGGCGCATGGCCGCCGCGGTCGCACCGACCGGCAAGGTGCTCGCCGTCGACGTCCAGCCCGAGATGGTGCGGATGCTGCAGCAGCTCGCGAGGCAGCCGGGCGTCGGGCGCATCGAGCCGTCGCTCGGCGCCGTCGACGACGTGCGGCTGCAGCCGGCGTCGCTCGACCTCGCGATCATGGTCGACGTCTACCACGAGCTCGCGCAGCCGTTCGAAGTGCTCGCGAGCATCGTGCGTGCGCTCAAGCCAGGCGGCCGCGTCGCCTTCGTCGAGTACCGCGCCGAGGACCCGAACGTGCCGATCAAGGCACTCCACAAGATGAGCGAGGCGCAGGTGCGGCGCGAGGCGGGCGTGGTCGCCGGCCTGGTCTGGGAACGCACCGTCGAGACGCTGCCCTGGCAGCACCTGATCCTGTTCCGCCGCGCCGGCTGACGCACGCCGCGCGGTGTCGCTCACCGCGCAATGCTCACGTCCAGGGCAGCAGCCGGCCGGGCGGCCTGCAGGGGCGCCGCCGGTCCGTCGGCAGAATCCGCGCACCTCGACGCAGCCGATCCCACCGTGACCCTTGTTGCCCCGAAGCGCGGCCACCGCGCCAGATTCTTCCTCGCCGGTTTCGCGCTCGCCGTCGTCGCCTGCCTCGTCGTCGTCAATTTCCTGACCGGCGAAAAGGAGGTCGAGCGCGTGATGCACCGTGTCTACGCGGTCGACGATCCGCGCTTCGAACGCGAGCTCGGCGTGCTGCTCGGGCCGACGTTCATGCCCGGCAACACGCCGGCGATCCTGCTCAACGGCGACGAGATCTTCCCGCCGATGCTCGAGGCGATCGCCGGAGCGCGCGAGTCGATCACCTTCGAGAGCTACATCTACTGGTCGGGCGAGGTCGGCCGTCGCTTCGCGAAGGCGCTGTCCGATGCGGCCAGGCGCGGCGTCAGGACGCATGTGCTGCTCGACTGGCTGGGCAGCGTCAAGATGGACCAGACGCTCGTCGACGAGATGACCGCCGCGGGCGCCGAGGTCCGGCGATTCCATCCGCCGCGCTGGTCGGACCTCGGCCGGCTCAACAACCGCACGCACCGCAAGCTGCTGATCGTCGACGGCCGCGTCGGCTTCACGGGCGGCGTCGGCATCGCCGACGAATGGACCGGCCATGCGCAGGACCCCCTGCACTGGCGCGACACGCACGTGCGCGTCGACGGGCCGGTCGTCGCGCAGATGCAGGCGGTCTTCCTCGACAACTGGATCAAGGTCACCGGCCACGTGCTGCACGGGCCGCCCTACTTTCCCGTCCTGGAAGAGCACGGCAAGAGCCACGCGCAGATGTTCAGCAGTTCGCCGACCGGCGGCGCCGAGAGCATGCAGCTCATGTACCTGTTCTCGATCACCGCGGCGGTGAAGTCGATCGACCTGTCGGCCGCGTACTTCGTGCCCGACGACCTGACCCGGAGCGCGCTCGTCGCGGCGATGCGCCGTGGCGTGAAGCTGCGCGTCATCGTGCCCGGCGAGCACATCGACAGCGACTCCGTGCGCTCGGCGTCGCGGGCCGGCTGGGGGCCGCTGCTGCTCGCCGGCGCCACGATCGCCGAATACGCGCCGACGATGTTCCACTGCAAGGTGATGATCGTCGACGGCACGCTGACCTCGCTCGGCTCGACGAACTTCGACAACCGCTCGTTCCGTCTCAACGACGAGGCGACGCTCAACATCCTGGACGTCGATTTCGCACGGCAGCAGACCGAGATCTTCGAGCGCGATCTTGCGAAGGCGCGGACGATCGGTTTCGTCGAATGGTCGCACCGGCCCTTGCGCGAACGACTGCACGAGGACCTGGTGGGGATCATCGGCACGCAACTCTGACACCTGCCGCAGGCTTCGACGCTGTTCCCGGCCGCGGTCGGCTCCCAGGATGGGTCGGACCGACGTCCTGACCTTCGCCGGGCGCACGAATCCCAGCCCGGACAAGACGAGACCGCGCGTCGCCCGACGCTCGGCCGGCGCGGGCGCGCCCGAGAGCGGCGTTCCGGCGCGGCCGGTCACGGTCGCCTCGCGGCGTCGCTGCGCGTCGCGACGCCTGCACCGAGCGTCTCGAGCCGGTCGGCGATCTGCTCGGCTGCGTTCGGCGCCGCTGCAATGCGCTCGGCGAGCTCGCAGCAGCGCCGCTGCACGCTGCCGCGCGCATCGACCAGCGCCGCGAGCGCGGCGGCCCAACGGCCGGGGCGGGAACCGGGGACGACGCACCGTCCGGCGCCGAGCCGCTCGACGCGTGCGGCGTTGTCGAACTGGTCGTGCGCGAACGGGCCGACGAGCTGCGGGACGCCGGCAGCGAAGGCTTGCGCCGACGTGCCGATGCCGCCGTGGTGGACCAGCGCGGCCAGGCGCGGCACGAGTCGCTCGAACGGCGCGGCGGCGACCCAGTGGAAGCGCTCGGGGGCGAGCCCGGTCGGCAGTTGATCGTGGTACGGCGTGACGAGCAGCGCCCGTTGGCCCAGCGCCGTGCAGGCGCCGACCGCATGGGCGAAGAAGTCGCCGGCATGCGCCATCGCCGAGCCCGGCGTGATGCCGACCGGCTTCGGCCCGGCCTGCAGGAAGCGCTCGAGCGCCGGGTCGGGGTCCTCTGGCGCGTCGCGGTGCCACATGGGAAAGCCGGTCGTGCTGCTTCGTGCCGGCCAGTCGGCTTGCGCCGGGGCGAACCAGTCGGGCCAGGCGGCGACGACGAGGTCGGGCGAGTGGATCCACCTGCTCATCACCCGGTCGACCGGTGCGAGGTGGAGCTCTGCCCGCACCGGGTCGAGGCCCCGCCGGATCGCCGGATCGAGCAGGAAGCGCTCGGCCGCGCGCTGCAGCGCGCGGCGAAGCGCTGCAGGCAGCCACGCGAGGTCGCCGACGAGCGGCAGCGCGGCCGGGGCGTCGCCGGACACGATGCAGGTCGGCGAGAGGTGCAGCGTCGCGCCGAGGTTGCCGTGCGTTTCCTGCAACAGCCGCAGGTGCCAGGCGAGGGTGCTGCCGACCAGCACGGTGGCGGGCGTCAGCCGCTCGAGCGCCTGCTCGCGGACGGCGGGCAGGCCTGCGAGGAGTGTCTCGATCAGCAGCTCGAAGCCGCGCCGCGGGTCCCAGAGTTCGGGCCGGTCAACGAGTCGCTCGTAGTCGCCGGGGTTGCCGGCGGCGACGAAGCCGAGCCCGGCGCCCTCGATCCGCGTCGCGAACCAGGGCGATGCCTGCACGTCGACCGCATGGCCGCGGCGACGCAGTTCGCGGCCGACCGCGATGAACGGGAACACATCGCCGGCGCTGCCCATCGCCGCGAGGAAGAAGTGCATCGACGGTCCCGTCGGCGGTTCGCGCCGCGGGCGCTCAGTCGGAGGACGAAGAGGGCGTGACGAGGCCGACCGTCGTCTCGAGCACCTTGCCGGCGACCTCGACGCCCGTGTTCACGACGGGGCCGGTCACCGAGACGGCCGTCGCGACCAGCGTTTCCGCGACGCCGGCGACCGCCGCGACGGCGAGCGCGCTCCTAGACACCGACATCGTCGATCTCCCGGTACACGTCGCGCAGCCACATCTTCACGCGCTGCCGGTCCATCAGCCCGAGTCCGCCGCTGTTCGGTTCCTGCGGGTTCTTCGCCTTCCAGAAGCTGCTGCTGCCGGCGTCGATCTTCTGGATCACGCCGTCCTGCAGCCGCTTGATCGTGACGATGCGCGCGCCGAGCTCGACCGCGCGCTGCTGCTGGCCCGACTGCTCGAGCACCGAGAAGTCGTTGCCGCGGACCTGGTTGCGGACGAGCACGTACTTGAGGCCGGTGCCGAAGCGGTCGAGCAGCCGCTGCAGCAGGTCGACCGAGTCCTTGCCCGAGTCCATGACGTGCCAGTAGTGGATCGTCATGCCCATCTCGCCGGCCATGTCGAGCACGCCGGCATCGTCGATCCAGCGCACGAGCGGGTCGTGAGTCTGCGCGGCGAGGTCGACGAGGATGCGCCGCTCGGGCTGCTCGGCGGCGGTCTCGACGATCACGTCGAGCGCCTCGTAGCGGTCCATGACCACCGGCGACGCGTAGCCCGCGTAGAAGCGCATCAGCGCGCCGTGCGAGCGGTCGGTGTCGAAGCCGATGAACGGGATGTCCTTGTCGATCATGTACTGGGCGAGCACGCGCGCCGTCAGCGACTTGCCGACGCCGCCCTTTTCGCCGCCGATGAAGTGGATGTGGGCCATCAGTGAATGCTTTCCAACGAGTGACGGGCTTGCCTCGAAGACGTCGAGGTCGACTGTACCCTCGCGTCGCGCACGGCCGTCAGCGCGGCACCAGCGTCAGGCCGATCAGCCGCGACATCACGGTCGCGAGGTACATGACGCCGGCGAACATCTCGACGCTCGCGAGCGACCGGGCGTGCGCCGTGAGCGGAATCACGTCGCCGATGCCGGTGCTCGAGAGCAGGGCGAAGCTCAGGTACATCAGCTCGGTCCAGGTGCGCGGTTCGCCGGCATGGACGGCGGCAGCGAAGCAGCCGGGCTGCAGCGCCTGCAGCATCACGAACAGGTAGGTGAAGGCCCAGGCGAGCAGCGTGAAGGTCGCGGCGGCGCAGAAGATCTCGTCGGACGTGGCGCGGCGGTCGGCCATCATGTAGGCGATCAGGCTGGCGGCGGCGTAGAAGTAGAACGCCGCCTCGAGGCCGGACGACCACGGCAGCAGCACCGGCAGGTCGACGAGCGCCTGCACCAACAGCAACACGACCGCCGGCAGCGCGATGCCCGCGCTGACCCAGGTCAGCCCGGGCGTCTGCCGCACCATGCGCGTCGTGATCACGAGAACCACGATGCCGAAGGCGCCGAAGCCGATGCGGCCCGCGTGCGTGTTCTCGATGAACGGATAGAGCACGATGCCGGCGAGCTGCACCGCCAGCAGGATCGCCGACGGATGCCGCCGCACCTGCGCGAGCAGGCGCAGCCGCCGGATCGGCGCAGCGCTCACCCCCGGCCGACGAACGGCATCTTGGTCGCCATCACCGTCATGAACTGGACGTTGACGTCGAGCGGCAGGCTCGCCATGTGGACGACCGCGTCGGCCACGTGCTTGACGTCCATCCGCGGCTCGACGCGGACGCTGCCGTCGGCCTGCGGCACGCCGCTCGTCATCCGTTCGGTCATCTCGCTCGCGGCGTTGCCGATGTCGATCTGGCCGCAGGCGATGTCGAACGCGCGGCCGTCGAGCGACGTCGCCTTGGTGAGGCCGGTCACCGCATGCTTGGTCGCGGTGTAGGGCGCGCTGAACGGCCGCGGCGCGTGCGCCGAGATCGAGCCGTTGTTGATGATGCGGCCGCCGCGCGGCGTCTGCGACTTCATCAGCCGGATCGCCTGCTGCGTGCACAGGAAGACGCCGGTCAGGTTGACGTCGACGACCGACTTCCACTGCGTGTAGGTCAGTTCCTCCATCGGCACCGGCGGCGCGCCGCTGCCGGCGTTGTTGAAGAGCAGATCGAGGCGGCCGAAGCGGTCGCGCGTCTGCTCGAACAGGCGGAGCACGGCGTCGGGGTCGGTCACGTCGGCGGGCACGGCGAGCGCATGCGCCGCACGGTCGCCGGCATGCGCGATCGTGGCGTCGAGCGCGTCGGCGCGGCGGCCGGCGAGCACGACCGCATAGCCGGCGTCGAGCAGGGCGAGCGCGGTGGCGCGGCCGATGCCGCTGCCGGCGCCGGTGACGAGGGCGACCTTCATCCGGTGGATCTCCTGTGCGTTGGCCGTCAGGCGGTGAGCGACGGTGCGGACAGCGCCGGCGGCTCGCCCGACGAGAAGCAGTCGGCGAACGTGAAGTAGAGCGAGATGTAGAACACCGTCGACAGCACGAGCGACACCGGCGCGGCGACGAACGCGAAGAGCGGCATCTCGCCGAACAGCGTGAAGACGAGCGGCAGCACGGTGCCGACGGCGAGGATCACGCCGACCCACGACAGGCCGAAGACGACGAACGCGCCCTTGTTGCTCCAGCACGCCGCGGTGCTCGAGAACAGCGCCTTGCCCCAGCCGTGGCCGTCCCAGTGCACGAGCGCCGGTGCATGCCAGAACGGGATCGAGAGCAGCGCCGCGAGCGCGAGCCGCAGCGTCACCGCGAACAGCGTTCCCACGTCGACCATCGGCGTGGTGACGCCGTCGCCGGTCGCGGCGCTGGTGTTGATCGCCTCGATCAGGCTTTCGAACGCCCCGCCGTCGACGATGTTGCTGAATTCGCTGACGAGAAAGGCGCTGACCACGTACGCCGCGCCGACCTTCGCCAGTGCGTTGCGTCGGGCCTTGTCGCCCCGCAGCGGCGAGACGAAGACCGCCGGCGTCGGCAGCCGGCCGTCGAGCGCCTGGCGCGTCGCGATCATGAAGCCGAGCGATCCGAGCGGCAGCAGCGCGAGCACCAGCAGCCAGCCGATCGCCGGCAGTTGCGCGATCAGCGCGAGCGCCAGCATGTACGCCGCGAGCAGGCCGGCGAACGCCATCGGCCGCGAGAAGAACACGCGGAAGCCGCGGCGGACCCAGCTCGCGCCCTGGCGCGCCGGCACGACGTGCAGCCTCATGGCGCGGTGTCCGCCGTCCGAGGCGCCGCGATGCCCGATGCCGCCGCGTGCCACGGCTCGTCGACGCAGTGGCGCAGCACGCGCTCGAAGCGCGCCGGGTCGTGCGGCGTGAGCAGCGCGGCATCGCGCGGCAGGTACAGGTCGCGCAGCCGCGACAGCCAGAAGCGCAACGCGGCGGCGCGCATCATCGCCGGCAGCAGGCGGCGCTCGGCGCCCGCGAGCGGCCGCACCGCCGCGTAGGCGTCGGTGAACGCGACCGCGCGGTCTTCCGAAAGGCGGCCGGACTCGACGTCGGTGCACCAGTCGTTGAGGCAGACGGCGAGGTCGTAGGCGAAGGTGTCGACGCCGGCGAAGTAGAAGTCGAAGAGGCCGGTCAGCCGGTCTGCGCCCGAGGCGTCGACGTCGAACATGACGTTGTCGCGGAACAGGTCGGCGTGCACCGGCCCGCGCGGCAGCGCCGCGTACGCCGGCGACGCGGCGAGCTGCTGCTGGAACGCGAGCTCGGCATCGAGGAGCTCGTGCTGCGGCGCGTCGAGGTGCGGGCGCACGAGGGGCGCGGTCTCGATCCACCAGTCGAGACCGCGCAGGTTGGGTTGCGACAGCGGGAAGTCGGCGACCGCCTCGTGCAGCCGTGCGAGCACGGCGCCGGTCTGCGCGCAGTGCGCCGCATCGGGCGCCAGGTGGCTGCGGCCGGCGAGCCGGTCGACCACCGCGGCGGGCTTGCCGGCGAGCGTGTGCAGGATGTCGCCGGCGCCGTCGGCCTTCGGTTCGGGCACCGGCAGGCCATGCCGCGCCAGATGCTGCATCAGCAAGAGATAGAAGGGCAGCTGCTCGCGGCCCAGGCGTTCGAAGATCGTGAGCACGAAGCGGCCGGTGTCGGTGTCGACGAAGTAGTTGGTGTTCTCGATGCCGCCCTCGATTCCGTGGAGCGAGGTGAGGCGGCCGAGGCCGAGGCGTGCGATGAGCCGGGCGGCGTCGGCGAACCCGACCTCGGTGTAGACCGCCATGCCGTCAGCGCCGCCGGATGGAGCGGGCGCACGGTGCGGGCGGCTCGAGGTTGCGCACGTCGAAGCGCACGGCGCCGACCGTGCGCGCGCTCCGCCGAGCCTGTGCGACGACGCGTCGGGTCGGCTCGAGGGGCCGCTGAGCGGGTGCGTCGGACGCGTGCACGGGATGTCAGAAGGCCAGGACGTTCCAGACCCGCTTGCCGACCGCGCTCCTCGCGCCGCCGGTGCCGGGACCGTTGTCCTGCGAAGCGTCTCCAGTGATGATCTCGTAGCTCTTGGTCGGGCCGACCTTCGGCGTCACGGTGATCCGGCGCGTCTGCCCGCGCACCTTCAGCTCGTCGATCCTCGAGCCCTTGTCCTCGATGACCGTGCGGCGCACGTCCGGCTCGCCGCCGAGCGGCGCCTCCGCCGTATCGGCAGCCTGGGCCGGCGGCTGTGGCGCCTGCGCCCACGCCGGCGACGCGACGACGAACAAAGCCAGCGCAAGGGTCGAGTTCATCGCGTGATTCTAGGAGACGGACCGTTCCGCGGCCGGCGACGCTGGATTCGCCACGCCGGCGTGTTCGCGCGCACGTTGTCCGGTGGCACGGGAGTTCGGCATCGGGAGGGGCTTGCCTCGCACGGTGCCGACCCTCGTCGATGCCGCATCGCGTCGGGAGCGGAGCCGGGCCAGCGGCCCGCACCGACCGGCAGGCGCGGGGCGTGATCCGGCTCGGGCCAGCGCCCGGTGCCGCACGGTCGGCGGTGCGCTGCTGCTCCACAATCGCCGCATGACCGACAAAACCTTGTTGCTGGTCGACGGTTCGAGCTATCTCTACCGCGCCTACCACGCGCTGCCCGACCTCCGCGGCCCCGGCGGAATTCCCACCGGCGCGATCCAAGGCGTCGTCGCGATGATGAAGCGGTTGCGGGACCAGTATCCCGCCGCGCTCGGCGCCTGCGTCTTCGACGCGCCTGGCAAGACGTTCCGCGACGACTGGTATGCCGATTACAAGGCGACGCGCGGGCCAATGCCGCCCGACCTCGCGCTGCAGATCGAGCCGATCCACGAAGCGGTGCGGCTGCTCGGCTGGAAGGTGGTCAGCGTCCCAGGCATCGAGGCCGACGACGCGATCGGCACGCTCTCGACCGTCGCGTCGGCGGCCGGCTTCACCGTCGTCGTCTCGACCGGCGACAAGGACATGGCGCAGCTCGTCGACGACCGCGTCACGCTGATCAACACGATGAGCAACGAGCGGCTCGACGCCGCGGCGGTGCAGGAGAAGTTCGGCGTGCCGCCCGGGCGCATCGTCGACTACCTCGCGCTGATCGGCGACACGGTCGACAACGTGCCGGGCGTCGAGAAGGTCGGCCCGAAGACCGCGGCGAAGTGGATCGCCGAGCACGGCTCGCTGGACGGCGTGATGGCCGCGGCGGCGAGCATCAAGGGCGTGGCGGGCGAGAACCTGCGCAAGGCGCTCGACTGGTTGCCGCAGGGGCGCAGGCTCGTCACCGTCGTCTGCGACTGCGACCTGAGCGGCCACGTGCCCGGCTGGCCCGACTTCGCGTCGCTCGCCTTCGAGCCGGTCGACGCCCGGGGCCTGCTCGGCTTCTACGAGCGCTTCGGCCTGCGCACGCTGCGCCGCGAACTCGAGGCATCGCTCGACGCCGGCACGCCCGAGGCCGACGCACCGGTCGTCGAGTCGGTCGTCGACGGCCGGCCGCCGGTGGAGAAGCGCTACGAGACGATCTTCACCTTCCACGCGCTCGACGCCTGGATCGCGCGGCTCGAGGCCGCGGAGATCGTCGCGCTCGACACCGAAACCGATTCGCTCGACCCGATGCGCGCCGAGATCGTCGGCGTGTCGTTCGCGGTCGAGCCGTACGAGGCCGCGTACGTGCCGCTGCGCCACCGCTACGCCGACGCGCCCGACCAGTTGCCCGCCGACGCGGTGCTCGAACGGCTCAGGCCGTGGCTCGAGAATCCGGCGGCGGCGAAGGTCGGCCAGAACGTCAAGTACGACACCCACGTCTTCGCGAACGCCGGCATCGCGGTGCGTGGCTACCGGCACGACACGATGCTGCAGAGCTACGTGTGGGAGGCGCACCGGCCGCACGGCCTCGAGAGCCTCGCGGGCCGGCACCTCGGCCGCAAGGGCCTGACCTACGAGGACGTGTGCGGCAAGGGCGCGCACCAGATCCCGTTCGCGCAGGTGGAGATCGCGCGGGCCGCCGAGTACTCGGGCGAGGACAGCGAGATGGCGCTTGCCGTGCACCGGGCGCTCTGGCCGCGCATCGGCGCCGACGTGCGGCTCGCCGACGTCTATGCGCGGATCGAGATGCCGGCGTCCGACATCCTCGCGCGCATCGAGCGCAACGGCGTGCTCATCGATTCGGCGCGGCTCGCGCAGCAGAGCCAGCAGCTCGCCGAGCGGATGGTCGCGCTTGAGGCCGAGGCCTTCGCGCTCGCCGGCCAGCCGTTCAACATGGGCAGCCCGAAGCAGATCGGCGAGATCCTCTTCGGCAAGCTCGGCATGCCGGTCAAGCGGCGCACGGCGAGCGGGGCGCCGAGCACCGACGAGGACGTGCTCGCCGAGCTCGCCAACGACTTCCCGCTGCCGGCCAAGCTCCTCGAGCACCGCAGCCTCGCGAAGCTGAAGGGCACCTACACCGACAAGCTGCCGCTGATGGTCAATCCGACGACCGGTCGGGTGCACACCAACTACGCGCAGGCGGTCGCGGTGACGGGGCGTCTTTCCAGCAACGACCCCAACCTGCAGAACATCCCCATCCGCACCGCCGAGGGCCGGCGGGTGCGCGAGGCCTTCGTCGCGCCTCCGGGGCACCGCATCCTGTCGGCCGACTACTCGCAGATCGAGCTCAGGATCATGGCGCACATCTCCGGCGACGCCGGCCTGCTCGCAGCCTTCGGCGGCGAGATCGACGTGCACCGGGCGACCGCGAGCGAGGTCTTCGGCGTCGCGATCTCCGACGTCGGCTCGGAGCAGCGGCGCTACGCGAAGGTCATCAACTTCGGCCTCATCTACGGCATGAGCGCGTTCGGGCTCGCCGCCAACCTCGGCATCGAGCGCAGTGCCGCGACCGCCTACATCGAGCGCTATTTCGCCCGCTACACCGGCGTCAAGCGCTACATGGACGAGACCAAGCAGGCGGCGCGCGAGCAGGGCTACGTCGAGACGCTCTTCGGCCGCCGCGTCTACCTGCCCGAGATCAACGGCGGCAACGGGCCGAGGAAGAGCGCCGCCGAGCGCCAGGCGATCAACGCGCCGATGCAGGGCACGGCCGCCGACCTGATCAAGCTCGCGATGATCGCGGTGCAGGAGCGCCTCGACCGCGAGCGGCGCGCCACGCGGATGATCCTGCAGGTGCACGACGAGCTCGTGTTCGAGGTGCCGGAGGCGGAGCTCGACTGGGCCCGCGCCGAGCTTCCGGCGATCATGGCGTCGGTCGCCGAGCTGAAGGTTCCGCTGCTCGCCGAGGTCGGCGTCGGCGCCAACTGGGACGAAGCGCATTGAACGCCGTCGACTTCGCGAGCGCGCTGCCCGCGGCGAGCTACGGCGCCGATGCGTCGGGCCTGATCTGCGGCTACCTGATCGACCCGCTCGGCGCCGCGACGCCCGTCGACGGTGCGGCGGCGGCGCGCTTTCTCGCCGCGCCGACCGACCCGCAGCGCTTCGTCTGGCTGCACTTCAACCTCGCGCACACCGCGGCGATGCCGTGGCTGAAACAGCACGCGGCGCTGCCCGAGGAGTTCTACGAGATGCTCGGCTCGGGCCTGCACTCGACCCGCATCGAGCGCACCGAGGACGCGCTGATCGCGGTCGTCAACGACGTCCACTTCGACTTCGCCTTCGAGCCGTCGGACATCGCGACGCTCTGGATCAGCGTCGAGCGCCATCTCGTCGTCACCGCGCGCACCCATCCGCTGCGCTCGGTCGACCGGCTCCGCACGGCGGTACGCGCCGGCCAGGGCCTGCGCTCGGCCGCCGAGCTGCTCGAGCACCTGATGCGCGCGCAGGCCGACACGCTCGTCGACATCGTGCGCGAAGCGACCGAGCGGGTCGACCGCATCGAGGACGACCTGCTCGCCGACCGGCTCAACCGCAAGCGCACGCGTCTCGGCGCGCTGCGGCGGCTGCTCGTGCGGCTGCAGCGGCTGCTCGCGCCCGAGCCCGCGGCGCTCTTTCGCCTGCTGCAGCAGCCGCCGCGCTGGATGACCGAGGTCGACGTGCTCGAACTGCGCCAGTCGAGCGAGGAGTTCTCGGTCGTGCTGCGCGACATGGGCGGGCTGCAGGAGCGCATCAAGCTGCTGCAGGAAGAGGTCGCGGCGCAGGTCAACGAGGACAACAACCGCAGCCTCTTCGTGCTGACGATCGTGACCGTGCTCGCGCTGCCGATCAACATCGTCGCCGGCCTGCTCGGCATGAACGTCGGCGGCGTGCCGCTGGCGCAGCATGCGCACGGCTTCTGGATCGTCGTCTCGATCGTCGCATCGGTGACCGCGGTCGGCGGCCTTCTGGCGTTTCGCAAGCAGCGCGACCGGTAGTCGCGAGCGATGCCGGGTCCGTCCGTCCCGCCTTCGTCGGCGCCTGCGCTCGCGGGCGGACTGCTGGCGCTCGGCGCCGCCGCGCTGTTCGGTGCGAGCACGCCGCTGGTCCAGCGCGGCGGCGCAGGCGTCGGTGCCTTCACGACCGCGGCGCTGCTCTACGCCGGCGCGGCGCTGGCCGGTGCGGTGTTGCGCCAGCCGGTCGAGCGTGAAGCCCGGCTGCTCCGTGCGGATGCGCCGCGGCTGGTCCTGATGGCGCTGTTCGGCGCGGTGCTCGGGCCGGTCGCGCTCGCCTGGGGCCTGCAGCGCACCGGCGGGACGAGCGCGTCGCTGATGCTGTCGCTCGAGGCCGTCTTCACGGCGCTCCTGGCGCGCGCTTTCTACCGCGAAGTGATGGACCGGCGCGTCTGGCTCGCCGTCGGCCTGCTGGTGGTCGGCGCCGCGGTGCTCGTCGTCGACCGCCGGGCGGGTGGCGGCGCCGAGGCGCTCGGCATCGCGGCGGTCGGCGTGGCGACGGCGGCCTGGGGCGTCGACAACACGCTGTCGCGCGCGCTCGCCGAGCGCGATCCGGGCCAGGTGGTGCTGGCCAAGTCGGCGCTCGGGGCCGTGGTGACGAGCGTGCTCGCGGCGTGGGGCGGGGAGGCGTGGCCGCCCGCCGCCGCAGCGCTCGGCCTGCTCGCGATCGGTGCGGTCGGCTACGGGCTGAGCCTGCGGCTCTACCTGCTCGCGCAGCGCGCGTTCGGCGCGGCGCGGACCGGGTCGGTGTTCGCGTTCGCGCCCTTCATCGGCGCACTGCTCGCGGTGGCGCTCGGCGACCGGTCGGTGACGGCCGGCGTGGCGATCGGCGGCGCGGTCATGCTGGCCGGCGTCGCGCTCCACCTGTTCGAATCACATGTCCACGAGCATCTGCACGAGTCGCTCGAGCACGAGCACGCGCACCGGCACGACGACGGCCACCATGGGCACGTCCACGCCGTTCCGGTGCCGGGAGCGCACAGCCACTCGCACCGGCACGTCGCCACGCGGCACGCGCATCCGCATGTGCCCGATGCCCACCACGGCCACGCGCACCGGCACTGAACGGCCGGGCGCCGCGATCAGAACAGCTGCACGAACAGCCAGTACAGGCCACCGGACAGCAGCATCGCGACCGGCAGCGTCAGCACCCAGGCGAGCGCCAGGTTGCGCAGCGTCGAGATCTGCAGGCCCGAGCGGTTCGCCGCCATCGTGCCGGCGACGCCCGACGACAGCACGTGCGTCGTCGAGACGGGCAGGCCGTAGATGTCGGCTGCGCCGATCGTCACCATCGCGACCAGCTCGGCCGACGCGCCCTGCGCGTAGGTCAGGTGCGTCTTGCCGATCTTCTCGCCGACGGTCACGACGATGCGCTTCCAGCCCACCATCGTGCCGAGGCCGAGCGCCACCGCGACCGCGACCTTGACCCAGAGCGGGATGAAGCGCGTCGCCTTGTCGATCTGGTCCTTGAAGGCCTTCAGGTTCTTCTTCGCGTCGGCGTCGAGCGGCGACGACGGCTCCTTCTGCAGGAAGCGGATCGCCTCCGACGCGAGGTACATGTCGTTGCGGACGTTGGTGACGGCCATCGGCGGCACCTGCGCGAGCGATTCGCCCGTGTCGATCTGGCCGCCGATGCGGCCGGCCATCGCGCCGAGCGCCGGCACGACCGCGGCGTCGAGCTTCTTCGTGCGCACGTACTCGGTGAGCACCTTTTCCGGCTCTGCCGGGACGGCGCCGCTGTTGCCGGCCAGCGATTGCTGCGTCGCCTTGGCGAGCGCGGCGAACTGCGTCGTCTGGTCGGCCGGCATCGCGCGGTTGAGCGCATACGCCATCGGCACCGTGCCGACGAGGATCAGCATGATGAGCCCCATGCCCTTCTGGCCGTCGTTCGAGCCGTGCGCGAACGACACGCCGGTGCAGGTGAGGATGAGGATGCCGCGGATCCACCACGGCGGCGGCGCGTCGGCCGTCGGCTCCTCGTAGAGCTCGCGGCGCTTCACGAGCGCCCGCAGCAGCATCAGCAGCAGCGCCGCGCCGCCGAAGCCGACCAGCGGCGACAGCAGCAGCGAGTAGCCGACCTTCGTCGCCTGCTCCCAGTCGACGCCGCTCGTGCCGTTCCTGCCATGCATCAGCGCGTTCGCGATGCCGACGCCGATGAT
Source organism: uncultured Rhizobacter sp. (assembly GCA_964249855.1). Lineage (GTDB taxonomy): Bacteria > Pseudomonadota > Gammaproteobacteria > Burkholderiales > Burkholderiaceae_C > LMDS01. Next base: position 8,427 of record CAXUDL010000017.1, on the reverse strand, counting down.
CGAGCCGATCAGCGTGTGCGACGACGACGCCGGCAGCCCCAGCCACCAGGTCCCGAGGTTCCAGACGATCGCCGCGATGAGGAGCGCGAAGACCATCGCGAAGCCGGCACCCGAGCCGACCTGCAGGATGAGCTCCACCGGCAGCAGCGAGATCACGCCGAAGGCGACCGCACCGCTCGAGACGAGCACGCCGACGAAGTTGAAGAAGCCCGACCACAGCACCGCGAAGTTCGGGGGCAGCGAGTGGGTGTAGATCACCGTCGCGACGGCGTTCGCGGTGTCGTGGAAGCCGTTGACGAACTCGAAGCCGAGCGCGATCAGCAGCGCGACGCCGAGCAGGATGAAGGGCACCCACGTGGTTGCCGGCGTGCCGGAGTCCTTGACGTCGTGGACCAGGCTGTAGCCGGAGAAGAGCAGGCCGGCCGCGAGCAGGCCGACGAACAGCACGGCGGTCACCGGACCGGGTTTTCTGTCGAAGTCGACCCGTCGGCGGGCGGGGGCCGCGGCGGGTGGCGCGAAGGAGGCGGTCGTGGTGTTCATCGCGGGACTTGCCGTGCAGTTGTACGCAAATCGTCGCCCGCCGCCATGACAGCGGCGTGACACCGCCCGCCTGTCGCGGGTCGGTCAGTAGACCTCAGGGACGATCAATTCGCGCGGCACCGGTTGCCGCACGTAGTCCTCGTGGCGCTCGCGCTCGGGAAGTGCGAGCGGCGGCCGCTCGGTCTCCTCGTACGGCATCTGCTGCAGCAGGTGATGGATGCAGTTGAGCCGCGCCTTCTTCTTGTCGATCGCCTGGACGACCCACCACGGCGCCTCGGGAATGTGGGTGCGCTCGAGCATGATCTCCTTCGCCCGGGTGTACTCCTCCCAGCGGCGGCGCGACTCGAGGTCCATCGGGCTCAGCTTCCACTGCTTGAGCGGGTCGTGGATGCGGCCGAGGAAGCGCAGGTGCTGCTCCTCGTCGGTGATCGAGAACCAGTACTTGACGACCTGCACGCCCGAGCGCACGAGCATCTTCTCGAATTCCGGAACGCTGCGGAAAAACTCCTCGTATTCGGCGTCCGAGCAGAAGCCCATCACGCGTTCGACGCCGGCGCGGTTGTACCAGCTGCGGTCGAAGAGGACGATCTCGCCCGCTGCCGGCAGGTGGGCGACATAGCGCTGGAAATACCACTGGGTGCGCTCGCGATCGTTCGGCGCGGGCAGGGCGGCGACGCGACAGACCCGCGGATTGAGGCGCTGCGTGATCCGCTTGATCACGCCGCCCTTGCCCGCGGCGTCGCGGCCTTCGAACAGGATCACGAGCTTGTGCCGGCTCGCGACGACCCAGTCCTGCAGCTTGACGAGCTCGCCCTGCAGGCGGAAGAGTTCGCGGAAGTAGTGGCGTCGGCCCTCCTTCCACGCCGCGTCTGTGCGCGTCGCGTGGCCGCCGAGCTCGTCGAGCATCCGGTCGTCGAGTTCGAGCTCGAACTCCTCGTCGTAGCTGTCGGCGAGATCGGCTTGCAGGCGCTCGTTCAGTGTCGGGTCGTTCGTCGGTGTCACGGGGCTCTCCGCGGTGGCCCGCTCCACACTAGCGGGCGCCGATGGCAGCGCCGTGACAGCGGGCCGTTACTTCGCGACCGCCTTGCGCGCCGACGGCCGCGTCGGTGCAGGCGCCGGCGTCGCTTTCGGCCTGCCGGTCTTGAGGCTCGGCACGCCGTTGACGGCTTGCAGAAAGGCCGCGTCATCCATCGCCTGCAACGCGGCGATGCCGGCGCGCAGGACTTCGCTCTTCTTCGTCGGCCGCATCAGGCGCGCGGCCCGCAGTTTCAGCGCGTCAAGCACCGCGTACTCCGCCTTGGGAATGGTGAAGCTGTCGCGCACCAGCTTGCCCTTCGGCCTGGCCGCGTCGGCGTCGGCGCCCGCCCTGGGCCCGACGGCGGCAGGGGTGTCGGCGTGTCCGGCGGGACGGGGCTTGTGGGCAGGCGTCACGGCAGGGGCGTCGTCCGCTGTCGGCGTGCGGCCCTGGGCGGTGATACCGGCTGCGGACGTCGCCGCCGCTCGACTGCCGTTGGTGGTTTTCGCTTGTGTCATCCGGCTGTCACCTTCGAGGTATACGGTATATACAGTTTACTTCATTCCTGATACGATGCAAGGTCGGGAACGGGCAGTCGTGCCGATCGGCGCGAGCCCAGACGTCTGGAGAAGGTCATGAGAGCAGATGCGAACCAGCCCCACTACGCCCCGGCGTCCGTCGGCGGCTTGATGGATCCAGCCTTCCTGCGGATCGCGCGGCACGACGCCGACGGCGCGTCGGCCGTCGTGGAGCCGCAGGCGCCGGCGCTCTGGCAGCGGCTGCAGGGCGTCGTGCAGACGGTCGTCGCGGCGATCCGGCACCACTGAGCGCGTCGGTGGCTCGCGCGCGCCGCGCGAACGGCCGGCGTGCCCGCGCCGCCGGTGCGGTACCGATCGGCACCGCGGCGCGCCGGGCCGCCGCCGTCAACGCAGCCGCTGAAAGGTGAGGCGCCCGATCAGGCCGGCGAAACCGTCCTCGCGCCGACGTTCGTCGACGATTTTCAGCAGCCCCCGGCCTTCCATCGCCTTGAGCTCGCGCGCCGAAGCATCGTAGACATAGGGATTTTCGAGCGCCGAGCCGACGCTCCGAAGCTCGCAGACGGCACCGAATTCCGATTCGAGATAAGCACTTTCCGCCAAGGTTCGCACGGCAGTCTCCGGTCGAGGAGCGTCCATCGGACGCGGGTTGGGAGGCGATGCCGAAGCCCCGTGCGGGCGAAGCCGCCGGCAAGCCTCGAGCAGGGGCCGGCGCTGTCGTCGAACCGGTGCCGGCGCGCGAAGTCTACCGGTTGCGGCAAGAATTTCCGATGTTCGTGACATCCTGCCGATCTCGCTCGATCCTCCCCGCGTCATGAACGTGCCTTGCCTCTCCCGTACAGTCGCTGCATGACGGCGACGTTCGACACGCCCGCACCCACGACGCTGGTGCTGCTCAACCGCGAGCGTGCGATCCTCGAATTCAACCGCCGCGTTCTCACGCAGGCCGTGCGTGCCGACGTGCCGCTGCTCGAGCGCCTGCGCTACGTCTGCATCGTCTCGTCGAACATGGACGAGTTCTTCGAGGTGCGCGTCGCCGACTACCTCGAAGCGGCCCGGCGCCCGGGTTCGGGCGTCTCGATGCGCGACTTCGATTCCGTCGCGAGCGCCGCGCACGCGCTGATCGACGACCAATACGGCGTCTTCAACGACGACGTGATGCCGCGCCTCGCCGATCGCGGCGTCCGCATCCTGAGCCATTCGCAGCGCAACGAGTCGCAGCGCCGCTGGGTCGACAACTTCTTCTCGAAGCAGGTGCAGCCGCTGCTCGTGCCGGTCGGCCTCGATCCGTCGCACCCGTTTCCGCAGGTCGCGAACAAGTCGCTCAACTTCATCGTCCGGCTGTCGGGCAAGGATGCGTTCGGCCGGCAGAACGGCATCTCGATCGTGAAGGTGCCGCGGGTGCTGCCGCGCGTCATCCGCCTGCCCGACGAGCCCGGCAATCCCGTCCAGGACTTCGTGCTGCTGACGAGCGTGATCCGCGCGAACCTCGAAGTGCTGTTCCCAGGCCGCGAGGTCGAGGCGTTCTCGCAATTCCGCGTCACCCGCGACTCGGACCTGGAAGTCGACGCACACGACTTCACCAACCTCCGCCAGGCGCTGCGCTCGGGCCTGACGACGCGGCATTTCGGCCAGGCGATCCGCCTCGAGGTCGTCAACACCTGTCCGGAGGAACTCTACGAATTCCTGCTGCAGCAGTTCCAGCTGCCGACGACGGCGCTCTACAAGGTCAACGGGCCGGTCAACCTCGTGCGCCTCAACGAGCTGATCGACCAGGTCAAGGACGGCCCGGAACAGCCGGCGCTGCGCTTCGAGCCGTACGAGCCCGCGTGGCCGCACGGTCGGTTGCCGCGCGACCTGCCGATCTTCGAGCGCCTGCGCAAGGGCGACGTGCTCCTGCACCATCCGTTCGAGTCGTTCGAGCCGGTCGTCCAGTTCCTGAGCGAAGCGGTGCACGACGTCAACGTGCTCGCGATCAAGCAGACCATCTACCGCACCGGCAGCGTCTCGCCGCTGATGGATCTGCTCATCGAGGGCGCGCGCCGCGGCAAGGAGGTGATGGTCGTCGTCGAGCTGAAGGCGCGCTTCGACGAGGAGGCCAACATCAACTGGGCCGAGCGGCTCGAGGCGGTCGGCGTGCAGGTGGTCTACGGCGTCGTCGGCCTGAAGACGCACGCGAAGCTGCTGTTGGTCACGCGCCGCGAGGCCAAGCGCCTGGTGCGCTATGCGCATCTCTCGACCGGCAACTACAACCCGAAGACCGCGCGGCTCTACACCGACCTCGGCTTCATGACCGCCGACCCGGACCTCACCGCCGACGCCGACGCCGTCTTCCAGCAGCTCGCGAGCCTCGGCCGCATGCGCACGCCGAAGCTGCTGCTTCAGGCGCCGTTCACGCTGCACAAGCAGATGCTCGCGCACATCGCCCGCGTCGCCGACTGCGCCGCGGCGGGTGGCGCTGGCCGGATCGTGGTCAAGGTCAACGCGCTCACCGACGTCGCGCTCATCAACGCGCTCGTCGCCGCCGGCGCCGCGGGGGCGAGCATCGACCTGATCGTCCGCGGCGCCTGCATGTTGCCGCCCGGACTTCCCGGGATCACCGACCGCATCCGCGTGCGCTCGATCGTCGGCCGCTTCCTCGAGCATTCGCGCGTCGCGTACTTCAGCTGGGGGCCGAGCGTCGACGACGCGGCGGTCTTCCTCTCCAGCGCCGACTGGATGGGGCGCAACATGTTCGGCCGCATCGAGGTCGCGTGGCCGGTCCGCGACCCGCTGCTGCGCCAGCGCGTGATCGACGAATGCCTCGTGCCCTACCTCCACGACGGCAAGGACGCCTGGACGCTCAGTTCGGACGGCGAGTACCGCCGCGTCGGCACCGACGGGCCGAGCGCGCAGCAGGCGCTGATGGAACGCTTCAACCCCCCGGAGGAATGACATGATCCGCTGCGATTCGATGCCTGCGCCGCAGACCGCCGGGGTGTGCCGCCGCCGCCGCGCGGCCTCGCGGCCCTGACCGCGATGGACCTCATCCTTTGGCGGCACGCCGAAGCGGCCGAGAAGCGCGAAGCCGTCGACGACCTGAAGCGTCCTCTCACGTCCAAGGGCGAACGCCAGGCGGCGCGCATGGCCGACTGGCTGAACCAGCGGCTCGCCGCGTCGACCCGCATCCTCGTCAGTCCGGCGGTGCGCTGCCAGCAGACCGCCAAGGCGCTCGGCCGCAAGTTCAAGACGCTCGACGAGATGTCGCCCGACGGCAACGGCGAATCGCTGCTGAAGGCGGCGCGCTGGCCCGACGCGAGCGAGCCGGTGCTCGTCGTCGGACATCAGCCGATGCTCGGCCTCGTCGCGTCCTTCGTGCTCTCCGACGTGCCGCAGACCTGGACGATCAAGAAGGCCGGCGTCTGGTGGATCCGCGGCCGCAACCAGGAGGACGCGGAGAAGGCGATCCTGCTCGCGGTGCAGTCGCCCGACATGCTTTGAGACGCTGCGAGCGAACGCGACACGTCCGACCCTCACCCGGGACGCCGCCGCTCGCCATGGCACCCGCCCACCGTCGAAGCGACGACGCCTGCGCCTCGCGGGTGGAACCTGCGGTGGCCGTCGTCCGGTGCGCGCAGGAGCCGTTCGCAGAGTCCGCGCCGCCGGCCCGCAGCCTCTGTCGTGCCAGCGTCGGCGCCGGCCGGTGGCACCGGCAGCGTCAGCTCTTCAGCGACAGTTTGATCGGCCCGTTGCGCTCCCAGAGCGCGACCTCCTGCTCGAGCAGGTGGCGGGTGCGCGGATGCGTCTCGACCCACCCGGCCGGAAAGCTCAACTCGGCGACGCCGCCGCTGCGTCGCAGCCGGATCGCGTCCGGATCGACATCGCTGCGCGCGTGGCACTTGATGACGCCGAGCCGGAGGCACAACACCTGCCAGGCGACGGTCTCGTCGGCGAGCGGCGCCTCGATCTTCCGCAGGCCGCCGCGCTGGCCGAGCGCGAGCTCGCCCAGGCGGCGCAGCTGGTTCTGCGAGAAGCCCGGCGCGTCGACGTGGGCGAGCACGTAGGCGCTGTGCCGATGGTGGTCGTGGTGCGAGATCATCATGCCGACCTCGTGCAGCAGCGCCACGCGGCGGAGGTCGCGGCGCGCATCGGCCGTCGCCTTGGGCATCGCGCTCGCGAAGAGCGCGTCGGCGACACGGGCGACGCGCGCTGCTTGCGCGAGATCGACCTCGAAGCGGCGCTGCAGTTCGTCGACCGTCGCGTCGCGGATGTCGGAGCCGGCGTCGGGTGCCGCGCTCGCTCGCAGGCGCTCGTCGAGATCGAAGATCACGCCCTGGCGCAACGCCCCGCGCGCCGGCGCGAGCGACTCGATGCCGAACTGCGTGCCGAGCGTGTGCAGGATCGCCAGGCCGCCGGCGATCACGGCGCGGCGGTCTTCCTTCAGGCCGGGGAGCGCGAGCCGCTCGACGCTGCCGGCGAGCAGGCACTGGCCCATCAGCCAGCGCAGGCCATCGGGCGTGATCCGGCCGTCGGTCACGCCGCTGGCGGCGAGCAACTGCGAGACCGCGCCGACCGTGCCCGACGAGCCGAGCGCTTCCTGCCAGTGCGCCGACGAGAAGGGCTCGAGCGCTTCCTCGAGCTCCGCGCCGGCGGCGACCTGCGCGGCGCGGAACGCCGCCTCGGTGAAGCGGCCGTCGGCGAAGTAGCGCAGCGACAGGCTCACGCTGCCGACCTGGAACGACTCCGCCCGCCGCGGCGTGCTGCCGATGCCGACGATCATCTCGGTCGAGCGCCCGCCGATGTCGATGACGAGCCGCGGCACGGACGACGGCTGCAGCCGCGCGACGCCGGCATAGATCAGCCGCGCCTCTTCGCGACCGGAGATCACCTCGATCGGAAAGCCGAGCGAGGTCTGCGCTCGGGCCAGGAACTCGTCGCGGTTGCGGGCCTCGCGCAAGGTCTGCGTGGCGACCGCGCGGACCTGCGATCCGGCGAAGCCCTTCAGGCGCTGTGCGAAGCGCGCGAGGCAGGCGAGACCGCGGTCGGCGGCGGCGTTCGACAGCAGCCCGTCGGCGTCGAGCCCGGCGCCGAGGCGGACGGTTTCCTTCAAATAGTCGATCCGCCGGTAGCGACCGTCGACGAGCTGGCCGAGCTCGAGCCGGAAGCTGTTCGAGCCCATGTCGATGGCGGCGAGCGGCGCCGGCCAGCGCGAGCCGGTGAACGCGGAAGGAGGGGCGGGGACGTCCATGCGGCGCATTGTCCGTGCATCCACCGTCCGGGGGTCGCCCAGCGAAGCCCGTGGCGATAATGCGCGCCACTGCCCAGGAGGTCCCCCAATGTCCCATTCCGAATTCGACAGCTTGTTGCCCACCCGCGGTTTCGACCGACGCAGCTTCGTCAAGACCGCGGTCGGTTCCGGCTTCGCCGCGGCTGTGCTGCCCGTGAGCGCGCAGGCCATCAAGACCGATGCCGCCGGCCTGACCGCCGGCCCGGTGACGATCGCCTCCGGCGACTTCCAGATGCCCGCGTACCGCTCGATGCCGGCGACGCCGTCGGTGTCCGGCAAGTTCCCGGTCGTGATCGTGATCTCGGAAATCTTCGGCGTCCACGAGCACATCGCCGACCTGACGCGGCGCTTCGCCAAGCTCGGTTATCTGGCGGTCGCGCCCGAGCTGTTCGTCCGCCAGGGCGACGCCAAGGCGGTTGCCGACATCGGCAAGCTGCTCGCCGATGTCGTCAACAAGGTGCCCGATCCGCAGGTCACGTCCGATCTCGACGCGACCGTCGCCTGGGCCGGCGCGAACGGCGGAGACCTGAACCGCCTCGGCGTCACGGGCTTCTGCTGGGGCGGCCGGCAGACGTGGCTGTTCGCCGAGCACAGCGCGGTGCCGAAGGCGGCCGTCGCCTGGTACGGTCCGCTGACCGGCACGCCGTCCCCGCTGAAGCCGACCAACCCGGTCGACAACGTCGCCCAGCTCTCGGTCCCCGTCCTCGGTCTCTACGGTGGCGAGGACCAGGGTATCCCGCAAACCGCGGTCGAGCAGATGCGGACCGCGCTCGCCGGTGGCAGTGCGGCCGCGAAGCGCTCGCAGATCGTCGTCTATCCCGGCGCGCCGCACGCCTTCAACGCCGACTACCGGCCCAGCTACACCAAGGCCGCGGCCGACGACGGCTGGAAGCGCTGTCTCGACTGGTTCAAAGCCAACGGCGTGGCTTGAGGTTGCGGGCCGCCGCGCCGGGCCGCCCCAAGCAAGGCCCGACCCCCTCGGGGGGTGCCCCGGCGTACCCGCCGGGCCGGGGGTCGTCATGCCGGGCCGCCGCGCCGGGCCGCCCCGAGCAAGGCCCGACCCCCTCGGG
>CAXUDL010000016.1:0-97129 GCA_964249855.1 uncultured Rhizobacter sp. | reverse complement strand
AGTACGCCGCCGGCCGCACGCCCAACCCGGACGTGCTGTGCAACGCCGAGATCAAATTCAAGGCCTTCCTCGACCACGCGCTGCGGCTCGGCGCCGACCGGATCGCGACCGGCCACTACGCACGCGTCCGCGAGCGGGGCGGCCGCGTCGAGCTGTTGAAGGGCCTCGACCCGCTCAAGGACCAGAGCTACTTCCTGCACCGGCTGACGCAGGCGCAGCTCGCGCGGACGCGCTTCCCGGTCGGCGAGCTGCCGAAGACCGAGGTGCGCCGCCTCGCTGCCGAGATCGGGCTGCCGAACGCCGGCAAGCGCGACTCGACCGGCATCTGCTTCATCGGCGAACGGCCGTTCCGCGAGTTCCTGAACCGCTATCTCGCGCACACGCCGGGGCCGATGGTCGACGACCGCGGCGCGACCGTCGGCGAGCACGTCGGCCTGTCGTTCTACACGCTCGGCCAGCGAAAGGGCGTCGGCCTCGGCGGCGTGAAGGAGCGCGGCGCCGTGCGCGGCGGCGGCGACCATGCCCCGTGGTTCGTCGCCGGCAAGGACATGGCCAACAACGTGCTCCACGTCGTCCGCGGCCACGACCACCCGGCGCTGCACTCGCGCGCGCTCGTCGCGGCCGACGCGAGCTGGATCGCCGGCGAGCCGCCGCCGGCGACGCGGCTCGCGGCGAAGACGCGCTACCGGCAGGCCGATGCGTTCTGCGATGTCGAGGCGCCGTCGCTCGCGAGCTTCGGCCTGCGCTTCGATGCGCCGCAGTGGGCGGTCACGCCGGGGCAGTCGGCGGTGGTCTACGACGGCGACGTCTGCCTCGGCGGCGGGGTGATCGAGCGCGTCGGGCAGCGCTGACTGCAGGCGGACGCGGCCGCCGACGGCGCCTGCGCTGCGGCGATTCGCGGCACCCGGCACGCTCCGCGCCACGCGTCGGGACTCTTCGCCGGCCGTCCGCGGCCGCGGGGTCAAGTCGGCGCGGCGAGCTCCGATAACGGGCCAGTCTTCTCCTGACCGACATGACCGCCCCATCGTTTCGCGCCGCACTGTTCTGGCTCGCGGCGCTCGCCGCACCGGCGTCGACCCACGCTGCGGCGGTCGGCATCGCCGTCGTCGACGCCGCCGGCAAGCCGCTCGGCGACGCCGTCGCGCTGATCGAGCCGGTCGCCGGCAAGGCCGCGGTCAAGCCGATGCCCGACGCCGAGGTCGCGCAGGCGAAGCGCCAGTTCCAGCCGCGGGTGACGCTCGTCACCGTCGGCACCCGGGTGGGGTTCCCGAATTTCGACACGGTCCGCCACCACGTCTATTCGTTCTCGCCGATCAAGACGTTCGAGCTGAAGCTCTACGCCGGCGTGCCCGCCGCGCCGGTCGTCTTCGACAAGCCCGGTATCGCCGTGCTCGGCTGCAACATCCACGACGCGATGGCGGCGTGGATCGTCGTCGCCGACACGCCGTGGTCGGGCCAGAGCGGCGCCGACGGCCACATCCGCATCGACAACGTGCCGGCCGGCGCCTACCGGCTGCGGCTCTGGCATCCGGGCATCGCACCCGGCACCGAGCCGGCGCCGGCCGCGCTGCAGGTCGGCGCGGCCGACACCGAACAGACGGCCCGCCTCGCCGTCGCACCGGTGCCATGATCCCGGTCCCATTCCGGCTCGGCAGCGGCATGAACCGCTCGATCGGCGCGCGCATCGTCACGCTCAGCCTCGCGCTGCTGCTGGTCGTGCAGATGGCGAGCTACGGCGCGATCCGCGCGAGCCTCGCCCGCAACGCGCTCGACGGCGTGCAGGCCAAGCTGCAGCTCGGCGAACGCGTGCTCGAAACGCTCCTGGCGCAGAAGTCGCAGAAGCTGATCGAGGGCGCGCGGCTGCTCTCCAACGACTTCGGCTTCCGCTCGGCGCTGCTCTCCGACGACGTCGAGACGATCGCCTCGGTGCTCGACAACCACGGCGCCCGCATCGGCGCGACCGAGACCGCGATGCTCGGCATCGACTTCACGCCGCGCGCCTCGAGCGGCACCGATGGCATCGAGCTCGCCGCCGCCGGCGCCCGGCTCGCCGCCGCCGCGGCCGCGAGCGGCTCGGCGAGCGAGATCGCGTCGATCCGCGGCCGGCCGCATCAGCTCGTCCTCGTGCCGATGAAGGCGCCGATGCTCGTCGGCTGGGTCCTGATGGGCTTTCCGATCGAGCCGACGCTCGCTCAGGACATGAGAAGCCTGTCGGCGCTCGACCTCACGCTGCTCACGCGCCCGACGGCCGACGGCGCCTGGCTGCCGGTCATCTCGAGCCTCGAGCCGGCGAAGGCTGGTGCGCTCGCCGCGGCCATCGGCTCGGCGCGTCCCTCGGCGCCGCTGCGGCCGATGTCGGTCGACGGCGACACCGTCGCGGCCGGCAGCCGCTGGCTCACCGCGCCGTCGGCCGCCGGCGCCGACACGCGGCCCGCGGTCGTCGCGCTGGTTTCTCTGTCGCTCGACGAAGCGCTGCAGCTGCCGGGCGACCTGCAATGGAGCCTGCTGCTCGTCACGATCGTCGCGTTCCTGGCCTTCGTCGTCGGCAACCTGCTGACCGCACGCCAGGTGACGACGCCGCTGCGCGCGCTGGCCGCCGCCGCCGAACGGCTGCGCGAGGGCGACTACGCGACGCCGATCGGCAGCAGCGGGCGCGGCGACGAGATCGGCCAGCTCGCCCACGGCTTCGAGCAGATGCGCATCAGCATCGCCGAGAAGCAGCGGCAGGTGCTGCAGCTCGCCTACTGGGACACGCTCACCGACCTGCCGAACCGGGCGCAGCTGCGCGACAAGGTCCGCGAGGCGATCGCCGACGCCGAGCGGAAAGGCGCCGGCAGCGGCGGCATCGTGATCCTGATGCTCGACCTCGACCGCTTCAAGCACGTCAACGACGTCCTCGGCTACCGCTTCGGCGACCTGCTGCTGCGCAACGTCGCAGAACGCCTGTCGCAGCAGACGGTCCGCGGCGGCGATCTGGTCGCGCGGCTCGGCGGCGACGAATTCGCGGTGCTGCTGCGCGATGCCGACGCCGGCCTCGCCCAGTCGGTCGCCGAGCGCATCGGCGCCGCCCTGAGCGAGCCGATCTCGCTCGAGGGCCATACCGTCGACATGGGCGCGGGCGTCGGCATGGCCTGCTATCCCGAACACGGCGCCGACGCCGACCTGCTGCTCTCGCGCGCCGAGGTCGCGATGTACGCGGCCAAGCGCCGCGCCGTCGGGCCGCTGATGTACTCGGCGGCGATCGACGCGACGAGCGCGCAGACACTCTCGCTGCTGAGCGAGCTGCGCCACGCGGTCGAGCGCGGCGAGCTGCGGCTCTACCTGCAGCCCAAGCTCAATCTCGCGAGCGGACGCGTCTCCGGCGCCGAGACGCTCGTGCGCTGGCTGCATCCGTCGCGCGGCCTCGTGCCGCCGATGCAGTTCATCCCGTTCGCCGAGCAGACCGGCTTCATCCGGACGCTGACGATCTGGATCTTCGAGGAGGCGGCGCGCCACTGGCTGCTGCTGCAGAGCGAGGGCATCGCGACGCTGCTGTCGGTGAACCTGTCGACCCGCGACCTGATGGACGTCGACCTGCCCGAGAAGTTCGACGCCCTGCTCGTCAAGCACCGCGTGCCCGCCGAGGCGTTCTGCCTCGAGATCACCGAGAGCGCGATCATGGACGACCCGATGCGCGCGCTCGCGACGCTCAACAAGCTGAGCGCGCTCGGCTTCAAGCTCTCGATCGACGACTTCGGCACCGGCTACTCGTCGCTCGCCTACCTCAAGCGCCTGCCGGTCGACGAGATGAAGATCGACAAGTCCTTCGTGATGGGCATGGAGAAGGACCTCGACGACGCGCAGATCGTCCGCTCGACGATCGACCTCGCGCACAACCTCGGCCTGACCGTCGTGGCCGAAGGCGTCGAGAACGCCAAGGTCTGGGAGCTGCTGCGCGACCTCGACTGCGACGACGCGCAGGGCTACCACATGGGCAGGCCGATGCCGGCGACCGATTTCAACGCCTGGTCGCTCGCGTGGGCCGCGCGCAACCGGCCGCACGTCGCCGACGCCGCGTCGATGATCCTGCACTGACGCGCATCGAAGCGGTCGCCGGCCGCGACGCCGGCGGTCCGCGGGCGGTACAGTGCTCGCGCCGGCGTCCCGGCACCGATGCCGGACCCGCGAGCCCGGAACCGGCACTCGACCGCTCGCCTCCGCGGGTCGAACCGCATGCGCACCGACGTCCCCAGCTCCGAACCCCCTCGCCGTCGAACCGGCGCCACGACGCACGCGGGTGCGCCGCAGCGCGGCACGCCTGGCGGCGCCGGGTCGGCGCGCGGGCACGCGCGGTGCGGGGCCGCGCGCCCGTGCCCGGTCGCGGGGCGAAGCCCGCGCCGCCCGGCGGCATGGCGCGGCGGGATCGCGCGCGTTCGCCTGCCGGCGCCGGGATGACCGAATCGCCGCGCGTCGCGCGCCCCGCGATCAGCTGCGTCGTGCCGGCGTACAACGAGGCGGGCAACCTGTCGCCGCTGCTCGAGTCGCTCGGCACGCTGCTCGCGACGCAGACCGACCGCTGGGAGATCGTCGTCGTCGACGACGGCAGCAGCGACGCCACGCCCGCCGCGATCGCGCCCTGGCTCGCGCGCCGCGGCGTGCGCTACGTGCGCCTGTCGCGCAACTTCGGCAAGGAAGCGGCGCTGACCGCCGGCATCGACCGCGCCGAGGGCGACGTCGTGCTGCTGATGGACGCCGACCTGCAGCACCCGCCGACGCTGATCCCCGAGATGCTCGCCGCCTGGTCGCGCGGTGCCGACATGGTCTGCGCCGCACGCGCATCGCGCGCCGACGAGAACTGGGTCAAGCGCATCGGCACGCGCTTCTTCTACTTCCTCATCAACCGGAACTCGAGCGTGCCGATCCCGGTCGACGCGGGCGACTTCCGGCTGATGGACCGGCGCGTCGTCGATGCGCTCAGGTCGCTGCCCGAGCGCAACCGCTTCATGAAGGGGCTCTACGCCTGGGTCGGCTTCCAGACCGTGATCATTCCGTACGTGCCGAACGAGCGGCACGCGGGCATCAGCTCGTACTCGATGCGGCGCCTGGCGCGGCTCGCGTTCACCGGCGTGACCGCGTTCACCAACGCGCCGCTGCGCCTGTGGAGCGCGCTCGGCGTCGTCATCGCGCTCTGCGCCATCGCCTTCGGCTGCGTCATCGTCGTCGACCACTTCGTCTACGGCGACGACGTGCCGGGCTGGGCGACGCTCGTGACCAGCATGATGTTCTTCAGCGGCGTGCAGCTGCTCTCGATCGGCATCCTCGGCGAATACGTCGGCCGGATCTTCGACGAGGTCAAGCAGCGGCCGGTCTACGTCGTCGGCGCCGAGTCGGGCCGCGGCGCGATCGACGGGCCCGCGGGCCAGCCGCACGGCGTGGTGCGGCCGTTCCGGATCCCGGGCGAGACGGCGGTCGGCGAGCGGGGCCCGGCGGGGTGACGCAGGCGCCGCCGGCAGCGCCGCGCACGCTCGCGGTGTGCGCCGACGACTTCGGCATCGCGCCGGGCATCTCGAGCGCGATCGCGACGCTCGCCGGCGCCGGCCGGCTGACCGCGACCACATGCCTCGTCAACGGCCCGCACTGGCCCGAGGCCGCCCGTGCGCTGCGCGCGCTGCCGCGGTCGGTCGAGCTCGGCCTGCATCTCAACCTGACCGAGGGCGCGCCGCGCAGCCGGCAGCTCGCCGCGCGCTGGCCCGCGTTCCCGGACGTGCGGCGCATGATCGTCCTCGCCCAGCTCGGCCGCTTGCCGCGCGGCGAGCTGCGCGACGAACTCGACGCCCAGCTCGCGGCCTTCGTCGCCGGCGTCGGCCGCGCGCCCGACTTCATCGACGGCCACCAGCACGTCCACCACCTGCCCGTCGTCCGCGACCTCGTCCTCGACCTGGCCGAACACATCCGGCCGCGGCCTGCCGTGCGCAGCACCGCGCGGCTGCTCGGCCGCGGCAGCACGGTCAAGCGCTGGGTGATCGAACGCACCGGCGGCCGCGCGCTCGGCGCCGAGCTGCGCCGCCGCGGGCTGCCGCACAACCACGCCCTGCTCGGCGCCTACGGCTTCGACCGGCCCGACTACGGCGCGCTCGTGCGCGAGTGGCTGGCGCACGTGCCGGCCGACGGCGCGCTGCTCTTCTGCCATCCGGGGCGGGCGCTGCCGTCGGATCCGCCGGATGCGATCGCCGCGGCGCGCGAACGCGAATTCGCGTATCTCGGCAGCGCCGCGTTCGGCGACGACCTGGCGGCCGCGGGCGTCGCGCTCGGGCCGGTCTGGCAGGTGGCGGCCGCACAGGATGCCGCCGAACGGCGCTGATCGGCGGGCGCGCGATGCCACGCGCACGGGCCGCGGGCGGGGCAGTGGCCGGACCGCAGCGCGCTGGCGCCGTGCGCGCGTGCCGCCGGCGCAGCGACGGTCGACCGCAGAGGCAGCGGCGAACGACGCGCGCCTGCGGCCGGCCGGGCAGCGCGTCGCCACGGCGGGTCGCGGCGAGCGCCGGCGCCGCCGGGCGCGAACGTCAGGCCGGCCCGAACGCCACGTCGAGCGCGTCGGCGAACGCCGCCGGGATCATGCCGTCGTGGCCGCCCGGATAGCCCTGCGCGGCAAGGTGCAGATCGCGGTAGCCGCGGCCCTGGATGCGGTCCGCGAACGCTGCGTTGGCCGGATTGGCCCAGCCGAAATGCATGCGCACCGGGAGGCGGTCGTTGAGCGCCGCGAAGTCGGCTTCCCAGCTCGTCGCGATCGGGCCGAGACAGCGGATCGACGGATCGGCGGCCAGGTAGGCGCTGTAGCTGCGTGCGGCCGTCGGCTCGGCGAACAGCGCGAAGAGCACGAACGCGCCGCCGTAGGAGTGCCCCCAGAGCGCCCGCTGCGCCGGGTCGACCGCGACCCGCGATTCGACGAACGGCTGGAACTGCGTGCGGAGGAAGTCGAGGAACGCGGCGTCGCCGCCGCCCTCGGCGTTGCAGGCGCCGGCGGGCAGGTCGTCGCGATTGCGCGTCGACTCGTTGGCGACGCCGGCGAGCCGCACGCGCATCTGCCTGGCTTCGGCGACGCGCGCGAGCGTGTCGAGGCGCCAGTCGGCGTCGACCAGGTAGACGATCGGCAGCACGGCGCTGCGGTCGGCGCCCGGCGGTGCGTAGAGGCGCACCGGATAGCGCGTGCCGTTGGCGCGCGCGTCGATCGAGAGCCGCTCGATCGAGCCGGCGATCGGCACGGCCGGCGGCGCCGATGCCGGCGACGCGGCGGGCGCCTGCGCGTGCGCGGCGGGGCCGAGCGCCGCCGCGGTGGCCGCGAGCAGCAGCGAGCGGCGCGTCACCGCGCCGGTGGTCGGAGGGGTCGTTTCGGTCATCGGCGGCTCGTGCCAGTCGCAAGGCGTGCAGGGTAGCGAAGATCGGATCAGGGCGGTGCCGCCCGGTGCTGTGTGCAAGCCTCGCCGGACGCATCCGCGGGTCGACGGTCCGGCCTGCATGCGCAACCCGCACGACCGCCACACGGGCGAGCCCACGCCGCGGTCGGCCTCAGCCTGGCGGCAGCGGCGGTGCCGGCGCCGCGGGCACGGCGCTCGGGGCGAAGCTCCAGGCGCGGTTGACGGCGAACGTCAGCACGAGCGCCGCCAGCGTCGCGGCCATCTGCGCGACGAGGTAGTGCACGCCGAAGCGCACGCCGGCACCGACCACGGCCATGCCGACGAGCGCGCCGAGCAGCGCCGTCGCCTGGAACTTGCGCCAGGCCGGGCCCGCGCGCCCGGCATGCGCGAAGGTGAAGACGCGGTTGCCGAGGAACGCGACCTGCGCGCCGAGGGTCGCGCCGACGCCCGAGCCCGCGACAGCCGGCCAGCCGAGCCCCCGCACGCAGGCGACGAGCACCGCGTAGTGCACCGCGGTGGCGGCGGCGCCGACGACGGCGTAGCGAAGGAAGCGGTGCGGATGACGCATGGCGAGGCGGCACGCCGGGCGAAGTCCCGGGCGCCGCGGCGGGCTTCACGGGACGGTAGCATGCGTCGATGAGCCACACCGCGTCGATGCTGCAACTGCCGCTCTTCCCGCTGCAGACCGTTCTCTTCCCGGACGGCCCGCTGCCGCTGCAGATCTTCGAGGTGCGCTATCTCGACATGATCGCCAAGCGCCACAAGGCCGGCGAACCGTTCGGCGTCGTCTGCCTGAGCGAAGGCAGCGAAGTGCTGCGGCCGGCCGCGGGGCCGGCCGGCGCCGCCTTCGCGACCGAGCGCTTCATGCCGGTCGGCACGCTCGCCCGCATCGACGCGCTCGCCAAGCCGCAGCCGGGCCTGCTGCGCATCGAATGCGTCGGCACGCAGCGCTTTCGCATCCAGAAGAGCGAACAGCAACGCTTCGGCCTCTGGGTCGCCGACGTCGAGTTGCTCGACGACGACGCCGCGGTGCCGGTGCCCGACGACCTCGCCTACACCCGCCGCTCGCTCCAGCATGTGTTGCAGAGCCTCGAGCAGACCGCGACGGAAGGCGGCGGCTCGGTCGACGACCTGCCGCTGCGGCCGCCGTACCGCTGGGACGACTGCGGCTGGCTCGCCAACCGCTGGTGCGAGCTGCTGCCGCTCGATCCGGCCGCCAAGCACCGTCTGATGGCGCTCGAGAACCCGGTGCTGCGGCTCGAGCTCGTCGGCGACGCGCTCGGGCGCATGGGCTTCCCGGCCGCGGCCTGACGCCGCCGGCCGGCGGCAATTCAGGTCAGTCGACCTTCGCGCCCGACACCTTCACCACCTGCGCCCACTTCCGCGCCTCGGCGGCGATGAAGCGGCCGAAGTCGGCCGGCGGCTGACCGCCGGGGATGGCACCCTGCGCCAGCAGCCGCTCCTTCACGACAGGCGACTCGAACGCCTTCGCGGTCTCCTGCTGGACGCGCGCGACGATGTCGGCCGGCGTGCCCGCGGGCGCGAGCAGGCCGAACCACGAGCTCGCCTCGAAGCCCTTCAACGCCGGGCCGCCGCTCTCGGCGACGGTCGGAATGTCGGGCAGCACCGCGCTGCGCTGCGCGCTCGTCACCGCCAGCGCCTTCAGCTTGCCGGCCTTGATCTGGGCCAGCGCCGACGGCAGGTTGTCGAACATCAGGTCCATCGTCCCGCCGATCAGGTCGAGCAGCGCCGGGCCCGAGCCGCGGTACGGGAAATGGGTCATGAAGGTGCCGGTCATCGACTTGAAGAGCTCGCCGGCGAGATGGATCGACGTGCCGTTGCCGCTCGACGCCATGTTGAGCTGGCCGGGATGGGCCTTGGCATAGCGGATCAGGTCGGGCACGCCGGCGATGCCGCGCTCGGCCGCCTTCTGCGGGTTGAGCACGAGCACGTTCGGCACGCCGGCGACGAGCACGATCGGCGCGAAGTCCCTGGCCGCGTCGTACGGCATCTTCGGGTAGAGCCACGGATTGATCGCCTGCGTGCCCACCGTGCCCATCAGCAGCGTGTAGCCGTCGGGCGGGGACTTCGCGACCTGGTCGGCGCCGAGATTGCCGCCGGCACCCGGTCGGTTGTCGACGACGAAGGTCTGGCCGAAAGCCTTGCCGAGCTCGGGCGCGAGGGCGCGGGCGAGGATGTCGGTCGTCCCGGCGGGAGCGAACGGCACGACGATGCGCACCGGCCGCGTCGGCCAAGGCGCTTGCGCCTGCAGGCGTGCCGGCAGCAGGCCGGTGGCGGCGAGCGCGAGCAGGAGGCGGCGGCGCGAGAGGTCGATGGTCATGACGGCAGCGGCCCGGGACGGCCGGGGACGGAACGGGAACGCCGGAGTCTCGTCGCCGCGCTGGCCGCACGGCAGAGGGCAAGCCCGGGGCGTGTGCGTTGCCGCGACTCCCCGTGCGTGCTCGGGCGCTGGCAGACCGCCGGGCGGCTGCGCTGCCGGCAGACGCCGATCCGAGGCCGGTCGGGCGGATGAGCAGTCGACGCACGGGCACCCGTGGCGTTCGGACCACGGCGCGGTCGGCACGGCCAGCCGCGAACTCCGGACGGATGCGCCGTCAGCGGGCCGGCCGCGCGCGCCCGAACAGCGAGAGTTGAGCCGGCGCGGCGCGGTTCTGCAACACGCGGGTCGGACCGAGCGGCGGCGGCGGCCGGGCAACCGCCGGCTGTTTGGCGGCGCGCACCGAGCGCGGCGCTGGCGTCGCGGGCGGCGCCTGGAAGGTCTGGGCCATGGCAACGACGTCCTTTGGTTTCGCGGCGCCTCGCTCGGCGCCGCGGCCGTCCAATGCGGCATGCCAGCTCGGCGCAACCGACGTGCCAGGCATTTCGCCACGCTCGCGAGGCCGATTGCGCCGCAGCGCGTCGCTGGCACAGGCGGCGGGTGACGCAACGCGTCGCACGCCGCCGCGAAACGTCAAGCGCGAGCCGCCGTCCGATAGCCCCGCGGGATCGCGCCGAGCAGGCGCTTCGTGTAGTCCTGCCGCGGATGGTCGAGGATGTCCTCGACGCGCGCCTGCTCGACGACCTCGCCGTCCTTCATCACGAGCACCTCGTCGGCCATGAAGCGGACGACCGCGAGGTCGTGGCTGATGAAGACGTACGCGAGGGCGAACTCGTCCTGCAGGTCCTTCAGCAGGTTGAGCACCTGCGCCTGCACCGAGACGTCGAGCGCGCTGACCGCCTCGTCGAGCACCAGCACCTCGGGGTTCAGCGTCAGGCAGCGCGCGATCGCGATGCGCTGGCGCTGGCCGCCGGAGAACTCGTGCGGGTACTTGTGCATCGCCGCGTCGTCGAGGCCGACCTTGCGCAGCAGCGCACGGGCGCGGTCCTCGCGGTCGCCGGCGCCCGTGCCGACGCCGTGGATCGTCATCGGCTCGACGAGCGTCTGGCCGATCGTGAAGCGCGGGTTGAGCGAGGCGTACGGATTCTGGAAGACGACCTGGATGCGCTTTCGCATCGGCAGCATCTCGGCCTTCGAGAGCGCGAGCAGGTCGACGCCGTCGAACGTGATCCTGCCGCTCGTCGGCCCGCCGCTCGGCTCGTGCAGGCGCAGCAGCGCGAGACCCATCGTCGTCTTGCCGGAGCCCGACTCGCCGACGACGCCGAGCGTGTGGCCCTGCCGCAGCTGGAAGGTCGCGCCTTTGACCGCGCGGAATTCGCGCCGGCCGAAGACGCCCGACGGCAGCCAGAAGCTCTTGGTCAGCGCCTCGGCCTCGAGGATGATCCGCGCGTTCGGATCCTTCCTCCGTGCCGGGGCCGCGGGCGGCCTGACCAGATCGACACGGGCGGCGGGCGGCGTGACGAGCCCGACGCGGTCGGCCGGCCGACCGGCGGTGGAGGGCGGCCCGGACGTCGCGCCGCGCAGTCCGGCCGCCGCGTCCAGCCCCGGCGCGGTGTCGACGAGGCCGGTCGGAACGACGCTCCGCAGCGGCACGCCGGTCAGCGGCCCCTCGAAGACGTCGGCGAGCTCGGCGACCGCGGCCGTGCCCGCCGGCACCGTCGCCTGCCGCGCCATGTGCTCGTCGATCACCATCAGCCGCGGCGCGCGCTGCGCGAGCGTCGGCCGGCAGGCGAGCAGCGCCCGGGTGTAGGCGTCGCGCGGGGCATCGAAGATCGTCGCGACGTCGCCCTGCTCGCGCACCGCGCCGTGGCGCATCACGACGATGCGGTCGGCGATCTCGCCGACGACGCCGAGGTCGTGGCTGATGAAGAGCATGCTCATCCGGTGCCGCGCCTTCAGGTCGGCGAGCAGCTCCATGATCTGGCGCTGGATCGTCACGTCGAGCGCGGTCGTCGGCTCGTCGGCGATCAGCAGCTTCGGTTCGCAGGCGAGCGCCATCGCGATCATCACGCGCTGCTGCTGGCCGCCCGACAGCTGGTGCGGGTACGCCGCGAGCCGCCGCTTCGGCTCGGGCATGCCGACCTCGGCGAGCAGCGCCTCGGCGCGCGCGCGCGCCTGGCGGCCGCCGAGCCCGAGATGGCGGCGCAGCGTCTCGACGATCTGCTGGCCGACGGTGAAGACCGGGTTCAGCGAGCTCATCGGGTCCTGGAACACGCAGGCGATGTCCTTGCCGCGCATCGCCTGCAGTTCGGGCAGCGACGCCTTCAGCAGATCGCGGCCCATGAACGTGATCGCGCCACTGCGCTCGGCGTTGTCGGGCAGCAGGTTCAGGATCGACATCGCCGTCACGCTCTTGCCCGAGCCCGACTCGCCGACGAGCGCGATCGTCGCGTTCTCGGGCAGCTCGAAGCTCACGCCCTTGACGGCCTCGAAGCGCTGGACGACGCCCTTCTCCTTGCCGAGGCGGAACGCGACGCGAAGGTTCTGGATCGACAGCAGCATGCTCACTCCAGCCCCCGCAGCTTCGGATCGAGCGCGTCGCGCAGCGCGTCGGTCATCAGCGAGAACGCGGTGACGAAGACGGCCATGAACACCGTCGCCGCGACGAGCTGCCACCAGTGGCCGAGGATGAGCTCGCTCTGCGCCTCGGCGAGCATCGTGCCCCACGACACCTGGTCGACGCCGACGCCGAGGCCGAGGTAGGAGAGGATGACCTCGGACTTGATGAAGCCGACGACGTAGGTCGAGAGCCGCACGAGCACGACGTGGCTGACGTTGGGCAGGATGTGGCGGAACATCCGCGAGCCGTTGCTCGCGCCGATGGCCTCGGCCGAGCGGACGTAGTCGCGGCTCACGTGCTTGATGAACTCGGCGCGCATTAGCCGGTACATGCCCGGCCAGCCGGCGAGGCCGAGGATCAGCACCACCGACAGCACGCCGCGATGGAAGACCGCCGCGAACGCGAAGATGAGCAGGATGTCGGGGATCGCGGTGAAGACGTTGTAGACCCACTCGAGGCAGTCGCCGACCTTGCCGCCGAAGAAGCCGGCGACGGCGCCGAGCAGCGTGCCGATCAGGGTCGCGACCACCGCCGCCGAGACGCCGACGAGGATCGAGACCTCGGCGCCCTTGATCGCCTTGGACAGCACGTCGCGGCCGAGCCGGTCGGCGCCGAAGGCGAGCGTCGTCGCCTTGACGACTTCGACGGTCTTGTACTTCTTCGCCGCCTCGGCCCACTCGGCGTAGCGCGGCGCGAGCGGATCGACCGCCGAGATGTCGATGTTCGGGCCGGTGGGCGCAGCGGCCGCGACGCTTTGCGACGCCGCCGCCGGGCCGACGAACGCCGGCGGCGCGTCGGCGACGGCCTTCTCGTCCTGCCAGTGCGCGGCGACGAGGCCGAGGAACGACGCCAGCACGAGCAGCAGGAACAGCACGACGACGACCAGCGAGGCGAGGCCGACGCCGTCCTGCCGGAAGCGCCGCGCGGCCGCCGACCAGACGCCGTTCGAGCGCAGCGGCGCCGTGGCGGCGATGCCGGGCGGGGTGTCGAGGACCGCGGTCATGGCGCTTCCACCCGGTTCCGACGACGGACGAGGCGGCTGCCGGCGCGGAGCAACGAGCGAAGGCACCTCATTTCAGCACCACGCGCGGATCGACCGCCCTGTAGAGCAGGTCGGTGAGCAGATTGACGACCATCGTGATGACGGCGATGTAGATCGCGAACGCCTGGATCACCGGATAGTCGCTGCGGTTCACCGCCAGCCAGAGTTCGCGGCCGAGGCCGGGGATCGAGAAGAAGACCTCGATCAGGAACGAGCCGGTGAAGATGCCCGGCAGCGCGACGGCGACGTTGGTGAGGATCGGGATCAGCGCGTTGCGCAGCACGTGCTTGAGCAGCACCGAGGTCTCGGTCAGGCCCTTGGCGCGTGCCGTGCGCACGTAGTCGTGGCCGATCTCGTCGAGGAAGAAGGTGCGGTAGAGCCGCGTCTGCGGCGCCAGGCCGACGGCCACGGAAAGCGCCGCCGGCAGCGGCACGTAGACGAGCAGGTTGGTCCAGACGCTGTCGCTCCAGCCCTGCACCGGGAACAGGCCGAGCTGGAACGCGAAGACGTACTGGCCGACGATGACGTAGACGAGGAACGAGATCGACAGCGCGATCGTCGTCGCGATCATCACCGCGCGGTCGGTCAGCGAGCCACGCACGTAGGCGACGCCCATCGCGACCGGGATGGCGAGCAGCGTGTCGAGGACGAGGATCGGCAGCATCACCGTCAGCGTCGCCGGCATGCGGGTCGCGAAGAGATGCGAGACCGACTCGTTGGTCGCGAAGCTGCGGCCCCAGTCGAAGGTGAAGACCTGCTTCAGGAAGATGCCGAACTGGACATGGAGCGGCTCGTTGAGGCCGAGCTGCTGGCGGATCGCGTCGACCTGCGCGGCGCTCGCGTTCTGGCCGGCGAGGATCTCGGCCGGGTCGCCGCCGAAGGCCTTGAAGAGCAGGAACACGAGCAGGATGACGCCGAACAAGGTCGGGATCATCTGCCAGAGCCGTCGGATCAGGTAGGCCGCCATCGCTGCAGGGGAGTCCTCGTGGTCGGGCCGGCGAAAGCGACCGGGCGCTCGCGGCGCGCGGCGGCACCGTGGCCGCTGGGGCGGAAGTCTAGTCGTTCGCAACAGCCGACCGCGGCGCTGGCGCAAGTCGCATGCCGAGGCCGCCGCCTCCTAGACTCGGGGCTTCGCCGCTTCGGAGTCATCGATGTCGCTCGGGCTTCTGCCGCTCCGGTTCCGCTCGCGCGCCGCGGCGCTCGCGCTGCTGGTCGCCGCCGGCCTGTCCGCGCATCGTGCGGAGGCCGCCGAGGCCGGCGCGCCCGCTGCCGCGCCCAAGGTGCTGCGCTACGCGATCCGCGTCGCCGAGACCGGCTTCGATCCGGCGCAGATCTCGGACCTGTACTCGAGCACCATGGCCGCGAACATGTTCGACGCGCTCTACGAGTACGAATTCCTCGCCCGGCCGGTGCGCCTGCGGCCGAACACCGCGACCGCGCTGCCCGAGGCGTCGGACGACTTCAAGACCTTCGTCGTCCGCGTCCGGCCCGGCATCTACTTCGCCGACGACCCGGCGTTCAAGGGCAGGAAGCGCGAGCTCGTCGCCGAGGACTACGTCTACTCGATCAAGCGTCTCTTCGATCCGAAGCTGAAGAGCCCGCGCTACACCACGCTCAACACCAACCAGATCCTCGGCCTGGACGCACTGCGCGAAGCCGGCCTGAAGGCGAAGAAGCCGTTCGACTACGACGCCCCGGTCGAGGGCCTGCGCGCGCTCGATCGCTACACGCTGCGGTTCAAGCTCGCCCGCGCGAATCCGCGCTTCACCGACGTGCTCAGCGACCCGGCGGTGACCGGCGCCGTCGCCCGCGAAATCGTCGAGGCGTACGGCGACCGCATCATGGAGCATCCGGTCGGCACCGGCCCGTTCCGGCTGGCCGAGTGGCAGCGCAGCTCGAAGATGGTGTTCGAGCGGAATCCGAACTACCGCGACGTGCGCTACGCCGAAGAGGCGCCGCCGGGCGACGCGCTCGCCCGGGCCGCGGTCGCGAAGCTCACGGGCCGCCGGCTGCCGATGGTCGACCGCGTCGAGGTCAGCGTGATCGAGGAGGCGCAGCCGCGCTGGCTCGCGTTCCTCACCCGCGAGATGGACGTGGTGGAACAGGTGCCGGAGGAATTCACGACGGTCGGCATCCCGAACGGCAACGTCGCGCCGAACCTTGCGAAGCAGGGGGTCTACCAGGTGCGCTACATGCGCAGCGACGACTGGATGTCCTACTTCTCGATGGAGGATCCCGTCGTCGGCGGCTACACGCCGGAGAAGGTTGCGCTGCGCCGGGCCATCGCGATGGCGGTCGACGTCGAGCGCGAGATCCGCCTCGTGCGGCGCGGGCAGGCCATCGTCGCGCAATCGATCATGGGGCCCAACGTCTACGGCTACGACCCGGACTACCGCAGCGAGATGGGCGTCTTCGATCGCGCCCGGTCGCAGGCGCTGCTCGACACCTACGGGTACGGCGACCGCGACGGCGACGGCTGGCGCGACCGCCCGGACGGCGCGCCGCTGGTCCTCGAGTACGCCACCCAGCCGAATGCGCTCGATCGCCAGATCGTGACGCAACTGAAGAAGAACATGGACGCGATCGGCGTCCGCATGGTGTTCAAGACGGCGCAGTGGCCGGAGAACCTGAAGGCGTCCCGCGTCGGCAAGCTCATGATGTGGGGCGTCGGCTGGAGCGGCGGCCCCGACGGCGACGCGTTCCTCGTCCTCGGCAACGGGCCCGACAAGGGCCAGTCGAACTCGGCGCGCTTCGATCTGCCCGAATACAACCGCCTGTACGAGCGCCAGCGCGTGCTCGCCGACGGCCCCGAGCGGCTCGCCGTCATGGCCGAGATGAAGGCGCTGATGACGGCCTACATGCCGTACAAGGTCCACGTCCACCGCATCTGGACCGACCTCGCGCGGCCGTGGGTCGTCGGTTACCACCGCAACACCGTGGTGCGCGACTTCTGGCGTTACGTCGACATCGACCCGGCGCGGGTCGAGACGGCGCGGCGCTGACTTCGGAGAATCGACGCATGACACGTCCCGCATCGCCTTCTTCCGCGACCCGCCGGCAGCTGCTGGCGCTCGGGCTCGGGGCCGCCGCATGGCCCGCGGGCAGCGTCGCCGCGGACCCGCAGCCCGGCACGAAGAAGGTCTTCCGCTATTCGTTCGAGGTCGCCGAGACGAGCCTCGACCCGGTGAAGGTCAGCGACATCTATTCCCGCACGCTGACCGGCCATCTCTACGAAGGCCTCTACCGGTACGACCCGCTCGCCCGGCCGGTGAAGATCGTTCCCGCGGCAGCGGCGGCGATGCCCGAGGTGTCGGCCGACTTCCGTGTCTGGACGGTGCGCCTGAAGCCCGGCATCCATTTCGTCGACGACGCAGCATTCAAGGGCAGGACGCGCGAGCTGGTCGCCGAGGACTTCGTCTACACGTTCAAGCGCTTCGCCGACCCGGCCAACATCAGTCCGACCTGGACCGACATGGAAGCGGACGGCATCCTCGGCCTCGCCGAACTGCGCAAGGCGGCGCTCGCGAGCAAGAAGCCGTTCGACTACGACCGGCCGATCGACGGCCTCCGCGCACTCGACCGCTACACCTTCCAGTTGCGGCTCGCGAACCCGCGGCCGCGCTACATCGAGACGCTCGCCGGCGGCGACCTGTACGGTGCCGTGTGCCGCGAGGTCGTCGAGTTCTACGGCCCGCAGATCGACGCGCATCCGGTCGGCACCGGCCCGTTCCGGCTCGTGCAGTGGCGGCGCAGCTCGTTCATCGCGCTCGAACGCAACCCCGACTACCGCGAGTGCACCTACGACGCGGAGCCCGCCGCGGACGACGCCGAAGGCCAGGCGCTGCTGGCGCGCTTCAAGGGCCGCCGGCTGCCGATGCTCGATCGCGTCGAGGTCTCGATCATCGAGGAGGAACAACCGCGCTGGCTGTCGTTCGTCAACGGCGAGTCGGATCTCGCCTACCGCGTCGGCTTCCAGTTCGCGCCGCAGGCGATGCCCAACGGCAAGGTCGCGCCGAACCTCGCCAAGCGCGGCATCCAGGGCCGTCGGATCGTCGAGCCGGCCGGCAACTACTACTTCTTCAACATGGAGGATCCGGTCGTCGGCGGCTACACGCCCGACAAGGTCGCGCTTCGCCGCGCGGTCGCGCTCGGCATGCACTCGCAGCGCGTCGTCGACTACGCCTACAACGGCCTCGCCGAGGTTGCGCAGGGCCCGACGATCCCCTTCACCACCGGCTACGACCCGTCGTTCAAGAGCGAGTTCGGCGACTACGATCCGGCGCGCGCCAAGGCGCTGCTCGATCTGTACGGCTACGTCGACCGCACCGGCGACGGCTGGCGCGACCAGCCCGACGGCACACCGCTCGTGCTCGCCATCCGCAGCCAGTCGGACCAGCGGTCGCGCAAGATCGCCGAGGTGCTTGACAAAGACATGCGGGCGATCGGCGTGCGCGTCGAGTCGATCGTCGCGCAGTGGCCCGAGAATCTGAAGGCTGCGCACGCCGGCAAGCTGCAGATGTGGTACCTCGGCGGCTACGCCTCGTCGCCCGACGCGGTCGGCGGCCTGGCACGCTTCGACAGCCGGCAGACCGGCGGACAGAACCTCGCCAACGTCAAGCTGCCTCAATTCGACGCGCTCTTCGACAAGGTCCAGGTCATGCCCGACGGCCCCGAGCGGCTCGTGCTCCTCGGCGAGATCACGCGGCTCGCGCTCGCCTACATGCCGTACAAGTTCGCCCTGGCCCGGATGTCCATCGACATGACGCAGCCGCAGTTGCTCGGCTACCGCCGTCCGGTGTTCTGGCAGGACTTCTGGCAGTACCTCGACATCGACGAGACGCTGCGAGTGGCGCGGTGATCGACCGTCGCCGCTTCGGCCTCGCCGGCGCCGGCGCGGCGGCGTCGCTCGCGGTGCCGGCGCTCGCGCTGGCGCAGCGAACCGCGACACCGCAGCCGTCCGGCGGGCGCGACATCCTCCGCGTGCCGTTCCTCGCAGCGGAGACGGGCTTCGATGCGGTGCAGGTCGGCGACCTCTACTCGAACACGGTGATCGCGCACATCTTCGAGCCGCCCTACCGCTTCGATCCGTTGGCCATGCCGGTCAGGGTCCGGCCGCTCACTGCCGCCGCGCTGCCGGAGGTGTCGAGCGACCACCGTGTCTGGACGATCCGGCTGCGGCCCGGCATCTACTTCTCCGACGACCCGGCGTTCAACGGGCGGCGGCGCGAACTCGTCGCAGAGGACTATGTCTACACGCTCAAGCGCTTCTTCGACCCGGCGACCCGCAGTCCCGGTTATTCGAGCGTGGAAGAGGACAAGCTCGTCGGCCTCGACGCCTTGCGCGAGGCGGCGTTGCGCGACAAGCGGCCGTTCGACTACGACCGCCCGGTCGAAGGCCTGCGCACGCTCGACCGCTATACCTTCCGCATCACGCTCGGCGAATCACGGCCGCGCTACCTCCAAGGCCTGTGCTCGCCTTCCTTCGGCGCCGTCGCGCGAGAGGTCGTCGAGCGCTACGGCAACGACATTCCCGCCCATCCGGTCGGTACCGGGCCGTACCGGCTCAAGACCTGGCGCCGCGCGTCGCGCATCGAACTCGAGCCGAATCCGGGCTTCCGCGAGATGTACTTCGATGCCGAGCCCAACGCCGACGACGCGCAGGGCCAGGCCTGGGTCGCCCGCTTCAGGGGCCGGCGCCTGCCCTTCAACCAGGGCGTCGAGATCTCGATCCTCGAAGAGGAGCAGGCGCGCTGGCTGTCGTTCCTGAACGGCCAGGTCGACTTCGTCCGCGTGCCCGGCTCGTTCGCGAACATCGCCATTCCGAACAACGTCCTCGCACCCAACCTCGCCAAGCGCGGTGTCTCGCTGCGCCGGTACGTCAACGCCGACTTCACGATGTCCTGGTTCAACATGGACGACCCGGTGGTCGGCGGCTACTCGCCGGAGAAGGTGGGCCTGCGCCGAGCGATCGGACTCGCATACAACACCGAGCGCGAGATCACCATCGTCCGGCGCGGCCAGGCCATTCGAGCGCAGGCGCCGATGCCACCGGGCACGTTCGGTTACGACCCGGCGCTGCGCACCGAGAACAGCGAGTTCGACCCGGCACGCGCCAAAGCGCTGCTCGACGTCTGCGGCTACGTCGACCGCGACGGCGACGGCTGGCGCGAGCAGCCGGACGGCCGCCCGCTGGTGCTGCAAATGGCGACGCAGTCGTCGCAGCTCGAGCGCCAGTTCGACGAGAACTGGCAGAAGAGCATGGCGGCGGTCGGCATCCGCATGCGCTTCAACGTCGCGCAGTGGCCGAGCAACATGAAGGCCGCGCGAGCCGGGGCGCTGCCGATGTGGAGTCTCGGTTCGTCAGCCACCACGCCCGACGGCCAGGGCGCGCTCGGCTACATGTACGGGCCGAGCACCGGCAGCAGCAACCTGGCGCGCTTCAAGCTGGCGGCGTTCGACGCGCTCTACAACCGGCTCTCGCTGCTGCCGAACGGCCCGGAGCGGCAGGCGCTCTTCGTCGAGGCTGCCAAGCTGATCGTGGCCTACATGCCCTACCGGACTCATGTCCACCGCGTCTACACCGACCTGAATCACCCCTGGCTCACCGGCTACCGCCAGGGCTTGTTCCGCAACGACTGCTGGCAGTACGTCGAAGTCGATGGGGCGATGCGGGAGAAGATGGTCGGGGCCTGACCGGTTGACGCCCGGCGCTCGCCTTGCAGAATGCGCCGATGACCCTGCGCACCCCCCACATCCTCCGCTACACCCGCTGGCTCGCCGACACCCGCGGCCTCGCCTTCGACCCGACGACCGCCTTCGGCTACGACGCGCTGTGGCGCTGGTCGGTGGCCGACCTGCCGGCGTTCTGGGCGTCGATCTGGGACCACTTCGGCGTGCGGTCGCCGACGCCGCACGACACCGTCCTGGTCGAGGAGACGATGCCCGGCGCCCGCTGGTTCCCGGGCGCGCAGGTCAACTTCGCGCAGCACCTCTTCGGCCACGCCGACGCCGCGCACGCCGCCGGCCAGCCGGCGCTCGTCTTCCAGAACGAGGCGATGCACGCCGCCGGCACGGTGCAGCACGTCGCCTGGCCCGAGCTGCGCCGCCAGGTCGCGTCGCTCGCGGCCGAGCTGCACGCGCTCGGCATCGCGCCGGGCGACCGGGTCTGCGCCTTCCTGCCCAACGTTCCGCAGGCGATCGTCGCCTTCCTCGCGGTCGCGTCGCTCGGCGCGGTCTGGTCGGTGTGCTCGCCCGACATGGGGCCGGTGGCGGTGCTCGACCGCTTCCGGCAGATCGAGCCGAAGGCGCTGATCGCCTGCGACGGCTACACCTACGGCGGTGTCGCGCACGACCGGCTCGACGTGCTGCGCACGCTGCTCGCCGAGCTGCCGAGCGTGCGCGATGTCGTGCTGCTGCGCTACCGCGACGCGAACGCCACGCTCGTGTCCGACGGCCGCGGCGTGCACGACTTCGACGCGTTGGTCGCTCGCGCCGACGCCGCGTTCGAGCCGCGCTGGGTCGCGTTCGACCATCCGCTCTGGATCGTCTACTCGAGCGGCACGACCGGCCTGCCGAAGCCGATCGTGCACGGCCACGGCGGCGTGATGCTCGAGGCGCTCAAGGGCGGCGCGCTGCACAACGACGTCGGCCCGAGCGCGCTGACTGGCGACCGCTACTTCTGGTACAGCACGACCGGCTGGATCATGTGGAATTCGCAGCTCGGCGCGCTCCTCGGCGGCTCGACGGTCTGCCTCTTCGACGGCAATCCCGGCGGCAAGGTCGGCAGCGCGGACTGGTCGACGCTCTGGCGCTTCGGCGCCGCCGCCGGCGTCACGTTCTTCGGTGCCGGTGCGGCGTTCTACGCGAGCTGCCTGAAGGCGGGCGTCGAACCGCTGCGCGTGGCCGACCTGTCCGCGCTGCGCGCCGTCGGCTCGACCGGCTCGCCGCTCGCCGTCGACGCCTACCACTGGATCTGGAACCACCTGCCGCAGGTCGACGGCCGGCCGATCTGGCTCACCGCGATCGCCGGCGGCACCGACTTCGCGGGCGCCTTCGTCGCCGGCATGCCGACGCTGCCGGTGGTCGCCGGCGAGATGCAGGTCCGCTGCCTCGGTGCCGACGTGCACGCCTGGGGCGAGCCCGACGCGAGCGGCCGCGGCGCCGACCTGATCGACGACGTCGGCGAGCTCGTCTGCGTCAAGCCGATGCCGTCGATGCCGCTTCGTTTCTGGAACGACGACGGCGGCAAGCGCTACCACGACAGCTACTTCGACATGTACCCCGGCGTCTGGCGCCACGGCGACTGGATCCGCATCACGCCGCGCGGCGGCGCGATCATCTACGGCCGCAGCGACGCGACGATCAACCGCCACGGCATCCGCATGGGCACGTCCGAGCTCTACCGTGCGGTGGAGGCGCTGCCCGAAGTGCTCGACGCGATCGTCGTCGATCTCGAGTACCTCGGCCGCGAGAGCTACATGCCGCTCTTCGTCGTGCTGCGCGAGGGCGTGACGCTCGACGCCGCGCTGACGAAGCGCCTGCGCGACGAGATCAGGTCGGCGCTGTCGGCGCGCCACGTGCCCAACGAGATCCACCAGGTGAGCGCGGTGCCGCGCACGCTGTCGGGCAAGAAGATGGAGCTGCCGTTGAAGAAGCTGTTGATGGGTGCGCCGGCGCACCAGGTCTTCAAGCTCGACGCGATGGCCAACGCCGACTGCGTCGCGTGGTTCGCGCGCTTCGCGGACGCTCTCGCTACGCCGCCACGAGCCTGAAGCGGCTCACCGTCTCGACGAGCGTCGTCGCCTGACGGCGCAGGCTCTCGGCCGCGGCGGCGCTTTCCTCGACCAGCGCGGCGTTCTGCTGCGTCACCTGGTCGAGCGCCTGGACATCCGCTCGGCTGCCCCGAACGACGCCGCTCGTCTTCGCACATGCTCGCCGCGGCCGAGCGATGACCGCACTGCGCCTGGACTGGCGCCGTTCGGGTCAGCGCTCGGACGCGCGGAATCCCATCGCAGCGGCTCAGCCCTGGATCGGCAACTCGGTGAAGTAGCGGCCGCCGTGGAAGATCAGCGGCTGCGCGCCCTCGCGGCGGCTGCAGCGCTCGACCTCGCCGACGAAGATGACGTGGTCGCCCTCCTCGTACTGGCTGCGGTTGAAGCACTCGAACACCGCGGCCGAGCCCTCGAGGATCGGCGCGCCGCCGGCACCCTCGGTGAATGCCAGATCGGCGAAGCGGTCGACCGTCTTGCTCGCGAAGCGCGCGGCGAGCGCGTGCTGGCCGGCCGACAGGATGTTGATCGCGTAGTGCGAGCCGTGCTCGAAGGCCGGCATCGAGCCGGCGGTGCGGGCAAGGCTCCAGAGCACGAGCGGCGGCAGGAGCGAGACCGAGTTGAACGAATTGGCGGTGAGCCCGACCGGCGCGCCGCCGGCGTCGCGTGCGGTGATGATCGTCACGCCGGTCGCGAACATGCCGAGCGCCGCGCGGAAATCGTCCTTCGAGAAGCTGGGGGCGAGCGCCCGCGGTGCGTCGGTCATCGCGCTATTCTCAGGGATCGGGGCAGGCGCCGCGAACCACGGGCCGCCGGAGCGCGGCTCCTAAAATGCCGCGATGACATCGACCGTTTCAGGTACCGCGGCGCACGCCGGCAGCCGACCCGACGCGGCGGTGCCCGTGCACCGCCGCAAGCTCTTCTGGGTCGCGTTGCTCTACTTCAGCGAAGGCCTGCCGCTCGGCGTCTTCTTCGACATCTTCCCGGTCTACTTCCGCCAGCAGGGCGTGAACCTCGCCGACATCGGCCTGCTGAGCCTGCTCGGCCTCGCATGGACGGTGAAGTTCCTCTGGGCGCCGGCGGTCGACTGGGCACGGCGCCACCGGCTCTGGATCACCGCCGCGAACGCCGGCATGGCCGCGGTGATGTGGTTCTTCGCCGGCGAGGCGGCCGCCGGCGGCCAGGGCGCGTTCGGCCCGTGGGTCTGGGTCGCGATCGGCGCCTTCACCGTGCTCTCGGCGACCAACGACATCGCGATCGACGGCTACACGATCGAGCTGCTCGACCGCGGTGAATACGGCATGGCGAGCGGCTTTCGGATCGGCTTCTACCGCGTCGGCATGATCTGCGCGGGCGTCGTGCTGATCGCTTCGGGATGGTTCGGCTGGAGCATCGCCTACGTCGTCGGCGGCGCGGTCTTCGCCTGCAACGCGGCGATGCCGTTCTTCGCGCCGAAGGAACGCGCGCGGCTGTCGACGCCGACCTCGCTCGCGAGCGAGCTGCGCCTGCTGCGCGATCAGCCGCTCTGGGTCGCGGCGCTCGGGCTCGTGCTCGCCGGCCTCGTCTGGCCCGTGCTCGCGCCGATCGCGCGGGTCGCCCACTGGACGGCCGTGCAGGGTGTGGCCGGCACATGGTGGTTCAAGGGCGCGCTGCCGGTCGGACTGATGTTCGCCGGCGCGGCGCTGATGATCACCGCCGCGCGCCGGCCGCGCGCCGGGCTGATGCGCGAGGGCCCGGTCTTCGGCGCCTGGGTCGAGCTGCTGTCGCGGCCGGGGATGATCGCGATCCTCGTCTTCATCCTGCTCTACAAGCTCGGCGACACGTCGATCGGCTTCATGATCAAGCCGTTCTGGGTCGATTCGGGCTTCAGCAACGCGCAGATCGGCCTGGTGAGCGTGCACATCGGCCTGGCGCTGTCGATCGTCGGCGGGTTGATCGGCGGCTGGTACGTCGACCGCCGCGGCATCTTCCGCGGCCTCTGGGTGCTCGGCCTCTGGCAGGCGCTGCCGAACCTGATTTACGCGCTCGCCGCGCAGGTGCTCCCGGCCACGCCGCAGGGCACCGAACTGCCGCTGGCGCACCAGGCGATCGTCTATGTCGCGAGCGGCACCGAGAGCCTCACCGCCGGCCTCGGCACCGGCGCCTTCCTCGCCTTCCTGATGGCGATCACCC
Source organism: uncultured Rhizobacter sp. (assembly GCA_964249855.1). Taxonomy (GTDB): domain Bacteria; phylum Pseudomonadota; class Gammaproteobacteria; order Burkholderiales; family Burkholderiaceae_C; genus LMDS01. The sequence continues at coordinate 72,795 of CAXUDL010000016.1, read as the reverse complement.
ACCGCGAGAAGGCGACGACCGAATACGCCATCCTCTCGAGCATCTTCGCCTTCAGCCGCGCCGTCGCCGGCTGGGCGGGCGGCATCGGCGCACAGGAGATGGGCTATGCGAACTACTTCCTGCTGACCTTCTTCCTGAGCTTTCCCGCCTATCTGCTGCTCGGTCCGGTGCGCCGCATGCTCGTCGTCGCCGACCCGCAGCCCGACCGGACGCCTCGCGCGTGAACGGTCTCGACGGTGCTTCCACGGCGTCGCCGCGACTGGCCTGCGCCTGCTGCGGCATCGGCGCCGGGCGCCGCCGGCTGGTCCTCGGATCGCTGCTCGCGTCGGCCGGCGCCGCGGGCTTCCTGCCGGGGACGGCGCTGGCGCGCGAGGGCGTCGACGTCGGGCCGCCGTCGTCGTTCAGCCGGCTGGTCTCGGCCGAGCAGATCGAGACCGCGGCCGGCCAGCAGTACCGGCAGCTTCTGCAGCAGGCGGCCGCCAAGCGTGCGCTCGCACCGGCCGGCAACCTGCAGCTCGTGCGGCTGCGGACGATCGCCCAGCGCATCATTCCGCAGACCTTCGAGTGGAACGCCAGGGCGCGGAGCTGGAACTGGGAGGTCAACCTGATCGGCAGCACGCAGGTCAACGCGTTCTGCATGCCGGGCGGCAAGATCGCCTTCTTCTACGGCATTCTCGAAAAGCTGCAGCTCTCCGACGACGAGGTGGCGATGATCATGGGCCACGAGGCGACGCACGCGCTGCGCGAACACGCCCGGGCGCAGATGAGCAAGCGCATGCTGACGCAGCTCGGCACCGGCGTCGTCTCGTCGGTGCTCGGCCTCGGCGGCATCGGCGACGCCGTCCTGCGCAACGGCAGCCAGCTGCTCACGCTGCAGTTCAGCCGCTCGGACGAGACCGAGGCCGATCTCGTCGGCCTGGAGCTCGCCGCCCGCGCCGGCTACGACCCGCGCGCCGGCGTCACGCTCTGGCAGAAGATGGGTCGCCTGTCGAAGAGCGCACCGCCGCCGTTCCTCAGCACGCACCCGTCGGGGCCGACGCGGATCCGCGACATCGAGGCCAACATCCCGAAGGTCGACGGCCTCTACACGCGTGCCGAGCGGCCGTCGCAGCGCTTCGGGCCGCCGCGGGCCGGGTCGAAGTCGGGCTGAGGCCGGGCGACGGCGTGGCCATCGTCAAGGCGAGGGACGACACGGACGGCTCGGCCGCCGACGATCGCCGCTTCACCACGGTGCCGCAGGAGACGCCATGCGCAGAGAGCCCGTCGTCAAGGGGCGAAGTCTCGGCGGCAGTTCCGACCTGACGCTGCTCGCGGCCATCAAGCCCGGCTTCGTCGAGTCGCTCGAGACCATCACCTACAAGACCCGGATCAAGCGCCTGCTCGAGGCGCTGCACGGCGGACGCAAGCTCTCGCACGAGCACGCGACGGCGCGCTTCCTCTCCGACAGCGTCGAGCGCGTCGGCGTCATCCATTCGGTGCGCGTCGCGGTGCTCGAGCCCGAGGACAAGGTGCTGCTCGCGGTCACCTTCGACGGCCCGTGGGAGGCCTACATCCGCGTGCTCTGGGACAAGGTCGGGACGCTGCTCGACCTGATCTTCGTCGACACCGTCGACCACGTCACCGCCGCCGACCACGGCTTCGAGGCGTGGCGCGCCTGGGCCGAGCGCGTGCAGGTCGAGACCGGCTTCTTCTACGGACCTGCCGAGTCGACGGCGCGCGACGCCTTCTACTGGCGCCGCATCGAGCGCATGCGCGAGCGGCTCGGCGCGGCGCTGGTCGACCCGGCGCCCGAACGCGGCGACAGCGAAGCCGAGCGCCTCGAGCGCTTCCGCGCCGACCGCCGTGCGCAGCTGCGCGCGGCGTTGCCGTCGGCCGAGGACGCGGTCGACCGCTTCACGTCGCTCGCGCCGCACGCCCCGGCCGACGAGCCGGCGTACCGCGGCGTGCTGCCGCCGCGGATGCTGCGCGAATGCGTGCGCTACGGGCTGCGCGGCCTCGCCTCGCTCTACCGGCTGACCGACCTGTACCGGCCCGGCACCCGCGAGGGCGAGGTGCTGCGCCGCGCCGCCCGCGACCTGCTGCGCGAGTTCGTCGACCACTACGCGCCGACCGCTGCCGACCAGATCGCCGAAGCCCGCCATGGCAAGCCGCCCGGCGCGACGTCGGGTGGCCGGTTCGCGAGACCGCTCGACTGGCTGCTGCCAGAGGGCGAGACCCCGCAGCCGCCGGGCAGGCTGCGCGCGCCGCCGAGCGGCGAGCGGCTCGCGCCCGACCTGCTCGCGGCCGTCCAGGGCGGCATCGTCCGGCCGTACGCCGACGTCACGCACGGCCTGATCGCCTTCGTCGCGTTCGACGGCGCGGCCGGCGCGGCGACCTTCGCGCAGTGGGCGCGGACGCAGGTGACGCGCGGCGACCATGCACCGGCGACGGTCGGCGGCACACCGTTCTGCAACCTCGCCCTCACCGTCGCCGGGCTGCGCGCGATGGGCCTCGACGACGACGAGCTCGACGGCTTTCCGGAGGAATTCCGCATCGGCATGGCTGCGCGCGCCGGCCTGCTCGGCGATGTCCGCGACCACCATCCGCTGCGCTGGCGCCTGCCGGCCGCGCAGCATGCGCCGGGCAGCGTCGTCGACCCCGCGACGGCCCATGCGGCGGTGCTGCTGCGCTGCAGGACGGCTCCGGGCACGCCGGAGGATGCGGCGGTCGAGCTCGCCGATCCACGCCATCCGCTGCGTCCGGCGCTCGCCGCGCTCGAGGCGATGCCGCACGTGCGCGTCGTCGCCGTCCAGCCGATGAAGCGGCTCTTCGCCGACGACGCACGCTCGCAGATCGAGGAGCACTTCGGCTTCGTCGACGGCAACGGCCAGCCCGACCTCGAGGCCGCGTCGCCGCGCTTCGGCCGCAACCTCGTCCATCTCGGCGAGGTCCTGATCGGCCAGGAGACGGCGAGCGACGCGCGCACCCTCGACGCGCCGGATGCCGACGAGGCCGTCCGCGCGCGCCTGCACTGGCAGGGCAACGGCAGCTTTCTCGTGATGCGCAAGTACCGGCAATACGTCGGACGCCTGCGGCGCGTGGTCGACGCGGTCGCGACCGAGCAGATCGGCGGCGACGCCGACGCGGCGCGCGAACTCGTGCTCGCGAAGATGATGGGCCGCTGGCGCGACGGCGCGCCGGTGGCTGACGCGCCCGGTGCGCCGCCGCGCAACAATTTCAGCTACGACGACGACGACGGCCGCGCCTGCCCGCTCGGCGCGCACGTCCGGCTCGCGAATCCGCGCGCGCCGCGGGGCACGTCGGCGCGCGTCCCGCGGCTGATGCGGCGGAGCATGAGCTACGGCCCGCGCTTCGCCGCGGACGCCGGCGACGAGGTCGACCGCGGCATCGTCTTCATGTGCTGCGTCTCGAGCATCGCCGAGCAGTACGAGGTGGTGCAGCGCTGGCTGAGCGGCGGCAACGCCACCGGCACGAGTTCGGGCCAGGGCTGCCCGTTCCTCGGGGTCGCCGACAACGGCGTGCAGAAGACCTTTCGCTTCGAGTACGCCGACGCGGCCGCCACGGCCGGCGCGACGCGTCTCGCGCAGGTCGACCTCGATCCGGCGACGACGCTGTTCGAGGAGCCGTCGCCGCTCGCCCGGCTCGAGTGGGGCGCGTATCTGTTCAGCCCGTCGATCGCCGCGCTCGAGCGCCTTGCCGCGAGGGCGACGGCGCTCGCCGCGAGCGGTGCCTGCCCGACCGCGGTGCCCTGGCGGCCGGCACGCGGGCGCGGGATCATCGCGGCGCTGCGGCGCCTGGAGCAGGACGCGGGCGCCGACGCCGCGCGGCTCGCCTGGAAAGCGGCGCTCGAGGACGCCGACGCCGTCGACCGGCTCGATACCGCCGCGCTCTGGGCCGCGGTCCGCGACGACCACGGCGGCGTGCTGCGGACGCCGTACGGCACGCTCGTCGCGAGCCGCGCACTGCTCCGCGAGGTGCTGCGCGACCGTGACAGCCGCTACACGATGGCGCGGCACTTCGCGCGGATGGAGACGAGCTTCGGCGGTGTCGCGCTCGGCCTCGACGCGGGTGCCGACTACTGGGCGCAGGCCGATCCGGTCAACGCCGCGATCGAGCGCCTGAACGATGCGGCGCCGGGCGATGCGACCTTCCGCTGCGCGTTCGATGCGGCGCGCCGCAGGATCGGCGCCTTCGTCGACGATGCGCGGCAGCAGTCGCTCGCGATCGGCGATGCGCGCTTCGACGCCGGCTTCGACATCCGCGAAGTGCTCGACGAGGTGCTGGCGAGCCTCAGCGACGCCTGGTTCGGCCTGCAGGATGCGAGCGACCTGTTCGTGCGCGGCGCCGTCGACTGGCGCTGGCAGCCGGGCGACCCGCCCAGCTACCCGGGGCAGCTGACCGCGTTGTCGCGCTACATCTTCCAGCCGCAGCCGGGGCCGGTCGCGCTCGAACTCGGCGAGGCCTACGGGCAGGCGCTGCGCACGGCGATGCGCCGCTTCGTCGCCCGGCTGCGGGCGCACGGGCCGGACGCGGTGCCCGAGGCGCCGGACGGCGGCGAGGCACCGATCGCCGCGGCCGTCTTCCGCCACCCCACCCACGGCCATGACGAGGACTTCGTCGCGCGGACGATGGTCGGCGTGCTGATGGGCTTCACGCCGACGCTGATCGGCGCGGTGCTCGGCGTTCTGAAGGAATGGTTCGCCGCAGGCGAGGTCCTGCGGCTGCGGGCGGCGCTCCGCGGCCGCACCGACCTCGCGAGCGCCCGCGCCGTCGTCGAGCCGGCGCTCGCCGCGGCGGCGCGGATGCGCCCGACGCCCGCGCTGCTCTGGCGCACCGTGCGCACGGCGCACGCGCTCGGCCCGGCGGGACAGTCGGTGGCGCTCGAGCCCGGCGACACGGTGGTGCTGGGGCTCGTCTCGGGCACCCAGCAGTCGCTCGCCGATGGCGGCGACCCCGCCGACGACTGCCGGCTCATGTTCGGCGGCCGGCGCGGCGCCGCCGGCACCGGCCGCGACCATCCGACGCACGCCTGCCCCGGCCACGGCGCTGCGCTGCAGGCGATGCTCGGCACGCTCACGGCCTTGCTGACGGCACCCGAGGCGCTTCGCGTCGGCGCCGGCTTCACGGCGTTTTCGATCGAAGGCCCGAGCGCCGGGCCGCGAGCCGTCCACCCCGGCACCGTCGCGCCCGGCGCGCCCCGCTCCGCGCTCGGCGCCGCGGTGGCCCAGGAGGCCGTCGCAGCCGTCGATCCGGTTGATCAGGACGCGCCGGGCGTCGCGCCGCACACCGTCGGAGCGGTGCAGGCCACAGCAGCCGCCGGTCCAGTCGGCAGCGGAGTCGTCGACGGGACCGACGCCGCGGAGGCGATCGGAGCCGTCGAAGGCGTCGAGTCCGTCACCGCCGTCGAAGGCGCCGAGTCCGTCGAGGTCGTCGAGATCGCCGAGTCCGTCGAGGTCGTCGAAGCAATCGACCGCACGATGCGCGGCGAGCTGGCTGCAGCGGTCCTCGAGACCGACATTCCGGCGGCCGCCCGCGCGAGCGCCGTCCGCACGAGCCCGCGTGGACGCAGCGGTCTGGTCGCGGCCTGGGGCGACTCTTGGCTCGGCTACCGCACGCTCGACGACTTCCTCGGCCGCGAGCCGCGCGACCTGCGCGACTTCCTCGAGCGCTTCGGCTACCGCGCGCCGGAGGGCTACTGCCGTTGGCTGCAGTGGAGCACGCTGCAGCAGATGAGCGGGCGCACGGCCGAGTTCTGCGACTGGCTGACGAGCCAGGCGCAGACGGCGACCGATGCGCCGCTGCGCGCGGTGCTGCTGTCCGGCGGCGGCAACGACGTCGTCGGCGCGACGCTGCAGCGGATGCTCGCGCCATGGACGCCGGCGCTCGCCGACCCGTTCCGGCCCGGCGCGCTCGACGCCTGCATGGCAGCGCTCGAACGCCGGCTGCTGCCGGTCGTCGACGACATCGCCCGCTGCCTCGACGACCTCGGCGCGGTGGACGTGCCGATCGTGCTGCACGGCTACGACGACCCGTTCCCACTCGGCAAGCCCTGGGGGCCGCGCCGCTGCACCGAATGGCTGGTCGACCCCTTCGAGGCCGCGGGCTACGCGCTCGACCATCCGCAAGGCTTCGGCGACGCCGTCGCGGCGCTGCGGCAGCTGATGGCGCGCTTCGGCGACACGCTTGGCGGGGTCGCGGCGGCGCGGCCCGGCCGGGTGCGGCGGGTCGACCTGCGCGGCACCATCGAGGCGTGCTGGCCCGGCCACGCGGCCGATCACTGGGACAACGACCTCCATCCGGCCGTCGACGCCTTCGAGCAGCTCGCGATCCGGATCGACGACGCGATCGTCGCGACGGCGTGGCCGTGATGCGGCACGGCGGTGCGTCGCCGTGCGCGTCGCCCCGGCGGCGCAAGCGGCTCTGTCAGAGCTGTCGCAGCAGCGCGCGCGCCTCGTCGGCGTGCCAGCGCATCCGCAGCGTCTCGAACGCGCCGAGCGCCGCGTCCGCATGCCGACGCGCCTGGCCGCGGTCGGTGCCGAGCAGCAGTGCGACTTCGGCCCGCGCCAGCGCATTGACCGCGGCTTCGCGCGGCGAGCCGCGGGCCGCTGCGGCGCGGTCGGCGGCGTCGAGCTGGAATGCGATCCGGTCGGCGCGGCCGTGCCGCTGCGCGAGCCGACGCGCCAGTGCGCGCCGGCCCATCGCGAGGCCGTGACGGTCGTGGGCGCGGGCGCGGCCGAGCAGCCGGTGGGCGTACGCCTGCAGGTCGGCGTCGCGGCCGAGCGCGGCCGACGCGTCCATCAGCCAGCCGTAGTTCAGCGAGGTCGAGACCGCACCGCCGCTGGCCTCGATCCACTGGGTCGGCTCGCGCAGTGCGCGAACCGCCTCGGCGCTGCGCTCGAGCGCCCACTGCCCGCATGCCGCCAGCGCGCGTCCCATCGCGTTCAGATAGCGGCTGCGGCAGCGCAGCGCCACGTCGGCGCCTTCGATGCCGCTCCGCACCGCCTCGTCCCAGCGCCCTTCCCAGAGCAGCACGGCGCAGCGCAGCTCGTGCACCGATGCGCCGATGATGTGGAGCGGCTCGCCGAGCAGGTCGAGCGCCTCGGCGAGCGCGGCGTGGGCGTCGTCGAAGCGGCCGAGATCGCCGAGCGTGTAGCCGATGCGCGCGAGGCTGTAGGCCGAGCCGACGGCGACCCGGCGGCTCGGGCGCGCCTGCCGGCGCTTGCGGTCGACGGCCTGCTGCAGCAGCGGCAGCGCGCGGTCGTAGCGACCGGCCGACGCGAGCGACTGGCCGAGCGTCGCCTGGACCTGCGCGGCGAGGCGATCGTCGCCGCTCGCGTTCGCGTGTGCCAGCGCCGCCTCGCAGTGGTGCACGGCGGCCCGCGGCTCGCCCTTGCCGTAGTAGACGTAGCCGAGCCAGTACTCGGCACGCGCGATCGTGGCGGCGCTGCCGGTGCGGTGGGCGAGGTCGGCGGCGCGGCGAAAGAGCTCGAGGCCCCTGGCCAGGTCGAGCGGGTCGAAGACGCAGGCCTGGCCGAGCTTCTCGGCGATCGCGCACCAGCGCGGATGAGCGTCCGGCGACAGCGACGGCAGCGCATCGAGCGCCTGCAGCGCGGCCACGTACTGCGCGCGCGCCCGGTCGAGCGCCATCGCGGCGAGCGCGCGGTCGCCGGCGCGTTCGGCATGGTGCGCGGCCTTCGCGGCGTCGCCGGCCGCGGCATGGTGGAAGGCGAGCGCCTCGTGCGCCTCGTGCGCCTCGGGCGCGTCGCCACCGACGAGCGCCTCGAACGACTGCGCGACCTGCCGGTGCAGTTCGCGGCGCCGCGCCGCGTCGACCGTCGCGTACACCGCGTCGCGCGTCAGCACGTGCTTGAAGCCGATCAGTCCGGCCTGCTCGTCCGGCGCCAGGAAGTCGAGTCGCTGCAGCGCGTCGATCACCGCGCGCGCGCCGGGCACGAGCTCGGCGAGCAGCGCCGCCGGGAACTGCGTGCCGAGCACCGACGCGACCTGCAGCCCGTCGAAGAGCGCCGGCGGCAGCCGCGCGCAGCGCGATGCGACGAGGCCGTCGAGCCAGGCGAGACCGACATGGCCGGCACCGGCGAGCGGTGCGCTGCCGCTGGCGACGGCATGGCACAGTTCCTCGATCAGGAGCGGCGTGCCGCCCGACTGGCGGTGGATCTCCTCGGCGACGAAGGGCTCGACGCCCGGCAGCCAGGCGCCGATGGCGCTCGCCGATTCGGGCGCCGCGAGCGGCTGCAGGCGGATCATCGCGGCCTCGCGCCACGCCGGCTCGGGCGCCGCCTCCATCGGCCGGCTGACCACGATCAGCAGCAGCCGCGCCGCCAGCGCGGACAGCGTGTCGAGCGCGTGGCGCGTGGCGTCGTCGACCCATTGCCAGTCGTCGAGCACGAGGACGAGCGACGACCGTGTCGCCAGCCGCGCGATCAGCCCTGCCAGCAGGTCGCCGGGTGCCGCTGCCGAGGACGGGCGGCCCAGCACGACCTCGTGCAGCGCAGCGATGTCGCCCGTGTCGCCCGAGTCGCCGAGCGCCGCGAGCGCCGCGGCCACCGCCGCCTCGTTGGCGTCGCGCGACGCGTCCGGGCGCCAGCCGAGCGCGGCGCGGCTCCAGTGCAGGAACGGCTGCAGCGGCGCGACACCGAGGTAGTTCTCGCAGTAGCCGTGCAGCACGCGATGCGAGGTCGCGACCCGGCGCACGGCTTCGCCGATCAGGCGCGTCTTGCCGACGCCGGGTTCGCCGATCACGACCACCGTCCGCATCGCTGCGGTCACGTCGGCATCGCGGACCGCGGCGAGCAGCGTCGCGAGCTCGGCCTGCCGGCCGGCGAACGGCACGGTGTGGCGGTCGGCGGCGGCGTCGATGCGGCGGGCGACGGCGCGCCGGCCATCGATCCGCAGCACGTCGAGCGGTTTCGAGCGGCCGCGGATCGCGAGGCGCCCGAGCGGCGTGGCTTCGAAGAAGTGCGCGAGCGGTCCGAGCGTCTCGCTGCTCACCAGCACCTCGCCCTCGCCCGCGAGGCCGACGATGCGCGCGGCCGTGTTCGGCACTTCGCCGTAGACGTCGAAGCGGCCGCGCTCGATGTCGCCGTCGACGACGAGCACCAGCCCGGCGTGGATGCCGGAGTGCAAGCGCAGGGTCGACGCGCCGGGCCGGCCGTCGAGCCGGAGCGTCGCCGCCGCGGCATGCAGCTCGAATGCGGCCTCGGCCGCGCGGCGGCCGTCGTCCTCGCGCGTGCCGAGATGGCCGAACAGGACGAGCGCGCCGTCGCCCTGCATCCGCGCGATCGCGCCGCCGTGGCGCGGCACGACGTCGCGCACGAGGGCCCGGAAGCGGTCGAGGACGTCCGCGTAGTCCTCGGCCTCGAGCGTCTCGGCGTGCGCCGACGAGCCGATGATGTCGGTGAAGAGGACGGTGACGTACCGCCGCCCTGCCAGGGGCTCGGGCGCAGGAGGCGGTGCAGACGACGACATCGGAACGGCGGGGAAGGCGGTCGCCACGGTGCGTGGCAGCGAACGATTGTCCATGACGGCGGCCGGGCGCCGTCGGCCGGTCACCAGCGCACGGGCAGCGTCGCCAGCAAGGTCCAGCCGTCGGCGGTGGGCACGACGTAGCCGCCTGCCTCGAGGTCTTTCATCAGCCGGCTCACCATCTCGCGCGAACAGCCGAGCCGGTTCGACATCTCGCGGTGCGACAGCCGCTCAGTGATCCGCCGCGAGCCGTCGGGCTGCGGCTGCGACAGCTCGCCGAGCAGCAGCACGAGGCGCCCGTACGCGTCGTTGAGCGCAAGCTGCTTGGCGCTCAGCGTCGCGGCGCGTGCGCGGCGGATCACCTTGGCGAGCAGCTCGAAGGCGAACGTCGGGTGCTGGGCGATGTGGCGCTCGAGCGTGGCGCGGCCCACCACCGCGCAAACGCTCGGCTCGAGCGTGATGACGCTCGCCGAGCGCGGACCGCCGTCGAGGCTCATCTCGCCGAGATACTCGCCCGGCCCGTAGACGCCATAGGTGATCTCGCGGTCGCGCTCGCCGACGCTGAACGCGCGCAAGCGGCCGGCGAGGATGATGAAGATCGAGTCGCCGTGGTCACCTTCCTCGATCAGCAGCGTCGACTTGCGGTAGCGCCGCGTCTCGCCGCGGTCGGCGAGCGCGCGCAGCAAGGGCGGCAGGAACGAAGTGAGATCGGGCGTCGTGGCAACCAGCATCCGCAGGCGGGCGGGCCCTTGGATGGACGCCGTTCCGCGACGGCGATGCTAGCGTCAGCAGGGTCGGACAGGAGCCTGGCGGCCGTGGGAGCGTGGCATCGACGCCACTGCGGAGAGCCGTGGCGCAGGTGCGGCGTTGGCCTGCCGCAGCGCACCGCGCAGCGGCGGCAGCCGCGCGACCTGGCCAACGAGCGCGCGGATGCTCGCGGCGCCCGTCTTCACCCGCAGCGTCCCGATCTGCGTGCGGATCGTCGACACCGCGACGCCGAGCGAGGCGGCGATGCCGCTCGGCGCCAGGCCGCTGCAGAGGCCGTTCAGGACGCGCGTCTCGGCGGCCGTCAATCCGTGGCTGCGCGCGAACGCCTGCACCGACAGCGTCTCGCAGACCTGCCGCTTGCCGAGCACGAGCAGCGTCGGCGCCTCGGCGGCAGCGTCGTCATCGGTCGTGCCGCTCGCGAGCGGCACGACCGACACGCCGACCTGCACGTCGGCCGCGCCGAGCCACACCAGTCGGCGCAGCCGCTTCGAGCGCGCCGAGCGCAACGCATCGCGCAGGGCGACGGCGTCGGCCGTGTCGACGGCGCGCAGGAAGCGGCCCTCGCAACGCAGCGGATGATCGGCGCCGAGCTCGGTGGCCGCCGCGTGGTTGCGATAGACGATCTCGGCGTCGGCGCCGACGAGCAGCACGCCGTAGTCGAGTTCGTCGAGCGCCGCGGCGAGCCAGTCGCCGAGCTCTCTCGTGTTCGCTCGACGGCGGTCGGACTCCGAGGACGGCGTGCGGCGCGGCGCGCCGATCGAGGCGGGCGATGCGGTGGGTGCGAGGACGGTCTGCATTCGTGTTCCCTTCGGGCCGGGCGGGTCGCGCTGTCCCGGTCGCCCGAGGATACGAATCGCCGTCGAGGACGGGGGGTGAGGAATCGGTCTGCCGGCTGTGACTTATTCACCTCGCGGCGGATGCGCTCCGCCCGCCAGCACGCTGCACAACCAGCGCTCGATGTCGCGGATCTCTTCCGGGCACACCGAATGCGCCATCCGGTACGCGTGCCACTCGACGGCGTGGCCGGCGGCGACGAGCGCATCGCGGGTCGCGAGCGCGCGGGCGATCGGGATGACGCCGTCCTGGTGGCCGTGGGCCTGGAAGATCGGCACGTCGGCGTTCGCCGCATGCCGCTCGGCGTCGAGCAGTGCCGCGAGCGGCAGATAGCCCGACATGCAGAGCAGCCCGGCGAGTCGCTCGGGATGGCGCAGGCCGGTCATCAGCGTCATCGCGCAGCCCTGCGAGAAGCCGCCGAGCACGACGCGCGACGCCGGAATGCCGCGCGAGGTCTCGCGTTCGATCAGCAGGTCGACGAGCGCGCGCGACGCGCGCAGGCCGGCCTCGTCCTCGGGCCGCCGGCCGTCGAGTCCGAGGTCGGCGCCGAGGATGTCGTACCACGCCGGCATCGTCATCCCGCCGTTGACCGTCACCGGCCGGACCGGGCTGTTCGGAAACACGAAGCGCACCGGGCCGATGCTCGAGAGATCGAGCTCGCGCGCGAACGGCACGAAGTCGTTGGCGTCGGCACCGAGGCCGTGCAGGATGACGATGCTCGCGGTCGGCTTCGGAGCGGTCTCGATGTCGATCGTGGTCAACATGGCGGGCGACGGAGAGCAACGGAGCGACGATTGTGCCGACGCCGTCGACGGCGCGCCGTCCCGTGCGGTGCGGCGCCGCTTCGTCTTGCGCGGTGCCGCGCTGCGCGGCCGGGTCGGCCACCCGGCGAGCGGTCCGTCAGCGCGCGCGGCGGCGCGCCGCCAGGCCCTCGCCCAGCAAGCCGGCCAGCAGCAGCGCGTAGGTCTCCGGTTCGGGCACGGCGGCCGTCACCGTCACCGGGTCGCTGCCGTCGCCGTCGAGGTTGCCGACCGGATCGGTGACCGCGCCGAAGACGCGCAACGTGAGCGGGCATCGCCGACGTGACCGGTGCCGAGAAGGCGAAGCTCCCGCCGACGTCGTCGCTCAGGTTCTGGAAGTCGATCTCGCCCGCCGTGTCGGGGAAGAAGGCGGCGGTCAGGAAGGTCACCGGGCCGCTGACGCTCGACAGCAGCACCGAGACCGTCGCGTCGAACGCTCCGGCGACGAAGGTGAAGTCGTCGATGACGAGGCCGGCACCTGCCGGACAATCACGCCATGGACGAATCGCATCACGACACCGAGCATCAGGTCGTTCACAGCGCCCTGCTCTGGCGCGACCACGGCTGGACCGCGCAGGTGGTCAAGAACGAGGACGACGACGGCTGGGCCGTTTCGATGACTCCCGACGGACAGGCCGAACCCGCGCTCGTCGGCCCGTGGACCATGGGCCGCGACAAGAAGAATCCGAAGCCGCTCGACGCGTCGGCGTTCAGCACGCTCGTCAAGACCGCCGCCGAGTTCGTGCGGCGGCACGAGCAGCAGTTGCAGGCCGCGCTGCACCATCGGCTCGAGATCGTGCACGCCGGCGGCCGGGTCAGCGTCGCGCTCGACATCGAGCCGGACGAGGACAACCCGTCGGCCCGCTTGCGCGCGACCGACGCATCGGGGGAGGTGCTGGGCGAGGCGCGCGTCGCACCGAACTTCAAGCTGACGCGCGCGAGCGCCGGCGCATGGGCCGACGCCGGCTTCGGCGCGCAGGCCGCGGGTTGACGCGCCCGGGGCGACCGGACGGGCACGCGCGTCTTGCGCACGCCGCGCACCGACCGCGACCGGCGGGTGCGCGGCGCTCGTCCGGGGCGACGACGAGCCCTGCGATCGTGTCGGCCCGTCGACAGGCCCCAGGCCGGCTTGTCCCACCCCGAGGCGACCTGCCGCCCGCCGGCAGCGCGACAGTCGTCAGCGGCCAGTCCACCACATTGATTTCGCTCGTATTGCCGGGTGAGCATCGCGTCCATCTCACTTCGATGGAACATCGAATGCAGACGGATTCCAGGTCAAGGACCGGGCAGCGGCGCGACGTGCAGTTCAAGGCCGAGCCGTGGGCGTACCTGCGCGATGTACCGCAGCGACTGCCCAAGCAGCTCAACAGCGGAATCGAGGAGTTGCTGCCCCATCGGTGGCAGCCGGCGCGGTGAAGAACATCGAGGCGCTGATCGAGGATGGTGGCGAGACACCGTCGGGCGCATCGGCACGGTCGACTGCGCAGCCACCGCTGCCGACAGCCACAACGCGCTGGCCATGCTCGCGAGACGTGACGGCGAAACGATCAACGCCCTGCTCAAGCGGCTCGACAAGGCCATCGCCAGGTACTACGAAACCGATGAGACGACCGACGAGATCAACCCGCTGCGCGGCTGATCGTCAAGATGGGGCGGCGGGACGCTCACCGACGGTCGCGTCGAAAATCGATGGACGAGGCGCACCGGCGATCGACGAGAAGGGCTCGACGACGTCGTCGCGGCTCGATCCGCTTCCGGCAGACGCCCATCCCGGCGTTGCTCCGGATCAGAGCGTGAAGTCGTAGTCGATCACCAGCGGCGCGTGGTCGCTGAAGCGTTCGCCGAGGTAGATGTGCTCGGACCGCGCATGCCGCGCGACGCCCGGCGTCGCCAGGTGATAGTCGAGCCGCCAGCCGACGTTCTTCGCCCGCGCCTGGCCGCGGTTGCTCCACCAGGTGTACTGCTCGGGGTGCGGATTGAGCGTGCGGAAGACGTCGACGAGGCCGATCTCGTCGAGCAGCGCCGTCATCCAGGCGCGCTCCTCGGGCAGGAAGCCGCTGTTCTTCTGGTTGCCGCGCCAGTTCTTGAGGTCGATCTCCTTGTGGGCGATGTTGATGTCGCCGACGAGGATCAGCTCGCGCTCGGCGGCGAGGCGCCGGAGATGCGGCGCCATCAGCCCGAGGAAGCGGAACTTCGCCGCCTGGCGCAGTTCGCCGCTCGAGCCGCTCGGAAAGTAGCAGCTGATGATGCTGAGCCTGCCGCTCGGCCAGAGCCCGGGCGTCTCGAAGCGCGCCTCGACGTAGCGGCCCTCGGCGTCGAAATCCGCGTCGCCGATGCCCAGCACGACCTCGGCCGGCTCGTGCCGCGTGTAGAGGCCGACGCCCGAGTAGCCCTTCTTCTCGGCAAAGTGGAAGTGCCCGGTCATGCCGCCGATCCGGTCGAAGCGGCCGACGACGGTGTCGGCCTGGGCCTTGACCTCCTGCACGCCCATACAATCGGCGCCCAACGTCGCCGCCCAGGCCTCGAAGCCCTTGTTCGCCGCCGAGCGAATGCCGTTCAGATTCAACGAGACGAGACGGAACACGGTCCAGATGAGCAGGGCAGGCGACACGGATGGGCTCGCGACCGATTTCGTGCGGTTCGCGGTCGATGCCGGCGTGTTGCGGTTCGGCGAGTTCAGGACGAAGGCCGGACGGCTGTCGCCCTACTTCTTCAACGCCGGACTCTTCGCCGACGGCGCGCGGCTCGGCCGCCTCGCGGAATTCTATGTGCGCCGTCTGCTCGCGGCCGAGCAGGCCGACGGCCTCCGCGTCGACCTGCTCTTCGGGCCGGCGTACAAGGGCATCACGCTCGCCGCGGCGGTGGCGGTCGAGTTCGCGCGACAGGGCCGCAACCTGCCCTTCGCGTACAACCGCAAGGAGGCCAAGGCGCACGGCGAGGGTGGCCTGCTGGTCGGCGCGCCGGTCGCCGGCCGGGTGCTGATCGTCGACGACGTGATCTCCGCCGGCACCTCGGTGCGCGAGTCGGTCGCGATGATCCAGGCAGCCGGTGCGACGCCGGCCGCGGTCGCGATCTCGCTCGATCGGCAGGAACGCTCCGGCGACGGCGCTGCGCCGCAATCGGCGGTGCAGTTCGTCGAGCGACAGCTCGGGCTCCCGGTCATCGCGATCGCGACGCTCGACGACTTGCTGCGCTATCTCGATTCGACGGCCGATCCGGCGCTGCGCGCCCACCTCGGCCCGGTGGCGGCGTACCGCGACCGCTACGGAGTGTGAATTGACCATCGCGGCGCCGCCAACGACCGCCCTGCGCGCCACGGTCGCGGCGGCGCTGTGCGCGCTCGCGCTCGCCGGCGCGGCCGGGGCTGCGCAGGCTGCGCCCATCTACAGCTGCATCGACGGCGGCAAGCGCCTCACGTCGGACCGTCCGATCGCCGAATGCCGAGGCCGCGAGCAACGCGTGCTCAACGCCGACGGCTCGCTGCGCGAGATCCTGCCGCCGACGCTCACCGCCGAGGAGCGCGCCAACCTCGAGCAGCGCGAGCGCGAGAACGCCGTCGCGCGCGCCGAGCGCCAGGACGCCGTCCGTCGCGACCGCAACCTGCTCGCCCGCTACCCGAACGCCGCTGTGCACGAGAAGGCGCGCGAGGCCGCGCTCGACGACGTACGCAAGTCGATGCGGATGTCGGAGCTCCGGCTCGCTGCGCTGTCGCGCGATCGCAAGCCACTGCTCGACGAGACCGAGTTCTACGTCGGCAAGCCGCTGCCGGGCAAGCTGCGGGCGCAACTCGACGCGAACGACGCGTCGACCGAGGCGCAGCGGACGCTGATCCAGAACCAGCAGATCGAGCTCGTGCGCGTCAGCAAGCTCTACGACATTGAGCTCGAGCGGCTGAGGAAGCTCTGGGCGGGCGCCGAGCCGGGATCGATGGGCGTGCTGGCGGCCGCGCCGTCGCCGCCGCGCACGCCGTCGAAGTGAGCGGCGGGCCGCCGACCGGCCCGGATCAGGACGACGCGCCGAGCTTCCTGCGCAGCAGCTCGCCGAGCTGCGCCGGGTTGCCCTTGCCGCGCGTCGCCTTCATCGCCTGGCCGACGAGCGCGTTGAACGCCTTGTCCTTGCCGGCGCGGAATTCCTCGACCGACTTCGGGTTGGCCGCGAGCACCGCGTCGACCACCGCGTCGAGCTCGCCGGCGTCGCTGAGCTGGCGCAGGCCCTTCGCCTCGATCAGGGCATCGACGTCGGCGGCATCGCCGGTCCACAAGGCGTCGAAGACCTGGCGCGCGCCGTTGTTCGAGACCGTGCCGTCGGCGATGCGCGCGACGAGCCGCGCGAGCAGCGCCGGACCGACCGGGCTCGCGCCGATCGTCAGGCCCTCGGCGTTGAGCCGCCGCGAGACCTCGCCCATCAGCCAGTTGGCGACGAGCTTCGGGCTGCCGCTCGCCTTCGCCGCGTCCTCGAAGTAGAAGGCGAGCGCCTTCGACTGGGTCATCATCGCGGCGTCGTACGCGGGCAGGCCGTAGTCGGTCTGCAGGCGTTCGGCCATGCGGCCGGGCAGTTCGGGCAGCTCGGCACGGACCGCGTCGACCCACTCGGGCGCGATCACGAGCGGCGGCAGGTCGGGATCGGGAAAGTAGCGGTAGTCGTGCGCGTCCTCCTTGCTGCGCATCGCCCGCGTCTCGCCGGTCGCCGGGTCGAACAGCACGGTCGCCTGCTGGACGCTGCCGCCATCCTCGATCAGGTCGATCTGCCACTGAATCTCGTAGTCGATCGCCTGCTGCATGAACTTGAAGCTGTTCAGGTTCTTGATCTCGCGGCGGGTGCCGAAACTGGCGCCGGGCCGGCGCACCGAGACGTTGGCGTCGCAGCGGAACGAGCCCTCCTGCATGTTGCCGTCGCAGATGCCGAGCCAGACGACGAGCGCGTGCAGCGCCTTCGCGTACTCGACCGCCTCGCGGCTCGCGCGCATCTCGGGCTCGGTGACGATCTCGAGCAGCGGCGTGCCGGCACGGTTGAGGTCGATGCCGCTCTGGCCCTGGCCGAGCGCGCCGCGCGAGCCCGGCAGATCGTGGAGCGACTTTCCGGCGTCTTCCTCGAGGTGGGCGCGGGTCAGGTGGACCGTGTGACGCACGTCGCCGACGAAGAACTCGACCGCGCCGCCCTGCACCACCGGCGTCTCGTACTGGCTGATCTGGTAGCCCTTCGGCAGATCGGGATAGAAGTAGTTCTTGCGGGCGAAGATCGAGACCGGTGCGACCTTGGCGCCGACGGCCAGGCCGAACTGGATCGCGCGCTCGACCGCACGCCGGTTCATCACCGGCAGCGTGCCCGGCAGCGCCAGGTCGACCGGCGAGGCCTGCGTGTTCGGCGCCGCGCCGAAGCGCGTCGACGAGCCGCTGAAGATCTTGCTCTCGGTCGCGAGCTGGGTGTGGGTCTCGAGGCCGATGACGACCTCGTAGCCGCGGATCAGTGGCGAAGCGCCCATTCAGAATCCTTCGGGCCGGCGCTCGTGCCAGTCGGTCGCCTGCTGGAACGCGTGCGCGGCATGGAGTAGCGTGCCCTCGGCGAAGTAGTTGCCGATGAGCTGCAGGCCGACCGGCATGCCGCCGGCGCCGAAACCGGCCGGCAGGCTCATCCCGGGCAGGCCGGCGAGGCTCGCGGGCAGCGTGAAGATGTCGGCGAGATAGCTCGCCACCGGGTCGTCGTTCCGGGCGCCGAGCGGCCAGGCGACGCTCGGCGCGACCGGGCCGGCGATGACGTCGCAATCGCGGAAGCACGCCTGGAAGTCGTCGGCGATCATGCGCCGGAGCTTTTGCGCCTGCAGGTAGTAGGCGTCGTAATAGCCGTGCGAGAGCACGTAGGTGCCGATCATGATGCGGCGCTTGACCTCGTCGCCGAAGCCTTCGCTGCGGCTCGTGCGATAGAGGCTCTCGATGCCGTCGACCTGCACGGCCCGGTGGCCGTAGCGCACGCCGTCGAAGCGGCTCAGGTTCGACGACGCCTCGGCCGGCGCGATGATGTAGTAGACGGGGATCGAAAGCTCGGTGCGCGGCAGGCTGACGTCGACGAGCACGGCACCGAGGCATTCGAGCTCGGCGAGCGCGGCGCGGACCGCGCCGTCGACGTCGGCGGCGAGCGCGGCGGGGAAGAATTCCTTCGGCAGGCCGACGCGCAGGCCGGCGAGCGGGCGCGCGACCGTCGAGCCGTCGCGCGGCGCGTGCATCGCGGCGTGGAAGTCCTGGGGCGGCCGCTCGGCGCTCGTCGAATCGCGCTCGTCGAAGCCGCTCATCGCCGACAGCAGCAGCGCGCAGTCCTCGGCGCTGCGCGCGAGCGGGCCGGCCTGGTCGAGGCTCGACGCGAACGCGATCATGCCGAAGCGCGAGCAGACGCCGTACGTGGGCTTGATGCCGGTGATGCCGGTGAAGCTCGCCGGCTGGCGGATCGAGCCGCCGGTGTCGGTGCCCGTTGCCGCCGGCAGCAGCCGCGCCGCCACCGCCGCGGCCGAGCCGCCCGACGAGCCGCCCGGCACGCGCGTCGTGTCCCACGGATTCTTCGCCGGCCCGAACGCCGAGTTCTCGTTGCCCGAACCCATCGCGAATTCGTCGCAGTTGAGCTTGCCGAGCGTGACGCAGCCGGCCGCGGCGAGCCGTGCGACGACGGTCGCGTCGAACGGGCTGCGGTAGCCGGCGAGCATGTGCGAGCCGGCGCTCGTCGGCAGATCGCGGGTCACGAAGATGTCCTTG
This sequence comes from uncultured Rhizobacter sp., assembly GCA_964249855.1. Taxonomy (GTDB): domain Bacteria; phylum Pseudomonadota; class Gammaproteobacteria; order Burkholderiales; family Burkholderiaceae_C; genus LMDS01. The sequence goes on along the minus strand of CAXUDL010000016.1, from coordinate 54,170 downwards.
TGCGCCAGCGGCACGCCGAGCAGCGGTCCGGTCTCGCCCCGGGCGCGCCGGGCGTCGGCGGCGCGCGCGTGTGCGAGCGCGCCATCGCGGTCGGTGCAGAGAAAGGCGCCGAGCGCGTCGTGGTCGGCGATGCGGCCGAGCAGGTGCGCGGTCGCCTCCTCGCTCGAGACCTCGCGGTCGCCGAGCGCCCGGCCGAGTGCGGCGACGCCGAGTTCGTGCAGCGGCCTCATCCGCCGATCACCTTGGGCACGAGGTAGAGCCCGTCCTCGACGGCCGGCGCGCTGCGCTGGTTGAGCTCGCGCTGGTCGGCGGATTCGGTGACGACGTCGGCACGGAGCCGCAGGCGCACGTCCATCGTCGCCGACAGCGGCGTGTAAAGCGGTTCGACACCGCTCGTGTCGACCGCGCCCATCTGCTCGACGATGCGGAAGAAGCCGTTCAACTGGTCGAGCATCGCGGCGGCGTGCGCCGGTTCGAGCTCAAGCCGCGCGAGCAGGGCGATGCGGCTGACGTCGTGAGGTGTCAATGCCATGGTGGAAGAGGGGCAGGGGCGACGCGATTCGGGCACGGCCCCGGGGGTCCGACAACGGCAGGCGGGGCCGCGACACGCGCTCGCGGCACCCCTGAGACCAGGGGGAACACCACCGGGCTTGAGGTATTATCCCTGGTTATCCACACGCCACTCCGGCGCTTCCAAGCGGCCCCGGCGCCGCGACGAGCCGGCTGCCGTCGAACGTAGCGTCCCCGTCGTGCCCTGGCCGGCCGGACCGAACCGCCAGCGCAAGTCTTTCTTCCCACCGCCCCGGATTCCCTCCGCCCTGCTGCGCTGCAACCGCCCCGGAGCGCGCAGGCGGCCTGAGGGTGATGCCGCTACCAGAGCCGCCCAACAACATGTTCGGATCCTTTCGTCGCTACTTCTCGACGGACCTCGCCATCGACCTCGGCACCGCCAACACGCTGATCTACGTCCGCGGCAAGGGCATCGTGCTCGACGAGCCGTCGGTCGTCGCGATCCGCCACGAGGGCGGCCCGAACGGCAAGAAGACGATCCAGGCGGTCGGCGCCGAAGCGAAGGCGATGCTCGGCAAGGTGCCGGGCAACATCGAGGCGATCCGGCCGATGAAGGACGGCGTGATCGCCGACTTCACCGTCACCGAGCAGATGTTGAAGCAGTTCATCAAGATGGTCCATCCGCGCTCGGTGCTCCGGCCGAGCCCGCGGATCATCATCTGCGTGCCCTGCGGCTCGACGCAGGTCGAGCGCCGCGCGATCCGCGAATCGGCGCTCGGCGCCGGCGCGTCCGACGTCTTCCTGATCGAGGAGCCGATGGCCGCGGCGATCGGCGCCGGCCTGCCGGTCTCCGAAGCCAGCGGCTCGATGGTCGTCGACATCGGCGGCGGCACCACCGAGGTCGGCGTGATCTCGCTCGGCGGCATGGTCTACAAGGGCTCGATCCGCGTCGGCGGCGACAAGTTCGACGAATCGATCATCAACTACATCCGCCGCAACTACGGCATGTTGATCGGCGAGCCGACGGCCGAGGCGATCAAGAAGCAGATCGGCTCGGCGTTCCCGGGCTCCGAGGTCAAGGAGATGGAGGTCAAGGGCCGCAACCTCTCCGAAGGCGTGCCGCGCAGCTTCACGATCAGCAGCAACGAGATCCTGGAAGCACTGACCGACCCGCTCAACCAGATGGTCTCGTCGGTCAAGAACGCGCTCGAGCAGACGCCGCCCGAGCTCGGCGCCGACATCGCCGAGCGCGGCATGATGCTGACCGGCGGCGGCGCGCTCGTGCGCGACCTCGACCGGCTGCTGTCGGAAGAGACCGGGCTGCCGGTGCTGGTCGCCGAGGATCCGCTCACCTGCGTCGTCCGCGGTTGCGGCATGGCGCTGGAAAGCATGGAGCGGCTCGGCTCGATCTTCACCTCCGAGTGAGCCGTTGAGCGGCTGACGTCGCTGTCGAGCCGACGAGCGCATGGGCATCGGAACCATCGACCGGACGCCGCCGCCCTTCTTCCGGCAAGGGCTGTCCGCGCTCACCAAGCTCGCGCTCTGCTCGGCGCTCGCGCTCTTCCTGATGGTCGCCGACAACCGCTTCTCGCTTGCGAAGCAGTTGCGTTCGGTGCTCGCGACCGCGCTCTACTACCCACAGCAAGCGCTGCTCGTGCCGGTGCAGGCGGTCAACGGCGCGGCGGCGTACCTGCTCGGGCTGCAGCGGGCGCTCGGCAACGAGCAGATCGCCCAGCGCGAACTCGCGCGTCAGGCCGAGCGCGCGCTGCGGGCCGAGCAGCTGCTGCAGGAGAACACGCGGTTGCGCGCGCTGCTCGAGTTGCGGCCGACGCTGCTGGTGCGCTCGCAGGCAGCGCAGGTGCTGTTCGAGGCGTCCGACCCGTATTCGCGCAAGGTCGTGATCGATCGCGGCGCGATCAGCGGCGTCGTGCTCGCCTCGCCGATCATCAACGAAGGCGGCGTGCTCGGCCAGGTCACGCGTGTCTTTCCGTTGTCGTCGGAAGTGACGCTGCTGATCGACAAGGACGCGGCCATTCCCGTACTCAACACCCGCACCCAGGCCCGCAGCGCCGCGTTCGGCAGCGCGGCGTCGATCGGCGGCGCGCTCGAGATGCGCTTCATGGCCGGCAACGCCGACGTGCAGGTGGGCGACACGCTGACGACGTCCGGCGTCGACGGCGTCTATCCGCCCGGCCTGCCGGTCGCCAAGGTCGCGAGCGTCGATCGGAAGGTCGACTCCGGCTTCGCGCGGATCGTGCTCGCACCGGCCGCGCACCCCGACGGCGTGCGCCACGTGCTGGTGCTCGAGCCGATCGGCGTGCAGATGCCGGGCAAGGCCGACCTGCCGCCGCCCGACGACGCCAAGCCGGCGCCGGCGAAGAAGGGCGGGCGCAGATGATCATGCCGCGCTCGGCCGGGCAGCTGCTGCTGCCGGTCAACCCGCTCTTCGTCGGCGTCACGCTGCTCGTCGCGTTCGCGGTCAACCTGCTGCCGCTCGGCCGCGTGCCGATGATGCCGGACGTCGTCGCGCTGGTGCTCGTGTTCTGGAACGTCCACCAGTCACGCCGCGTCGGCGTCGGCCTCGCGTTCTTCTTCGGCTTGGTGATGGACGTGCACGACGGCGCGGTGCTCGGCCAGCATGCGCTCGCCTACACCTTGCTGAGCTACTTCGCGATCACGATCCACCGGCGGCTGCTCTGGTTCACCGTGCCGTCGCAGGCGGTGCAGATCCTGCCGCTTTTCTTCGCCGCGCACGCGGTCTCGCTCGTCGTCCGGATGATCGCGGGCGGCATGTTCCCGGGCTGGGAAGTGTTGCTCGCACCCGTCTTCGAGGCGCTCTTGTGGCCGGTCGCCACGTGGTTGCTGCTCGCGCCGCAACGCAGGCCGCCCGACCCGGATCAGAATCGGCCTCTGTGACCACGGAGCCCCGCATTCGCGACGTACCGCAGCCGGTGTGCCGGAAGGACGCCGACCGCCACCGGCCCGCCCGGCGCTCGGCCCGTGGCGCCTCGCGTCCGCCGGGTTCCGCGGCCGGTTGCGCGCATCGACGCCGGCCGGCCGCTTCGAGCCGAGTCCCATGACCGAACTGAAGAACGTCGAACAGGAAGTCGGCCGGTTCCGGCTGCGGCTCGTCGCGGCCGCGGCCTTCGTGCTGTTCGCCTTCGGCCTGCTCGGCGCGCGCCTCGTCTACCTGCAGATCTACCGCCACGACGAGCTGTCGACGCAGGCCGAGAACAACCGCATCACCGTCGTGCCGATCGTGCCGAACCGCGGGCTGATCCTCGACCGCAACGGCGTCGTGCTCGCGAACAACTATTCGGCCTACACGCTCGAGCTCACCGCCTCGAAGATCGACGACCTCGACGCGACGATCGACAAGCTCGCCGCGATCGTCGACATCCAGCCGCGCGACAGGAAGCGCTTCAAGCGGCTGCTCGACGAGAACAAGAGCTTCGAGTCGCTGCCGATCCGCACCAAGCTCTCCGACGAGGAAGTGGCGCGCTTCACCGCGCAGCGCTTCCGCTTTCCCGGCGTCGACATCAAGGCGCGGCTGTTCCGGAACTACCCGCTCGGCGAGGTCGGCAGCCACCTGATCGGCTACATCGGGCGCATCAACACCGCCGAGAAGGAGAAAATCGAGGAATCCGACGACGACTCGAACTACCGCGGCACCGAGTACATCGGCAAGCTCGGCATCGAGCAGAGCTACGAGGCCGAGCTCCACGGCACGACCGGCTTCGAGGAGATGGAGACGAGCGCGACCGGCCACCCGGTGCGCCGGCTCGACAGCCGCCCCGCCACCCCCGGCAACGCGCTCGTCATGTCGATCGACATCCGGCTGCAGGCGATGGTCGAGTCGCTCTTCGGCGACCGGCGCGGCGCGCTGGTCGCGATCGACCCGCGCTCGGGCGAGGTGCTCGCCTTCGTCAGCAAGCCCAACTTCGACCCCAACCTCTTCGTCGACGGCATCGACCAGGAGAACTGGAAGGCGCTCAACGAATCGCCCGACAAGCCGCTCCTGAACCGGGCGCTGCGCGGCACCTACGCGCCGGGCTCGACCTACAAGCCGTTCATGGCGCTCGCCGCGCTGACGCTCGGGAAGCGCAATCCGCAGCAGGCGATCTCCGACCCCGGCTATTTCTGGTTCGGCGGCCACAAGTTCCGCGACGACAAGGAGGGCGGCCACGGCTCGGTCGACATGTACCGCTCGATCGTCATGTCGTGCGACACCTACTACTACCAGCTCGCGGGCGACCTCGGCGTCGACGCGATCCACGACTTCATGGCGCCGCTCGGCCTCGGCCAGCTCACCGGCATCGACCTGCCGGGCGAGCTGCGCGGCGTGCTGCCGTCGACCGAGTGGAAGCGCCACGCCTACCGCCGGCGCGAGGCGCAGAAGTGGTACGCAGGCGAGACGATCTCGCTCGGCATCGGCCAGGGCTACAACAACTTCACCATGCTGCAGCTCGCGCAGGCGACGGCGACCGTCGCCTCGGGCGGGCAGCGCTTCAAGCCGCATCTCGTCAAGGTCGTCGAGAGCACGGTCACGCGGCAGCAGAAGCGCCAGGTCGGCGAACAGTTGCCGCCGCTCGCCTGGCGCCCGCAGGACACCGCCTTCATCCGCCGCGCGATGGCCGGCGTGATCCAGGACGCGAGCGGCACGGCTGCCAAGGTGTTCGTCAACGCCGGCTACACGGCGGGCGGCAAGACCGGGACGGCGCAGGTCGTCGGCATCGCGCAGGACGCCAAGTACAACGCCAAGACCATCGACGAACGGCATCGCGACAACGCCCTCTTCATCGCCTTCGCGCCGGTCGAGGAGCCGCGGATCGCGCTCGCGCTCGTCGTCGAGAACGGCGGCTGGGGCGCGGGCGCCGCGGCGCCGATCGCGCGCCGCGTGCTCGACTACGTGCTCGCCGGCCAGTATCCGAGCGAGGCCGACATTGCCGCGACGCGGCTCGGCCAGTCGGTGGCGCCGATCCCGCCCTCGCGGTCGGTCGACGACGTGCCGCTGCCGGGCGTGACGATCGACGGCGCCGCTGCAGCGACGGCGACGCCCGCGGCAGCGCCTCCCGCCACCGTCTCGCTCGCCGAGGCCGGGGCGCCGGCGCGCACCGCCGGCCCGCCGCCGCGCGAGTCCCGGTGAGCGCCGTCTTCGACCGGCCATCGCCGTGGCAGCGCATCAAGCCGATCGTGAGCGGCTTCGACGGCCCGCTGCTCGTCGGCATGGTGCTGCTCGGCGCCGCCGGCCTCGTCACGATGTATTCGGCCGGCTTCGACTCGGGCACGCGCTTCCCGGACCATGCGCGCAACATGCTGCTCGCGCTCGGCGTGCTCTTCCTCGTCGCGCAGGTGCCGCCGCAGACGCTGTTGAAGGTGGCGGTGCCGCTCTACGTGGTCGGCGTGCTGCTGCTCGTCGCCGTCGCGGTCGCCGGCATCACGAAGAAGGGCGCGACGCGCTGGCTCAACGTCGGCGTCGTGATCCAGCCGAGCGAGATCCTGAAGATCGCGATGCCGCTGATGCTCGCGTGGTGGTTCCAGCGGCGCGAAGGCCAGGCGCGGAAGATCGACTTCGCCGTCGCGCTCGCGCTGCTCGCGGTGCCCGTCGGGCTGATCGTCAAGCAGCCCGACCTCGGCACCGCGATCCTGGTGCTGTCGTCGGGGCTCTACGTCATCTTCTTCGCCGGCCTGTCGTGGCGGCTGATCCTGCCGGTGCTCGTCATCGGCGGCGTGGCGATCACCGCCGTCGTGCTCACCGAGGACCGCATCTGCCAGCCCGACGTCAAGTGGCCGATGATGCGCGACTACCAGAAGAACCGCATCTGCACCCTGCTCGACCCGACGACCGACCCGCTCGGCAAGGGCTTCCACATCATCCAGGGCATGATCGCCATCGGCTCGGGCGGCGTCGAGGGCAAGGGCTTCATGAAGGGCACGCAGACGCACCTCGAGTTCATTCCCGAACGCACGACCGACTTCATCTTCGCGGCGTTCTCCGAGGAGTTCGGCCTCGTCGGCTGCGCGAGCCTCGTCGCGGCCTTCCTGTTCCTGATCTTCCGCGGCCTGATGATCGCGGCCGACGCGCCGACGGTCTTCACCCGGCTGCTCGCCGGCGCGGTCACGCTCAGCTTCTTCACCTACGCCTTCGTCAACATGGGCATGGTGAGCGGCATCCTGCCGGTGGTCGGCGTGCCGTTGCCCTTCATCAGCTACGGCGGGACGGCGATGGTGACGCTCGGGCTCGGGCTCGGCATCCTGATGTCGATCGCGAAGAGCCGGCGGCTGGTGCAGAGCTGACGACGCCGTGGACGGCCGTGCGCTCGCACCGCTCGCCCGCGGTGTCCGGGCGGCATGCCGGATGTGCGCACGCCGAGGGCGCTCGGCCGGATCCGCGGCGAGCGGCGCCGTCGAGTCCGCCGTCACGGCGCAGGCCGCCGCGGTCGGTCAACCGGCCGGCAGGCGCACCGTGAACAAGGCACCCGGCGGCGCGCCGGCCGACGCGTCCTCGACCGTCACCGAGGCGTCGTGGCGGATCGCGATCTCGCGGACGATCGCGAGGCCGAGGCCCGAGCCGTCGACGCCGGTGCCGAGCGACCGGTAGAACGGCTGGAAGACGAGTTCGCGCTCGGCCGCTGCGATGCCGGGGCCGGAGTCCTCGACCTGCAGCACGACGACCTGGCCGAACGGGTCGCCGATCACCCGCATGGTGACCGTCCCGCCGGCCGGCGTGTACTGCAGCGCGTTGTCGACGAGATTGCGGATCAGCTCGCGCAGCAGCACCTTGTCGGCGTGGACGGTGCTGCGCAGCGGCGTGCCGCTCGCCGCGGTCGCGAGCGTCGCCGGCGTTTCCAGACCGAGGTCGATGTGCTTGTCCATCGCCCGCGGCACGAAGTCGCGGACCACCTCGGTCGCGAGCGACGAGAGCTCGACGATCTCGCGACGCGCGGCGTGCTCGCGGTTTTCGGCCCGCGCCATCGCGAGCAGCTGGTTGACCATGTGCGCCGCACTCTGGCTGCCGTGGGCGATCTGCTGCAGCGTGCTGCGCAGCGCCTCGCGCGCCTCGGGGGCGGCGTCGAGCTGGCGCTCCGCCAGCTCGGCCTGGGTGCGCAGACCCGCGAGCGGCGTCTTCAGCTGGTGCGCAGCGTCGGCCAGGAAGTGCTTCTGCGCGCGGATCGACTGATCGAGCCGGGCGAGCAGATCGTTGATCGCACGCACCAGCGGCGAGACTTCCTCCGGCGCCTCGCGCTCGTCGATCGGCGACAGATCGCTGCTCTCGCGCTGGCGGATCCGTCGCTGCAGCCGGTTCAGCGGCGCGATGCCGCGGGCGAGCGCGAGCCAGACGAGCAGCACGGCGAGCGGCAGGATGACGAACTGCGGCAGGATCACGCTCTTGATGACCTCGGTCGCGAACTGCGAACGCGCGCCGAGCGTCTCGGCGACCTGGACCAGCGGCGCGGCGGTCGTCGGGTCGGCGGCCGGCGCTCGGCCCGCTGCCGTCCTCCTGGTGTCGACCCACAGATAGGCGACGCGCACCGGCTCGCCCGCGAGCACGTCGTTGCGAAAGCGCATCTCGCCGGGCGGCGCGCGCTCGTCGTCGCGCGGCAGCGGCAGGCGCACGTCGCCGCTCAGCCATTCGGTGCGCAGGCCGCGGACCTGGTAGACGACGCGCCTGGTCTCGTCGGCGCGGAGCAGGTCGTCGGCCGCTGCCGAGAACAGGAAGCGCGAACGGCCGTCGTCTTCGACCGTGACCTCTTTCGACAGCACCCGCGCGGTGGCGGCGAGCTCGCGGTCGAAGGGCTTGTTGGCGATGCCCTGGGCGACGAGCCAGGTCAGCACGACGCTCGTCGGCCAGAGGAGCAGCAGCGGCGCGAGCATCCAGTCGAGGATCTCGCCGAAGAGCGAGCGCTGCTTGCGCGCTGCGGCGGGCGGCGGCGCGCCCGCCGTGGAGCCGCCCGCGCGGAAGCGGCGCGCGGTGCGCCGGGCCGGTCGCGCGAGACGGCTCAAGGCGCGATGCGCTCGAGGCAATAACCGAGGCCTCGCACCGTCGCGATGCGCACCGGCCCCTGTTCGATCTTCTTGCGCAGGCGGTGGATGTAGACCTCGATCGCGTTGTTCGAGACCTCCTCGCCCCATTCGCACAAGCGCTCGACGAGCTGGTCCTTGCTCACGAGCCGGCCGGCGCGCTGCAGCAGTACCTCGAGCAGGCTCAGCTCGCGGGCCGACAGGTCGAGCATCTGCTCGTGCAGATAGGCGACGCGGCCGTTGGCGTCGAACGTGAGCGGCCCGTGGCGGATCAGCGCCGAGGCGCTGCCGAGCCCGCGGCGGATCAGCGCCCGCACCCGTGCCTCGAGCTCCTGCAACGAGAACGGCTTGGCCATGTAGTCGTCGGCGCCGAGGTCGAGGCCCTTGACCCGCTGCTCGACGCTGTCGTCGGCGGTCAGGATCAGGACCGGCACCTTGGCGCCGCGCGCCCGGAGGCGACGCAGCACCTCGAGACCGTGCAGTCGCGGCAGGCCGAGGTCGAGGATCACGAGGTCGAAGTCGTGCGTCGCGAGCGCTGCGTCTGCCTCGGTGCCGCTTTCCACCTGGTCGACCGAATAGCCGGTGTTGCGCAGCGACCGGAGCAGGCCGTCGGCGAGCACCCGGTCGTCCTCGGCGATCAGGATTCGCATCGGCCGTCGAATCGTTCGGTCGGGCTTGGCGAATCCTTCATCGGAGGGGCCTCGGCAGTGGGCACACCCATTTTTCGACTGGCGCTCACTGTACAAACATCCAGCTTTTGAGATAATTCATCGACTCAAGGAGAAACTCGATGGAAGCAACCGCAAAAGTCAACGTTCCGACGCTCAACACCGAGAAAGCCAAAGCCTTGCAGGCCGCGCTCGCGCAGATCGAGAAACAGTTCGGCAAGGGCACGATCATGCGCCTCGGCGAGGGCGAGGTGATCGAGGACATCGAGGTCGTCTCCACCGGCTCGCTCGGCCTCGACCTCGCGCTCGGCGTCGGCGGCCTGCCGCGCGGCCGGGTGGTCGAGATCTACGGCCCGGAATCGAGCGGCAAGACGACGCTCACGCTCCAGGTCATCGCCGAAATGCAGCGCCTGGGCGGCACCTGCGCCTTCATCGACGCCGAGCATGCGCTCGACACCGCCTACGCCCAGAAACTCGGCGTCAACCTGCAGGAGCTGCTGATCAGCCAGCCCGACACCGGCGAGCAGGCGCTCGAGATCGTCGACGCGCTGGTGCGGTCGGCGTCGGTCGACCTGGTCGTCATCGACTCGGTCGCCGCGCTCACGCCGAAGGCAGAGATCGAGGGCGAAATGGGCGATTCGCTCCCCGGCCTGCAGGCGCGGCTGATGAGCCAGGCGCTGCGCAAGCTCACCGGCAGCATCAAGCGCACCAACACGATGGTGATCTTCATCAACCAGATCCGCATGAAGATCGGCGTGATGTTCGGCTCGCCCGAGACCACCACAGGCGGCAACGCGCTCAAGTTCTACGCATCGGTGCGCCTCGACATCCGCCGCATCGGCTCGATCAAGAAGGGCGAAGAGGTCATCGGCAACGAGACCAAGGTCAAGGTCGTCAAGAACAAGGTATCGCCGCCCTTCAAGACCGCCGAGTTCGACATCCTCTACGGCCAGGGCATCAGCCGAGAGGGCGAGATCATCGACATGGGTGTCGAGGCCAAGGTGCTCGAGAAGAGCGGCTCCTGGTACGCCTACAACGGCGAGAAGATCGGCCAAGGCAAGGACAATGCGCGTGAATTCCTCAAGGAGAACGCCAATCTCGCTTTCGAGATCGAAAACAAGGTGCGCGACGCGCTCGGCGTGCGCCTTCTGCCGGGCGCTGGTGCCGATGCGGCCGAGCGTCCGACCAAGCTGAAGGTCGTCAAGGAATAAGCGCCGGCCTGGCACGGACGCCGAGTTGCCCGAGGACCGTCGGCCGGTGACCACGAGGGCGCCTCGATCGCTCAAGTCTCGGGCCTTGCAACTTCTGGCCCAACGCGAGCAAAGCCGCGTCGAGTTGCGGCGCAAGCTGCTGGTGTACGCCCGAGCGAGCCAGGACGTCGCGGGCGGGGAGGCTGAGGCTGGAGCAAGCGGGGAGGCTGAGGCTGGAGCAAGCGGGGAGGCTGAGGCTGGAGCAAGCGGTGATGCCAGGGCCAGGACTGGCGCTCGGGCCGAATCTCGGGCCGCTGAGTACACGGAGGACGCAAAAGGCGCAAAAGGCGCAGTCCGCAGCACCACGCCTGTGGCATCCAGCGGCATGTCCGATGCGAGTGGCGCGGCGGCCCTGCGAGGGGTGCGCGCGTCGCGCCATGCACCGAAAGCTGCCCTGGCCACCGCCGCGCTCCTTCCAACTGCCTCGGCAGGCCATCGCGACATGCCTGCCGGCAGCGACGTCTCGACGCCCGAGCCGCCCGCCGATGCCGAGGGATCCTCCGACCGCCGCGTCGACGAGGTCATGGCATGGCTGGAGGCGCATGGCCTCCTCTCCGACGATCGGTTCGCCGAGTCGCGCATCCATGCGCGTGCCGGTCGCTATGGTGATCTGCGGATTCGTCAAGAACTGAAGCAGCATGGCATCGCACTCGGCGCCGAGGCCGCACGGTCGCTGCGAGAAAGCGAGGCGGGGCGTGCGTGGACGGTGTGGAAGCGCCGCTTCGGCACCGCTCCTGCCGACCTGTCCGACCGTGCGCGGCAAGCCCGCTTCCTCGGTGCACGGGGGTTCTCGCCCGACGCCGTGAGCCGAGTGTTGAAACGCGCCGCGGCAGCGGACCGTGGCCAAGAGCCCGCAGAGGCCGAAGACGACTGACCGGGCGACGAGTGCGGGGCGCCTCCCGGCTCCCGATCTCTCGGTCTCCGGTCTCCGGTCTCCGGTCTCCGGTCCGAGCCTGCGCCGACACCGACCGCCACGCCGCCCGTGCGCCGAGCCAGGCACGCCCGCGCTGCTCGCGCTTGCTGCAACGCAGCATGCTACATTCGTTTGCTGACTGCTCAGGCGCATCCGTGTCGTCCTGCCCGTGCATCGAAAAGACGTCCGGTCGTCTGCTGCGCCGGAAGCCGTCGGCGCGCCAGCCCCCGTTGTGCGTTGCATGCCTCGCCGCGATGGCGTCCCGACGTTGCCGCCGCCGACGCGCCTTCGCCCCTCCGCGACCGTCGCCAACCCGAAACGCTTGAGAGCCTCATGAAGATCCACGAATACCAAGGCAAAGAGATCCTGCGCCAGTTCGGCGTGCCGGTGCCCCGGGGCTATCCGGCGTTCAGCGTGCTGGAGGCGTCCGAAGCCGCACAGAAGCTCGGCGGCCCGGTGTGGGTGGTGAAGGCGCAGATCCACGCCGGTGGCCGCGGCAAGGGCGGGGGCGTCAAGCTGGCTCGCTCGCTCGACGACGTGAAGACGCTGGCCGGCGACATCCTCGGCATGCAGTTGAAGACGCACCAGACCGGCCCCGACGGGCAGAAGGTCCGCCGCCTGCTGATCGAGGAAGGCGCCGACATCAAGAAGGAGTATTACGTCGCCGCGGTGACCGACCGCGGCACGCAGAAGGTCGCGCTGATGGCGAGCTCCGAGGGCGGCATGGACATCGAGGAAGTCGCCCATGCGACGCCCGAGAAGATCCTCAAGGTCTTCGTCGACCCGGCGACCGGCCTGACCGACGCCCAGGGCGCCGAACTCGCCGAAGGCATCGGCGTTCCGGCGGCGAGCCAGACGCAGGCGATCGACGTCTTCAAGAAGCTCTACCAGTGCTACATGGAGACCGACTGCTCGCTCGCCGAGATCAATCCGCTGATCCTGGAGGGCAACGGCGACATCAGGGCGCTCGACGCGAAGTTCAATTTCGACGCCAACGCGCTCTTCCGCCATCCGGAAATCGTCGCCTACCGCGATCTCGACGAGGAGGACCCGGCGGAGATCGAGGCGAGCAAGTTCGACCTCGCCTACATCCAGCTCGACGGCAACATCGGCTGCCTCGTCAACGGCGCCGGCCTGGCGATGGCGACGATGGACACGATCAAGCTCTTCGGCGGCGAGCCGGCGAACTTTCTCGACGTGGGCGGCGGCGCGACCGCCGAGAAGGTCACCGAGGCGTTCAAGATCATGCTCGGCAACCCGAAGGTCGAGGCGATCCTCGTCAACATCTTCGGCGGCATCATGCGCTGCGACACCATCGCCGAAGGCGTGATCGCGGCGTGCAAGGCGGTGAACCTGAACGTACCGCTCGTCGTTCGCATGAAGGGCACGAACGAGGAGGTCGGCAAGAAGATGCTCGCCGAATCGGGGCTGCCGATCATCGCCGCCGACTCGATGGCCGATGCCGCGCAGGCCGTCATGGCCGCCCTCAAGACGACGCCCTGAGCCGGCGCGCAGGAAACCACCATGAGCATCCTGATCGACAAAGACACGAAGGTCATCACGCAGGGCATCACCGGCAAGACCGGCCAGTTCCACACCCGCATGTGCCGCGACTATGCCAACGGCGCGAATTGCTTCGTCGCCGGCGTGAATCCGAAAAAGGCGGGCGAGGACTTCGAGGGCATCCCGATCTTCGCGAGCGTCGCCGAAGCGGCGAAGCACACCGGCGCGACGGTCAGCGTCATCTACGTGCCGCCGGCGGGCGCCGCGGCCGCGATCTGGGAAGCGGTCTCCGCCGACCTCGACCTCGCGATCTGCATCACCGAGGGCATTCCAGTGAAGGACATGCTCGTCGTGCGCAACAGGATGAAGGCCAAGGAAGCCGCCGGCGGCAAGAAGACGCTGCTGCTCGGCCCGAACTGCCCGGGCCTCATCACGCCCGACCAGATCAAGATCGGCATCATGCCGGGCCACATCCACAAGGCCGGCCGCGTCGGCGTCGTCTCGCGTTCCGGCACGCTGACCTACGAAGCGGTCGCGCAACTGACCGAGCTCGGCATCGGTCAATCGAGCGCCGTCGGCATCGGCGGCGATCCGATCAACGGTCTCAAGCACATCGACGTGATGAAGCTCTTCAACGACGATCCGGACACCGACGCGGTGATCATGATCGGCGAGATCGGCGGCCCGGACGAAGCCGAGGCTGCGCGCTGGTGCCAGGCGAACATGAAAAAGCCGATCGTCGGTTTCATCGCGGGCGTCACCGCACCTCCCGGCAAGCGGATGGGCCATGCGGGCGCGCTCATCTCGGGCGGCGGCGACACGGCCGACGCCAAGCTCGCCGTGATGGAGGAGTGCGGCTTCACGGTGACGCGCAATCCGTCGGAGATGGGTCGGCTGCTCAAGGGCTTGCTCTGAGTCGCGGCGCTGCGGTCGACGCGTATTCTGCCGGGTGGCTTGACAGGTCCGCCGCACGCACCTTTAATCGCCGACGCGAAGGGGAGTAGCTCGACACCGACGGCAACGCGCCACGCGCCGCGCCTCCGAGGTCCAGGCAAGCCGTCAAGACGTTTCGTCGCCGTGCCGTAGCACGGCTCGCGATTCCGGTTTGCCAGGCGCGTCGCCGTGCACACGCGTGCAGCGCGACCGCGCCGAGCAAGACCTTCGATGCCAGCCGCGTCCGCGGCGGGCTCGAAGGTGCCCTGATTCCTCGAACCGTCCGAGGTCTCCGAGGTCCCTCCCAGCCCGTCTCGACCGGCGGCGCACTCGAACCGCTGCATCCCGGGGAACGCACATGGAATTCTTTTCGACGGCCTGGTTTTCGGCTTTGCTCGCGATCATCCTGATCGACCTCGTCCTCGCCGGAGACAACGCGATCGTGATCGCGCTCGCCGCCCGCCAGGTGCCGGCGGAACTGCAACGCAAGGCGATCCTCTGGGGCACCGTCGGCGCCATCGTCATCCGCTGCCTGATGACGATCGGCGTCGTCTGGCTGCTGCGCATCCCCGGTCTGATGCTGGTCGGCGGTCTCGGCTTGCTCTGGGTGGCGTACGGCTTGCTGAAGCCGCAATCGGGCGGCGAAGGCCCGCACGCGCCCACCAAGACGACATTCTGGGGCGCGATGCAGACGATCGTCGTCGCCGACGCGTTGATGGGCATCGACAACGTCCTCGGAGTCGCGGGCGCCGCCAAGGGCAGCATGGAGCTCGTCGTCATCGGCCTGATCGTGAGCGTGCCGATCGTCGTCTTCGGCAGCACGCTGGTGCTGAAGCTCGTCGAGCGCTTCCCGGTCATCATCTACGTCGGCGCCGCGGTCCTCGCGTACACGGCGGCGCACATGATCGTCGGCGAGCCGCTGCTCGATGCGGTGTTCGACACGTCGCTGCCGGCGCGTGTCGCGGCCTACGCCGTCGCCATCGCCGGCGTGCTGGGCGCCGGCTGGTACGCATCGACGCGCCGGGCTCGCCGCGCCGATGGCGGCCAACCGGCCGCCTGACCGGCGGGCACCCGCCGGCGCCTGCGGCAGGCAATCGCCGGCAGGCGCGCGCGCCTGATCCGATGCAGGGCGGCGGCATGTTCGTCCTCGGCGCCGTCGTCGCCACGGCGGCGCTCGGCGCCGCGGCAGCGGCTGCCGTCGTCGCGCGGCAGCGCCGCACCGCCACGGCCGCCACACCGACGTCGGCAACGCTCCTGGCCGGCCGCTACCGGCTCGTGCGCGAGCTCGGGCACGGCGCCGCGGGCACGGTGCACCTGGCCGAGGACATGCGGCAGGGCACCGAGATCGCGGTGAAAACGATCGGGCTCACCGAAGCCCCAGATGCCGCGGACCGCGTCGACGCCCGCCGCCGCCTCCTGCGCGAGGCCGACGCCGCCGGCAGGCTGCGGCACCCTGACATCGTCCACGTGACGGACGTCGGCGAGCACGGCCGCATCGCCTTCATCGCGATGGAGCTCGCGCATGGCACCGACCTGCGCGCGCACACCGACGTGGGCGCACTGCTGCCCGTCGACACCGTTCTGCAGATCGCCGCCCGTGTCGCGCTGGCGCTCGACCACGCCCATCGACTCGGCATCGTCCACCGCGACGTCAAGCCCGCCAACGTCATGTGGCACGCGGCGACCGGGGCGGTCAAGGTCACCGACTTCGGCATCGCGAGCGTCGCCGACGCCGAGCGCACCCGCACCGGCGTGCTGCTCGGGACGCCGGTCTACATGTCGCCCGAGCAGCTGGCCGGCGGGCGCGTCGATGGCCGCAGTGACCTGTTCTCGCTCGGCGTCATGCTGTACGAGCTCTTGACCGGGTCGTTGCCCTATCGCGACGGCTCGACTGCCGAGCTGCTGCGGCAGATCGCCGCCGCCCCGCCGCCCGACCTGCGCGAGCGCCGGCCGGAGCTGCCCGGTGCGCTCGCCGACGTCGTCGTCATCGCGCTGCAGAAACCGCCGGCGTTGCGGTATCCGGACGGCCGGGCGCTGGCGCACGACCTGCTCGCCATCGCGCGCCGGTCGAACGACGGGACGGCCCACGACGCTGCATGACACAGGCGCCGGTGGCCGCCAGCAGCATGCCAGGCACGCGGCGCCGACTTGCGCCCGGGACGGCCGCAACGCGATCCCGCCGCGGGTTCCAAGGCACAATTCCAGGTCCATAGTCGGCGCCGACGGCCGATATCGGTTCTGTCCATGCCAGCAACCTCACCGTCCATCGTGCTCGACTTTCATTCTGCGACCGATACCGGCCGCGCGCGCAGCAACAACGAGGACGCCGTGGCGGTCGACGAGGCGACGGGCCTCGTCGTGCTCGCCGACGGCATGGGCGGCTACAACGCCGGCGAGGTCGCGAGCGGCATGTCGACCTCGTTCATCAAGACCGAGCTCGGCCGCTGGCTGGCCGAAGCATCGGACAGCGCGACCGACAACGATGTCCGGCGGGCGATGGACATCTGCGTCGAAAACGCAAACCGTGCGATCTTCAACGCCGCGAACTCGAATCCGCAGTACGCCGGCATGGGCACGACGCTCGTCCTCGGCGTGTTCCGCGACGCCCGGCTGCTCGTCGGCCACGTGGGCGATTCGCGCGCCTACCGGCTGCGGGGCGCGAAGCTGACGCAGATCACCCGCGACCACTCGCTGCTCCAGGAGCAGATCGACTGCGGCCTGATCACGCCCGAGCAGGCGGCGTTTTCGCTGAACAAGAACCTCGTGACGCGCGCCGTCGGCGTCGAAGACACCGTGCTGCTGGAAACCCACGGGCACGACGTCCAGCCCGGCGACACCTACCTGCTGTGCTCCGACGGGCTGTCCGACATGCTGCCGGACGAGAGCATCTCGCAGCTGCTCACCGGACATTCGTCACTGTCCGACGCGGCCGCGGCGCTGATCGATGCGGCCAACGACTCCGGCGGCAAGGATAATATTTCGGTGGTGCTGGTGCGAGCCAGCGGTGCGGTCGCAGCCACCCGTTCCTGGTGGCCGTTCCGGCGTTGAACGTCCGGATCCCTCGAACGTCGGTCACCGGAGCCGATTCCTTCCCCGAGTCACCGATGGGCGTGGCGACTGCCGCGGCCCTACCGCTCGCATTCCCGTCTCCGCGGTTGCAGCCTTCACAGTCTAGAGAACAAGGGTCAAGCACCATGGGCAAGTTGGTCGTATCGCTCGACGGCGTGGTCATCAAGGAAGTCCAGATCACCAAGGACAAGACGACGCTCGGCCGGCGGCCGTACAACGACATCGTGATCGACAACCTCGCGGTCAGCGGCGAGCACGCCGTGCTCCAGATGGTCGGCGCCGACGTCTTCATCGAGGACCTGAACAGCACCAACGGCACGTACATCAACGGAAAAGCCGTCAAGAAGCAGCTTCTCACGCACAACGACACGGTCGAGATCGGCAAGTACAAGATCAAGTTCATCGTCGAGGACGGTGCCGACTACGAGAAGACGATGATCCTGCGCCCCGGCGCGCGGCCGCCGGCCAGTGCGCCGCAACCGCAGGCCGCGCCGGTGTCGGGCTTCGCGCCGTCGAACTTCGGCGGCCTCGGCACCACGGTCGCCCCGGCGTCGATCCGCGTGCTGAACGGCGCGGCAGCGGGGCGCGAGGTCGCGCTCACGAAAGTCGTCACCACCGTCGGCAAGCCGGGCGTGCAGGTCGCGTCGATCACCAAGCGCCCGGGCGGCTACGTGCTCGCGCACGTCGAGGGCACGTTGCATCCGACCGTCAACGGCAATCCGGTCGTCGGAGAGACCGTGCACTTGAAGAACGGCGACGTGATCGAGCTCGCCGGCACGCAGATGCAGTTCGTGCAGGCCTGAGAACGTCGAGCGACGGCAGCCGAGTGTCTGGCGGCCGCGCGGCCGCTTCCCTGTTCCGACCCGCCGCGACCGCGCACCGCCGATCCGCCTTCGCCGCCTTCCTCCGACCGACACGCGACCGATGCTCCTGACCGTACTCGGCTGTTCGGGCGCCATCGCGGCCGGCTGCCGCACCACCTCGTTCCTGCTCGACGGCGACATCCTGATCGACGCCGGCACCGGCGTCGGCGATCTGCCGCTCGCAGCGCTCGCCGCGGTCGATCACATCCTGGTCAGCCACTCCCATCTCGACCACGTGCTGTCGATCGGCCTGCTCGCCGACGCGGTCATGCGCTTGCGCGAGGCGGCGGGTCGCCCGCCGATCCATGTCCACGCGCTGCCCGAAACGCTCGACGCGTTGCGCAGCCACATCCTCAACGGCGTCATCTGGCCCGATTTCACCCGGTTGCCGAGCGCCGACCGGCCGGCGCTGCGGCTGGTGCCGATCGAGGTCGGCGACGTGCTCGAACTCAACGGCAAGCGCATCGAGGTGCTGAGCGCGGCCCACACCGTGCCCGCGGTCGGCTTCGCCGTCGACGGCAGCAGCAACGGCGGCGCGCCGGATGCAGGATGGTGGGTGTACACCGGCGACACCGGTCCGAACCCGCGGCTCTGGGAGCGGCTCGGCCGGATGAAGGTGGCGAGCCTCGTCATCGAGACGGCGTTCGGCGACGACGAAGCGCCGCTCGCGCGCATCAGCCGCCACCTGAGCCCGACCGCGCTCGGCGTCGAACTCGCCCAGCTCGGCGGCCGCTGCGATGTCCACATCACCCACATCAAGCCGGGCGAGACCGCCGCCGTGATGGCCGGCATCGCGCAGCTCGCGTCGCCGCATCGCATCTCGGCACTGACCGTCGGGCAGGAGATGCGGCTCGGCTGAAGCGGCGGGTGCGGCGGCGTGCCGCGCCGTGCGGGGTCCCGGCAGTGACGAAAAGCGTCACATCCGGCAAATGGAACCCGAGAGCGGCACCTGAGAGTGACTTTTTGTGTCCTTGGGTGGGGGTTACTTCACGCGTTGACCCTCGAAAGCGCTTGGCACAGCGACTGCATTGAACCCTGTGTTCTTCACCCTGCGGCAGCGCTGCGTTCCCTGTCGTTCTTGCCGTTCCATCCAACCATCGGAGCTGAATCCATGAAGTCCATGAAGACCCTCAAGCGCGGCGCACAAGCCGGCTTCACCCTGATCGAATTGATGATCGTCGTCGCGATCATCGGCATCCTGGCGGCGGTCGCGTTGCCGGCGTATCAGGATTACACGGTGCGTGCCAAGGTGTCGGAAGCCATCCTGGCGGCATCGGCTTGCCGGACGACGATCACTGAAGTTGTCCAGACCGGCGCGTCGTTGCCGGCTGACGGCGGATATGGCTGTGAAAGCGCCTCGGCGACCTCGAAGTACGTCAGCAGCGTTGCGACGGCGGGCAGCACCGGCGTCGTCACGGTGACGGTCGCCAACATCTCGCAAATCACGTCGCCGAACAACACGATCACCTTGACACCGTACGTCGGCGCGTCGGGTACGACCGGTATCAGCGCCGGTGCGCAAATCGGTCGCTGGGTCTGCTCGGGCCTTGTTCCTGACAAGTACCGCCCGGGCTCGTGCCGCGGCTAAGCTTCTTTCGCGACTTGGAAAGCGGCGCATTGCGCCGCTTTTCTTATTTGAAGTGTCCGTCCGTGAATGCCCTCCAAGCGCTGGCGGCGGCCGCCCTTTGCCTCGCGTGGCTGCTGCCGAATCACTATCCGCCATGGAACTCCTTCCAAAGTGAGAGCGTGGTCGCGATCGGCTTGCTTCTCTTCGCGTTCGGCACTTTGGGCAAGCGCCGGCAAGCAGGCGCACCGCCGACAGCCTGGGTTGTCATGGTGGTGGCCGCAATCCCGCCGCTGCAGAGGGCGGCAGGACAACTGGCGTTCAGCGGCGACGCCTTCGTGTCCAGTCTTTATCTGCTGGGCCTTGCGACGGCGGTTTGTGTCGGGTTCACTGCGGCAAGCTCTCGCGCAGTAGGCTTTTCTGCGCTGCTTGCAACCGCCACGCTGGCCGCAGCGCTTGCGTCGAGCACGATCACCGCTGCGCAGTGCCTCGACATTCAGGGTGGGACTTGGCGGGCCGACATTGCTTTTGGAAGCCGGGGCATCGGCAACCTCGGCCAACCGAACAACCTCGCTACGTTGATCGGTCTTGGCGCAACCGGACTCTGGCTGCTTTACGAGCAGCACCGGGTTCGGTCGGCACCAGCCATCGCAGCGCTGTCGATGCTGCTCATCGGCTCGACGCTGACCCAATCGCGCACCGCCCTGCTGTTCGGTCCTGCGCTGCTGCTGCTGCGCTTGGCGATTCGTCAGCGAACCACTCCTTGGCGCGTTCCGCCAGGAATCGTGATCGGCGCGATCGCAGTCCAGTGGGTGCTGGCGCTCAGCTGGCCCACGGTGCGGCATGTCACCGGATTGGACGCACCCGACAGCCTTTCCCAGATCGTCCTGCAAAGCGGGCGCACTGCCGTGTGGCCTGTCCTGATCGACGGCGCATTGCAGAAGCCCTGGTTCGGCTACGGATGGCTTCAGACGGGCGCCGCCCAGCTTGCGGTCGCCGAAAGGCATCCGCAGGTGGACGAGCTGTTCCTCCAGGCGCACAACATCTTTCTGGATCTCGTCATCTGGTGCGGCGTTCCGCTCGGCCTTCTTTTGAGCGCACTGATCGTCGTGTGGTTCGTCAACAGGGTGCGAGACACGGTAGACCGCGAAGCCGCCATCGGTCTGATGGGCATCGCGCTCTTCGGCGTTCATTCGCTTCTCGAGTTTCCTCAGCAATACGCTTACTTCCTGCTGCCGATCGGCCTCTGGGTCGGTGTCATCGAGGCAAGGCGCGGCGCGCCGACCATCGGCTCCCACTGGATGCCGAAAGCGCTCGCGGTCGGAGCCGCCGCCCTCGCCATCGCCGTGGCGTGGGACTACCCCGCCGTCGAGGAGGATTTCCGACTGGTGCGCTTCGAAACGCTGTCGATCGGGCCGCTGCGCGCCACGCAACCGGCACCCGATGCCCCGTTCCTCTCCAGTTTGACGGCGTACACGCGCTTCATCAGGACGCCGATCACCGCCAACATGCCTGCAGGTACGTTTGCGCACATGGACGCAGTCGTACGGCGATACCCCTACTCCACGGTCCTCTACCGTTATGCAAAGGGGCTCGCGTTGAATGGTCAGCTGCCGCTCGCATTGCAGATGATGACAAAGCTGCGTCACATCCACGGTGAACCGCGCTACCAGCGCCTGCGGGCGACTCTGCACGAGGAGATCGTCGGAGGAGACAAGGGTCTCGCAACGTTCGCGGCGGCCCTTCCTCGCTGAGAAAGGGACCGCTCTCGCAATCTCCGTGATGTGCGAGAGGCGACTGCATCCCACCTTCTCCATCTCGACCGAAAAGCCGCCGCGCTCCGGGCAGACCACGCCAGTGCGGCCCGGATGACGAACGACTCGAGCCGGCTCCGCGTACCTCGCTGTTCGGCGGCCTGACCGGGTTCTCCAAAGCGGGGCCACCGCAACCGAGCGTCGATGGGCCTCATGGACAATCGAGTCGATGCGCTTCTCCGTCGCCCCTTCTTCCGAGGCGCTCGCCGCCAACCAGATGCCCGCATGGGCGGCCTTGGCTTGTTCCGCGGTCGCGCTGCCGACCTTCCTCGCCTTCAACCCTCCCCCGTCGGCCACGTTCCTCAACCAGGCGCTCTCACTGATCGGCTGGGGTCTGTGGCTGACGGTGATGCTCGGCGCGGTGCCGAATGCCCTGGCGCCGCGACGGCCGAACCCGCCGCTCGTCGCCCTGATCGCCGCCCTCGGCATGGTCGGGCTCGCTGCCCTCGCCTCCCCCCTGTGGGCCGGCCTGCCGTGGACCCTCTCCCTGTCCAGCGCAGGTGCCATCCTCGCCGCCATGCTCGCCGCCCTCGCCGGCTCCGCACTGCAACGCGCCGGCGCCGCCTACCCCGCCTTCCGCGCCTTTTCCATCGCACTCGTCGTCGCCGGCATCGGCGGCAGCCTCATCGGCCTGGTCCAGTTCTACGTCCCGCAATGGGCCGACGGCGACTGGATCGCGCGGACGGCGATGGACGGGCGCGCGGTCGGCAACCTTCGCCAGCCGAACCATCTCAGCAGCCTGTTGCTGTGGGGCGTGATCGCCGTCGTCTGGCTCGGCCACGCGCGGGTCGTGCGGCGCGGCACCGCGGCAGGGCTGGCGCTGCTGTTCGTGTTCGTCGTCGTGTTGACCGGCTCGCGCACCGGCGCACTCGGCACGCTGCTGCTCGCGGGCTGGGGCGTGCTCGACCGGCGGCTCGCGCCCGCGATGCGCCGCGTGCTGTGGCTCGCACCGGTCGCGTACGCGGTCGTCTGGTGGGGCAACGCGGCCTGGGCCGACTACAGCCACCATGTGTTCGGCGGCGAGACGCGCTTCGGCACGGGCGGCGACGTGTCGAGCTCGCGCTTCGGCATCTGGTCGAACACGCTGACGCTGATCCGGATGCACCCGTGGGCCGGCGTCGGCTTCGGCGAGTTGAACTTCGCCTGGTCGCTGACCGCGTTTCCCGGCCGGCCGACCGCTTTCTTCGACCACACCCACAACCTCGTGCTGCAGTTCGTCGTCGAGCTCGGCATCCCGCTCGGCCTCGCCGTGACGGCGCTGCTCTGCGCGGCGCTCGTCGCGGCGCTGCGCTCGGCGATCGCCGCCGGTGCCCGCGACGACGCCGACGGCACGACCGGCGCGCCCGACGCCGAGGCCCCGCTGCGCCGCGCGGCCTTCGTCGTCGTGCTGATGATCGTGCTGCACAGCCTGCTCGAGTACCCGCTCTGGTACGCCTACTTCCTCCTGCCCACGGCGTTCGCCCTCGGACTCGGCCTCGGTGTCCGGCCGACGCGCGCGGCACCGGTCGCCGACACTCCGAAACGCACGCGGCCGCTGCTCCTCGCGTCGCTCGCGCTCACGGTCGGCGGCCTCCTCTCGGTCGCCGACTACCTACGGGTCGTCGAGATCTTCTCGCCGGCCGAGACCGCCGCGCCGCTCGGCGAGCGCATCGTCGACGGCCGCCGCAGCGTGCTCTTCGGCCACCACGCCGACTACGCGGCCGCGACGACGGTCGAGCCGCCGTCCCAAGTGCTGCCCGCATTCCGCCGCGCTCCGCACTATCTGCTCGACGCGCGCCTCATGATGGCGTGGGCGAAGGCGCTCGCCGGCTCGGGCGACGTCGACCGCGCGCGCTGGGTGGCGGCGCGCCTGAAAGAGTTCCGCAACGCGCAGACCGCCGACTTCTTCGCCGAGTGCGACGAAGCGCGCCCGCCCGGCGAGGCGCAACCCTTCCAGTGCGAGCCGCCGAAGCGCGACTACCGCTACGAGGACTTCCGGTAGGACGACTCGGGTCCCGTCTGGGCTCGTCCCGAGCGGCTTGCGACGACTTCCGGCCCGACGACTCCGGCCCCCGACCCCGACCCCGACCATTCCGACCGCTGCCGCGGGAACGCACCCGGCTGCCGACGCTGCAGGAAGTCGACCAGCCCCTCGCGGACCGCGCACCGCAGGTCGAAAGCCTGCGGCGCCGAGGGCGCGCTCACCAGCACGCGCAGCTCGATGCCCAGCGGACTGGTGTCGGTCACCTGAATGATGCAGACGCGCCCGTCCCAGTCGGCCGACGCTTCGCAGAGCCGCTTCGCTTCCTCGCGCAGCGGCGCGATGTCGACGCTGAAGTCGACGTACAGCATCACCGTGCCGAGCAGCTGAGCGCTCGAGCGCGTCCAGTTCTCGAACGGGTTCTCGATGAACCACTGCAACGGAATCACGAGCCGGCGCTCGTCCCAGATCTTGAGCACGACGTACGAGCCGGTGATCTCCTCGACGCGTCCCCACTCGCCCTTGACGATCAGCACGTCGTCGAGCCGGATCGGCTGCGCGAGCGCGATCTGCAGGCCGGCGATCAGGTTGCCGAACACCGGCTTGGCCGCGATGCCGACGACGAGCCCGATCACGCCGGCCGAGGCGAGCAGGCTCGCGCCGAGCTGGCGCACGCTCGGGAAGGTCATCAGCAAGAACGAGATGCCGGCGACGACGAGGACCGAACTGGCGATCCGCGAGAGCACCCGCGTCTGCGTCAGCACGCCTCGCGCATGCAGGTTGTCGACGGCGTCGAACGGGTGGCGCTGGACGATGCCGGCCGAGACGCCGCGCACCGCGGCGACTGCGAGCCAGGTCAGCACCGCGATGAGCGCGACACCGCTCAGGCGCTCGACGCGCGTGAGGCCGGGCAGGTCGTCGGCCGCGCCCTGCCAGACGAACTGGATGGCCAGCGCCGGCAGCAGCACGCGCGTCGGCCGTTCGATCTCGCGCAACACGCAGCCGGCGAATGGCCGGTGCCGGAACAAGCGCCAGAGCACCGCACGACCGGCGCGGTGGACGACGAGCGCGACCACGAGCGCCGCGCACGCCGTCGCCAGGGGCCCGAACCAGGGCGAAGCGAAGAGACGGTCCACCGGCGCGCGCGTCAGGCCGCGACGTCGGACGCCGCTTGCCAGTCCCCCGACTTCCCGCCCCGCTTCTCGAGCACCCGGATGCCGTCCATCACCATGCCGCGGTCGGCGGCCTTGCACATGTCGTAGATCGTCAGCAGGCCGATCTGCACGGCGGTCAGCGCCTCCATCTCGACGCCGGTGCGGCCGACGGTCTCGACCTGCACGGTGCAGCAGACCGCGCTCGCGACCGCGTCGGTGTCGAAATCGACCGCGACGCGGGTGATCGGCAGCGGATGGCAGAGCGGGATCAGCGCCGATGTCTGCTTCGCCGCCTGGATCGCCGCGATGCGCGCGACGCCGAGCACGTCGCCCTTCTTCGCCCCGCCCGAGACGATGAGCGCGAGCGTGGCCGGCTGCATCCGGATCGTGCCGCAGGCGCGCGCGACGCGGTGCGTGTCGCCCTTGGCCGAGACGTCGACCATGTGCGCCTCGCCGCGGGCGTCGAAGTGGGTCAGCGGCGACGCGCCGCTCGCGTCGAAGGCGTTCTGGGAGGACATCGGAACCCCCTCGGGGAAACAGACTCGAAACGATTGTGGGGCATCATGTCGACGCTCCTGCCAGAGGCGGCTTCGTTCCAGGCCACAGACCGTCCCGGGCCCTCGCCCCCTTGCCCGCATCCCTCCAGCCGCATGACCCGCCCGCTGCGTTCCCGCGTCGTCGCGCTCGCCTCCGCCGTCGCGCTGCTCTTGCCTGCGCTGCCGTCGCCCGTGCTCGCCCAGTCGCGTCTCCCGGCGCTCGGCGACCCGTCGGGCGCGGACTTCGGTGTCGGCACCGAACGCAAGCTCGGCGACGAGATCATGCGCGAGATCCGCGTGGACCCCGAGTACCTCGACGATCCGGTGCTGCTCGAGTACATCCAGGGCATCTTCCAGCCGCTGGTCGCCCAGGCGCGCGTCAAGGGCAACATCACGCCCGATTTCGACGAGCGCATGGCCTGGGAACCGTTCCTCGTCCGCGACTCCGAGGTCAACGCCTTCGCGCTGCCGGGCGGCTATGTCGGCGTGAACCTCGGCCTGATGGCGATGACGTCGACCCGCGACGAACTCGCCTCGGTGCTCGCGCACGAGATGTCGCACATCACCCAGCGCCATATCGCGCGCAGCATCGCCAACAGCAAGAACCAGACGCTGCTCGGCCTCGCGGCGATGCTGCTCGGCATCCTCGCCGCGAGCAAGGCGGGGCCGAGCAGTGGCGACGCTGCCGTGGCCGCCGTCACCGGCAGCCAGGCGCTGATGGCGCAAGGCCAGCTCAATTTCTCCCGCGACATGGAACGCGAGGCCGATCGCGTCGGCTTCGCGGTGATGGCCGGGGCAGGCTTCCAGCCGAGCGGCATGGTCGCGATGTTCGAGAAGCTCGACCAGACGTCCCGTCTCAACGACAGCGGCGGCTTTCCGTATCTGCGCAGCCACCCGCTGACGACCGAGCGCATCGCCGAGGCCCGCTCGCGGCTCGGCACCGTGCCGCCGGCACCGCCGGTCAGCGTCCTCGAACACACTGCAGCGCAGGCCCGCGCCCGCGTGCTGATGGACCCGCGCTTCGACGCGCTGCGCCGCTGGGAGGCGCTCGACGCCGACCGCAGCTCGACGAGCGTGTCCGACCAGCTGCTGAGCGCCTGTGCGAGCGGCCTCGCGGCGACGCTGCTCCACGACTGGTCGCGCGCCGACGCGGCGATCGGCAAGGCGCTCGGCCTGGTCAACGGCAACCCGCGCAGCGACGCCAGGGCACAGCGCGCCGTGCTGCTGTTGCACGCGCAGTCGCTGCTCGCCCGTGGCGATGCGGCACGAGCCCGGACGGCACTGCAGTTGGTCGCCGGCGACGGCTCGCGGCCGGTGCTGCTGCTCGAGGCGCAGATCGCGCTGGCACAGGCGCCGGCGTCCGCTCCCGGCGATTCGCGGCTGAAGTCGATCGCCTCCGACCTGCAGACCTGGGTCGCGCTGCATCCGCTCGATTCGCTCGCGTGGAGCACGTTGAGCGAGACCAGCCTGCGCCTCAACGAACCGTTGCGGGCAATCCGCTCGGATGCGGAAGCGAGGCTCGCGCTCGGCGATCTGAGCGGTGCGGCCGATCGCCTGCGCGCTGGCCAGCAGCGTGCACGCAGCAATGCCGGAATCGACTTCATCGACGCATCGGTGATCGACGCGCGGCTGCGCGACGTCGAGACGCTGCGGCGCCAGCAGGCGTCGGCGCTGAAGGAATTGCGCTGAGAACCTGAGCCATGGTGCCGGCATCGCCGCGCCGAGCATGCGACGCAGGCCACCGGAGCCGCGTCAGGCAACGTCGACGCGCGGGCTGAAGAAGCGCTCCATCGCCACGTCGATCACCATGCCGCACAGGCTGTAGACCAGCGACCCGAGCAGCGCCGCGCCGAAGCCGGCGACGTGGAAGCCGTCGAGCAGCGACGCCGCGAAATAGAACATCAGCGCGTTGATCACGAACAGGAACAGTCCGAGAGTGATCACCGTGACCGGCAGAGTCAGGAGCACGAGCACCGGCCGCAGCAAGGTGTTGAGCAGGCCCAGCACGAACGCGGCGACGAGCGCCGACGCGAAACTCGAGACGTCGACTCCCGGGCAGAGGTGGGCGACGAGCAGCAGGGCAGCAGCGAGCAGCAGCCAGCGGACGATGATCTTCATGGCCTCGAGAATACGCGAGCGCCACGGGTCGCAACCGCCAGGCGTCCGCGACGCGGTGCCGAGAAACCATGCTCGATGCAGCGCCGAAACACCTGCGGATCGGCATGGAGCGGAGCGCGTCCGCGCGGACCTGTCGAGCGAACGAGCGACGACGTCGGCCACTCGGCATCGGGACTGCGGAAGTAGGCATCGCGAACCGGCCTCGACCGTGCTCGGCGGTCGCGCTGCATGCCGCGTTGTCCGACGCGAACCGTCGACGACAGACCTTGAAACAAGTCGGCGCGACGGCCCGCGGCCGCGGGCGAAGTGCAGTGCCGAACCAGCTCGATCACGGAGCCTTCGGTGCTCGCTTTCCCCTGCGACAGCTCGAGGCGCTCTCCTATGAAAACAGCTTCTCATCCTCCGGAGCTCGCAGTACCATGCGACCCGCACGATGCGATGGAGAAATGAGCGTCCACGCGGCTCTCGCCCATCCCGAGCACATCCACAACGAATGTGATGGAGAGAATCTGAATGGCAACTGCGAAGAAGGCGCCGGCGAAGAAGGCGGCGGCCAAGAAGGCCGCTCCGGCTGCGGCGTCGAAGAAGGCCGCTCCGGCGAAGAAAGGCGTTGCCGCGAAGAAGCGCACCCCGAACGCCGCATTCATGAAGGCGATGACTCCGAGTCCGCAACTGGCCGCCGTCATCGGCGACAAGCCGGTCCCCCGGACCGAGGTGACCAAGAAGGTCTGGGACTACATCAAGGCCCAGAAGCTTCAGGATCCTGCGAAGAAGACGATGATCAACGCCGACGGCAAGCTGAAGGAGATCTTCAAGAAGCCGCAGGTCTCGATGTTCGAGATGACCAAGCTGATCAACGCTCACCTGAGCTGAGACACGGCGGCCCCGCGTTCGGGCCGCTGCACACGACAGGCCGGTGCCGCGCACCGGCTTTTTTCATGGGCCGCTGCAACGTGGCCCGACAGTCAACGCCGGTGTCGCTCGATGCGGTCGACGGCACCATCCAGCCGACCGACAACTCCTGGGAGAGCTCCGGACCGGAGCCGGCGCTGAGCGTCGTCGAGATGAAGCCGCCGCCATCGGGCTGATCACCAGCCGGTGGCCGTCGACCTCTCCATCACGATGATGGCGGCCGCGATCGGCGAGCGGCCGGCGTCGAGAGGCCGACGACCGAGGGCCCGGCGAGCGCGGCAGCGGGGCCATACGACGACGCGGACCTGACACCGCAGACGCAGGCGTCGGTGGCTCGGAAGGCGCTGGGCGATGCGACTCGGCAGCGCCCGGAAGTTCACCGTGCCGCTGCCTTGCGGCCCCGCGGCGGCATCGCGGAGCCGTTGCCTTCGGTCGACGGCGGCGGCCGATGCGCACGGTCGGCGTCGACGCCGCCGAGCCGGTCGAGCAAGAGCGCGAGGCCGGCGTGGACCTTCCTGAGCTGGGCGCCGTCCATGCCGTCGAGCACGCTCGGCAGCAGGCCGCGCCCCGCGAGGCCCGGCGACTTCCTCAACGACCGGCGGCCTGCCGCCGTGAGATGGACGCGAACCACGCGGCCGTCGGCGGCCGAACGCGCCTTCTTCACCAGGCCATGCGCTTCGAGCCGATGCAGCAGGTTGCTGACCGTCGTCTGGTGAACGCGCATGCGCTGCGCGAGCTCGCCGACCCGCAGGCCGTCGTCCGCGCCGACCTCGTGCAGCGCCCAGAGTTGCGCGCCCGGCAGGCCGGTCGAGCGCTCGAGGCCGGCGGAGTGCGCGCTCGCCAGCCGTACGATCACGCGCAGCTGCTCGAGCACGTCGAGGCCGACCGGCGCCGGCCTGGCAGGCGCGCGGCGGGGAGCAGCCCGTGTCGTCATCGACTCAGTATATTGCCGCAAATGCAGTTGCGCATCGCACCGGCGGCGGCGTGCACTCGCGTCAGCCGAGCAGCGGCGCGAGATAGCGACCGGTGAAACTTTCCTTGCAGGCGGCAACGTCTTCCGGTGTCCCCGCGACGAGCACGCTGCCGCCGCCGGCGCCGCCTTCCGGGCCCATGTCGATGACCCAGTCGGCGGTCTTGATGACGTCGAGGTTGTGCTCGATCACGACGATCGTGTTGCCCGCGTCGCGCAGCTGGTTCAGCACGCGCAGCAGCAGATCGATGTCGGCGAAGTGGAGACCCGTGGTCGGCTCGTCGAGGATGTAGAGCGTCCGTCCCGTGTCGCGCTTGCTGAGCTCGAGCGCGAGCTTGACGCGCTGCGCCTCGCCGCCCGAGAGCGTCGTCGCGCTCTGACCCAGCCGGATGTAGCCGAGGCCGACGTCGAGCAGCGTCTGCAGCTTGCGTGCGATCGCCGGTTGCGCGCCGAAGTAGCCGTGCGCGTCCTCGACCGTCAGATCGAGCACCTCGGTGATGTTCCTGCCCTTGTAGAGCACCTCGAGCGTCTCGCGGTTGTAGCGCCGGCCGGCGCAGACGTCGCACGGCACGTAGACGTCGGGCAGGAAGTGCATCTCGACCTTGAGCACGCCGTCGCCCTGGCACGCCTCGCAGCGACCGCCGGCGACGTTGAAGCTGAAGCGCCCTGGGCCGTAGCCGCGCTCCTTGGCAGTCGTCATCTCGGCGAACAGCTCGCGGATCGGCGTGAAGAGGCCGGTGTAGGTCGCCGGGTTGCTGCGCGGCGTGCGGCCGATCGGGCTCTGGTCGACGTTGATGACCTTGTCGAAGGCGTCGAGCCCGGCGATCTCGTCGACCGGCGCCGACTCGGCGTGGCTGTTGTAGAGCTTCTTGGCGACCGTCGCGTAGAGCGTGTCGTTGACGAGCGTGCTCTTGCCCGAGCCGGAGACGCCGGTCACGCAGGTGAAGAGGCCGACCGGGATCTCGACCGTGACGCGCTTCAGGTTGTTGCCGCTCGCGTTGACGATGCGCAGCGACTGCGGTTCGTCGGCCGGCAGGCGATGCCGTTCGGCAGGCACCTCGATCTTCAGCGCCCGCGACAGGTAGCGGCCGGTCAGCGACGCCGGATTGGCCGCGACCTCGTCCGGCGTGCCCTGCGCCATCACCCGGCCGCCATGCGCGCCGGCGCCCGGGCCCATGTCGACGACGTGGTCGGCGGCGCGGATCGCGTCCTCGTCGTGCTCGACGACGAGGACGCTGTTGCCGATGTCGCGCAGGTGGCGCAGCGTCGCGATCAGGCGGTCGTTGTCGCGCTGGTGCAGACCGATCGAGGGTTCGTCGAGCACGTACATCACGCCGGTGAGCCCCGAGCCGATCTGCGACGCGAGGCGGATGCGCTGCGCCTCGCCGCCCGAGAGCGTGTCGGCGCTGCGGTCGAGACTCAGGTAGTTGAGGCCGACGTCGTTCAGGAAGCGCAGGCGCGAGCGGATCTCGCGGACGACCTTGTCGGCGATGTCCGCCTTCGCGCCGAGCAGCTCCAGCGACTGGAAATAGGCGAGGCAGTCGCGCAAGGTGAAGTGCTCGACGCGGAAGATCGGCTCGCGGCGGCCTGCGGCGTCGACGAGGAAGACGTTGCGCGCCTCGGTCCGCAGCCGCGCACCGTCGCAGTCGGGGCACGGCTTGACGCTCTGGTAGCGCATCAGGTCCTCGCGCACCGCAGCCGAGTCGGTCTCGCGGAAGCGGCGCTCGAGATTCGGCAGGATGCCCTCGAACGGATGCGAGCGCCTGACGACGCGCGACTTCGCCCGGACGCTGCCTTTCGCCTCGCTCTGCGCCTCGTAGACGAACGCGATCTCGGTGTCGCCCGAGCCGTGGAGCAGCACGTGCTGCGCCGTGTCCGGCAGCGCCTCGAACGGCTGCTCGAGGTCGAACGCGTAGTGCGCGGCGACGCTCTCGAGCAGCGAGTGGGTGTAGGCGTTGCGCCGGTCCCAGCCCTTGACCGCGCCGCTCGCGAGGCTCAGCGACGGGAAGGCGACGACGCGCTCGGCATCGAAGACCGTCGTGTGGCCGAGGCCGTCGCAGGTCGGGCACGCGCCGACCGGCGAGTTGAACGAGAACAGCCGCGGTTCGAGCTCGGCGAGCGAGTAGTCGCACGCCGGACACGAGAACTTGCTCGAGTAGAGGTGCTCCTTCGCCGAATCCATCTCGAGCGCCATGGCGCGCCCGTCGGCGATGCGCAGCGCCGCCTCGAAGCTCTCGGCGAGGCGCTGCGACAGGTCGTGCGCCTGTGCGCCGACCTTGATCCGGTCGATGACGACGTCGATGTCGTGCTTCTCGGCCCGGGCGAGCTTGGGCAGCTCGGCCGCCTCGACCGTCGCGCCGTCGACGCGGAAGCGCACGTAGCCCTGCGCCTGCATGTCGGCGAAGAGCTCGACGAACTCGCCCTTCCTGTCGCGCACGACCGGCGCGAGCACCATCAGCCGCGTGCCCTCGGCGAGCGCGAGCACCGCGTCGACCATCTGGCTCACGCTCTGCGCCTGCAGCGGCAAGCCGTGGCGCGGGCAGAACGGCGTGCCGGCGCGGGCATAGAGCAGCCGCAGGTAGTCGTGGATCTCGGTGACCGTGCCGACCGTCGACCGCGGGTTGTGCGAGGTCGCCTTCTGCTCGATGCTGATCGCCGGCGACAGCCCCTCGATGACGTCGACGTCGGGCTTGTCCATCAACTGCAGGAACTGCCGCGCGTAGGCCGAGAGGCTCTCGACGTAGCGCCGCTGGCCTTCGGCATAGAGCGTGTCGAAGGCGAGCGAGCTCTTGCCCGAGCCGGACAGGCCGGTGATCACGACGAGCCGGTTGCGCGGGATGTCGAGATCGATGTTCTTGAGGTTGTGCGTCCGCGCTCCGCGCACGCGCAGCATCTGCGCTTCGAGCGGCGCGCGATGCACCGCGCCGGTGGCTGCCGGAGCGGTCGGATCGGGGGCGGGCATCGGGGCGGCGGAGGACAACCGGTCATGATAGCCGCGCGGTATTCCGCGCTGCGTACACTCCCGATCCGGGGGGCAGGATTCGATGCAGCGAGGGTGGAAGCAGGCGATCGCCGCCGGGGTCGCGATCGCACTGGTCGGCGGCGCCGTCTGGGCCTGGCGCGAGCGCGCGGCGAAGGACGACGCGCCGAAATTCCGCATCGCCGCCGTCGACCGCGGCGCGATCACGCAAGTCGTCCTCGCGACCGGCACCTTGCAACCGGTGATCACGGTGACGGTCGGCACGCAGGTCAGCGGCACGGTGCAGGAGCGGCTCGTCGACTACAACGACCGCGTCCGGACCGGCCAGGTGCTGTTGCGCCTCGACCCCAAGGCGCTCCAGGCGCGCGTGCGGCAGGCGAAGGCACAGCTCGCGGCGAGCGAATCGGCGCTCACGCTCGCCCGCGCGACGTTCGAGCGCAACGAGCGCCTCGTCGGCCAGGGCTTCATCTCGGCGCTCGCACTCGACCAGAGCAAGCGCGAGGTCGACGCGGCCACCGCCAACGTCGAGCTCGGTCGCGCGCAGGTCGACGCGGCACAGACCGACGTCGACAACAGCGTGATCCGCGCGCCGATCGACGGCGTCGTCATCCGCCGCAACATCGACGTCGGCCAGACGGTCGCGGCGAGCTTCACGACGCCCGAGCTGTTCCTGATCGCCAAGGACCTGCGGCAGATGGTGATCCAGACGAGCGTCAGCGAGGCCGACGTCGGCCTGATCCGCGTCGGCCAGGCCGTGCGCTTCAACGTCGACGCCTATCCCGAGCGCGAGTTCGAGGGCCGGGTCGAGCAGTTCCGCCTCAATTCGGCCAGCAGCCAGGGCGTCGTCACCTACACGATCGTCGTCGACGTCGACAACCCGGACGAAGTGCTGAAGCCGGGCATGACCGCGCAGACGCGCATCGTCGTCGCGAGCAGGCAGGACGTCGTCCGCCTGCCGACCGCGGCGCTGCGTTTCCGGCCCGACGAGGACCAGCTGAAGGCGGCCGGCGTCCAGCGCTCCGCCGCTTCTGCCGGCGCCGATGCCCGGGCGCGTGCCGACGACGACGGCGTGCTCAACGCGACGCGCGGCGGCGCGCGGGTCTACCGCGTCTACACGGTCGGCGACAGGCAGGTGCCGAAAGTGCACGACGTGACGATCGGCATCTCGAACACCCGCTTCACCGAACTGGCGAGCGGCGATCTGAGGGCCGGCGACGAACTCATCACGCGCAACGCCGAGGCGCCCGCCGCGGCGCGCTGACGACGCCGTGGAGGCCCTGATCGAGCTCGACGGCATCACCAAGAGCTACCGCAGCGGCGACGTCGTCACGCCGGTGCTGCACGGCGTCGATCTCGCCGTGCGCCGCGGCGAGCATCTCGCGCTGATGGGCCCGAGCGGCTCGGGCAAGAGCACGCTGATGAACCTGCTCGGCCTGCTCGACCGCGCCGATGGCGGCCGCTACCGGCTCGGGGGCCGCGACGTCACCGCGCTCAGCGCCTCGCAGCACGCCGAGGTCCGCAACAAGACGATCGGCTTCGTGTTCCAGAGTTTCAACCTGCTCAAACGGATGAACGTGGTCGAGAACGTCGCCTTGCCGCTGATCTACGCCGGCGCATCGCGCGGCAAGGCGTCGGCACGCGCCCGGACGCTGCTCGAGCAGGTCGGTCTCGCCGAGCTCGGCCACCGCATGCCGAACCAGCTCTCGGGCGGCCAGCAACAGCGCGTCGCGATCGCCCGGGCGCTCGTCAACGGCCCGCCGCTGCTGCTGGCCGACGAGCCGACCGGCAACCTCGACACGCGGACCACCGAGGACGTGCTCGGCGTGCTCGAGCAGTTGAACCGCGACGCCGGCCTGACGATCGTGATCGTGACCCACGAGCCCGCCGTCGCCGCCCACGCCACGCGCCTGGTGCAGCTCCGCGACGGCCTCGTCGTCTACGACGGCGAACCCGTGCCGTGAGCCTCGTCCAGACGCTCGTCGAAGCGTTCCGTTCGCTCGCCGCGAACCGGCTGCGCACCGCGCTCACGATGCTCGGCATCGTCATCGGCATCGCGTCGGTCGTGCTCATGTTGAGCGTCGGCGACGCGGTGCGCGGCTTCATCGACAGCCAGCTCGCGGTGCTCGGCAGCAACCAGCTCATCGTCCAGCCGGGCACGCCGACCGAAGGCGGCGCGCGCCGCCGCGTCAACGAATCGCCGACCTTGACCTGGGACGACGCCGCAGCGATGAACGAGCTCGCGAGCCTGCGCGGCGCCGCGGCGGCGCTGCAGGGCTTCTTCCAGATCCTCTACGGCAGCGACAACAGCAACTCGACCGTGCTCGGGACCACGCCCGAGATGTTCGGCCTCAAGGACTGGGGCCTGGAACGCGGCGTCGCCTTCACCGACACCGACGTGCGTGCCGGCACGCGCGTCGCCGTCATCGGCACGACGCTCGCCAGCAACTACTACTACCGACGCGACCCGATCGGCCAGACGATCCGCATCGAGGGCAGGCCCTTCACCATCATCGGCGTGCTCGCCGGCACCGGCCGCACGCTCGACGGCACCGACCTGGGCGAACTGGTCATGGTGCCGATCACCGCGATTCCGATCCGGATGCCGCGGCCGCGCACCGTCCACTACATCACCGCGCAGGCGACGCCCGAGGCCGGCACGCGCGCCGCCGAGCGCGAGATCGCCGACCTGCTGCGCGACCGCCACCGCATCGCCGGCGACCGGCTCGACGACTTCCAGATCACCAACCTCGCGACGATCGCGCAGGCCGGCGAGACGATCGGCGCGGGGCTGTCGATCGGCCTCGGCGTGGTCGGCGCGATCTCGCTCATCGTCGGCGGCATCGGCATCATGAACATCATGCTGGTGAGCGTGAGCGAACGGGTCCGCGAGATCGGCATCCGCATGGCGATCGGCGCCAAGCCGCACCACGTGCTGGTGCAGTTCCTCGGCGAGGCGGTCGTGATGTGCATCCTCGGCGGGCTGATCGGCGTGGCGCTCGCCGCGCTCGGCGCCCTCGCGGTCAACGGCCTCGGCGGCAAGATCACCGTGGCGCTCAGCGCCGGCCACGTGCTGCTCGCGGTGGCGTTCGCGACGGCGATCGGCCTCTTCTTCGGCTACTACCCGGCGCGGCGGGCGTCGAGGTTGTTGCCGATCGAGTGTCTGCGGCAGGATTGAGGGTCGTGCCTCCAATGGACTTCAGCCTGCACCTGAGCGACGACGGAAACGACGACCACCGTCGCGCCATCCTCGCGCCGCTGGCCGATCACAACACCCGTCACGCCGGACCGAGCGGCAACCGCCCGCTGGCGGTCCTGGTCAAGGCCGCCGACGGCGAGGTCCAGGGCGGCCTCTGGGGCCAGACGGGCTACGGCTGGCTCTTCACGCAACTGCTCGTCGTGCCCGAGCCGCTGCGCGGGCAGCGCGTCGGGACGCGCATCCTGCAGCTCGCCGAGGCCGAGGCCGAGGCCGTGCGCCGCGGTTGCCACGCCGCCTGGCTCGACACATTCGACTTCCAGGCGCGCGGCTTCTACGAGCGGCTGGGTTACCGGTGCTTCGGCGAGCTGGCGGACTACCCGACCGGCCACGCGCGGTTTTTCATGGAAAAGCGCCTGGTGGAGCAGCGCCCGGCGTCGTCCTGAGGCTGCGGCCGGACGCCGCGCCGACGTCGACGCGCGAAGGCAACGGCGTCGGACGTCGACGGGGGCGTCGGCTCGCAGGCCCGAGCCGGGCGAACATCACCGCGCATGTCGCAGCCTTCGGTGGCACGCGGCAGCGCCGGTCGGCGTCCGTCGACGCGCGTCAGGCGTCGCCCAGCACCCGGAGAATCTCCCGCCCGTACGCCTCGAGCTTCTTCACGCCGACGCCGCTGATCCGGCCGAGCGCGTCGAGCGAGTCGGGCCGGGCCTGCGCCATCTCGGCGAGCGTGGCGTCGTGGAAGACGATGTAGGCGGGCAGGTTGTGTTCGCGGGCGACTTCGGCGCGCCAGGCCTTCAGCGCGTCGAAGCGTGCGCGGCCGGCGGCGTCGAGCGGCAGCGGCGGCGGCTGCTCGGTTCCCGCACGCGCGCCGCGCGTGACGCGCCCGGCGCGCGCGCGCTTCGGCGTGTCGCTCGGCTGGCGCAGCAGCAGGCGGACCTCGCCGCGCAGCACGTCGCGCGCCGAGGCGGTGAGCTCGAGCGTGTTGTACTCGCCCTCGGCGCGCAGGTGCCCGAGCGCGATCAGCTGCCGCAGCACGACCCGCCACTGCGCCTCGGCGACGTCGGCGCCGATGCCGAAGGTGCTGAGCTGCTCGTGGCCGTACTGCGCGACCTTGTCGGTCGCCTTGCCGCGCAGCACGTCGATCAGGTGCCCGGCGCCGAAGCGCTGGCCGCCGCGGTGCTGCTGGAAGCGGTAGACGCACGACAGCGCCTTCCTCGCCGCCTCGGTGGCGTCCCAGGTGGCCGGCGGCGCGAGGCAGTTGTCGCAGGCGTTCTGGTGCGGACCGCAGCGCTCGCTCGCTTCGCCGAAATAGGCGAGCAGTCGCTGGCGGCGGCAATCGTGCGCCTCGGCGAGCGTGAGCAGCGCGTCGAGCTTGCCGCGCTGGTTGCGCTTGAATTCATCGCCCGCCGGGCTCTCGTCGATCATCCGCCGCTGATTGACGACGTCGGCGAGGCCGTACGCCATCCAGGCGTGCGCGGGCCGGCCGTCACGCCCCGCGCGGCCGGTCTCCTGGTAGTAGCTCTCGATGTTCTTCGGCAGGTCGAGGTGCGCGACGAAGCGGACGTCGGGCTTGTCGATGCCCATGCCGAAGGCGATCGTCGCGACCATGACGAGGCCGTCGTCGCGGAGGAACCGGTCCTGGTGGCGCTTGCGCACCGCGGCGTCGAGCCCGGCGTGGTAGGGCAGCGCGGGAATGCCCTCGGCGGTCAGCCACGCCGCGGTCTCGTCGACCTTCTTTCGCGACTGGCAGTAGACGATGCCGGCCTCGCCCTCGTGCTCGTCCTGCAGGAAGCGCAGGAGCTGCTTGCGGGCGTCGTCCTTCTCGACGACGGCATAGCGGATGTTCGGGCGGTCGAAGCTGCTGACGAAGACGCGGGCGTCGCCGAGCTGCAGCCGGGAGATGATGTCGGCACGGGTCAGGTCGTCGGCGGTCGCGGTCAGCGCGATCCGCGGGACGGCCGGGAAGCGCTCGTGCAGCACGTCGAGGCCGAGGTAGTCCTCGCGGAAGTCGTGGCCCCACTGGCTCACGCAGTGCGCCTCGTCGATCGCGAAGAGGCTGAGCAGGCCGCGCGCGCTCAGCGAGTCGAGCTGCGCCAACATCCGCGGCGTGGCCAGGCGCTCGGGCGCGACGTAGAGCAGCACGAGGCGGCCGCTCGTCATCTCGCGCTCGATCGCCTGCACCTCGTCGAACGCGAGCGTCGAATTGAGGAACGACGCATGGACGCCGGCTTCCTCGAGCGCGCCGACCTGGTCCTGCATCAGGGCGATCAACGGGCTCACGACGACCGCGAGGCCGCGCCCGCGGCGGTGCCGTGCGATCGCCGGCACCTGGTAGCACAGGCTCTTGCCGCCGCCGGTCGGCATGAGCACGAGCGCATCGCCGCCACCGGTCAGGTGGTCGACGATCTCGGCCTGCGCGCCGCGAAAGGCGCTGTAGCCGAAGACCTCGTGCAGGATCGCGCGGGGGTCGGGCGAGAGGGCGGTGGCGGTCGTCATGGGCGCCGGATCGGCCAAAGCGTCGATGGTACGGGAGCCGCGGGACGGCGCTCGCGACGCACGCCTCCGACCGGCGGGGGCGCCCGTCGGGAGCGGCCCGACCGGGGGTGGCGGCCAGGCCCCGGCGAGCGATAATCGAGCCCCCCCCGGTTCCCGGCATCGGCGCCCGCGGCGCCCGTCGATCCCGCTTCCTTCTCCGTCACGTCGTCTCAGGAGCCCGTCATGGCCTCGGTCAACAAAGTCATCCTCGTCGGCAACCTGGGCCGGGATCCCGAAGTGCGCTACATGCCCAGCGGCAGCGCGATCTGCAACGTCACGCTCGCCACCACGCGCCAGTGGAAGAACAAGGATTCGGGCGAGAAGATGGAAGAGACCGACTGGCACCGCGTCGTCTTCTTCGACCGCCTGGCCGAGATCGCCGGTGAGTACCTGAAAAAGGGCCGCTCGGTCTATGTCGAAGGGCGCCTGCGCACGCGCAAATGGACCGACAAGGAAGGCAAGGACCAGTACACGACCGAAGTCGTCGCGACCGAGATGCAGATGCTCGGCAGCCGCGAAGGCATGGGCTCGGGCGCGCCGGGCGACGACGACGGCGGTGGCGCCTCGAACGAACGCCCGGCGCCGCAGCGCCAGGCGCCGGCATCGCGGCCCGCGGCGCGGCAGGCGCCCGCGTCCAAACCCGTGACCGGCTTCGACCACATGGACGACGACATTCCCTTCTGACGCGCGCCGTTCGATTGCCGCAGCCGCGTTGTCGATCCGCATGACGCGCCCTTCGGGCCCGGTGCGCGCGCCGGCGATGGCCGGCTGGATGCTCGTGACGGCGACCTGCCTGCTTTGCGGCTGCGACGATCCGGAGCCGCGCTTGCGCACCGCAGCGGCGTCGGGGCCGACCGCCACCGTCCGGCCACCGGCAACGGTCGGCACGGGAGCAGTCGCCGCGGCGCGCTTCGTGCGGCTCGAGGCGCTCAGCGAGGTCAACGGCAACGACTGGGCCGCGGTCGCCGACTTCAACGTCCTCGACGCCGGCGGCGCGGTCCTCGATCGCAACGGCTGGACGGCGACCGCCGACAGCGAGGAAGTCGTCGGCGAGGACGGCGCCGCGAGCCATGCGATCGACAGCGACCCGCGGAGCTTCTGGCACACCCGCTGGGACGGCGGCCGACCGCCGCACCTGCTCGTGATCGACATGGGTGCCGTCCACAGCGTCGGCGGCTTCCGGTATCTGCCGCGGCCGGTGCGCGCCAACGGCCGGATCGCCGGGTGGCGCTTCTCGACGAGTCCGAACGGCGTCGCCTGGACGCTCGCCGCGTCGGGGACGTTTCCCGAGGGCGAGGCCGAGGTGACCGTGCGGCTCGCGACGCCGGAATCCGTGAGCGCCGCGGCCGCGGCCGCGCAAGCTGCGGCGGCGGCGGCGCGGGCTCCGCAACCGGCCGGCAACCCGGCCCGGGTCGCGAGGATCGCCGCGTACGGCGCCGGACCGCTGGTGCCGGCACCGACCTGGCGGCCCGCCGAGGCGGTCGGCGTCGACACCGTGCGGCGGCTCGAGGACGGCCGGCACCTCTTCTACAGTGCCGCGGGCACGACCGGCGAACGGCCGCCCGGTCCGGCGCTCGTCGACGGCCGCCCGGTCGGCGACGGCAGCGCGACCGCCTACCTGACCGGCCGCACGCTCGCGGCGCCGCGGCCCGGCGCGCCGACACTCGCGGCCGCGCCGAGCGCGAGCGCCGCCGGCCTCACCGAGACCGGCTTCGCCGCCGGCGACTTCACCGCGCCGCGCTTCACCGCCGTCCACGGCTGCCGCTCGATCAGTACCGGCACGTCGTTCGTCGGCCACTACTGCTTCGCCAACGGCCCGGCGAGCGGCTCGGGCAACGCGACGGCGATCGCGTCGGGCCCGTACGGCGCGAAGCTGCCCGCGGTCTATTCCTACCATGCGAACAGCTGGGAGGAGGAGTTCGTCGTGACGGACCGGGCGTTCGGCCTGGTCTTCGCCAACTCCGCGTCGCCGATCGATGTCGAGATCGACGGCACGCCGGTCGAAGCCGGCCCCACGATCAGCAGCGGCGCCGAGGGCTGGACGCTCACGTTCGACTTCCACGGCACCGTCGCCCGGCGCACCGTCCGCGTGATCAGCGGCGTCGGATCGGTCGCGCCGACGCTGCGCGGCGTGGCGCTGTCGGCCGGGGGCCGGGTCGACGCCGGACCGCCGCCGCGCGACCAGTTGCTGCTCTTCGGCGACTCGATCAACGCCGCGGTCACGCCGACGAGCGAGGCCGGCGCGCAGATGCTCAGCTACTGGCTGCAGCGCGAGCTCGGCTTCGACGGCGCCATCAACCTCGCGGTCGGCGGGTCGGGCTACGTCAGCGAGAACCCCGGCTCGTTCAATGTGCCGCACCTGCTCGCCAATCCGGTCAACCGGCAGCTGATCGCGGACTACGCGCCGTCGGTCCGCCACGTGCTGGTCAGCGCAGGCTTCAACGACCGCAACATCGCGCTCGCCGAGGTGCAGGCGGCGGCGCTCGCGAGCTGGCGAGCGCTGCGCGCGTTGCTCCCCGACACGCGCATCACCGTCACCGACGGCTGGTCCGGATCATCGGGCCCCGACGCACGCGCGCTCGCGCTGGCCGACGCGCTCGCCAAGGCGTTCGCAACCTGGGGCGACGGCAACGCCCGGCTGGTCCGGTCGGTCGGAACGTCGGCGTCGACGGCCTACGTGCAAGGCAGCGGCACGGCGGGCACGCCGCCGAGCGACGGCAACTCGTCGCGCTACACGAGCGTCGACGGCGTCCATCCGTCACCTGCCGGCGCGCGCTATCTCGCCCGACGGCTTGCGGAGGATCTGTCGGCCGCATGGAAGGGTGCGTATTGAGCGCGTGGCGCGTCGGCGCGGACGCGGGACGGCATGGCGGCTGCGGTGTGCGACACGGATGGCCGACG
Organism: uncultured Rhizobacter sp.; assembly: GCA_964249855.1. Taxonomy (GTDB): domain Bacteria; phylum Pseudomonadota; class Gammaproteobacteria; order Burkholderiales; family Burkholderiaceae_C; genus LMDS01. The sequence continues at coordinate 13,799 of CAXUDL010000016.1, read as the reverse complement.
GTCACACGCGCCGTCGAGACACTGCTCGACGTGTCGACACCGTCGACCGGCGACGCTCGACCGTCCTCCACCCGGCGCGGGCGCACTGCGGAAGCGCTCGCGGCGACTCGCGCCGACCTGCGCAGAATCATCTGCCCGTGCACCGGTCCGCTGCGCCACGAGCGAGCGCGTTCGGCGCGCTCGTCGACTCCCGCCGACCGCAGCCGCGGTCAGGTCGACGCCTGCCGTGCGTGCGCGGCTTCGATCTGATCGCGCACCTTCTGGACGCCGCGCCGGACGAGCGTCGCGTCGAGGTCCGCCTGGGGCGCGATCCGGTCGCACGCGGCGTCGATCGACTCGGGGTCGTTGATCAGCACGTGCGTGAGCGCCGACAGTGCACAAACGCCGCGGCGCTGCACATTGAGGGGCAATTCGCCCGTCTCGTTGAAGACGACGTGGTGGCGCACGCTCGCGACCGCCGCGGGCGCGAGGCCCCAGCTTTCGCACAGCGCGGCGCCGAGCGCATCGTGGCTGACGCCGAACTCGGCGTGCTCGAGCTGAACCAGCTCGGCATCGTCGCCATCGAGCGCCAGCAGCCTGCGGTAGCGCACGGTGTCGTGCCTGAACAGCACGGCCTTGCCGCATTCCTCGAACAGACCCGCCGAATGCGCGGCCCAGGGATCGACGTTGATCGCATGACCGATGCGGCCCATCAGCAAGGCGCGCACGGCCGCGCGTTCCCAGATCGGGTCGAGCTCCGGTGCCGCGGCGAACACGGCGCGCAGTCCCATCTCGAAGGTGACCGCGGCGACCTCGCGCGTGCCCAGGTGCGTGATCGCCTGCTGGACCGACTGCACCCGGCCGCGCAGACCGTACAACGACGAATTGACCGCCTTCAACACGGCCGACGCGAGCGCCATGTCCGACGAGATGAGCGCGCTGACGGCGGTCAGATTGATCCGTTCATCGGCGAGCAGCAGCGACAGCTTGACCAACGGCTCGGGCTGCGCAGGAACATCGATGCTGAGCGAACGGAGTTTCGGGTCGACTGGCATGGTGCGGACAATGGTATCGCCGCGCACTGCGTGCAGGCGTTCGTCGCGGCTCGACGGCGCTTTCGTCATTCCCGCGGCGGGCCTGTCCGCTCCCCAACGACAAAGGGCGCCAGGTTTGCCTGACGCCCTGTGTCCTTCTGCGTCGGTCGCGCTGCGCGACCTGCTGGGCATCGCTCGACGGCCGCCTCGGTGCGGTGCGCGAACGACGTGTCTCCTCGGCCCTCGTGGCACGAGGCACCATCGCGGTGCTCGGCTCGAGAGCCGCGACTGTAGGCGGCATTCCTGGCTGCACCACCTGGGACTTACCCGGCGCGGATGCGTTCGACCGCAGCACCCGAGTGGCGTCCGGCGATGGATACGCACTGTTTCAGTGCAATTGTCATTCGTCGAGCGCCTCCTTGACGACCGCCGGCGTCAGCGCCGCGGAGCATTCGGACAGGAACCTGTACGCATACCCCCGCAGGTAATGGCCGCGCCGGACCGCGATCCGCGTCGTGTTCGGCGGGAACAGGTGCGACGCGTCGAGGCGCACGAGGCCGACATCGCGTGCCGGGTCGAACGCCATCGACGCGACGATGCCGACGCCGAGACCGACCTCGACGTACGTCTTGATCACGTCGGCATCGAGCGCCGACATGACCACGTCGGGAGCGAGCCCGGCGGCGGCGAAGGTCGCGTCGATCCGCGGCCGGCCGGTGTAGCCGGAGTGGTAGGTGATCAGCGGATGCGCGGCGATCGCCTCGAGCGACGGTGAGGGCGTCGCGGCGAGCGGATGGCCGTCGGGCACCACCACGACGTGATGCCAGTCGTAGAAGTCGAAGCTCGCGAAATTGCCGGCCGACGCGTTGCCGGCGTCGAGGGCTTCGGTGGCGATGCCGATATCGGCCTCTCCCGACTGCAGCAGCGAGACGATCTCCGCCGGACTCGCCTGGTGCAACACCAGATGCACCTTCGGGAACGCCTGCGTGAAGCGCCGCACGACCTGCGGCAGTGCATAGCGCGCTTGCGTGTGCGTCGTCGCGATCGTCAGGCTGCCTTCGTCGCGGTTGGCGAACTGCTCGGCGAGCCGCTTGATGTTCTTGGCGTCGATCAGCATGCGCTCGACGATGCCAACGAGCTCCTTGCCCGGCTCGGTCAGGCCGGTCAGCCGCTTGCCCTTGCGGACGAAGAGCTCGACGCCGAGCTCGTCCTCGAGGTCGAGGATGTGCTTGCTGACGCCTGATTGCGACGTGAACAGCGCGCCGGCCACCTCGGTCAGGTTGAAATTGCGCCGGACCGCCTCGCGGACGATGCGCAGTTGCTGGAAGTTCATGCCGTGCTCGCTGCTGCAAGCCACGGCCCGGGGCCCCTGCCGCGGGGCGGGAACGAGCGCCGGGCGGCTCTCATGCCGCGACGCGGTCCTCGAAGACGCTCAGCCGCTCGGGCACGAGCCAGACGCGCTGGTCGGGCCGCAGCAGCAAGGCCTCGGCGCGCTCGCGAGCGAGTTCGACCTCGAAGTGCTGGCCATCGCCGATGCCGACGAGCTCGACCCGGCTCGCCGCGCCGAAGCTGAGCACTCGGCCGACCGTCGCTTCGATGCCCGCCGAGACCGGCACCGTCGAGATCGAGAGTTCGTGCGGCCGGGCGAAGGCCTGCGCGGCCGCGCCCTGCGTCAGGCCGCTCGCGCCATGGGCGAGCGCCTGCGCGCCGACGCGCAGCACCGCGCCGTCGACACGACCGGAGAAGCGGTTGACCGCGCCGAGGAAACCGTAGACGAACGGCGTCGCCGGCCGGTCGTAGACCTCGTTCGGCGAGCCGACCTGCTCGACGCGGCCGTGGTCCATCAGCACGACGCGGTCGGCGACCTCGAGCGCCTCTTCCTGGTCGTGGGTGACGAAGATGCTGGTGATGTGCAGGTCGTCGTGGAGGCGCCGCAGCCAGCGGCGCAGTTCCTTGCGGACCTGCGCGTCGAGCGCGCCGAACGGCTCGTCGAGCAGCAGCACGCGCGGCTCGACGGCGAGCGCGCGGGCGAGCGCGATGCGTTGCCGCTGGCCGCCCGAGAGCTGGGGTGGGAAGCGGTCGGCGAGCCAGTCGAGCTGCACGAGGTTCAGCAGCGCGTGGACCTTGCGCCTGATCTCTGCCTCGCTCGGGCGAAGCTTCCTCGGCTTGACGCGCAGGCCGAAGGCGACGTTGTCGAACACCGTCATGTGGCGGAACAGCGCATAGTGCTGGAAGACGAAACCGACCTGGCGCTCGCGCACGTGCGTCTGCGACGCGTCCTCGCCGTCGAGCAGCACCGCGCCGCGGTCGGCGGTCTCGAGGCCCGCGATGATGCGCAGCAGCGTCGTCTTGCCGCAGCCCGAGGGCCCCAGCAGGGCGACGAGCTCGCCGGTCGGGAAGTCGAGGCTGACGTCGCCGAGCGCGGTGAAGTCGCCGAACGACTTGTGGATGTTCCTGACCTGGATGCTCATGACTGCCTCCGACTCGGCGGGTGTCCAGAGCCACCCCGGGCCGGGATGGCGCCTTGCTTGAGGCGGCACGGTACGGCGGCCCGCTCGAGATGGCTTCGCTTCATCGACTGCCTTTCTGCGGCTGCGCCTCACGCCACTCGACCACGCTCTTGACACCGAGCGTGACCAGCGCGAGCAGCGCGAGCAGCGACGCGACCGCGAACGCGGCGGCGAACTGGTATTCGTTGTAGAGGATCTCGACGTGGAGAGGCAGCGTGTTCGTCAGGCCGCGGATGTGGCCGGAGACGACCGAGACCGCGCCGAACTCGCCCATCGCCCGCGCGTTGCAGAGGATCACGCCGTAGAGCAGACCCCACTTCACGTTCGGCAGCGTCACGGCGCGGAACGTCTGCCAGCCGGAGGCGCCGAGCACCGTCGCCGCCTCTTCCTCCTCGCGGCCCTGCGCCTCCATCAGCGGGATCAGCTCCCGGGCGACGAAGGGGAAGGTGACGAAGACCGTGGCGAGCACGATGCCCGGCACGGCGAAGACGATCCTCACGTCGTGCGCCTGCAGCCACGGCCCGAACCAGCCCTGGGCGCCGAAGAGCAGCACGTAGATCAGCCCGGCGACGACCGGCGAGACCGAGAACGGCAGGTCGATCAACGTCGTCAGGAAGCTCTTGCCGCGGAAGTCGAACTTGGTGACGAGCCACGCCGCCCAGATGCCGAAGACGAGGTTGAGCGGCACCGCGATCGCGGCGGCGAGCAGCGTGAGCATCAGCGCCGAGACCGCGTCCGGCTCGGTCAGCGCGGCGAGGTAGACGCCGACGCCCTTGCGGAACGCCTCGGCGAACACGGTCACGAGCGGCAGCAACAGGAAGAGGGCGAAGAAGCCGAGCGCGAGCACGAGGATCAGCCGCTTGACCCACGGCGATTCGCGCGTCGCGGGGTTGGCCTCGAAGCGCCTCGCGTGGACCGGCGCCTTCGGCAGGCCGAGCGCGACCGCACCGCTCACTTGCGCCCCCGGCCGGCGCCGACGCCGCGCGTCTTCGCGCTCCAGGCCTGCAGCCCGTTGATCGCGAAGAGCAGCGCGAACGAAAAGACGAGCATCGTCGCCGCGATCGCCGTCGCGCCGGCGTAGTCGTACTGCTCGAGCTTGGTGATGATCATGAGCGGCGTGATCTCCGAGACCATCGGGATGTTGCCGGCGATGAAGATCACCGAGCCGTATTCGCCGACGGCCCGCGCGAACGCGAGCGCGAAGCCGGTCAGCAGCGCCGGCGTCAGGATGGGCAGGACGACGTGGCGGAACGTCTGCCAGCGGTACGCGCCGAGGCTCGCGGCGGCTTCCTCGAGTTCGGTGTCGATGTCCTCCAGCACCGGCTGCACCGTGCGCACGACGAAGGGCAGGCCGATGAAGGTCAGCGCGACCAGCACGCCCAGCGGCTTGAACGCGACCTTGATGCCGAGCGGCTCGAGCAGGCCACCGAGCCAGCCGTTGCCCGCGTACAGCGCGGTCAGCGCGATGCCGGCGACGGCTGTCGGCAACGCGAACGGCAGGTCGACGAGCGCGTCGACGAGGCGCTTGCCGGGAAACGAATAGCGCACCAGCGACCAGGCGAGCAGCAGGCCGAACACCGAATTGAGCGCGGCCGCGAGCAGCGACGCGCCGAAGCTGAGCCGGTACGACGCGAGCACCCGCGGCGCGGTGACGACGTTCCAGAACTGCTCCCAGCCGAGCGTCGTCGTCTTGAGGAACACCGCCGACAGCGGGATCAGCACCATCAACGACAGGTAGGCGACCGTGTAGCCGAGCGACAGGCCGAAGCCGGGCAGGACGCGGCGGGCGCTGCGCTTGCGCGACGGGGGACCGTGCGCAGGCGTCTGATGCGGGGCGAGCACGGCACTCATGGGCGAATACGGTGGCGACGGACGGGTCGAGTTCGAGGGCCGGGAAGCTTAGGTGCATGCCTTCATCGCCGGAAGGACTGATTTCGAATGTTCTTATCCGTGGAATCGAATCCAGCGACACGGGTTTCGGCAGCGCGCCCGGACTGCCGGCACACTGGCGCCGTGAACGCGCCGCCGCTGACCGTCGCCTGCCTCTGTGCCGAATGGTGCGGCTCGTGCCGCGCATACCGGCCGTCGTTCGACCACCTCGCCACCGCGTTCAGCGACCGCTGCCGCTTCGTCTGGATCGACGTCGAGGACGAGGCCGACACGGTCGACGGCATCGATGTCGAGAACTTTCCGACGCTCCTGATCGCGCGCGGCGGCGAGCCGCTCTTCTTCGGGCCGCTGCCACCGCACGTCAAGACACTGCAGCGCCTGATCGACGGCGCGCTCGACGGCGCGCTGCCGGCCGCCGCGGTCGACATCAACGTCGCCGACCTGGCGCACCGGCTCGCCGGCCCGCCCGTTCCGGAAAGCTCCGCATGACCTACGAGACGCTCGACGTCCATGTCGCCGACGGCATCCTGACGCTGACGCTCGATCGCCCCGACAGGCTCAACGCCTTCGACGCCGCGATGATGAACGAGCTGATCGCGGCCTTCGACGCGGCCGATGCCGACGACGCCGTGCGCGTCGTCATCGTCACCGGCGCGGGCCGGGCCTTCTGCGCCGGTGCCGACCTCTCCGCCGGCGCCCAGACCTTCGACTACGCCGCCCGGGCCGACCGGCCCGACAAGCAGGCAACGCCGCGCAGCACCGACGGCGAGACCGACTGGAGCGACGAGTCGGTCCGCGACGGCGGCGGCCGCGTGACGCTGCGCATCTTCGACTGCCTGAAGCCGGTGATCGCCGCCATCAACGGCCCGGCGGTCGGCATCGGCGCGACGATGCTCCTGCCGATGGACATCCGCCTCGCTGCCGACACGGCCCGCATCGGCTTCGTCTTCGCCCGCCGCGGCATCACGCCCGAAGCCTGCTCGAGCTGGTTCCTGCCGCGGCTCGTCGGCATCTCGCGGGCGCTCGAATGGACCTGCACCGGCCGCATCGTCGCGGCGAGCGACGCGCTGGCCGCCGGCCTGGTGAGCGCCGTCCACGCGCCCGACGACCTGCTGCCGGCGGCCCGCGCGCTGGCCCGCGAGATCATCGACAACGCCGCGCCCGTGTCGGTCGCGCTGACGCGGCAGATGATGTGGCGCATGCTCGGCGCCGACCATCCGATGGAAGCGCACAAGATCGACAGCCGCTCGATCTACGCCCGCGGCCGCACGGCCGATGCCAGGGAGGGCGTGACGGCGTTCCTCGAGAAGCGCCCGGCAGCCTTCACCGGGAAGGTCTCGACCGACATGCCGTCGTTCTTCCCCTGGTGGACGCAGCGGCCCTACGAGTGAGCGTGCCCCCCCGCCGCTCAGGTCGCGCGCTGCAGCACCGACGACATCCGCTTCAGCATCGGCGCGACCATCGGCACGGTCAGCATGGTGCTGCCGACGGCCATCAGCAGGAGCGCGGTGAAGCTTTCGTCGGTGATGATGCGTTTGTCGAGCAGCACGTTGGCGAAGATGATCATGATCAACGCCTTGGTCTGCAGCAGCCAGCCGACGAGCGAGGCCTCGCCCGGCGCCCAGCGCAGGATCCGGCCGGCGGCGCGGACACCGAGCAGCTTGCCGGCGACCGACGCGAGCAGAAGCCAGCCCGCCGCGACGAAGACCGTCGCGCCGCCGACACCCCAGTTGGTCCGCAGGCCCGTGCTGAGGAAGAACACCGGCATCACGGTCAGCAGCACGTGGTGGCGCAGCAGGTCGAGCTGCGCGCGGTCGAACCAGGCGGCGTCCATGACCGCGCCGGCGATGAAGGCGCCGACCATGAAGTGCAGGCCCGACCAGTCGGCACCGAAGCCGCAGGCCGCGAGCCAGACGAGACCGACGATCCAGCGGTCCGCGGCAGGCAGCTTCGGCATCAGGCGTCGGAACGCCCAGCTCGCGACCGCGAAGATGGCGAGGAACAGTGCCTGCTTGCCGATGCGTTCGAAGTCCATCAGGATCAGCGCGAGCACGGCCCAGATCGCGATGTCGTCGAGGCTCGCGTAGCGCAGGATCCGCTGGCCAACCGGCAGGCGCAGCAGCTCGAGCTTCTCGAGGAACAGGACGAGGATCGGCAGCGCCGTGACGGCGCAGGCCATGCCGACGCCGACGACGAACTGCCACGGCGCGCGTGCGCCCGGCCCGACCCAGCCCGGGGTCGCGAGCATCGCGACCGCCGCGACGCAGCCGAGGACGAGCGGCGTGCCGAGCGCGAGCCCGGCGGTGATGCCGCTCTCGCGCCGGTGACGCCAGGCCTTCGACAGGTCGAGCTCGATGCCGGCGATCCAGACGAAGAGCATCACGCCCCACCAGGCGACGCCGTTGAGCGCCTGGATCACCGGAGGGTTGAAGACGAAGCGGTAGTAGTCCGGCCAGACCGCGCCGGCGACGCCGGGACCGAGGGCGATGCCGGTCACGATCTGCACGACGACGAGCGGCGCCCAGTCGTCGGTGCGCAGCAGCCGCCACACGAGGTACGGCACGGCCAGGATGATCAGCATCGCCAGCAGGAAGATTTCCGAGGTGTTCATGACGACAGGCAGGCCTTGGACGGCGCAATGCTAGCGTCGGCCGCTGGTGCATCATCGCCGCCATGAAGATCGCGACCTTCAACATCAACGGCATCAACGGCCGCATCGCGGCGCTGACGCAGTGGCTCGGCGAGTCGCAACCCGACGTCGTCTGCCTGCAGGAACTCAAGACGCCGAGCGAGTCGTTCCCCGAGGCGGCGATCCGGGACGCCGGCTACGGCGCGATCTGGCAGGGGCAGAAGTCGTGGAACGGCGTCGCCATCCTGCAGCGCGGCGGCGACGACCCGGTCGAAGTGCGGCGTGGCCTGCCGGGCGACGAGAGCGACACGCAGAGCCGCTATCTCGAGGCGGCGTGCGGCGGCATCGTCGTCGCCTCGCTCTACCTGCCGAACGGCAATCCGCAGCCGGGGCCGAAGTTCGACTACAAGCTCGCCTGGATGGCGCGGCTCGCCGCCCACGCGAAAGGCCTGCTCGCCGCGGAGGTGCCGGCGGTGCTGGCCGGCGACTACAACGTCGTGCAGAGCGACGCGGTCGTCGACATCTACTCCGCCAAGTCGTGGAAGAAGGACGCGCTGCTCCAACCCGAGACGCGCGCGGCGTTCGCGACGCTGCTCGGCCAGGGCTGGGTCGACGCCATCGCCGCGCGCCATCCCGGCGAGGCGATCTACACCTACTGGGACTATTTCCGCGAGCGCTGGTCGCGCAACGCCGGCCTGCGCATCGACCACCTGCTCGTCAGCCCGCTGCTCGCGCCGCGCCTCGTCGACGCGAACGTCGACCGCGAGGTGCGCGGCCGCGAGAAGCCGAGCGACCACGCGCCGACCTGGATCGTGCTCGCGGACGCCTGAGGACCTGTGTCACGGAACGTTCATCGGGCCGGCCCATCATCGACCGTCGGCGGCCCGTCGCGCCGCGTCGGGAAGGGCCGGCGCGTCGCCCGACACCGCGGCGACTGGTCGGCAGACGTCGTCGCGTCGAGACCGAGGCGCCGCCATGTCGCCGAGGCGCGCCGCGGCGTCGAAGGAATCGAGCGTCGCCGTCAGCGCCCCGCCGGCGCGTAGATCTGGTCGAAGACCCCGCCGTCGTCGAAGTGCGTCTTCTGCGCGGTGCGCCAGCCGCCGAAATCGGCGTCGACGGTCAGCAGCTTCAATTGCGGAAACTCCTTGGCATGCTTCGCCGCGACCGCCGGATCGCGCGGCCGGTAGAAGTTCTTCGCCGCGATCTCCTGGCCTTCCGGCGAGTACAGGTACTCGAGGTAGGCGGTCGCGACCTTGCGCGTGCCGTGCCTGTCGACGTTCTTGTCGACGACCGCCACCGGTGGCTCGGCCAGCACCGATAGGCTCGGCGTGACGATCTCGAACTTGTCCGGGCCCAGCTCCTTGACCGACAGATAGGCCTCGTTCTCCCACGCGATCAGCACGTCGCCGATGCCGCGTTCGACGAAGGTCGTGGTCGAGCCGCGAGCACCGGAATCGAGCACCTTGGTGTTGGCGTAGAGCCGCTTGACGAAGGCCTTCGCCGACTCGGCGTTGCCGCCCGGCTGCTTCAGCGCATAGCCCCAGGCCGCCAGGTAGTTCCAGCGCGCGCCACCCGACGTCTTCGGATTCGGCGTGACGATCTCGACGTCCGACTTCAAGAGGCTCGACCAGTCGGTGATCTTCTTCGGATTGCCTTTGCGGACCAGGAACACGATCGTCGAGGTGTAGGGCGACGCGTTGTTCGGCAGGCGCTTCTGCCAGTCGCCCGCGATCATGTCGCCGTGGTCATGAATGGCATCGATGTCGTAGGCGAGCGCGAGCGTGACGACGTCGGCGCCGAGGCCGTCGATCACCGAGCGCGCCTGCTTGCCCGAGCCGCCGTGCGACTGGCGGAACGCGATCGTCTCGCCGGTCTTCGCCTTCCACTGCTTCGCGAAGGCGGCGTTGAAGTCCTGGTAGAGCTCGCGGGTCGGGTCGTAGCTGACGTTGAGCAGCGTGGTCTGCGCGAAGGCAGGCAGGGCGGTGACGGCGGCGAGCGTGGCGGCCGCGGCGGCGAGCGCCGTGCGGCGGGTGAGGGACTTCAGGTTCATCGACGGACTCGGACGCGGCAGGGCCCGAAACGCGGGCGGGGCGCGAGTCTAGCCAGCGGTCCCGCCCTGCGCCAACCAAGAAATGCTGCAATCGATATCAACGCTCGTCGACGATCCACGCGGCCGCCCGCTCGGCGATCATCAGCGTGGGCGAATTGGTGTTGCCGCTGGTGATCGTCGGCATGATGCTGGCGTCGACGACGCGCAGGCCGTGAACGCCGTGGACGCGAAGCCGCGCGTCGACCACCGCCATCGGGTCGGCCGCCGGCCCCATCTTCGCGGTGCCGACCGGGTGGAAGATCGTCGTGCCGATGTCGCCGGCGAGGCGCGCGAGCTGCTCGTCGGTCTCGTGCTCGACGCCCGGCTTGACCTCCCTCGGCCGGTACGGCGCCAGCGCCGGCTGGCCGACGATGCGGCGCGTGAGCCGCAGGCTGTCGGCGGCGATCCGGCGGTCGGCGTCGGTCGCGAGGTACCGCGGCGCGATGCGCGGCGCGTCGGTCGGAGACGCGGTCTTCAGGCCGACCGCACCCCGGCTCGTCGGGTTCAGGTTGCAGACGCTCGCCGTGAAGGCGTTGAAGCGATGCAACGGCTCGCCGAACGCGTCGAGCGACAGCGGCTGGACGTGGTACTGCAGGTTCGGGTGCGGCCGGCCCGGTTCGCTGCGTGTGAAGGCGCCGAGCTGCGACGGCGCCATGCTCATCGGGCCGCTGCGCCGTGCCGCGTACTCGAGCCCGAACAGCGCGCGGCCCCACCAGGTGCTCGCCATGGTGTTGAGCGTCTTCGCGCCTTCGACAGCGTAGACGGCGCGGATCTGCAGATGGTCCTGCAGGTTGGCGCCGACGCCGGGCAGCGCGTGCTCGAGCCGCACGCCGGCGGCGTCGAGCGCCTCGGGCGCGCCGATGCCGGAGAGCATCAGGATCTGCGGCGAGCCGATCGCGCCGGCCGCGAGGATGACCTCGCCCCCTTGCCGAAGCCGCGCCTCGACGCGGCCGCCATCGCCCGCGCGGATCACGCCGACGCCCGTCGCGCGGCGCGTGCGGTCCCACGAGCCCTCGCCGGTCTGGTGCGCGAAGGTCAAGCGCTCGATGTGCGCGCCGGTCCAGACCTGCAGGTTGTCGCGCGGCAGCGCCGGCCGCAGGAAGGCCTTCGCGGCGTTCCAGCGGATGCCGCCGCGCTGGTTGACGTGGAAGTAGCCGACGCCTTCGTTGTCGCCACGGTTGAAGTCGGTCGTGTGCGGGATGCCGGCCTGCTGCGCCGCGGCAGCGAAGGCGTCGAGGATGTCCCAGCGCAGCCGCTGCTTCTCGACGCGCCACTCGCCGCCCGGGCGCTTGCCGGTCGGGTCGAAGCCCGGTGCCGCATGGAAATCGTCGGCGCCGCCGTAGAAGTCCTCGTGACGCAGGAAGTGCGGCAGGCAGTCCGCCCATGTCCAGCCGGGGTTGGAACCGAAGCCGTCGCCTGCCGCCCAGCCATCGTAGTCGCGGGCCTGGCCGCGCATGTAGATCATGCCGTTGATGCTGCTGCTGCCGCCGAGCAGCTTGCCGCGCGGGTAGCGCAGCGCGCGGCCGTTGAGGCCCGCGTCGGCGTCGGTCTGATAGAGCCAGTCGGTGCGCGGGTTGCCGATGCAGTAGAGGTAGCCGACCGGGATGTGGACCCAGAGATAGTCGTCCTTGCCGCCGGCCTCGATCAGCAGCACGCGCTTGGCGGGGTCGGCGCTCAAGCGGTTGGCGAGCAGGCAGCCGGCCGTGCCGGCGCCGCAGACGATGTAGTCGTAGCGTTCCATCAGGCGCGCGCTCCGGCCAGCACCGGGAAGAGCTTGGTGAGGCCGTCCGACATGACCTCGATCGCGAGCGCCGCCAGCAGCAGGCCCATCAGCCGCGTCATCACGTTGATCCCGGTCTTGCCGAGCACGCGGCCGATGCGGCTGGCGAGCGCGAACACGCCCCAGACGACGAGGCCGATGGCGACGCCATAGCCGACCAGCACCGCGACCTCCCACCAATGACGCGACTTCTGCGCGTAGATCACCATCGTCGAGATGGTGGCCGGGCCGGTCAGCAGCGGGATCGTCAACGGCACGACGGCGATGCTGTCGCCGGCATCGACCTTGTCGCTGCCTTCGTGCAGGTCCTCCTTGCGGCTCTCGGCGGGCTGCGCGTTGAGCATCTGCATCGCCGAGAGCAGCAGCAGCAGGCCGCCGCCGACCTGGAACGACGCGAGCGAGATGCCGAAGAACTCGATGATCCGCGAGCCGGCGACGGCGCTGATCGCGATCACGAGGAAGGCCGAGACCGCGGCGACGTGGATCGTCCGGCGCCGCTGGCCGGCGGTGAAACCTTCGGTGAAATGGATGTAGAACGGGATCACGCCGATCGGGTTGACGATCGCGAGCAGCGCGATCAGCGGCTTCAACAGGTCCATCGGCCGATTGTCGCGTCCGCCTCGGCAGCGAGCGCGCGCAGGTACGCGAGACCCGGCACCGCACGCGCGCCGTACCAGCTCAGCAGCTCGCCGTCGACGAGCCGCGCGGTTGCGTTCGGGCACAGCGCGCGGGCTTCGTCGAGGTGCGCTTCGCCGAAGGCGTACGGCTCCGAGCTCAGCAGCACGGTGTCGATGTCGGCGAGCCAGGGCTCGTCGCCGGCGACGACCGGATAGCGCGCCGCGCCGTGGTCACCGCCCGCGGCGTCCGGCCATGTCCGCCAGCCGACGAGCGCGAGCATGCCCGACAGATACGTGTCGCGCGCCACCGTTATCCACGGCTGGCGCCAGATCAGGTAGAGCACGTGCCGCGGCGCCCGGCCTGCACGCGGTGCGGTGAGCGCCAGTTCACGACGAAGCGCGTCGGTCAACGCCTCGGCGCGCGCGGTGACACCCGGAACGCCGCCGAACTCGTCGGCGAGTTGCGCGACGAGCGCGAGGTTGTCGTGCGGCGTGCGCGGATGCGTGACGACGATCCGCGGCGGCGCGGTCCAGCCGCCGATCGCGTCGACCGTCTCGCGCCGGTTCTCGTCGACGTTGACGATGACATGGGTCGGCGCCAGACGCCGCAGCGCGTCGAGCCTGACGTCCTTGGTGCCGCCGACCTTGGCGATGCCGGCCACGACGGCGGCGGGGTGGATGCAGAAGCCGGTGCGCGCGACCAGGCGCGGCCCGAGCCCGAGCGCGACGGCGAGCTCGGTCACGCTCGGCACGAGGCTCGCGATGCGCAGATCCATGGTGCGATCATGCCGCGAGCGGCAGCCCGGGACCGCCGAATGCCGGGGACACCGGCGCCGGGTCACTGCGTACAAACCCCGCCGGCCTCGAACAACACTTTCTCGGACGGCGCGACGCGTTTCGGCGCAATTCACTTATATTCACAAATCTGTGTATGGAAGCAGCGCCTTCGCTTGAATGGTTCACGATGGGTAGAAGCTCCACATGGTCTTCTGGAATTGAAAAGGGGCTCTCCCATGGGCAATAAACTCTACGTCGGCAATCTCTCATACAACATCCGCGACGACGACCTGCAGCAGGCGTTCGCACAGTACGGCAGCGTCTCTTCCGCGAAGGTCATGATGGACCGCGACACCGGTCGCTCGAAGGGCTTCGGCTTCGTCGAGATGGGTTCGGACTCCGAAGCCCAGGCCGCCATCAACGGCATGAATGGCCAGGCGCTCGACGGCCGCGCCATCGTCGTCAACGAAGCGCGTCCGCGCGAGGAGCGTCCG
>CAXUDL010000015.1:0-98232 GCA_964249855.1 uncultured Rhizobacter sp. | reverse complement strand
GCGCCGAGGCTGGCGGTCGACGCGATGCCGACGATGGTGGCGACGGCCAGCACCACGCCGCGCTGGGCGGTCTTCATGGCGACGGCTCGCGACGCCGACGCCGATAATCCGGCGGCATGAAGTACCTCGTCGGGCTCGCCTTCGTCGCCATCCTCTGCGCGCTCGGCCTTGCCGGCGTGTTCATGCTGCGCGGCGGCGACGGCAAGTCGCGCAGCGGCAACATGATGCGAGCGCTGGCGCTGCGGGTCGCGCTGTCGGTGCTTCTGTTCGTCTGCATCCTCGTGAGCTACTGGGCCGGCTGGATCCATCCGACCGGCGTGCCGATCGGCAAGTGACCGACCGGGCGGCTCGAAGCCGCTTGAGGAAGCGACGTGGTGCCGGCCAGTGCCGGCATGGTCGAGCATGACCGGGCCACCGTCGATCTCTGCGTTCCCCGGCCGCACCTCGACGCCCATCTTCCGTTGAAAGCCGATCGAACCTCGGCAGACCGAAGCGGCCACGCAGTGCACGTCCGCACCAGTCGGCCGCCAGGGGGACGATGACGTCGTGGTCCTCCGCGGCGAGCCGGCGGATGCGACGTTCCGTCGCCGCGTCGCTTGCCGCGCAGTGCGCGGACGCGTCGCCGCGAAGTCCGGGCGGTCGCCGCGTCACCGCGGCCGGGGCTGGGCCTTACACCCAATAGACGACGATGTAGAGCCCCAACCAGACCACGTCGACGAAGTGCCAGTACCAGGCCGCCCCTTCGAAACCGAAGTGGCGCTGCGGCGTGAAGTGGCCCTTCATCAGCCGGATGGTGATGAAGAGCAGCATCAGCGTGCCGACGAACACGTGGAAGCCGTGGAAGCCGGTCAGCATGAAGAAGGTCGAGCCGTAGGCGCCGGAGCTGAGCTTCAGATTGAGTTCGCTGTAGGCATGCGAATACTCGTAGCCCTGGACGCACAGGAAGGTGATGCCGAGCAGCACGGTCACCCACATGAACGCGATCGCCCGGGTGCGGTGCGCGGCGATCAACGCATGGTGGGCGATCGTCAGCGTCACGCCCGAGGTCAGCAACAGCAGCGTGTTGATCGTGGGCAGCGGCCACGGCCCCATCGTCGCGAACGGCTCGATGGTGTTGGCGGGCGAGCCGGTGTAGCCGACGCCCGCGCTCGGCCAGACCGCCTTGAAGTCGGGCCAGAGGATCGCATTGTCGAGACTGCCGAAGTTCGGCAAGGCATGCAGCCGCGTCCAGTAGAGCGCGCCGAAGAACGCGCCGAAGAACATCACTTCCGAGAAGATGAACCAGCTCATGCTCCAGCGGAAGGAGACGTCGATCCGGTCGCTGTAGAGGCCGCCCTCGCTCTCGCCGATCGCCTCGCGGAACCACTGCTGCAGCACGAAGCCCCAGAGCACCAGGCCGAACAGCAGCACGTAGGCCGCCCAGCCATGGCCGTTGATCCACTGGCCTGCGCCGAAGATGACGAACAGCAGGCCGATCGCCGCGAACACCGGATGACGCGACGGCGCCGGAACGAAGTAGTAAGGCGTCTGCCCAGGTTGGACCGCTGCCGACATGTGTCTTTCTCCAGGAACCAGGGATGTCTCTTCTCTCGGCCGGTTCAGCGCGCCACGCCGCTGCCGACCACCCAACCGACCAGCAACACCAGCAGAACGACGAACAACGCAGCGCCGAGCACGCCGGCGATCACGACATGCACCGGGTTCAGCCGGTTCACGTCCTCTTCGAGGTCGCTCGCCTTGCGCACGCCGAAGAACGACCACGCGACGGCGCGGACCGTCTGCAGGAACGAGCCCTTGCGGCGGACCGCCTTCCTGAAGTCGTCGGTCATGGCGATTCCGCTCACGAGCGCGCACCGAGGCCGGGCGTCGGCGCCGACACGACGGCCTTCGCCGCGCCGCCGGCGGGCTCGTTAGGCACCTTGCCCCCGACCTCGAAGAAGGTGTAGGACAAGGTGATCGTCTTGACGTCCTTCGAGAGCTTCGGGTCGATCACGAAGACGACCGGCCAGCGCTTCGATTCGCCGGGCTTCAAGGTGTACTCGTTGAAGCAGAAGCACTCGAGCTTGTTGAAGTAGGGCATCGCCTGCATCGGCGCGTAGCTCGGAATCGCCTGCGCGGCCATCGTCCGGTTCTGCACGTTCTTGAAGTCGTACATGACCGTCGTGATCTCGCCCGGGTGGACATCGACCGAGCGCTTCTCGGGCCGAAACTCCCACGGCCCGCGAGAGTTCGCGTCGAACTCGATCGTGATCGTGCGGCTGGCGTCGACCTGCGTGTTCGCCTTCGCGCCACGGCTCGCGACGTCGTTCTCGCCGAGCGACAGCACGTTGACGCCGAGCGCCTCGCAGATGCTGCGGTAGATCGGCACGAGCGCATAGCCGAACAGAAACATGACGCCGACGACGACCGCGAGCTTCGTGACCATGCGCCAGTTGTCGCTGCGCATGGCGGCGTCGTGGCCGCTCGGAAGGTCGGATCGAAGCATGGGACGGAGCTCGTCGATCAATGCCCGGCGAGCAGGACGCTTTTCAGGATGAAGCCGATGAAGATGGCGATCGCGATGGTCGCGAGCGTCACCCCCATCCGGACGTTGCTCTTCTTCCGCTCGGGCGTCATGGCCGGTCGTCGCGGATCAGGCGAGGATCTTCGTCGCCGAAGCGTCGAGCTTCGGCGGCGTCTCGAAGGTATGGAACGGCGCCGGCGACGGCACTTCCCACTCGAGGCCCTCTGCGCCTTCCCACGGCTGCTGCGGCGCGGGCTCGCCCTTGCCGCGCATGCACGGCACGACGATGAAGAGGAAGAACCAGACCTGCGTCAGGCCGAAGCCGAACGCACCGATCGACGCGAGGGCGTTGAAGTCGGCGAACTGCATCGGATAGTCGGCGTAGCGGCGCGGCATGCCGGCGAGGCCGAGGAAGTGCATCGGGAAGAAGGTGACGTTGAAGAACACCAGCGAGAGCCAGAAGTGCCACTTGCCGCGTGTCTCGTTGTACATGACGCCCGTCCACTTCGGCACCCAGTAGTAGAAGCCGGAGAACATCGCGTAGAGCGAGCCGGCGACGAGCACGTAGTGGAAGTGCGCGACGACGTAGTAGGTGTCCTGCAACTGGATGTCGATCGGCGCCATCGCGAGGATCAGGCCGGTGAAGCCGCCGATCGAGAACACGAAGATGAAGCCGACCGCGAAGAGCATCGGGGTCTCGAAGCTCATCGAGCCGCGCCACATCGTCGCGACCCAGTTGAACACCTTCACGCCGGTGGGCACCGCGATCAGCATCGTCGCGTACATGAAGAAGAGCTGGCCGGTGACCGGCATGCCCGTCGTGAACATGTGGTGCGCCCAGACGATGAACGACAGGATCGCGATCGACGAGGTCGCATACACCATCGAGGTGTAGCCGAAGAGGCGCTTGCGGGCGAACGCCGGCACCACCTGGCTGATGATCCCGAACGCCGGTAGGATCATGATGTAGACCTCGGGGTGGCCGAAGAACCAGAAGATGTGCTGGTACATCACCGGGTCGCCGCCGCCGGCCGGGTTGAAGAACGACGTGCCGAAGTGGCGGTCGGTCAAGGTCATCGTGATCGCGCCGGCGAGCACCGGCATCACGGCGATCAGCAGGTAGGCGGTGATGAGCCAGGTCCAGCAGAAGAGCGGCATCTTCATCAGCGTCATGCCCGGCGCGCGCATGTTGAGCACGGTGACGACGATGTTGATCGAGCCCATGATCGACGACGCGCCCATGATGTGCATCGCGAAGATGCCGGCGTCCATCGACGGGCCCATCTGCAGCGTCAGCGGCGCGTAGAGCGTCCAGCCCGCAGCGGGCGCACCGCCCGGCATGAAGAACGAGCCGACGAGCATCAGCGCCGCCGGGATCAGCAGCCAGAAGCTGAAGTTGTTCATCCGCGCGAACGCCATGTCGGCCGCGCCGATCTGCAGCGGGATCATCCAGTTCGCGAAGCCGACGAACGCCGGCATGATCGCGCCGAACACCATGATGAGCCCGTGCATCGTGGTGAATTGGTTGAACATCTGCGGGTTCACGAACTGCAGGCCGGGCTGGAACAGCTCGGCGCGGATCGCGAGCGCGAGCACGCCGCCGACCATCAGCATCGTGAACGAGAACAACAGGTACATCGTGCCGATGTCCTTGTGGTTCGTCGCGAACAGCCAGCGGCGCCAGCCGTGCGGGTGGTCGTGGGCCTCGTCGTGGACGTGGCCGACGTGGCCGGGGGGATGAAGGACTGCGCTCATCGGGTGGCTCCTGGGGTCTTCGTCGAACGACCTGCATCCACGGCGGCCGGGGCGGCGGCGGCGGCGGCGATCAGGGTCGCGCCGGGCAACGCGGCGGTCTTGGGCGCCGCTTCGGGCGTCACCGAACTCGTGGTCGGCGGCGGCACGTCCTTGCCGCCGCGCACCGACGCGATCTCGGCCGGCTGCACGGTCTGGCCGGTCTTGTTCGACCAGCTGTTCTTGGTGTAGGTGATGACCGCCGCGAGCTCGGTGTCGGAGAGCTGCTTCCACGAGGGCATCGCGCCGTTCGCGCGGCCTTCGAGCAGCGTGTGGATCTGCGGGTTCTTGTCGGCGTTCAGCACCACGGCCGAGCCGTCGAGCGCCTTGACGGGGCCGCCGCCCTTGCCGCTCGCCTGATGGCAGGCGGCGCAGTTGCCGCTGTAGATCTTCTCGCCGCGCGCCATCAGGTCGGCGAGCGTCCAGACCTTGGCCGGGTCGTCGGCGGCGGCCATCGCTTCCTTCTTCTTGCCGTCGACCCACTTCGAATAGTCGGCGCCCGACAACACGACCACGTTGATGGGCATGAAGGCGTGCTCCTTGCCGCAGAGCTCGACGCACTGGCCGTAGTAGGTGCCGACCTTGGTCGCGCGGAACCAGGTATCGCGCACGAAGCCGGGAATCGCGTCCTGCTTGACGCCGAACTGCGGCACGCCCCAGGAGTGGATGACGTCGGCGGCGGTCGTGATGACGCGGACCTTCTTGTCGACCGGCACGACGAGCGGGTTGTCGACCTTCAGCAGGTAGTTGTCGACGGGCACCGGACGGCCGGTGTCGGACTGCTGGCGCTGCGCGACGTCGAGCGTCGACACGAAGCCGATGCCCTCGCCTTCGCCCTTCAGGTAGTCGTAGCCCCACTTCCACTGCAGGCCGGTCGCCTTGATCGTGAGGTCGGCCGCGCTCGTGTCCTTCATCGCGACGATGACCTTGGTCGCGGGAAGCGCCATGCCGATCACGATCAGGAACGGCACGATCGTCCAGATGATCTCGACGGTCGTGCTCTCGTGGAAATTGGCGGCCTTCGCGCCGCGCGACTTGCGGTGCTTGAAGATCGAATAGAACATGACGCCGAACACGCCGACGAAGATCGCCGTGCAGATCCAGAGCATGAAGTAGTGCAGCCAGCGCTGGTCGGCCACGATCTCGGTCACGCCGAGCGGCAGGTCGATCTGGCGCACGCCGGGACCGCCCGGCAGGTCGTTGACCGCCCAGGCCGCCTGCGACACGAGCACTCCGCAGAGCAGCGCCGCCGAGCCTGCTGAGCGGCCGAGCGCCGCCCGAAACGCCTTCGTCTTGTTCATGCTTCCCACTTCAATGGTCTTCCGATGTGCCGGCGACGTGGCGCGGCTGTCCCTGCGAGCGGCGCAACGCCCAGCGGAGCTCGTCGGCGAGTTGCCGGCGCAGCTCCGGCCGCACGAAGCGACCGACGCTGATCCGGCGCCCCTGCCCCGACAGCTCGACCAGCGAGCGGCTCCCCGGCTCGCGGGCGACGCGCACCCAATCCGGTGCGAACTCGACGCGCTCGACACGTGCGCCGGAAGCATGCTCGACGACGAGCCGGTCGGCATGCAGCACGATCGCCTCGCGGTCGGCGGCATGCCGCGCGTAGAGCAAGAGCGCCGTGCCGAGCGCGAGCAGTTCGAGGCTCGCGAACGGCATGACGAGCGGCGCGCCCTGCATCCAGCACGCCGCGGCGATGCCGAGCGACACGACCGCGATCGAGGCGAAGAACGCCATGAGCTGCGAGGGCTTGAGCGAACAGTTGCGCTTGAGCAGCCATTCGGCCGACCACTCGCAGGCCGATGTCGATTCGTCGCCGTCGTCGGCCGCGCGCATGCGCCCGAAGCGCAAGCCGCGCGCGACCATCGACGCATGAGACAAAGTTGCTGACATTGCTGCTGAGCCCGTTGCGAGCGGCGCGACGGCCGTTGGAGAGTTCCGGCCCGGCGCTCGGCGCGCCGGCGCCGCGCTGACCCGCCGGACATCCGGAGCCGAGCCCGCCACAGCCCACGAGTCTAGCTCAGGCCTGCCGATCGGGTCGGGGCCGGCGCACGAGCGCCCGCATGTCGTCGAGCGAGATCGTCGTCGTCGCCGCCGACAGCCGCGGCGCCGCCTTGAACGCATGGCCGTAGGCGACCTCGAAGCTGAGTCCGATCTTGCCGTCGGCGCCCCGCATGGCGTCGAGCTCGCGTTCCAGGCGCTGCCGCCAGCGCGGCGTGCGCAGGCCCTCGAAGCGGTCCGGCGCGGTGTTGCCGCCGAGCGAGCGCAGTTCGGCGAGCAACGTCTCCGGGCCGGTGTAGCGAAGGTTCAGCGTCTCCTGGTCCATCACCGGGTCGGCGAAGCCGCCGTGGACGAGCATGTCGCCGAGATCGTGCATGTCGACGAAGCCGGGCGTCGGCGCCGGCCAGCCGAGCCGGGCATAGAGATCGCGCAGCTCGCGCAGCGTGCCGGGACCGAGGCAGGAGAACATCACGAAGCCGTCGGCGCGCAAGCTGCGCTCCCAGAGCGCGAAGAGCGCCGGCGGGTCGACGACGCCGTGCAGCGCCATGTTGCACCAGACGAGCTGCGGCGCGGCCGCAAGCGGCGTGTCGGGCGTCTGCACCCGGACCGCAGCGCCGGTCCAGCGCCCGGTCGTCCACCACGGCCGTCGCGCATCGGCGCGGCTGCGTTCGAGCCACGGGCTGCCGGGCTCGATCACGATCCGCTGGGCCTTCGGGTAGGCCGCCGAGAGCAGTGCCTCGCCGGCGCCGAGGAAACCGCACCAGTCGACGACGGTGTCGGGCTCGACGAGGATGAGCGAGAGCCGCTCGGCCATCCGACGTGCGATCTCCGCATGCAGCCACGGCGGTTCGGCGGCGCGCGCCAGGCGCCGGAGCGCGGCGCGGACCGCGATGTCGTCGAGGCGCCTCGCGCTGCGGTCGGAAGACGCGGCGGCATCGGGCATCGGGAGAAGTATATTGAGCCGACCTCCGATGCTGCCGCCTGCCTTCCGAATGCCCGACCCCGCCCGCATGGCCGCGGCCCTGCGGCTGCCGAGCCTCTGCGCGATCTGCCACGCCTGGGCCCGCGAGCGCATCTGCGGCGACTGCCTGCAGCGCTTCACGCCTGCCGTCGCCCGCTGCAGACGCTGCGCGCTCGACGTGCCGGCCGGCGTGGCGGTGTGCGGTGCGTGCGTGCTCGCGCCACCGCCGTTCGCCGAGACGCTCGCGGCGGTCGACTACGCGCCGCCGTGGGACAGCCTGATCCGCCGGTTCAAGTTCCATGCCGCGCTGGACCTCGCCTGGCCGCTCGCCCGGCAGGTCGTCCGCGCCCAACGGCGCGCGCAGCGGCCGGCGCCGGAGCTGCTGCTGCCGGTGCCGCTCAGCGACGAGCGCCTGCGCGAGCGCGGCTACGACCAGGCATGGGAGCTCGCGCGCCGCATCGGCCGCGACCTCGCGCTGCCGGTCGACCCGACGCTTCTGTTGCGCGTCAAGCACACCGAGCACCAGCTCGCGTTGCCGCCGGAGCGCCGTGCCGGCAACGTCCGTGGCGCGTTCGCGCTCGAGCCACGCCGCCGCGACGCGGTGCGCGGCCGCTCGGTCGTCGTCGTCGACGACGTCATGACCAGCGGCGCGACCGTCGCCGAGATCAGCCGCGTGCTGCTGCAGGCCGGCGCTGCCGAGGTCGGCATCTGGGTCGTCGCACGCACGCCGCGCCCGGCGAGCGCCTGACGCCGCGACCCCGTGTTCAACATCGTCCTGGTCCATCCGGAAATCCCGCCCAACACCGGCAACGTGATCCGCCTGGCGGCCAACACCGGCTGCGCGCTGCACCTGATCGAACCGCTCGGCTTCTCGATGGACGACCGGCAGCTCAAGCGCGCCGGGCTCGATTACCACGAGTACGCGCCCGTCCGGTGCCACGCCGACTGGACTGCGTTCCTGGCTGCGACGCGACCCGACCCGCATCGGCTCTTCGCGTTCACGACGCGCGGCAGCACGCCGTTCGCGGCGACGGCTTGGCAACTTGGCGACTGGCTGGTGTTCGGGTCGGAGACTGCTGGACTGCCGCCCGACATCCAGGCCGGCGTCGCTCCGGCGCAGCGCGTGCGGCTGCCGATGCGGCCTGCGCAGCGCAGCCTCAACCTCGGCAACGCGGTGGCCGTCGCGGTGTTCGAGGCCTGGCGCCAGAACGGCTACGCCGGCGGTGCGTGAGAGCTCATTCCGGCACCACGCCCGCCGCGCGGATCACTTCGGCCCAGCGCGTGCGCTCGCTGCGCATCAGCCCGGCCAGACCTTCGGGCGCCGTGCCGACAGCGCTGAAGTACTGACCGAGCAGCCGGCCACGGACGGCGTCGGTCTTGAGGATCCGGACGAGTTCGGTCGCGAGCCGGTCGATCACCGCCGGCGGCGCGCCTGCCGGTGCGAGCACCGCCTGCCAGGAGATCGCCTCGAAGCCGGCGAAGCCCTGCTCGACGAAGCTCGGCACCTCCGGCAACGATGCCGAGCGCCCGAGCGTCGTCACGCCGAGCGCGCGCAGCTTGCCGGCGCGCATCTGCGGCGCGGCGATCCCGGGCACCATGATGCCCGCCTGGACCTCGCCGGCGAGGATCGCCTGGACGACCTGCGGGAAGCCGGCGTACGGCACGTGGACGAGCTCGATCCCGGCGCGTCGCCTGAAGAGTTCCATCGCCAGGTGCGCCGCGCTGCCGATGCCGACGCTGCCGTAGTTGAGCTGGCCCGGCCGGGACCTGGCGATGCGCACGAAATCGGCGAGCGACGTCGCGCCGAGCGACGGCGGCACGACGAGCACGTTCGGCGACGTCGCGACCAGCGTCACCGGCGCGAGCTCGCGCGCCGGGTCGTAGTTCAGATTGCGCACGAGCAGCGGCGCCGTGACGAGCGGCCCCTGGATCGTGAAGAGCAGCGTGTAGCCGTCGGCCGGCGCCTTGGCGACCGCCGCGGTGCCGACGTTGCCGCCGGCGCCCGGCCGGTTGTCGACGACGATCGCCTGACCGAGCGCCGCCGCGAGCGGCTCGGCGATCAACCTGGCGACGAAGTCGGGCGAACTGCCCGGCGGAAACGGAACGACCAGACGGATGGGCCGCGCGGGCCAGGCGGGTTCGGCGCCGGCCGGCCGCGCGAACGCCGCGCCGAGGCCGGCCCGCAGGACGGCACGGCGGTCGATCACTGCTCGGACCGCGCGTCGCGGCCCATCAGACGCTCGAGCGCCGCGGCCGGGGTCGCGCGGCCCTCGATCACCGCGGCGACGGCTTCGGCGATCGGCATCTCGACGCCGGCTGCATGCGCCCGCTTCAGCGCCATCGGCGCCGTCGCGACGCCCTCGGCGACGTGGCCGAGCTCGGCCAGGATCCGCGCCAGCGGCCGCCCGGCCGCGAGCATCAGGCCCACCTGGCGATTGCGCGAGAGGTCGCCGGTCGTCGTGAGCACGAGATCGCCGAGGCCCGACAAGCCCATGAAGGTCTCGGCCCGGGCGCCGAGCGCGACACCGAGCCGGGTCATCTCGGCAAGACCGCGGGTGACGAGCGCGGCGCGGGCGTTCTGGCCCGGGACCGAGCGATCGCCGCTCGCCGGCATGCCGTCGGCGATGCCGCTCGCAATGGCGTAGACGTTCTTCAGCGCGCCGCCGACCTCGACGCCGACCGGGTCGGCGGTGGTGTAGACGCGCAGCTTGTCACCGTGCACGGCGTGCACCGTCTGCTCGAGGAGCGCGGCGTCGTGGCTCGCGGCGACGAGTGCGGTCGGCTGGCCGCGGGCGACCTCGATCGCGAAGCTCGGGCCCGACAGCACGCCGACGCGGGCGCCCGGCACGAGCCGCGCAGCGACTTCGTGCGGCAGCGCGCCGGTCCGCTGCTCGAAGCCCTTGCAGAGCCAGACGATGCCGGCGGACGCGCCACGCAAGCGCACGAGCGTGTCGGCGAGCCCCGAAAGCGGCGTCGCGACGACGAGCAGACCGCCGGCGGCGTGCGCCACGGCGGAAGCCAAGTCGTCGACGACGTCGAGCGCATCCGGAAGCACGATCCCCGGCAGATAGCGGGCGTTCTCGCGCCCGCGCCGGATGTCGGCCGCATGCTCGAGGTCGCGCGCCCAGAGCTGCGTCGCGTTTCGCCGGCAGACGCTCGCCGCGAGCGCCGTGCCCCAGGCTCCGGCACCGAGGACGCTCAAATTCATGCCGCGCCGACGAGCGTCGTCAGTTGAGCGTCGGCGCCGTCTGCGCAGCGCCGTTGGTCGCCTGCTGCTGCTGTTGCGCTTCGAACATCGCCTGGAAATTGACCTCCGACAGCAGCACCGGCGGGAAGCCGGCGCGGGTGCAGACGTCGGAGACGATCGCCCGCAGATACGGATAGACGATGCCCGGGCAGGCGATGCCGATGATCGGCTGCAACTGCTCGTCCGGAATGTTGCGAATCTCGAAGATGCCGCCCTGCTTGGCCTCGACGAGGAACAGCACCTTGTCGTTGACCTTGGTCGTGACCGTCGCGGTGACCGTCACTTCATAGACGCCGTCGGCAATCGGGCCGGCGCCGAGCGCGAGGTTGATGTCGACCTGCGGCTGGCCCTGCTCGAGGAGGATCTGCGGCGAATTCGGCTGCTCGAGCGACAGATCCTTCAGATAGATGCGCTGGATCTGGAACACGGGCGTCTGGGTGTCGTCGGCCATGGCTGTCTCGGTGATTCGGTTTGGGGGAGCGTGCGGCCGAAGCCGGACGAAGCCCGGCATTATCGCCGTCGGCTTCTGGCGCGCGGGCGGCCTGTGCGCCTAGCCGGCGGTCTGCGCGTCGCCGGCGAGAAGCGGCAGCAGGCCGCCGCGGCCGTCGAGCGCGTAGAGGTCGTCGCAGCCGCCGACCCAGGTATCGCCGATGAAGATCTGCGGCACGGTGCGCCGGCCGGTGATCTGCACCATCGTCTGGCGCTGGGCGGGGTCGAGGTCGACGCGCACTTCGTCGATGGTCGCGACGCCGCGACGCTGGAGCAACGCCTTGGCTTGCTGGCAGTACGGGCACGACGAGGTCGAGAACATCTTCACCGCTTGCATCGCGTCACTCCGGCCGGACAAAAAGTCATCATGCCGTCTTTTCGATCGGGAGGTTCGCGGCGCGCCACGACGCGAGGCCACCAGCGAGCGAACGGGTGTTCTCGAAGCCGAGCTTCTTCAAGGTCGCGACGGCCCGGCCGGCGCGGGCGCCCGTCGGGCAGACGACGACGAGCGGCAGTGCCTTGTTCTTCGGCAGGTTGGTCGCCGTCTCGAGCTGGCCGAAGGGCACGCTCTTCGAGCCGGGGGCGTGGCCCGCCGCGAATTCCTGCGGCTCGCTCACGTCGATCAGCACTGCGCGCTCGCGGTTGATGAGCTGCACGGCCTCGGCCGGCGACACCCGGGCCCCGCCGGCACCCTTGTTGAGCAGCGGCCAGAGCAGCATCCCGCCGGAGACGCCGGCGGCGATGAAGAGATACCAGGTATCGAAAAGGAACTTCACGGTCGGGGCAAGTAAGGGCAGTCGACGATTATAGAATTCGGCCGCCTCCGCCCCGCCCCTTCCGGCGCACCCCGCATGCACCGCCTCGTCCTGATCCGCCATGGCGAATCCACCTGGAATCTCGCCAACCGCTTCACCGGCTGGACCGACGTCGAGCTGACGCCGCTCGGCGTGCAGCAAGCGCGGGAGTCGGGTAGCCTGCTGAAGCAGGGCGGCTACGACTTCGACATCGCCTACACCTCGGTGCTGAAGCGCGCGATCTGGACGCTCTGGCACGCCCTCGACGCGATGGACCGCACCTGGCTTCCGGTCGCCAACGACTGGCGCTTGAACGAGCGGCACTACGGCGCGCTGCAAGGCCTCGACAAGGCCGAGACGGCCAGGCAATACGGCGACGCGCAGGTGCTGGTCTGGCGGCGCAGCTACGACACCCCGCCGCCGGCGCTCGCGCCGGGCGATGCGCGTTCGGAGCGCGGCGATCCGCGCTACGCGGCGCTCGATCCCGCCCGAATCCCGCTGACCGAGTGCCTCGAGGACACCGTCGCCCGCGTCCTGCCGCTATGGAACGAGACGCTCGCCCCGGCGATCCGCAGCGGCCGGCGGGTGCTGATCGCCGCCCACGGCAACAGCATCCGGGCGCTCGTCAAGCACCTCGACGGCATTTCCGACGACGCCATCGTCGGCCTCAACATCCCGAACGGCATTCCGCTCGTCTACGAGCTCGACGACGACTTGAAGCCGCTCCGCAGCTTCTACCTCGGCGATCCTGCCGCGGCGGCGAGTGCGGCGGCGGCGGTCGCCTCGCAGGGGAAGGCCTGACCGGTTCGAGCGCCGAGACGTCCCCCCGCGCCTAGACTAGTCCGCCGCTGCCGCGATCTCGGCGCGCAGCGCCGCGGCGAGCGCGCGGCGCCGCGCGCCGGCCACGCCGCGCGCCGGCAGCAGCCGGACGTGGACGACGAGCCCGTCGGCCGACGCGACCCGCCACACGCTCTGGAGCAGCGTCGTCGCACCGACGAACTCGACGGCGGCGCTGTGGCGGTCGTCGCCGTCGGCATAGCGCAGCGCCATCGGCTGCACCGACGCGCCGGTCGCGATCGCCGCCTGCAGCAGGTTGGCGTGGAACGGAAGCAGGGTGCGGCCGTCGCCGGTCGTGCCTTCGGGGAAGACGCTGACCATCCGGCCGGCAGCGAGCTGCTCGGCGACGTCGTGCACGACGCGGCGGGCGTCGCGCTTGCGCTCGCGCTCGAGGTAGACGGTGTCGGCGGCGGTCGCGAGCCGGGAGACGAGCGGCCAGCGACCGACATCGGCCTTCGAGACGAACGACGCGCGCGGGCAGACCGCATGGACCGCGAGGATGTCGAGCCACGACACGTGATTGGCGACGAGCAGCACGCCGCCGTCGGCCGGCACGCCCTCGCACACGAGCGCGACGCCCATGCGCTCGAGCATCGTCGCCGACCACCAGCGGATCGCTTCGCGGCGCCGCGCCGCGTCGTAGCGCGGGAAGCGGACCAGCACGACGCCGAGCGCATGCAGGCCGTGGACGACGCTCGCGACGAGCCGTGCCGCGGCGCGCGCGCCGCTCACCCGCCGACTCGCCTTGCGCGCCTTCAGACGGCCTCGTGCGCGATCTGTCCGCCGACGAGCGTCCAGCGCACCCGCCCGGTCAGCTCGTGGCCGGCGAAGGGCGTGTGCTTGGCCCGGCTCGCGAGCGCGTCGGCGGTGACCGACCAGCGCGCCGCGGCGTCGAAGATGCAGAGGTCGGCGAGACCGCCTTCGACGATCTTGCCGGCGCTCGCGGCGATCGAGCCGAGCGCATCGCCGAGCACGTCGACCGGCGCCGACGTGACCGTCGCGAGCGTGCGCGCGAGCGGCAGGCCGACGTCGGCGCCCCACTTCAGCGCCAGGCCGAGCAGCAGCTCGACGCCGGTCGCGCCGGGCTCGGCCTCGGCGAACGGGAGCTGCTTGGCGTCGGCGTCGACCGGCGTGTGGTCGCTCACCAGCGCGTCGACCGTGCCGTCGGCGAGCGCGGCGCGGATCGCGTCGCGGTCGCGCTGCTGGCGCAGCGGCGGCGTGACGCGCATCGCCGCATCGAAGTAGCCGATGTCGTGGTCGATCAGGTGGAGCTGCTGGATGCTGACGTCGCAGGTCATCGGCAGGCCTTCGGCCTTCGCCTGGCGCACGAGCGCGATGCCGGCGGCGCTGCTGAGCCGGCAGAGGTGGACGCGCGCGCCGGTGTCGCGCACCAGCTCGAAGATCGTCGCGAGCGCGATCGTCTCGGCGATCACCGGCACGCCGGTCAGGCCGAGCCGCGTCGCGAGCGCGCCCTTCGCCGCCACGCCGTTGCCGAGCCACGGGTCGTTCGGCCGCAGCCAGACGGTGTAGCCGAAGGTCGACGCGTATTGCAGCGCGCGGTGCAGCACGAGCGTGTCCTTGCACGCGACCTCGGCCTGCGAGAAGCCGACACAGCCGGCCTGCGTCAGCTCGGCCATCTCGGTCAGCACCTCGCCGGCGAGGCCGCGGGTCAGCGCGCCGAGCGGGTAGAGCCGCGCGAGGTTGAGCGACGAAGCGCGGAACTTCAGCATCTGCACGAGGCCGGGCTCGTCGAGCACCGGGTCGGTGTCGGGCAGGCAGACGAGGCTCGTGACGCCGCCGGCGACCGCCGCCGCCATCTCGGACTCGAGCAGGCCCTCGTGCTCGTGGCCCGGCTCGCGCAGGCGCACCGCCAGGTCGACGAGGCCCGGCGCGACGACGAGGCCGGCGGCGTCGAGCGTCCGGTCGGCGCCGAAGTCGGCGGCGAAGCCCTCGCCGAGCCGGCCGACGGCGACGACACGGCCGGCAGCGATCGCGATGTCGGCGGTCTCGTCGCGGCCCGAGGCCGGGTCGACGACGCGGCCATGGCGGACGAGGAGCTTCATGCGACGTTCCCCGCGATCGTCGACATCACCGCCATCCGCACAGCGATGCCGAAGGTCACCTGCGGCAGGATCACGCTCTGCGCGCCGTCGGCGACCGCCGAGTCGATCTCGACGCCGCGGTTGATCGGCCCGGGGTGCATGACGATCGCATCGGGCTTGGCGAGCGCGAGCTTGGCCGGCGTCAGGCCGTAGGTCTTCGAGAACTCGCCGGCGCTCGGCAGCAGCGCGCCGCTCATCCGCTCGTTCTGCAGCCGCAGCATGATGACGACGTCGACGTCGCGGAGGCCTTCGGCGAGGTCGTGGCAGACGCGCACGCCCATGCCGGCGAGGTCGCCCGGGACCAGCGTCTTCGGGCCGACGGCGCGGATCTCGGGCACGCCGAGCGTGGTCAGGGCATGGATGTCGGAGCGGGCGACGCGCGAGTGGACGATGTCGCCGACGATGGCGACGACGAGGTTGCGGAAGTCCTTCTTGTAGTGGCGGATCGTGTACATGTCGAGCAGCCCCTGCGTCGGATGCGCATGGCGGCCGTCGCCGGCGTTGACGACGTGGACGTGCGGCGGGCAGTGCTGGGCGATCAGGTAAGGCGCGCCGCTCTCCGAATGGCGCACGACGAACATGTCGGCGTGCATGGCCGAGAGGTTCGCGATCGTGTCGAGCAGGCTCTCGCCCTTGGCGGCGCTCGAGCGCGCGATGTCGAGGTTGATGACGTCGGCCGACAGGCGCTTCGCGGCGATCTCGAAGGTCGTGCGCGTGCGGGTGCTGTTCTCGAAGAAGAGGTTGAAGACGCTCTTGCCGCGCAGCAGCGGCACCTTCTTCACCTCGCGGTCGTTGACGCTCAGGAAGGTGCCGGCGGTGTCGAGGATCCGCGTCAGCACCGCCTCGGGCAGGCCTTCGATCGACAGCAGATGGATCAGCTCGCCGTGGGTGTTGAGTTGCGGGTTGCGGCCGGCGAGCATCAGGCGGCCGCCTCGGTGATCTCGAAGCGGAAGCGGCCGTCGGCATCGCGGGCGAGCGAGAGCCGGCGGGTGGCGGGCAGCACCACGCGCGCCGCCGACGCCGCTGCCTCGATCGGCAGCTCGCGGCCGCCACGGTCGACGAGCACCGCGAGCGCCACCCGCGCCGGCCGGCCGAAGTCGTAGAGCTCGTTGACGACCGCGCGCACGGTGCGGCCGGTGTAGAGCACGTCGTCGACCAGCAGGATGTCGCGGCCCGCGACCTCGAACGGCAGCCGCGTGTGGTCGGCCGCGGCGCTCATGCCGCGCGAGCCGAAGTCGTCGCGGTGCAGCGCGCTGCTGATGACGCCGCACTCGCCCGCGCGGCCGAGGTCGGCGTGCAACCGCTCGGCGAGCCAGGCACCGCCCGACCAGATGCCGACGAGCACGGTGTCGTCGGCGAGCAGGCCGCGGATGCGGTGCTTGAGGTCGGCGTAGAGGGCTTCGGCGTCGAGGGCGAGCGTCATGCGACCGGGTCGAGGAATTGATCGAGCAGGATCGCCGCGGCGGCGGCATCGAGGTCGCGCGCGCCGGCCTCGGCGGCAGCCGTCGTGCTGTAGCGCTCGTCGACCTCGTGCACCGGCAGCCGGAAGCGGCCGTGGAGTTGGCGCGCGAAGCGCCGCGCGCGGTCGGTGTTCTCGTGCGGTGCGCCGTCGGGATGGAACGGCACGCCGACGACGAGCGCCGCCGGCTGCCATTCGCGGACCAGCGCGCCGATCGCGTCCCAGCGCGCGTCGCCGATCGCGGCGATCGTGCAGAGCGGCGTCGCCTTGGCCGTCAACGTGTTGCCGGTCGCGACGCCGACGCGCCGGAGGCCGAAATCGAATGCGAGGAACGACTGCGGGGCCGCAGCCGCGGCGCTCACGCGTGCCCCGCGTCCTGGCTGAGCATGCGCGCGTCGATGCCGAGCAGCGACAGCGCCTTGTCGTAGCGCTCCTCGCACGGCGTGTCGAAGATGATCGACGGCTCGGCATTGACGTTGATCCAGCCGTTGCGACCCATCTCGTCCTCGAGCTGGCCTGCGCCCCAGCCGCTGTAGCCGAGGGTGACGAGGATCTTCTTCGGGCCGGCGCCGTTGGAGAGCGCCTCGAGCACGTCCTTGCTCGTCGTCATCTCGAGGCCGCCGGGAATCTGCAGCGACGAATTGTAGTGGCCGCCCTCGTCGTCGTCGCCGCCGAGGCGCTCGTGGAGCACGAAGCCGCGCTCGGTCTGCACCGGGCCGCCGAAGTAGACCGGCTCCTCGGCGAGGTCTTCGCGGTCGAGCGAAAGGTCGACCTTCTCGAACAGGTTCTTCAGCTTGATGTCGATCGGCTTGTTGATCACGAGCCCGAGCGCGCCCTTGTCGGTGTGCTCGCAGAGGTAGATGACCGTGCCGTCGAACGTCTCGCCGACCTGTCCCGGCATGGCGATGAGGAACTGGTTGGTGAAGTTGACGACGTCTCGCGGCATGCGCCCATTTTATTCCTGCAGCACACTCGGCGGATGGCGCGATCGCTGAAATCCGCACTCGTCTGGTTCCGCCGCGACCTGCGCGCCGTCGACAACGCCGCGCTCCACCATGCGCTGCGTGCCGCCGGACAGGTCTGGTGCGTCTTCGTCTTCGACACGGTGATCCTCGACCCGCTGCCGCGCGCCGACCGCCGGGTGGAGTTCATCCGCGAGAGCCTCGTCGACCTCGACCGGCAGCTGCGCGCGCTCGGCGAGCGGCATGCGACGCCCGGCGTGCGGCTCGTCGTCCGCCACGGCGATCCCGTCGCCGAGATCGCGGCGCTCGCGCGAACGCTCGGTGTCGAGGCGGTCTACGCCAACCACGACGACGACCCGTACGCGCTCGCCCGCGACGCCGCCGTGCGCGAGGCGCTCGGCGAGAGCGGCATCGCGCTGCACACGTCGAAGGACCACGTGATCTTCGAGCGCGGCGAAGTGCTGACCGGCGCCGGCAGCCCCTACACCGTCTTCACGCCCTACAAGAACGCCTGGCTCAAGAAGCTCGACGACTTCTTCGTCAAGGCCTACCCGATCGAGCGCCATGCGGACGCGCTCGCGGTGCCGCCGGCGTCGGTGGGCGGCGAGACGCCGACGCTCGCCGACATCGGCTTTCGGCCGACGAACCTCGCCGCACTCGGCATCCCGACCGGCCGAGCCGGTGCCGAAGCCTTGCTGAGCGACTTCAGCGCCCGCATCGACGACTACGGCCACGCGCGCGACTTTCCCGCCGTCCGCGGCGGCAGCGGGCTCTCGGTGCACCTGCGCTTCGGCACGCTCTCGATCCGGGCGGCGGCGCGTGCCGCGCTCGGGCGCATTCGAAAGGCCCCCGACGCGCCGGGGCCGGCGGTGTGGCTGTCCGAACTGTGCTGGCGCGACTTCTATCAGCAGATCCTCCACCACTTCCCGCATGTCGTCGACAGGAGCTACAAGCCGGCTTACGACCGCGTGCGCTTCGACGACGGACCGGCCGCCGACGCGCTGTTCGACGCCTGGTGCGCCGGCCGGACCGGCTATCCGATCGTCGACGCGGCGATGGCGCAGCTCAACACGACCGGCTTCATGCACAACCGCTTGCGCATGGTGTCGGCGAGCTTCCTCGTCAAGGATCTCGGCATCGACTGGCGTCGCGGCGAAGCGTACTTCGCGCTGCACCTCAACGACTACGACCTGGCGTCGAACAACGGCGGCTGGCAGTGGTCGGCATCGACCGGCTGCGACGCGCAGCCCTACTTCCGCATCTTCAATCCGGTCAGCCAGAGCCTGAAGTTCGACGCGAACGGTGCGTTCATCCGGCAGTGGCTGCCGGCGCTCGCGACCTTGCCCGATGCCGCGATCCACGCGCCCTGGCTCGCCGTGCCGACCGCACTCGACGGCGCCGGCGTGCGCCTCGGCCGCGACTACCCGCCGCCCGTCGTCGACCACGACACGGCACGCAAGCGGACGCTCGAGCGCTACGGCGTCGTCAAAGGTGCGGGCTGATCCGGGCTCGGCCGCCCGCACTTTGAACCCGGCGACATGACGTCGTCCTGCCCGGCGTCAGCGGTGCCGAAGAGCCGGTCGGAGACGTCGCCGCTCAGGCCGCGACCCGCTGCGTCGTGTAGCGCGCCACCAGCGCGAGCAGGTCCTCTTCGGCATAGGGCTTGCCGAGGTAGTGGTCGACGCCGAGCTGCGCAGCGACTTCGCGGTGCTTCTGGGCGATGCGCGAGGTGATCATGATGACCGGGAGGTCGCGCAGCCGGGCGTCACCGCGCATGTTGCGGACCAGGTCGAAGCCGTCCATGCGCGGCATCTCGATGTCCGACAGCACGATCTGCGGCAACTCCTCGGCGAGCCGCTCGAGCGCGTCGAGCCCGTCCTTGGCCAGCACGACGCGGTAGCCCTCGCGCACGAGCAGCCGCTGGGTGACGCGGCGGACGGTCAGCGAGTCGTCGACGACCATCACCAGCGGCTCGTGCGCCTCGCGCTCGGGGGCCGTGGGCATCGCCGCGTCGGCGGCGGCGGCCTCGAGCGTCGCACGGGTCGCGGCCTGCGCGGCGGCGCCGTAGAGCGTCGCGAGCGCGACCGGGTTGTAGATCAGCGCGACGCTGCCCGACGCGAGCAGCGTGATCCCGGCGAGCCCCGGCATGCGCGACAGCTGCGGGCCCAAGTTCTTGACGACGACCTCGTGGTTGCCGAGCACCTCGTCGACGTGGATCGCGATGCGCTGCTGGGCGCTGCGGATCGCGACGACCATCCGTGTGCGGGCGCCGCTGGGCGCCGGCGCCGGCGAGACCTGGAGCAGCGCGCCGAGCCAGAAGAACGGCAGCGGCGTCTCGTCGGTCGCGCGCGGCGCGGCGGCCCCGGCCGACGCACCGGCGAGCATGAAGCTGCCGCTCGCGTGCGCGGCGTCGACCTCGGCGGGCGTCGCCCGGCGCACCGCCTCGACGAGCGTCGACGGCACGGCGATGCGCGTCTCGCCGCAGCGCAGCAGCACGACCTGCGTGACCGCGGTCGTCAGCGGCAGCACGAGCTTGAACGACGTGCCGCGGCCGACGGTCGTCGCGGTCTCGATGCGCCCGCCCATCGCGTCGATCTCGGAACGGACGACGTCCATGCCGACGCCGCGGCCCGCCAGTTCGGTGACGCCGACGGCGGTCGTGAAGCCGGGCAGGAAGATGAGGTTCGCGAGCTCGGCATCGGTCGTCGCAGCCTCGCGTCCGATCACGCCGAGCGCGATCGCGCGGTCGCGGATGCGTGGCAGATCGAGCCCGGCGCCGTCGTCGCGGAATGCGACGCCGACCTCGTTGCCCTCGTGCGACAGCGCGACCGTGACCGTGCCGGTCGCGTCCTTGCCCGCCGCCGTCCGCTGCGCGGCCGGCTCGATGCCGTGGACGACGGCATTGCGCAGCAGGTGCTCGAAGGCGCCGGTCATGCGGTCGAGAACGCCGCGGTCGACCTCGACGCCGCCGCCCTCGATGTCGAGCCGCACCGACTTGCCTGTTTCCTTGGCAGCCTGGCGGACGACGCGGTAGAGCCGGTCGGACAAGCCCTCGAATTCGACCATGCGCGTGCGCAGCAACTCGTCGTGCAGGTCGCGCGTGAGCCGCGCCTGGACGACGAGTTCGTCCTCGGCCGTCTCGATCGCCCGCTGCACGCTGCGCTGCACCGTGGCCACGTCGTTGACCGACTCGGCCATCATCCGCGTCAATTCCTGGAAGCGGGTGAAGCGGTCGAACTCGAGCGGGTCGAACGCTTGCGCGGCGGCCTTGGCGGCTTCCATGCGCGAGGTCATCTGGACTTCGCCGTGGAACTCGATGTCGCGCAATTGCGCGCGCAGCCGGTCCAGGTTCTCGGTGAGGTCGGCGAGCGAGCCCTTCATCTGCGCGACGCCGGCCTCGATGCGCGACCGGGTGATGCTGACCTCGCCGGCATGATTGACCAGCCGGTCGAGCACCGGCGCCCGCACCCGCACCGACGACTGCGCCGTCGGCACGCGCTCCGGCAAGCGCTGGAGCTGCGCTGTCCCGGTCCGGAAACGCGTCCAGTCGACCGAGCGGGCGGCGGCGATCGCCGCTGCGTCGCCGGTCGCTGCCGCGGGGGCGACGGACGCCGGCCGATGCGCGGGGGGGAGCACCGCGGCGCCAGCCGCTTCGGTGGCCGCAGGCGGCGCGTCGACCCGCGTCGGTGCGGGCGACGCGGCGGCCGCTGCCGAAGCCGGCGCGTCCGACGCTTCCGCGGCAGCCGACCCCGCGACGTCCGCGGCATGGTCGGCGTGTTCCAGGCGCAGGGCCGGGTCCGCGGCCGCGCCGACGCCTGCTGCCTGCGCTGCGACGGCAGCGTGCGCCGCGTCGTCCAGGCGCAGGGCCTGCGCAGGCGACACCGCCGGCGCTGTCGCGACCAGCGGCGCGGCGCTCGGCGCCGGCACGCTGTCGGCACCGCCGGAGCGCAGCGTCTCGAAGGTGTGCGACAGCGCGTCGCCGCGATGCTGCAGCGCTTCGACCGCTGCCGCCTCGACCGGCGCGTGGGCGACCAGCCGCTCGATGCGCGTCTCGAGCCGGTGCGCCATTTCGCCGAGGCGCATCGCGCCGGCGAGGCGCGCACCGCCCTTGAGCGTGTGCAGCGTCCGCATGCACGCCGACGGCAGCGCGGCATCGGCAGGCCGGCGGGCCCAGTCGCGCAGCCGGCTCGCGAGCTGCGGCAACAGCTCGTCCGCTTCCTCGGCGAAGATCGGGAACAGTTCGGCGTCGACCGCGTCGACCGCGTCGACCGCGTCGAGGTGTTCGTCGTCGTCGAGCTCATCCGTGACCGACGCCGCGACCGGGCGCGGCGCCTCGACGGGCCGCTCGGCGAGCGGCTGCACCGCGGCGCGATCCGGGCCGGCCGTCGGCAGCGTCGCAGGCGGCTCGACGCCGGCGGGGGATGCCGCCACGACCAGCGGTGCATGCGCGACGGCGCGGTCGAGCGCGGCGGCGCCGGGCAGGTCGGACGGCGGCGTCGCGTCTTCGAAAACGAACGGGGCGTCGTGCAAGCTCTCGGCCGGCTCAGAAGCGCCAGCCACCGGCTCGAGCGGGCGAAGCGGCTCGTCAGGGGCAGCCGGCGCATCGGGCGTCGCGGAAACCGTGTCGACCGGCTCGAGTCGGTCGGGCGTTTCGACGTCCTCGAGCGGTTCGATGAGTTCGCGCGACGCGGCGGCGGCGTCGCCGGCGTCGAGCACCGCTGCGGACGGAGCAGGCGCGTCGGCAAGCGCCCCGTGCATCGGCTCGCGCGTGCCGGCCGCCGGCGCGATGTCGGCAGACGCCGCGGGCGCCGGCGTGACCGCGGCGGACGTCTCCGGCGGCGGCGTGACCGCGGCGGCCACCTCGGGCAGCGGCGCGACCGGGCCAGCCGTCTCGGGCTCGGGCGCGACCAAGGCGGCCACCGCGGGCGACCGTTCGGCCGTCTTCCGCTGCGCATCCGCCGGCGCGAGCGCGTCCCGCTCGACCGCGTCGGCCGACGTGGCGACAGGCGAGTCGACCGGTTCGACGGACACGTCGATCGCTGGAGCCGCAGACGTCTCGGCGAACTGCGCCGCCGTGTCGGCGCTGCGCTCGTCGAAGTGATCGGACGTCCCGACGTCGTCGCGCAACTGCAGAGCGAGCACATCCGGGCCGAGCTCGCCGAGGCCGGTCGAGGCCGGCGCGTCGGCCGCGGCGGTCGCGGCCTCGAGCCGCAAGGCCGAGCTGCGCTCGTGGTCGGCGAGACGCGTCATCAGCAGCGGCGACGGCTGCTTGAGGAAGCCGGCGGCGAACTGGTGGAGCAGATGCCGAATCTCGTCGGCGGCGTCGCCGAAGAGCCGGCCCTCTTCCTCGGTCCCGCGGCCGATCGCCTGCGAGCGCGCCAGCGCGTGCTCGAGCAGCCGGGCCAGGTGCGAGAGATCGGCGAAGCCGACGGTCGCCGAATTGCCGGCGAGCGAGTGCGCGAGCGCGATCGGCGTCTCGCCGATCGGCCGGTGCAGCTCGAGCGACCATTCGGCGATCTCGACGCCGAGGCGGCGCGACAGCTCGTCGGCCTCATTCAGGTAGATGTTGAAGAGCGGAATGCCGATGCGCAACGGGCCGACGACGCGGACCGGTTCCTCGGCGTCGAGCTCGGCGGCCGCCGCCGACGCCGTCGGCTCGGCGTCGAAGAAGTCGAGTCCCTCGGGCATCTCGATCTCGAGCGCGTCGGGCAGCGCCGCGACGGGCGCGGCCGTGTCGGCGAACGGCAGGTCGAGCTCGAACAACGGCAGCTCGGGCAACGGAGTCGCGTCGGACTCCCGCGCCACGGTGACGTCAGGCGCTGCGCCGGTGTCGAACGGCGTGTCGAGGCCGTCGAGGTCGAACTCGAAGTGCAGTTCGTCGGCCTCGGCAACGGCGGCCTCGGCGGCGCCCGCGGCCGGCGGCACGTCGAGCGACGGCAGCGCGGGCATCGGCGCGCCGCTCGCGAACGCGTCGGCGGCGCGTCGCATGGTGTCGACGTCGTGGCTGCCCCGGCGGCCGGCTGCGATCGCCGTGACCCAGTCCTCGAGATAGGCGAGACTCCAACCGGTGAAGTCGAGCAGCGCCGGTCCGGCCGCCTTCTGCTCGGCCAGTTGGGTGTTGTAGATCTGCTCGCCCACCCATGCGGCTTCGCCGAAGCTGGTCAGGCCGACCATCCGCGAGCTGCCTTTCAAGGTGTGGAACGCGCGGCGCAACGTCGTCAGCAACGTCAGGTCGTCGGTCGCCGACGCGAGCTCGGCGTGCGCCGCAGCGGCGTCGGCGAGGACCTCGAGGGCTTCCTCGAGGAAGACCTCGCGCATCTCGGCGTCATCGCCGAGACCCGGGTCGACGGCCGGCGCGGGCGGTGCGCCGAAGCCCTTCGAGAGCGGCTCGACGTCGGGCACGGGCAACAGGTCGAGCCCGATCGGATCGCTGGTCGACGCGACGAAGTCGACGAGCGCTTCGGACAAGTCGCCGCGCGCGGTCGCGAGTGCGGCGTCGTCGGCGGCCCCGTCGATCGCGTCGCGCGCTTTCTGCAGTGTCGACGCGAGCGCGGTCTGGTCGGCCGCGAGCGCCTCGTGCGCAACGCGGTCGAGTTCGCGGCCGACGTCCTCGAGCGGCACGTCCTCGCGCACCGAGTTGAACGCGAGCGACTGCGCCTGCTCGATCAGGCGCGGATCGACCGTGACGGCCGCGGTCGCCGTCTCGGCTGCCGCGCGGCCCATGACCGGCCTCAGCGTCCCGACGTCGGCGTCGTAGCGGAACAGCGAACGCACCATCTGCGGCTGCACGCTGAGCATGTCGATCAGGAAGCCGAGCGCGCCGAGGTTGCCGGCGAGCCGGTCGAAGACGCCGGCTTCGGCGACGCGCCGCGGGTCGACCTCGGTCGTGATCAGGCCGTCGACCTCGTCGCGCATCCGCAGCAATGCCGCGGCGGCATGGTCCATGCCGAGCACCGACAGGACGCCGCGCATCGCGCTGAAATGATTGGGCACCGCGACCAGCACCTGCGGATCGGCGGGGTGGCGGAAGAAGGCGTCGATCGCGGTCTCGGCTTCCGACAGGCTCGCGCGCAGCTCCTGGACGACGCTGCCCATTGTCTGGCGGTCGGAGACGCGACGGTAGAGCTCCTCCATCCAGCCCTCGAGCGGGTCGGGCGGCCGGCCCTGGCGCACCGCCGCGAGCCGGCCGGCCAGCCGGCGGACGCGCCCGGCCTGCTCGGGATGGTCGAACTCGCCGTCCTCGAGCACGGCCTCGATGTAGAGCAGGCTCGTCGCGACTTCCATCGCGAGCGGCGCCGGCGGCGGTTCGCCGGTCGACTGCGTCTGCTGGACGGCGTGCTGCAGCTCGCCGCCGAAGACGTCGCCGAGCGGAAAGAGGCGCTTGAGCGAATCGCCGACCAGCGCGAACTGCTCCGAGAGCCCGGCGAGGCGGTGCATTTCGCCCGCCGCCACGGCCGACCACGCTTCCTTCGCCGCGGCGACGCGCTTCTTCGCCTGCACCTGCCAGCTCGGATCGAAGCGGCCGAGCGAGCTGGTCGCGTAGTCGACCGGCTGGTGCTGCTCGAGGCCGTAGGCCTGCCGCACCGCGGCCCAGCGCGGCGCGGCGCGGCCGGCGCCGGGCGCGTCGCTCTGCGCGCAGAAGAAGAGCAGGTCGTGCGCCAGCCGCTCCGACACCTCGGCGCGGTCGCGCTCGAGCGCCCGGAACTGCGCGAGCAGCCGCGACGCGACACGCTTGCTGAAGACGTCGAAGCCGAGCAGCCCGCGGCTCTGCACCTCGAAGACCGCCGCGGCGAGCTTCCAGAACGTCGCGCTCCGCAGATCGTCGGCGCCGTTGCCGAGGTCGGCGCAGATGTCGCTCATCCGCGCCGCCGGCTGCGCCGGGTCGCTGGTCTTCATCAGCGTCAGCAACTGGGCCTCGAGCGCCGCGCGCGTTTCGGCGTCGGGCTGGCGCGTGCCGGCGGTCGGATCGAGCGGCAGTTCGCGCCACTGCCAGTCGACCGACCAGAGATCGGCGGGGTGCACGCGCTCGGCGCCCGCGGCCTCCTGCACGGTGCGGTACTGCGGAAACAGCGAGAGCGGCGACACCGGCTTGCCGGCGAGCAGCCGTGCGACATAGTCGAGCAGCGCGAACGACGCGTGCTCGATCGCCTCGATCACCTCGGCGTTGAGCCGCTGCGGCTTGGCGGCGACGCGCTGCACCAGCGCCTCGCTCGCGCGCAACAGCGTCGCCGCGGCCGGCAGGCCGACGAGCTCGAGCGCACCGACGCCCTGGTGGATCTGCGAGCGCGCGTTGCGCAGCACCGCCGGATCGACGGTGTCGAGGTCGGAGACGCCGACCGCCTCCGCCTCGCGCACGAAGCGGCGCAGCGCCTTGTGCGCCGCCTCGAGCGACCGCCGGAGTTCGTCGTGGACCCAGGCGAGGGCGCTGAGGTCGTCACCGCTCTCGCGGATCGTGGGGCTCGTCATGGCGGGCGTCTTCTCGATGGAGTGGGGCAGCGGCGCCGGGTCGGGATCGGCCGGCCGGTCAGGCGATCTTGAAGCGGGCGACCGACTGCTTCAGCTCCTCGGCGGTGCGCGACAGCTCGCGGACCATGTGCGCCGTCGAACGCGTGCCCTCGCCGGTCTGCTCGGTGACCGCGAAGATGTGCTGGATGTTGGTCGCGACGACGTTCGCCGACTGGGCCTCGGAGAGCGCCTGGCTCGAGATGTATTCGATCAGCTCGGTGAGACGCCGCGAGACGCGGTCGATGTCGCCGAGCGCCGTGCCCGCCGCGTCCGACAGCCGCGTGCCCTCGACCACGCCCTGCGTCGACCGCTCCATCGCCGAGGACGCGTCCTGGGTGTCGGTCTGGATCGTCTTCACCAGCGCCGCGATCTGGCGCGTCGCGTCGCCCGAGCGCTCGGCGAGCCGCTGGACCTCTTCCGCGACGACCGAGAAACCGCGTCCCGCCTCGCCGGCCGACGCCGCCTGGATCGCGGCGTTGAGCGCGAGCACGTTGGTCTGCTCGGTGATGTCCGAGATCAGCTCGGTGATCTCGCCGATCTCCTGCGACGATTCGCCGAGGCGCTTGATGCGCTTGGACGTCTCCTGGATCTGGTCGCGGATCGAGTTCATGCCGCCGATCGTCGCCTGCACGGCGCGCAGGCCGGTCTCGGCGGCCTCGCGCGACTGCCGCGCCACCGCCGCCGTCTCCTGCGCCTGGCCCGAGACGTCGTTGATGCGGCCCGCCATCTGCAGCACCGACTCGCCGGTGTCGCGGATCTCGCGCAGCTGCTCGCTCGACGTGGCGAGCAGCTCGGTCGACGTCGCCTCGACCTGCTCGGTCGTCTCGGTCACGCGCGAGGCCGTGCCCTGGACCTGCGCGACGAGCGTGCGCAGTTCCTCGACGGTGTAGTTGACCGAGTCGGCGATCGCGCCGGTGATGTCCTCGGTGACCGTCGCCTGCTGCGTCAGGTCGCCCTCGGCGACCGCCTGCAGCTCGTTCATGAGCCTCAGGATCGCCGCCTGGTTCGCGTCGTTGACGCGCTTGGCCTCGAACTGCTCGTGCTCGGCGGACAGGCGCAGGCTTTCGGCGGAGCTTTGCCGGCCGGTCTGTTCGCGGACGTAGAGCTTGAGCAGGCCGCGGCCGCCGACGAAGAGCAGCGCCGTCGAACCGAGCGCCGCCAGGATCAGCATCGACAGGCCCGGGGCGCTCAGCTCGCCCGCGTCGCTGCGGCCGGCGAACGACAGGGCGATGCCGGTGACCGCGAGCAGGCCGATCACGCCGGCGGCGAACACGCCGCCGAGCAGCCGCTGCTGCGCCGCGAACGTGCCGCTGCCGGCCTGCGGCGGGCCACCGTCGGCCGCGGCGGCCGACCGGTGCGCGCCGGTCTGCGGCCGCGCGTCCGCGACGGCCGACGGCTCCGACTGCGAGAAGATCGAGCTCTCGGCGCCGAAGCCCGGCCCGACGTCCGGCTGCTGCGTCGACTCGTGGAAGCCGGGCGCCGATCCCAGGGCGCCGCCGCGGCCGGGCGACGACTCCGCCACCGTCGCGCCGACGGTCGGGTCGAGATCGATCCCTGGCGTCTTCAGGGCCGAATCGGCTGTCTTGTTCAGAACCATCATGGTGCCTCGCTGGGTCGTGTCCGTGGGTCGGGCGCTCGCGCCCGGAAGAGAGGGTGTCAGTCGACGATGGTGAGGAATGCGTCGTCGGCCGCGAGCGCGGCCAGGCTCAGCTCCTGCCAGCTCCGGCCCGCGGCGTCGCGCAGACGGCTGCCGGCGAAGCGGGGACGTTCGGCGGCGTCGCCGTCCGCCTCGACGCTCACATCGCTTTCGCCGCGCAGGCCGCACAGGCGGTCGACGAGCAGCACGCAATTGACGTCGAGCGCCTCGTTGAAGCCGACCAAGCGAGCCTGCGTCCGGCTCGGCGCCGCCGGCCGCAGGCCGAGGAAGGCGGCGAGTTCGACGACGCCGTTCAGCCGGCCGCGCAGGTTCGCGATGCCGAGGAACCACGGATGGCTGTGCGGCACCGGCTGCAACTCGGTGGCCGGGAAGATCTCGCCGGCTTCATGAAGCGGGAACAGAAAGC
The DNA here is from genome assembly GCA_964249855.1 of uncultured Rhizobacter sp. GTDB lineage: Bacteria > Pseudomonadota > Gammaproteobacteria > Burkholderiales > Burkholderiaceae_C > LMDS01. The sequence continues at coordinate 70,518 of CAXUDL010000015.1, read as the reverse complement.
CTGCGCCGCCCGACTCGACGGCGAGCCAGGAGCGGCCGCGCACCTGGGTGCGGGCGACCTGCAAGCGCTCGGCGAGCCGTGCCTGCAGATCGCGGAGTGCCTGTTTGTTCGCCATGGACGGGACGGTCGGCCGGTCAGTCGAAGGCGTGGATCTTCGCGACGAGCTCGTCCGCGTCGACGGGCTTGACGATGTAGTCGCGCGCGCCCTGCCGCATGCCCCAGACCTTGTCCGTTTCCTGGTTCTTGCTCGTGCACATGATCACCGGCACGTTGGCGAAGCGCGGGTCGCGGGTGATGGCGCGGGTGAGCTGGAAGCCGTTCTGGCCGGGCATCACCACGTCCATCAGGATCAGGTCGGGCTTGTCCTCGCCCAGCCGGCGCATCGCCTCCTCGCCGTTCTCGGCGGTGCGCACGGCGTAGCCGCGGCGACCGAGCAGGTCGGACAGATGGTGCAATTCGGTCTTCGAATCGTCGACCAGCAATATCTTCTGAATCGTCATGTTCTCGGGTCCTCGACGCGGCGCTGCGCGGGTTCAGCCGTTGCGGTGGTGATGTTGGACGGCCTGCAGCAGCTGGTCCTTGGTGAACGGCTTGGTCAGGTAGGCCTCGGAGCCGACCATGCGGCCGCGCGCCTTGTCGAACAGGCCGTCCTTGCTCGAGAGCATGATGACCGGCACGCCGGCGAAGCGCGTGTTGCGCTTGATGATCGCGCAGGTCTGGTAGCCGTCGAGCCGCGGCATCAGGATGTCGCAGAAGATCAGGTCGGGGTCGTGGTCGTTGACCTTCGACAGCGCGTCGAAGCCGTCCTCGGCCAGGAGCACGTGGTGGCCGCCCTGCTTCAGGAAGATCTCGGCGCTGCGCCGGATCGTGTTGCTGTCGTCGATGACGAGCACCTTGATCACGGCGGCCGACTGGGGCAGGGCCTGATTGCTCAACACACGCGTTCTCCTCGACGACGGACGCGGCCTCGGCGCCGCGCTCTGCACGTGGTTGTCGGCAGCGGCGGCCGGACCTAAAGCCTTTTTTTCGTCGCCGACGCGATGCGCGTGCTGCGATCGCCTAGGAGCGTGGGCGCGCTCCTAGATCTGCACCATCTCGAAGTCTTCCTTGCGCGCGCCGCATTCCGGGCAGACCCAGTTCATCGGAACGGCCGCCCACGGCGTGCCGGGCGCGATGTCGTGCTCCGGATCGCCTTCGGCTTCGTCGTAGATCCAGCCGCAGATCAGGCACATCCAGGTCTTCGGTTCGCTCACGTCTCGACGCCTTCACTACAATGGGGCGCGATTGTATCCACGGGCCTGTCGAGAGCTCGATTCCGCGCCGCTTCGTTCGCTTCGGCGCGGCCCGGTCGCACGCCGCCGCTCCTTGTCACTTCCCCGCGACGGACCCCTTGTCGATGACTGCCGATTCTCCTTCCCCATCTCTCGACAGCGAGACCGACACCGAGGCCGACGCGCAGCCCGCGCCGGCCTGCGTGATGAGCTTCAACGCCAGCGATCCGAGCGGCGCCGGCGGCATCGCCGGCGACGTCGCCACGATCAGCGCGATGGGCGCGCACGCGCTGCCGGTGGTCACCGCGATCGTGATGCGCGACACCGCCGAAGTCTTCGACCATCACGCGATCGACGCCGACGTGATCGCCGAGCAGGCCCGCAGCATCCTCGAGGACGTGACGATCGCCGCCTGGAAGGTCGGCTACCTCGGCGACGTCGAGGGCGTGAGCACCGTCGCCGAAATCCTCTCCGACTACCCCGACGTCCCGCTCGTCGCCTACATGCCGAACCTGTCGTGGGTCGAGGAGGACGACAGCCAGGCGTACCTCGACGCCTTCCGCGAGCTCGTGCTGCCGCAGACCGAAGTGCTCGTCGGCAGCCACCAGACGCTGACCGACTTCCTGCTGCCCGAGTGGGACAACGAGCGCCCGGCGTCGCCGCGCGAACTCGCCGTCGCCGCCGGCGAGCACGGCGCCCGCCACGTGCTCGTGACGAGCGTGCTGGTCTCGAGCGCCAAGACGCCGGAGCAGTTCTTCGACAACGTGCTCGCCTCGCCCCAGGGCGCGATCACCGGTGAGAAGTTCGAGCGCTTCGAGGTCAGCTTCGTCGGCGCGGGCGACACGCTCGCGGCCGCGCTCGCCGCCCTGCTCGCCTCCGGCGCCGACCTCCACGCCGCGGTCGGCGAGGCGCTCGCCTTCCTCGACCAGGCGCTCGATGCGGGCTTCCGGCCCGGGATGGGCAACGTCGTCCCCGACCGCTTCTTCTGGGCGCTGCCGCCCGGCGAGGACGGCGACGACGAGAACAGCGACGCCGAGCCCCCGGCCACGGCCACGGCGTCGGACGCCGACGACGCCGCCGCTCCGAAGGGCCCGCGCCATGTCCACTGACGACGCCCCGAAGAGCGCGGCGCTGTTCGAGCGCGCCCGCAAGGTCATCCCCGGCGGCGTCAATTCGCCGGTGCGCGCGTTCCGGGCGGTCGGCGGCACGCCGCGCTTCATCGCCCGCGCCGAGGGCGCCCACCTGTTCGACGCCGACGGCCGGCGCTACGTCGACTGCATCGGCTCGTGGGGTCCGATGATCCTCGGCCACGGCCACCCCGCCGTCCTCGACGCCGTCCGCAAGGCCGCCGCCGACGGCCTGTCGTTCGGCGCGCCGACCGAGCGCGAGATCGAGCTCGCCGAGGAGATCCTGAGCCTCGTGCCGGGGCTCGAGCAGATCCGGCTCGTGAGTTCCGGCACCGAGGCCGCGATGAGCGCGCTGCGCCTCGCCCGCGGCGCGACCGGCCGCAGCCTGATCGTCAAGTTCGAGGGCTGCTATCACGGCCATGCCGACGCGCTGCTCGTCAAGGCCGGCTCGGGCCTCGCGACCTTCGGTCATCCGACGAGCGCCGGCGTGCCGGCCGAAGTCGTGCAGCACACGCTCGTGCTGCAATACAACGACGTCGCACAGCTCGAGGAGGCGTTCGCGCTGCAGGGCGCGGACATCGCCTGCGTGATGATCGAGCCGATCGCCGGGAACATGAACTTCGTCCGCGCGAGCGTGCCGTTCATGAAGCGGCTGCGCGAGCTCTGCACGCAGCACGGCGCGCTGCTCGTGCTCGACGAGGTGATGACGGGCTTTCGCGTCGCGCTCGGCGGCGCGCAGAGCCTCTACGCGAAAGCGATCCCCGGCTTCGTGCCCGACGTGAGCGTCTTCGGCAAGGTGATCGGCGGCGGCATGCCGCTCGCCGCGTTCGGCGCGAAGCGCGAGATCATGGAGCAGCTCGCGCCGCTCGGGCCGGTCTACCAGGCCGGCACGCTCTCGGGCAACCCGGTCGCGACCGCCTGCGGCCTCGCGACGCTGCGCGAGATCAGGAAGCCCGGCTTCTTCGACGCGCTCGCCGAGCGCACGCGCGCGATGCTCGCGGCGATCCTCGACGCCGCGGCCGACGCCGGCGTCCCGATGGTCGGCGACAGCGAGGGCGGCATGTTCGGTTTCTTCTTCGCGAACGCCTTGCCGCAGAACTATGCCGAGGTCATGGCGACCGACAAGGAGCGCTTCAACCGCTTCTTCCACGCCATGCTCCACGGCGGCGTCTACCTCGCGCCCGCGATGTACGAAGCCGGCTTCATCAGCGCCGCGCACAGCGACGACGATGTCGCCGCGACCGCCCGCGCGGCGCGCCGCGCGCTCGCCTGAGCGGCCGACTCCGCGTCGACCCGCCCGTGGCGTTCTAGGAGCGCGGCGCAGCGGGCGCGGCTCCTAGAATCGTCCGATGCACATCCACATCCTCGGCATCTGCGGCAGCTTCATGGGCGGGCTCGCGGCGCTGGCGCGCGAGGCGGGGCATGCGGTGACCGGCTGCGATGCGAACGTCTACCCGCCGATGAGCGACCAGCTTCGCCGACTCGGCATCGGGTTGACCGAGGGCTACGACGCCGCGCAGGTCGGCGTCGAACCCGACCTGTTCGTCGTCGGCAACGTCGTCAGCCGGGGCAATCCGCTCATGGAAGCGATCCTCGACGCCGGCCTGCCCTACACGAGCGGCCCGCAGTGGCTTGCCGAGCACATCCTGCCGGGCCGCCACGTGCTCGCGGTCGCCGGCACCCACGGCAAGACGAGCACGAGCGCGATGCTCGCCTGGATGCTCGAAGCGGCCGGTCTCGCGCCGGGTTTCCTGATCGGCGGCGTGCCGCTGAACTTCGACGTCTCTGCCCGGCTCGGGCGCGGCGGCGAGCGCGCACCCTTCGTCATCGAAGCCGACGAATACGACACCGCGTTCTTCGACAAGCGCAGCAAATTCATCCACTACCGGCCGCGGACGGTCGTGCTCAACAACCTCGAATTCGACCACGCCGACATCTTCGACGACCTGGCGGCGATCGAACGCCAGTTCCATCACCTGGTCCGCACCGTACCGTCGAACGGCCGGCTCGTCGTCAACATCCGCGACGCGGCGTTGAAGCGCGTGCTCGAGAAGGGCTGTTGGAGCGACGTCCAGCGCTTCGGCGCACGCAAGGAGGAGCCCGGCGCGCTGCGCGCCCGCGGCGAGCCGCATGCGTTCGACGTGCTCCGCGGCGCGATGAAGATCGGCCGGGTCGAGTGGCCGCTGCTGGGCGAGCACAACCAGTTGAACGCGCTGGCGGCGATCGCGGCGGCCGAGCATGCCGGCGTCGACCCGGACACCGCGGCCAAGGCGCTCGCCGGCTTCCGCAACGTGCGGCGCCGGCTCGAGCTGCGCGGCGAGGCCGCGGGCGTGAAGGTCTACGACGACTTCGCCCACCATCCGAGCGCGATCCGCACGACGATCAACGGCCTGCGCCGCAAGGTCGGCGTCGAGCGCATCCTCGCCGTCTTCGAGCCGCGCTCGAACACCATGAAGCTGGGCGAGATGAAGGCGCAGCTGCCGTGGGCGCTCGAGGAGGCCGACCTCGCCTTCTGCCACGGCGACGGCCTCGGCTGGGACGCCGTCCAGGCGCTCGCGCCGCTCGGCGCGCAGGCGGTGGTCAGCCCGACGATCGCCGAGCTCGTCGACCGCGTGGCCGCCGCGGCGCGGTCGGGCGACCACGTCCTCTGCATGAGCAACGGCGGCTTCGGCGGCGTCCACGCACGCCTGCTGGACGCGCTGTCGCGGCGCGCGCACTGACATTGCCCGGGCGCGTCGGCGCGGACGATCAGCGCGTGTCCATCCGGCCTCGCGGTGCCCACGGTCGCAAGATGCGCACCGACCGTCGCCCGCCGCCCAGGAGCGCGCCGCCCCGCCGGGCCGCATCGACCCGCATGCCCCGCTTGCCGCCGTTCCTGCAAGGAGTCCGACCATGACGCTGCCGCCTCGCCCGATCAGCCACCTGCTCTATCTGCACGGCTTCCGCTCGTCGCCGCAGTCGACGAAGGCACGGACGATGGCCGCGTGGATCCGGACGCACAGGCCCGAGGTCACCTGGCTGTGTCCGCAACTGCCGCCGTCGCCGCGCGAGGCGATGGCGTCGGTGTTCGACGCGATCGCGCGCTGGCCGACCGCCGATCTCGGCGTCGTCGGCAGCTCGCTCGGCGGCTTCTACGCGACCGAGGTCGCAGAGCGCACCGGCTGCCGCGCCGTGCTGCTCAATCCGGCGGTCGATCCGGCGCGGGATCTGCACGGGCACATCGGCGAGACGACCGCCTGGCACAGCGACGACCGCTTCTTCTTCCGCGCCGAGTTCATCGATGAACTGCGCGCCATGACCTGGCCGGTGCTCACCCGTCCCGACCGTTATCTGGCGATCATCGCCAAAGGCGACGAGGTGCTCGACTGGCACGAGATGGCCGCACGCTACGCCGGCTGCCGCCTGACACTGATCGACGGCGGCGACCACGCGCTGAGCGACTTCGACGACCACCTGCCGGCGGTAACGTCGTTCCTCGGCCTTGCGTCCCGGTGAACGAGGACGGTCTCGAACACCGCCCTTGTCGACGATCCATCGCAGAGGGCAGGCCGCTGCACCGCGCCGGCCGGCGCCTTCCTCACTGAACACCTGCACGCCCTTTTCGATTCCTTGAGAGACTTTCCGCCATGAAACGCTTCCTGCCCATTCTTGCCCTGGTTTCGGCCGCGGCTTTCACCCAGAGCACCATCGCCCAGCCCGCCTCGACACCGATCTACATCGCGTCGTCGGTCCCGCTGACCGGCGGCGCCGCGTCGTTCGGCACGCAGTCGCGCTGGGGTACCGAGCTGGCGGTGGCGCAGGCCAACGCGGCCGGCGGCGTGAACGGCCGCAAGCTGGAAGTGGACTTCAGCGACAACCGCTGCAATCCGGCCGAGGCGGTGAAGAGCGTCACGCGCATGCTGTCGGACAAGAAGTATGTGGCCTTGCTCGACGGCCTGTGCAGCTCGGTGGCGCTGGCGATCATGCCGCTGGCCGAGCGTTCGGGCATGCCCTTCGTGGTGGCCAACGCGTCGGCCACCGCGATCGCCGAAAAGGCCGGCGCCGGCGGCAACAAGTGGACCTTCAAGATCAATCCGACCGATGCGAGCCTGATGGACGCGCTGGTCGGCTGGGTCGAGAAGAATGGCAGCGCGGCGAACATCGCCTTCCTCGGCGAGGACACCGACTTCGGCCGCGCCGGCCAGAGCGGCCTGGCCGGCGCGCTCAAGAAGCGCGGCCTGGCGCTCGCGAGCAGCGACTTCTATCAGCAAGGGCTGGCCGACTTCAGCACGCCGCTGTCGAAGGTCAGAGCGAAGAAGCCGTCGCTGCTCGCGATCCAGGCGCTGGACACCGATTTCCAGAACATCATCCAGCAGTGGAACGGCATGGGCGCCGGCATTCCGCTGACCGGCCGCGTGTATCTCGACCAGATCCCGGAGGCGATCGTCAAGAGCGGCGGCGTCGACGGCTCGTTGACCGTGCAGCCGTACTCGGCGACGGTCGACCTGCCGGCGAACAAGGCCTTCGTGGACGCCTACAAGGCCAGGTTCAACGAGCTGCCGACCATCGGCAGCCATGGCGCCTACGAAGCCACGCGCGTGCTCATCGATGCACTCAAGCGGGCCAAGAGCACCGAGCCGGAGGCACTGCGCGAAGCGATCGCACAGACGCAGCTGCCGGCGCTGCTCGGCGGCACGCTGCAGTTCGACGACCACAACCTGGCGCACGGCAACGCGGTGGTGCAGGGCATCAAGGCCGGCCGCCTGGCGATCCTTGGCTTCAGCAAGACCTGAGCGCACGCTTCGGCGCGCGCGGTCCGAACGGAACTTCGATGGACGTTCAATTCATCGTTCAGCTGCTGCTGAATGGCGTGATCGTGGGCGTGATCTACGCACTCATCGCGATGGGCCTGTCGCTGATCTTCGGCGTGCTCGAAATCGTCAACTTCGCGCACGGCGAGTTCTACATGCTGGGCGCCGTCGCGACCTACTTCCTGAGCACGCGCTTCGGATTCAATTACTGGGGCGCCGTGGTGACGGTCACCGTGGTGGCGATGGCGCTCGGCTACGTGCTCTACGAAACGCTGCTCGCAGCGCTGCGCGGCCAGAGCTTCGAGCGCAGCATCCTGCTGACACTCGGGCTGTCGATGGTGCTGCAGAACGGCGCCATCGCGTTGCTCGGCACAACGCCGAAGATGATGCCGGCCTCGGCAGTGGCACAGCGCAGCATCGCCTTCGGCGGCCTGCTCGAAGGCGTGCAGGTGTCGTCGCCGCGGCTGGTCGCGCTGGCGTTCGGCATGGTGGCGTTCGGCTCGCTGTACTTCACGCTCTACCGCACCCAGCTGGGCCGCGCCATGCGCGGCGTCGCGCAAAGCCGTGACGCCGCGCTGATGGTCGGTATCGACCCGCGCGCGGTGGCGCGGCTGGCGGTGATGATCGGCATCGGTCTGTCCGGCCTGGCGGGTGCGGCGCTGGCGCCGGTGTATGCAGTGCACCCGCTGATGGGCTTCAGCTTCGTGTTCAAGGCCTTCGCGATCATCATCATCGGCGGCCTCGGCAACGTCTCCGGCGCGGCCATCGCGGCCGTGGTGCTCGGCATCGTCGAGAGCCTGATCGGCGGCTTCCTTCCGCAGGTACTGGCCGACGGCTTCGTCTTCTGCGCCATGATCGCGATTTTGCTGGTGCGACCGCACGGGCTGTTCGGGCGAGGGGTGCGGGTATGAACAAGCTCGCGACTCGCGACCGGCGCTGGCTTCCGGCCGCCGCCTGCGCCGTGTTCGCACTGCTGCTGGCCGTACCACTGGTGACGCGCGACGAATACGTGCTGGCCATCGGTGTCAGCTTCGCGACCTTCTCCGTGCTGGCGAGCGGGCTGAATCTGGTCTATGGCTACGCCGGGCTGCTGTCGTTCGCCCAGGTCGGCTTCTTCGGCATCGGCGCCTACGGCAGTGCCATCCTGGTCGGCGATGCAGGCTGGTCGCTGTGGAGCGCGTCGATCGCCTCCGGGTTGCTGGCCGCGGCCATCGGCCTCGCGATCGGCTATGCGTCGCTGCGGCTGTCGCGCCATGCGTTCGCGATCGTCACGCTGAGCTTCGCGCTGCTGTGCATGATCGTCTCGCGTGAATGGGTGTCGCTCACGCGCGGCGCGATGGGCATGCCGGGCCTCGCGGTGCCGCCGACGGTTCTGCCCGGGGGCGGCATGTGGCAAATCTCGAAGCCCTCGGACTTCTACTGGCTGCTGATGGTCTTCGCCGGACTGTCCAACGCGGTCATCTACGTGGTGGTCAGCTCGCGCATCGGGCGCGCGCTGAAGGCGATCAAGCTCAATGAGCCGTTGGCGCAGTCGCAAGGAATCGACCCGCTGCGCTACAAGCTGATGGCGGTTTCGCTGTCGGCCTTTTTGACCGGCGTGACCGGGGGCGGCTTCGCGTTCTACCTGAGCATCGTCGACCCGACCATCTTCGACTTCTACTACACCGAAACGATGCTGATCATGGTGATCGTCGGCGGTCCGGGCAGCATGTGGGGCGTTCTGCTGGCCACCGCAGTACTCACGGTGCTGCCCGACGCGCTCCGCTTCACGACCGATCTCCGCATGGTGCTGTACGGCCTGATCCTGATCGCTGCGATGGTGTTTCTGCCGAGCGGCATCGGTGGCTGGTTCGAACGCCGCAAGATCGAGCGCTGGCGCAAGCGGCCCTACGGGCAGCCGGCCGCCTCGGTCGCCTCGCTCACCGTGACGGCGCCGATTGCGGAGTCCCGGCCATGAGCGCCCAGCCCCTGTTCGACGTGCGGGGCCTGACCAAGCGCTACCTCGGCCTGACTGCCGTCGACCGCGTTTCCTATACCGTCGAAGCGGGCCAGATCGTCGGCTTGATCGGCCCCAACGGCTCCGGAAAGAGCACCAGCATCGACTGCATCAGCGGCTCGCAGGCAGCCGATGCCGGCGAGTGGACGCTCGACGGCCAGCCGCTCGCGGGCCTGAGCCCGCACCGCATCGCACGCGCCGGCCTGACCCGCACCTTCCAGTCGGTGCGGGCCTACGACGAACTGAGCCTGCTCGACAATCTGTGCGTCGCCGCGCAAGAGTTCGACGGCTGCGGCTGGGCGCAGGCGCTGTGGCGCAGCGAGCGATTGCGCGAACGCGAACGGGCGGCGCACGCACGGGCCGAGGCACTGCTCGATACGGTGGGCCTGGCCGAGTACGCGCGAGCACCCGCAGTGGTGCTGTCGTACGGTCAGCGCAAGTTGCTTGCGATCGCCGCGAGCATGATGGCGCGCCCACGGCTGGTGGTGCTCGACGAGCCGGTGGCAGGCGTCAATCCGACCATGGTGCGCAGCATCGCGGGCGTGCTCCGGCACCTGAACGCGCAGGGTACGACCTTCGTGATCGTGGAACACAACATCGACTTCATCATGAGCCTCTGTCATCGCGTCATCGTGCTGCAGGCCGGGAGCATCCTCGCCGAAGGCGCGCCGTCGATCATCCGCAACGATCCGCGCGTGATGGCGGCATACCTGGGCAAGAGCATGAGGCCCGAGACCGTTGGGGAGTCGCACTGATGGCCGTCCCGCTGCTCCAGTTCGAAGCGGTCTCGGCCGGCTACCTGGACGACCCGATCGTGCGCGACTTCAGCGCCAGCATTCCGGCGGGCAGCATCACCACCGTCATCGGCGGCAACGGCGCCGGCAAGTCGACGCTGCTGAAGGCGGTGTACGGCCTGAACCGCTGCTTCGCCGGATCGATCCGCTTCAAGGGCGAGGCGATCGAGCAATTGACGCCGCAGCAGCGCATGCAACGCGGCATCGGCTTCGTGCCGCAGGGTCGCTGCAACTTCGCGCTGATGTCGGTGCGCGAGAACCTCGCGCTCGGCGGCTACACGCTCGGGCGGGCGCAGGTGGACCCGGCCATCGAGCGCGTGCTGACGCTGTTCCCGATGCTCGCCGGCAAGCTCAAGGTGATGGCCGGCAACCTCAGTGGCGGCGAACAGCAGATCCTGGAAACGGCGATGGTGCTGGTCACGCAGCCGACGCTGCTGCTGCTCGACGAACCATCCCTCGGCCTGTCACCGGCCAGCCAGGACCAGATCTTCGCGCTGATGCAATCGCTGCGCGACAGCGGGCTGACCGTGTTCGTGGTCGAACAGAACGCGCACGGCTGCCTCGAGGTGTCGGACACGGCCATCGTGATGGAGCTCGGCCGCCTGTTCATGATGAGCCCAGCACGCGACGTCATGGCGAATCCGCACGTGAAGGCGGCGTATCTGGGCGGCGCGCCGGAAGCCGACACCGCGGTCGCGGCATGAACGACTCCCTGACCCACGCGCGCGGCCACGAGATCGCCGTCCTGTTCAGCGAACGCAGCCGCGCCGCCTACGTGGCCCAGGCGGTGGCGCGCGGCGAGACCTACGCCTTCACCGCCGCCAGCGGCGACGCCACGACCTGGCTCAAGGGAGAGTACGCCTACCTCGCGCCGAACGCCGCGAGTCTCCTGCTGTCGCGCTGCAACCTCAAGCACGACGTTCTCGACGAAGCCGAGCTGACGCCGGACGTGCTCGCCCGCCTGACGGTGCTGCTGGTCCCCAATGCGGGCCACCTCGGCGACACCACGGTCGAGCGCCTGCAGCGGTGGCTGCAGGCGAGCGGCAACCGCCTGATCGCGACCGGCAAGACCAATCTGCCGCCGGCGCTGCTCGGGTGCGCCACGATCGAGCCGGTGCTGCTGGCCGGCTACGGCGGCTGGCGCTGGCTGCCGGGTTCGCCCTTCGCGGGCGACGACTGGGAGCCGGCCTACGTCAGCAGTTACGACCGCCACGTCGCCCACCGGGTCGAAGCGCTGGCCGACAGCCGCGTGCTGGCCGACCTGCTCGACTTCACGGGTGACCTGCGCAATGCCGGCACGGCAACCGCACGCCGCATCGGGCCCGCGATCGTCGCAACCGAACGCACGCTGTACGTGTCCAACCAGGTGTTCGAGCTGATCGGCGGCATGCTGCAGGCGCACCTCAACGTCGAGCCGGTGAGGCACTGGGCCCATCCGACGCACTGGGGCGATACCCTGCTCTTCTTCCTGCGCGGGCTGCTGCACGAGCTCGGCCTCGAGCGCCTGTGGCAGACGCGCCTGCGTTCGTTCGGCACGCACGACGGCGTGCTTTCGTTCCGCCACGACGTGCACGGCATGGCGGACTACACGATGCTCGACTACCAGCTGCAGAACCTGATTCCTGCGAGCTACGACATCGAGGACCCTGCGTTCTCGACCAACATCACGGCGCCGATGGCCGTCGAGTGGGTCCGGCGCACCACGCGCAACGACTTCATCGAACCGGCGCTGCACAACGACAGTTCCATCGGCGAACCGCCGACCGCGATCTTCGGTCGAGGCCTGTTCGATCACGTGGTCGACGCCGAGAAGCACCTGGGTTTCACCATCTGCACCTGCGGCCGGCATGCCGGCGGCCACATGCATCCCGAGACGCTGGACGCGATGGACTACCTGTACGCGCACCATGCCAGCGTGATCGGCATGTGCACCTTCTGCTACTACCACATGATCGAGTACGGGGTGCGCAACCCCGAGGTGGTGGTCCAAGGCCCGGCCGGGCGCAGCGAAGTGACCTACATCACCGACCTGCGCCACACCATCGCGACGCAGGGCATCTGGTTTCCGTTCCGCGCGGTGATCACGACCACGCGCGAATGGCGCCCGCTGCGCGGCTGGGACCGCACGCACGAGTTCGACGCCGACTACGACCTGGTCGAGACCGTGTTCGGCGCGCACCACTCGCGCCGCCGCACACCGGACGATCGACTGGAAAACGGCGTCTACAGCTTCCAGTACCACCCCGAGCTGGCACGCGACCCGTCGCTCAACGACGGCAAGGGGACGCTCGACTTCCTGCGCTACTGCATCAACCTGGCCGAACGGCGCAACTTCTGGATCGCGACGCAGCGCGACCTCTACCAGCGCATGATGGACTACGAAGCGCTGGTGCTCGAACCCGGAGCGCAGCCCGACGAGGTGATCGTGCGCAACCCGTCGGCACGCTCCATCGCGGCCATGGTGCTCGAGCGGCGCGCGCCCTTCGGCAGCGTGTGGCAGGGCGAGGACGAACTGGTGCACGTGGTGAAGAACCGCTTCGTCACGCTGCCGCCGCTGGCGCCCGGCGCGGTGCTCACGCTGCGCTTCAGCCCGGAAGTGCGAGACCGCCCGCTGGTGCGCCAACCGGCCCACAAGGGCCTGGTGATGGTCGACGCGCGCATCGTGCCGACAGCCGACGAGACCCGGCTGCGCCTGCGCGTCTGCCGTGCGCAGCAGCTCGCAGTCGAAGGTGTCGAGCCGGCGACGCCGTACTGGGTGCAGGTCGACGACGCGGCGCCCTGCTACATGCTGCCGCGCACGGTCCGCACGATCCAGGCACTGCTGAGCAACGACAGCGGCGATCCGGCGGCCGCGCCGCCGCGCCTGCGCACCAAGCTGCCGGGCATCACCACCTTCCTGGACGTGGCGCTCGCCGGCGATGCCGACAACTTCGTCGAGCGCCACGTGCGCATCCGCCGATTGCAGGGTGCGCTGGCCGTCGATGTGCGTGACCGCATCCTCGCGGGGACGCCCGCGAAAACCGGCCGCGTGACGCCGTCGAGCGTGACCATTCCGGCCGAACCGTTGTCCTGAAGGCTTCCGCAGCGCGGTCCGGCCGCTGACACCCGCAGCCGAGCAATCGGATCCATCGGCCCGTACCGATGCCTTGCCCGACAGCGCCGGAATCGGCCGTCTCGTTCCGAAACCGGCGAACCGGTATCAGGAGCGTGGTAGTGCGATTCGCTCGGCGTCGCCGACATGCTCGCGGGAGGCGGGATGTCTGCCCTGGGCAACGCTTCATGAGGGCAACCCGCAATGGCGGGCATATCTCGACTCATCCCGATCCGAGCGCATCGCGCAGGGCTTGTCTAGCCGTTCCAGTGCACGATCGTCCAGACGACGCGGCCCCAGACCTCGACGTTGAACCAGAACAGGGCGACGCTGAAGAAGCTGCGCCGCAGCACGCGCGCGCGGTCGATCCAGACGGGGATGTCGAAGGCGATGAAGATCACCAGCGACACGATCGACCCGGCTGCGAACAGCGCGGCGAGGATGCCGACGATCCAGCGGAAGACGGTCATGCGGCAGCGCGCGGCGGGGCCGTCATACGAGCAGCGCGAGCCGCTCGAGGATCAGCACGGCGAAGAAGCCGAGGCCGGCGACGACGGTCCAGCGGATCAACCCGAGCCCGATGCGGCGGAAGCGCTGCTGGCCGGTCGCGACATACATCCCGAAGCAGACCAGGCCCGCGACGAGCAGCAGCAGGACGATCCAGCGTGCGACCAGCATCCGCGGCGGCTACCAGGCCGGTGCGAGCTCGGCGAAGCCCGCAGGCGCCTCGTTCGCGTCGGCGAATGCGACGAGCTCGTGCGCCGACGGATCGGCGAGCACGGCACGCAGCAGCTTGTTGTTGAGCGCATGGCCCGACTTGAAGGCGCTGTACGACGCCAGCAGCGGATGGCCGGCGAGATACAGGTCGCCGATCGCGTCGAGGATCTTGTGCTTGACGAATTCGTCGTCGTAGCGAAGGCCTTCGCTGTTGAGCACCTTGTAGTCGTCGAGCACGATCACGTTGTCGAGGCTGCCGCCCCGGCCGAGGCCGCGCGAGCGCATCAGCTCGACCTCGCGGGTGAAGCCGAAGGTGCGCGCCCGCGCGATGTCGTGCTTGTACTGGCCCGAGCCCATGTCGAAGACGACGTGCTGGCCGGTCTGGCTGACGGCGGGATGGTCGAACTCGATCTCGAAGCTGAGCTTGTAGCCTTCGAAGGGATCGAGGCGCGCCCACTTCAGGCTCGCGCCGCTGCCCTCGCGCACCTCGACCGGCGCGAGCAGGCGCAGGAAGCGCTTCGGCGCCGACTGCAGCTCGATGCCGGCGCTCTGGAGCAGGAAGACGAAGGCGGCGGCCGAGCCGTCGAGGATCGGCACTTCCTCGGCGGTGATGTCGATGCGCAGGTTGTCGAGGCCGAGGCCGCAGCACGCCGACAGCAGGTGCTCGATCGTGGCGACCTTGGGCCCGCCGGGATCGCCGCCGGGCGAGATCGTCGTCGCCATGCGGGTGTCGCAGACGGCGAACGCATGCGCGGGGATGTCGACCGGCACGGCGAGGTCGACGCGACGAAAGACGATGCCGGTGTCGACCGGCGCCGGCCGCAGCGTCAGCTCGACGCGCTGGCCGCCGTGCACGCCGACGCCGACCGCGCGGGTCATCGACTTCAAGGTGCGTTGGGCGAGCATCGGTCGATTGTCGGGCATTTGCCGCCGCGACCCGGCCGGCAGGCGCCCCGACGGGCGGGCGCCCGGCAGCGCCCGCCACATGCCCGAGCTCAATCGGCCTGCTTGCGCAGGAACGCCGGGATCTCGATCTCGTCCATGCCGTTGCTCGCGAGCGCGTCGACCTTCGCCGCAGCCGTCCGCCCGTTGCGCCAGACGCTCGGCGTCGAGAGACCGCTGTAGTCGTGCATCTGCGGGCTCACGGCCTGCACCGGCACGTTGAGCGCGTTGTGCAGGATCGGCAGGTCGTGCGTGCCGGTGCGCTGCGCCGGCACGCTGTGGACGACCGTCATCGGCGACTGCTGCTGGCGGCGCTGCGGCGACAGGCCGGTCGCGATCACGGTGACGCGCAGCTGGTCGCCGAGCGACTCGTCGTAGGCGGTGCCGTAGATCACGTGGGCGTCGTCGGCGGCGTAGCGGCGGATGCAGTTCATCGCGTTGCGGCTCTCGGCGAGCTTGAAGGTCAGCCGGTTGGCCGCGATCAGCACCAGCACGCCCTTCGCACCCGACAGGTCGATGCCTTCGAGCAGCGGGCACGCGACGGCCGCTTCGGCCGCCTTCGTCGCGCGGTCCGGGCCGCTCGCCTGCGCCGTGCCCATCATCGCCTTGCCGGGCTCGCTCATCACCGTCTTCACGTCCTCGAAGTCGACGTTGACGAGGCCGGGCATGTGGATGATGTCGCTGATGCCGCCGACGGCGTTCCTCAGCACGTCGTTGGCATGGGCGAACGCCTGGTCCTGCGTGATGTCGTCGCCGAGGACGTCGAGCAGCTTGTCGTTGAGGATGACGATCAGCGAGTCGACATTCGCCTCGAGCTCGGCCAGGCCGTTGTCGGCGAGCTTCATCCGTCGGTTGCCTTCGAACTCGAACGGCTTGGTGACGACGCCGACGGTCAGGATGCCCATCTCCTTCGCGACCCGCGCGATGACCGGCGCCGCGCCGGTGCCGGTGCCGCCGCCCATGCCGGCGGTGATGAAGAGCATGTGCGCGCCTTCGATCGACTGGCGGATGCGGTCGACGGCTTCCTCCGCCGCCGATTTGCCGGCCTCGGGCTTGGCGCCGGCGCCGAGGCCGGTCGTGCCGAGCTGGATCAGGTCGTGCGCCGACGAGCGGTTGAGCGCCTGCGCGTCGGTGTTGGCGCAGACGAACTGAACGCCCTGCACGCCTTGCGTGATCATGTGCTCGACGGCGTTGCCGCCGCCGCCGCCGACGCCGATGACTTTGATCTGCGTGCCTTGGTTGAACTCTTCGATCATTTCGATGGCCATGTGGTGCTCCGATGCGTTGATGCAGTTGCCGTGTTGGGGAAGGTGAGAAGTCGCTGGATCAGCCGGGGTCGCGCCCCGGTCTTGGAATCGGGCCGACGCCGGGAGGCGCCAACCCGTGCGAGGAATGAACGTGCAGCAGCGAATGGGTGCGCTTCATGCGTTCGCTCCTTCAGAAATTGCCGAGAAACCAGTCGCGCGCCCGGCCGAACAGCGTCTTGACCGACCCCGCCTGCTGGGCGGCGCGCACGCCGCGGGTGCGCGCATGCCGCGCTTCCTCGAGCAGGCCCATGACGGTCGCCGAGCGCGGGTTCGAGACCATGTCGTAGAGCGCGCCGTGGTAGGTCGGCACGCCCTTCCTGACCGGTTTCAGGAAGATGTCCTCGCCGAGCTCGACCATGCCGGGCATCACCGCCGCGCCGCCGGTGATGACGATCCCCGACGACAGCAGCTCCTCGAAGCCGCTCTCGCGGATCACCTGGTGGACGAGCGAATAGATTTCCTCGATGCGCGGCTCGATCACGCCGGCGAGCGCCTGGCGCGACAGCATCCGCGGCGGTCGGTCGCCGAGGCCGGGCACCTCGAGCTGTTCCGCCGGGTCGGCGAGCAGCTGCTTGGCGACGCCGTACTGGACCTTGATCTCTTCCGCATCCTTGGTCGGCGTGCGCAGCGCCATCGCGATGTCGCTGGTGATCAGGTCGCCGGCGATCGGGATCACGGCGGTGTGGCGGATCGCGCCGTCGGTGAAGATCGCGACGTCGGTCGTGCCGGCGCCGATGTCGACCAGCGCGACGCCGAGGTCCTTCTCGTCGTCGGTCAGCACCGCATGGCTCGACGCGCTCGGGTTCAGCACCAGCTGGTCGACCTCGAGCCCGCAGCGGCGCACGCACTTGACGATGTTCTCGGCCGCACTCTGCGCGCCGGTCACGATGTGGACCTTGACCTCGAGCCGGCCGCCGCTCATGCCGATCGGCTCCTTGACCTCGTGGCCGTCGATCACAAATTCCTGCGGCTCGACGAGCAGCAGCCGCTGGTCGTTCGGGATGTTGATCGCCTTGGCCGTCTCGACGACGCGCGCCACGTCGACCGGCGTCACTTCCTTGTCGCGCACGATCACCATGCCGGTCGAGTTCTGGCCGCGGATGTGGCTGCCGGTGATGCCGGTGTAGACGCGCGTGATCTTGCTGTCGGCCATCATCTCGGCCTCTTTGAGCGCGGCCTGGATCGATTGCACGGTCGCGTCGATGTTGACGACGACGCCGCGCTTCAGGCCGTGCGTCGGCGCGCTGCCGAGGCCGGCGATGCGCAGCTCGCCGCCCGGCATCACCTCGGCGACGACGACCATGATCTTGGCCGTGCCGATGTCGAGGCCGACGACGAGGTCCTTGTAGTCCTTGGGCATGGGGCGCTCGCGTCCTATTTCTTCTTGGTCGGCTTGGGCACCGGCTCGACCATGGTCGAGATGCCCTTGAGACGCACGGCATAGCCTTCGTTGTGGCGCAGGTCGGCGTATTCGAGCGGCCGTTCGTAGCGTTTCGTCACCGCCGGCAGCGTCGCGACGAAGCGCTCGGTCCGCTCGACGACCTCGGCGTCGCTGCCCCGGCCGAGCTCGACCTGCGAGCCCGAGGCGAGCGTCGCGCGCCACGAGCCGCGGCCCGAGAGCTCGAGCGTCTCGACCCTGGCGTCGAGCGGCGAGACCACCGTCTGCAGCTTGCCGAGCATCGCGAGCATGTGCACCGAGCTGCCGGCCGGGCCGCGCAAGGTCGGCAGCGCCTGGTCCTCGACGTCACCGAGATTGGCCTCGAAGACTTCGCCGAAACTGTTGACCAGCTGGTCCGGCGCTTCGTCGCCGCTCGCCGCGTCGCCCCACAGCGCGACGGGCCGGTGTTCCTCGAGCTGCACCAGCAGGCGGTTCGGCCAGACGCGGCGGACCAGCGCCTGCCGCACCCACGGCACCGATTCGAAGGCGCGCCGGCCCTGCGACAGGTCCATGGTGAAGAAGTTGCCCGCCAGATGCGGCATCGCGTTGGCGCGGATCGTCACGACGCTGTTGTGCGCGAGGTCGCCGTCGATGCGGATGCTCCTGACCGCGAAGATCGGCTGCCGCGCGATCCAGAGCACGCCGGTCGCGACGAACGCGGCGACGGCGAGGCCCACGCACAGCGCGGTGGTCGCGTTCATCAGCCGGATGTCGGCGGCGAGCGGCACGGTGCGGTCCATGGCGGTCAGCGGGCCGAATCGAGCGAGGCGCCGGCGACGAGCTCGAGGCACAGGCCCTCGAAGCTCATGCCGATCGCGCGCGCCGAGATCGGCACGAGCGAATGCGTCGTCATGCCGGGCGAGGTGTTCATCTCGAGCAGGAAGGCCTTGCGGTCGCTCGCGCGGATCATCAGGTCGGCGCGGCCCCAGCCACGGCAGCCGAGCGAGCGGTAGGCCTGCAGGACGAGGCGCTGGATCTCCGCTTCCTCGGTCGCCGGCAGGCCGCTCGGCACCCGGTACTCGACGACGTCGGTGAAGTACTTGTTCTGGTAGTCGTAGGCGCCGTCGGGCGCGACGATGCGGATCACCGGCAGCGCGCGCGCCGCGTCGCCCTGGCCGAGCACCGGGCAGGTCACTTCCTCGCCGTCGATGAATTCCTCGCAGAGCACGTCGGCGTCGTACTTCGCCGCGAGCGCGACCGCGGTCTGCATCTGCGAATAGCCGAACACCTTGGTGATGCCGATCGACGAGCCTTCCCGGGGTGGCTTGACGATCAGCGGCAGACCGAGTTCGTCGGGCACGGCGTTGACGTGCTCGCGGTCCTGCTCGCCGGGCTTGAGGCGCAGGTAGCGCGGCGTCGGCAGGCCTTCGGCCAGCCAGAGCCGCTTGGTCATCGTCTTGTCCATCGCGATCGCCGACGCCATCACGCCGGAGCCGGTGTACGGCACGCCGAGCAGCTCGAGCGCGCCCTGCACGCTGCCGTCTTCGCCATGGCGGCCGTGCAGCGCGACGAAGCAGCGGGCGAAGCCGTCGCGCTTCAACTCGACGAGGTCGCGCTCGGCCGGGTCGAACGCATGGGCGTCGACGCCCTGCGAGCGCAGCGCGCCGAGCACCTCGCCGCCCGACATCAGCGAGATCTGCCGCTCGGCCGAGCTGCCGCCGAGCAGCACCGCGACCTTGCCGAGGGTCTTCGGATCAATCGACATGCTGCACCTCCTTGCCGCCCAGCAGCTCGACGACCCGCGCCGGCACCGCGCCGATCGAGCCGGCGCCCATCGAGATCACCACGTCGCCGTCGCGCGCCTGCTCGACGACCCCGCCGGCCATCGCGGCGATGTCGTCGACGAAGATCGGATCGACCTTGCCGGCGACGCGCAACGCGCGCACCAGCGCCCGGCCGTCGGCGGCCACGATCGGCGCCTCGCCGGCGGCGTAGACCTCGGCGAGCAGCACGAGGTCGGCGGTGCCGAGCACCTTGACGAAGTCCTCGAAGCAGTCGCGGGTGCGGGTGTAGCGGTGCGGCTGGAACGCGAGCACGAGGCGGCGGCCGGGGAAGGCGCCGCGCGCGGCGGCGAGCGTCGCGGCCATCTCGACCGGGTGGTGGCCGTAGTCGTCGATCAGCGTGAAGCGGCCGCCATCGGCGCTCGGCTGCTCGCCGTAGCGCTGGAAGCGGCGGTCGACGCCACGGAACTCGGCGAGGCCCTGGACGACCGGCGCATCTGGCAGCTCGAGTTCGGTCGCGACGGCGATCGCGGCCAGCGCGTTCAGCACGTTGTGCTCGCCGGGCAGGTTGAGCGTGACCCGCAGGTCGGGCATGCGCACGCCGTTCCTGCGCTGCACCGTGAAGCGCATCGTGCCGGCGTCGGCAGCGACGTCGACGGCGCGGACCATCGCGTCCTCGCCGAAGCCGTAGCTCACGATCGGCCGCGAGATCATCGGCACGATCGAGCGCACGCCGGGGTCGTCGCTGCAGAGCACGGCCGCGCCGTAGAACGGCATGCGGTGGATGAATTCGACGAACGCGGCCTTCAGCTTCGCGAAGTCGTGGCCGTAGGTGTCCATGTGATCGGCGTCGATGTTGGTGACCACCGCCATCACCGGCATCAGGTTGAGGAACGACGCATCCGACTCGTCGGCTTCGACGACGATGTAGTCGCCCGAACCGAGCCGCGAATTGGCGCCGGCCGCGTTGAGCCGCCCGCCGATGACGAAGGTCGGGTCGAGGCCGGCGGTGGCGAGCACGCTGGTGACGAGGCTCGTCGTCGTCGTCTTGCCGTGGGCGCCGGCGATCGCGATGCCACGCTTGAGGCGCATCAGTTCGGCCAGCATCACGGCGCGCGGCACGAGCGGCACCCGGGCCGCGCGGGCCGCGAGCACCTCGGGGTTGTCGCCGCGCACGGCGGTCGACGTGACGACCGCGCCGGCGCCGGCGATCTGCGCCGCGTCGTGCCCGATCGCGATGCGGATGCCGAGCGAGGCGAGCCGCCGCGTCGTCGCGCTGTCCTGCTGATCGGAGCCCGACACGGTGTAGCCGAGGTTGTGCAGGATCTCGGCGATGCCGCTCATGCCGGCGCCGCCCACGCCGACGAAGTGGATGTGCTTGACGGCGTGCTTCATGGGCGAACGAACCCCCGCCTCAGAGGCTTCGTCGGCGTTCGTGGACCTTCGACGAAGTGGATGTGCTTGACGGCGTGCTTCATGGACGAGCGCACTCCCGCCTCAGTGGCTTCGTCGGCGTTCGTGGACCTTCGACGCAGTGGATGTGCTTCAGGGCGTGCTTCACGCGACCGCCTCCTCGACGAGGTCGGCGACGCGCGCGGCGGCGTGCGGGCGGGCGAGCGAGCGGGCGCGGGTCGCCATCGCGAGCAGCGCGTCGCGGGTCGTCGATGCGAGCAAGTCGGCGAGTCTTCGAGCGGTCAGATCGGGCTGCGGCAGATGGACGCCGGCGCCCTGCCCGGCCAGCCACTCGGCGTTGTCGCGCTGGTGCGCGGTCGTGCTGACGACCAGCGGCACGAGCACTGCCGCGACGCCCGCGGCGCAGAGTTCGCTCACGGTGATCGCGCCGGCGCGGCAGACGACGAGGTCGCAGTCGGCGAGCCGCGTCGCCATGTCGTCGAGGAAGGGCTGCACGTCGCCCTCGAGCCCGGCGGCGGCGTACGCAGCACGGACCGCGTCGACATGCGTCTGGCCGGTCTGGTGCGTCACCAGCGGACGGCGATTCGCCTCGAGCAGCGCGAGCGCGCGCGGCAGCACGTCGTTGAGCACCTTGGCGCCAAGGCTGCCGCCGACGACGAGAAGGCGCAGCGCGCCGGCGCGGCCGGCGAAGCGCTCGGGCGGCGACGGCAGCGCCTCGATGTCGGCGCGCACCGGATTACCGGTCACGACCGACCGCCGCGTCCGCCGTGCGGCGTCGCCGTCGAAGCCGAAGGCGATGCGCCTCGTGACCGGCAGCAGCGCCCGGTTGCTCATCAGCAGCGACGCGTCGGCGTTGACGAGGATCAGCGGTCGGCCGACGACGGCGCTCGCGATGCCGCCCGGGAAGCAGACATAGCCGCCCATGCCGAGCACCACGTCCGGACGCCGCCGGCGAAGGATCCGCACGCTGCGGGCGAAGGCGCCGACGAGCCGCGACGCGCCGGCGACCGCATGTCGCGCGCCCTTGCCGCGCAGGCCGCTGAAAGCCAGCGTCTCGAGCGGGATGCCGGTCTGCGGGACGAGGCGGTTCTCCATGCCCGTCGCCGTGCCCAGCCAGCTCACCGACCAGCCGCGCGAGCGCATCTCGGCCGCGACCGCGAGGCCCGGGATCACGTGACCGCCGGTGCCGGCCGCCATCACCATCAGGTGACGCGCCGTCATGCCCGCCCCCCGCGCATGAGCTGCCGGTTCTCCACATCGACGCGCAGCACGATCGCGAGCGCGATCATGTTGATGACGATCGCCGAGCCGCCATAGCTCATCAGCGGCAGGGTCAGGCCCTTGGTGGGCAGCACGCCGAGGTTCACGCCCATGTTGATGAACGCCTGGCCGCCCATCCAGATGCCGATGCCCTGCGCGTAGAGGCCGGCGAACACGCGGTCGAGCGCGACCGCCTGCCGGCCGATGTGGAAGATGCGGCGCGCGAGCCAGAAGAACGCGACGATCACGCAGGCGACACCGATGAAGCCGAGCTCCTCGCCGATCACCGCGAGCAGGAAGTCGGTGTGCGCCTCGGGCAGGTAGTGCAGCTTCTCGACGCTGCCGCCGAGCCCCTGGCCGAACGCCTCGCCGCGGCCGAAGGCGATCAGCGAATGGGTGAGCTGGTAGCCCTTGCCCATCGCGTACTTCGGGTCCCACGGCGTGATGAAGGCGAAGATGCGCTCGGCGCGCCACGGGCTCGTCACGATCATCGACACGAATGCGCCGACCAGCACCGTGATGCTCAGCAGGAACATCTTGCCGTTCACGCCGCCCAGGAACAGGATGCCGACCGCGATCACCGCGATGACCATGAACGCGCCCATGTCGGGCTCGGCGAGCAGCAGCATGCCGACGACCGCGAGCGCGACCGCCATCGGCGCGACGGCGCGCAGGAACTTCTCCTTGATGTCCATCTTGCGGACCATGTAGTTGGCCGCGTACATCGCGATCGAGAGCTTCGCGAATTCCGATGGCTGGAAGTTGAGCAGCCCGAGCGGGATCCAGCGGTGCGCGCCGTTGACACCCTTGCCGAGCCCCGGCACGAGCACGACGCCGAGCAGCAGCAGCGAGGCGACGAAGATCCAGGGCGCCGCCTTCTCCCAGGCGTCGACCGGCACCTGCACCGCGACCAGCGCCGCGAGCAGCGACACGGCGACGAAGACGATCTGCCGCGACATGAAGAACGTCGGCCCGTAGTGGGCGAACTTCGGGCTGTCGGGCAACGCGACCGTCGCCGAATAGACCATCACGACGCCCATCGCGAGCAGGCCGATCACGACCGACAGCAGTGCCTGGTCGAAGCCGAGCAGGCGCGTTTCCCGGCGCGGGCGACCGACGTCGATCCAGTCGCGCACCGGAATCGATCCGACGCGCGGCTCGGCCTTGGAGTCGCGGCGGCGGACGACGGCCGCCAGCCGTCCGAGGATCGGCATCGTCGGGCGCGGCTCGGCGCGGGCGGTCATGCGACGACGCCTCCGCACTCGGCCGCGATGGCATGCACCTCGGCGACGAAGACGTCGGCGCGATGCGCGTAGTTGCGGAACATGTCGAGGCTCGCGCAGGCGGGGCTCAACAGGACGGCGTCGCCTGCGCGGGCTTGTGCGAAGCTCCAGCGCACGGCGGCGGACAGCGCGTCGTGGCGCTGCATCGGCACGTCGGCATCGGCGAGCGCGGCTTCGATCGCCGGCGCGTCGCGGCCGATCAGCGCGACGGCGCGCGCGTGCCGGCGGACCGGCGCGGCAAGCGGTGTGAAGTCCTGGCCCTTGCCGTCGCCGCCGAGGATGACGACGACACGAGCCGGTGCCCGGTCGGCGCCCAGGCCGTCGAGCGCCGCGACGGTCGCGCCGACGTTCGTGCCCTTGCTGTCGTCGAACGTGTCGATGCCGTCGACCGTCGCGACGAACTGCACGCGGTGCGGCTCGCCGGCGTAGTCGCGCAGGCCGTGCAGCATCGGCGCGAGCGGGCAGCCGACGGCGACGCCAAGCGCCAGCGCGGCGAGCGCGTTGGCGGCGTTGTGGCGGCCGCGCACGCGCAGCGCGTCGGCCGGCATCAGGCGCTGCAGATGGATGGCCTCGGCCTCGGCGACGCCCGCGCCCTTGCCGCCGCGGGCACGCGACTGCGTCTCGTCGAGCTCGAGCGCGCGCACCAGCCAGGCGATGCCGTTCTCTTCGACCAGGCCGAAGTCGCCCGGCGCGCGCGGCGCGCCGAGGCCGAAGCGGACGGTGCGGGCCGCGACCGCTTTGCGGCTCCTGGCCGGCTTGGCCGCCGTCGTCGGCGCGGCGAGCGCCTCGACCTGCGGGTCGTCGCGGTTGACGACGCGCACCGTGCGCTCGCCGAAGACGCACGCCTTCGCGGCGGCGTAGTGGTCGAACGTGCCGTGCCAGTCGAGGTGGTCTTCGCTCAGGTTCAGCACGACGGCGGCGTCGGGCTCGAAACCGCGCACGCCGTGGAGCTGGAAACTTGACAGCTCAAGTATCCAGACCTCGGGCAGCGGCTCGCCGGCGTCGAGCGCGTCGGCGAGCGTCTGCAGCATCGTCGGGCCGATGTTGCCGGCGGCGGCGACGCGCCTGCCCGCCCGTGCGACAAGCTGCGCCGCCATCGACGTCGTCGTCGTCTTGCCGTTGGTGCCGGTGACCGCGAGCACCCGCGGCGCGTAGCCGCGCTCGGCGCGCAGATCGACGAGCGCGCGGGCGAAGAGCTCGAGCTCGCCCTGGACCGCGATGCCGGTCGCCGCGGCGCGGTCGAGCGGGCCGCGGATGCGCGCGTCGAGCGGCGAGAGGCCGGGGCTGCGCAGCACGAGTTGCATGCCGGCAAATGTGTCGTCGGCGAGCGGCCCGTGGACGAGCGTCGCGGCCGGCACGTGCTCGGCGAGCGCGGCGGCGCTGGGTGGCGCGTCGCGCGAGTCCCAGACGTGCACCGACGCACCGAAGCGAGCGCACCAGCGCGCCATCGCGAGGCCCGACTCGCCGAGCCCGAGAACGAGCACCGAAGTGCCTCGGAGGAAGTCCGTCATCACCGCAGCTTCAGGCTCGCCAGGCCGACCAGGCACAGCAGCATCGTGACGATCCAGAAGCGCACGACGACCTGCGTCTCGCGCCAGCCCGACTTCTCGAAATGGTGGTGCAGCGGCGCCATCTTGAGGATGCGGCGGCCGGTGCCGAAGCGCTTCTTGGTGAACTTGAACCAGCCCACCTGCAGCATCACCGACAACGCCTCCGCGACGAAGACGCCGCCCATGATCCCGAGCACGATCTCCTGCCGCGTGATGACGGCGATCGTGCCGAGCGCGCCGCCGAGCGCGAGCGCGCCGACGTCGCCCATGAAGACCTGCGCCGGGTGCGTGTTGAACCAGAGGAAAGCGAGCCCCGCGCCGCCCATCGCCGAGCAGAAGATCAGCAGTTCGCCGGCACCCGGGATGTACGGGAACAGCAGGTAGCGGCTGAAGACCGAGCTGCCGGTGACGTACGCGAACACGCCGAGCGCGCCCGCGACCATCACGACCGGCATGATCGCGAGGCCGTCGAGCCCGTCGGTCAGGTTGACCGCGTTGCTCGCGCCGACGATGACGAAGTAGGTCAGCGCGATGAAGCCGAAGACGCCGAGCGGATAGCTGATCGTCTTGAAGAACGGCACCATCAGGTCCGCCTTCGGCGGCAGGTCGTTCGAGAAGCCGCTCTGCACCCAGCGGACGAAGAGCTCGAGCACGCGCAGGTTCGAGGTCTCGCTGACGCTGAAGGCGAGGTAGAGCGCGGCGACGAGCCCGATCACCGACTGCCAGAAGTACTTCTCGCCCGAGGGCATGCCTTCCGGGTTCTTCTGCACGACCTTGCGCCAGTCGTCGACCCAGCCGATCGCACCGAAGCCGACGGTCACCAGCATCACGATCCAGACGAAGCGGTTGCCCCAGTCGAACCAGAGCAAGGTCGAGACGCCGATGCCGATCAGGATCAGCACGCCGCCCATCGTCGGCGTGCCGTTCTTCGACGCATGCGCCTCGACGCCGTAGGCGCGCACCGGCTGGCCGATCTTCAGCGACGTCAGCCGCGCGATCACCCACGGGCCGAACGCGAGGCCGATGAGGAGCGAGGTCAACGCGGCCATGACGGCACGGAAGGTGATGTACTGGAAGACGCGGAAGAAGCCGAATTCCGGCGACTGGGCCTGCAGCCAAGTCGCGAGGCTCAGCAGCATGGCGGCGCCTCCGCGGCGGGCGTCAGCGGCCCGCTGCCCAGAAGCGCCGCGACGACGCGCTCCATCGCCATGAAGCGCGAGCCCTTGACGACGACCGACGCGTGCGGCGGCGCGCTCTCGAGCGCGGCGACGAGGCTCGCGACGTCGTCGAAATGGCGGGCGCCGGCAAACGCGTCGGCGGCGTGCGTGCTCGCGCGGCCGGCGGTCCAGAGCGCATCGATGCCGAGCGACCGGGCACGGCGGCCAGCCTCGGCATGGAAGGCCGGGCCGTCGGCGCCGACCTCGCCCATGTCGCCGAGGATCAGCCAGCGCGGCGCCGGCAGCGCGGCGAGCACGTCGATCGCGGCGTGGACCGAGTCGGGGTTGGCGTTGTAGCTGTCGTCGACGAGCGTGACCGCCTGGCCGTCGCGCTGCAGCGTCCTGACCTGCGAGCGGCCCTTCACCGGCTCGAACGCCTCCAGGCCGCGGACGACGGCGTCGAGCGGGCAGCCGACGGCGAGCGCGCAGGCGGTCGCGGCGAGCGCGTTCTTGCAGTTGTGGAGGCCGGCGACGCGGAGCACCGCGGTCGCGTCGCCGGCGGGCGTCGCGATGCGCATCGACCAATGGTCGCCCTGCCACGTCGCCTCGCCGCGCACGTCGGCCGGCGCCTGCAGCGCGAAGGTGATGCAGCGGCGTGCGCCGGCGAGCACGCGCCAGGTCGCGGCGTGCGCGTCGTCCGCGGGGAACACGGCGATGCCGTCGAGCCCGAGCGCCTCGATCGCGGCGCCGTTCTCGCGCGCCACCGCATCGACGCTCACCATGAACTCGAGGTGCTCGCGCTGCGCGTTGTTGACGAGCGCGACGGTCGGCATCACGAGCGCGGCGAGCTGCGCGATCTCGCCCGGGTGGTTCATGCCGAGCTCGACGACGGCGACGCGGTGTCGAGGCCGCAGGCGCAGCAAGGTCAGCGGCACGCCGATGTGGTTGTTGAGGTTGCCGGCAGTCGCGAGCGCCGCGTCGCCGCGCCAGGCGACGAGGACGGCGGCGATCATCTGCGTCACCGTCGTCTTGCCGTTGCTGCCGGTGACGGCGATCAGCGGTCCGGAATAGCGCCGGCGCCAGCCGCGGGCGAGGTCGGTCAGCGCGGCCTGGGTGTCGGCGACGACGAGGCCGGGCAGGCCGAAGCCATCGATCGACCGCGACGAGACGACCGCCGCCGCGCCTGCCGACGCGGCGTCGCCGAGGAAGTCGTGGGCGTCGAAGCGCTCGCCCTTCAACGCGACGAAGAGGTCGCCCGCGGCGAGGCTGCGGGTGTCGGTGTGGACGCGCGCGATGGCCGTCGCCGCATCGCCGACCAGCGTCGAGCCGGGCAGCAGCGCGTGGGCCTCGGCGAGCGTCATCAGGGTCGTCACGCGGCCGCTCCCGGTCGCGCACGGAGCGCCTTCGACGCTTCGTCCGCATCGGAGAACGGCCGGCGCACGCCACCGATCTCCTGGGTGGTCTCGTGGCCCTTGCCGGCGACGAGGATCACGTCGCGCGCGTCGGCCGCCGCGACCGCGTTGGCGATCGCCTCGCCGCGGTCGGGGATCGCGACCGCCGACGGGCCGGCGCCGCCGAGGATCTGCCCGATGATCGCGTCGGCCGGTTCGAGCCGCGGGTTGTCGCTGGTGACGACGACCTTGTCGGCGCGCCGCGCGGCGATCGCGCCCATCAACGGCCGCTTGCGCGCGTCGCGGTTGCCGCCGCAGCCGAACACGCACCAGAGCCGTCCGCCGCGCTCGTCGGCGAGCGGTCGCAGCGCCAGCAGCGCCTTGTCGAGCGCGTCGGGCGTGTGGGCGTAGTCGACGACGACCTGCGGCGCATCCGGTTCGCCTGCGACGCGCTGCATCCGTCCCGGCACCGGCGTGAGCACGGCGCAGGCGTCGGCGGCGGCCGCGAGCGGCACGCCCAGCGCGCGCAGGCCCCCGAGCACGGCGAGCAGG
Organism: uncultured Rhizobacter sp.; assembly: GCA_964249855.1. Classification (GTDB taxonomy): domain Bacteria; phylum Pseudomonadota; class Gammaproteobacteria; order Burkholderiales; family Burkholderiaceae_C; genus LMDS01. The sequence continues at coordinate 42,718 of CAXUDL010000015.1, read as the reverse complement.
TTCGAGACGTTGTAGCTGCCGATCAGGCCGGTCGCGACCGATGCGGCGGCGGCGCCCTCGCGGACCTCGAACACCAGGCCGCCGCCGCGGTAGCCGACGTCGGCGGCGAGCAGGCGCGCAGGGCGCTCGACCGCATACGTCCAGATTTCGACGCCGCCGGCCTCGGCGACGGACTCGGCCAGCACCCGGCCCTGCGCGTCGTCGAGGTTGACGACCGCCGCCCGCAGCCCCGGCCAGCGAAAGAGCGGCGCCTTGGCCTGCCAGTACGCGTCCATCGACCCGTGGAAGTCGAGATGGTCGAGCGTGAAGTTGCTGAAGAGCGCGACATCGATCGCCGTGCCGGCGAGGCGGTGCTCGGCGAGGCCGATCGACGACGCCTCGAGCGCGCAGGCGCCGAAACCGCGGTCGGCGAAGTCGCGGAACGCGGACTGCAGCGTGATCGGGTCCGGAGTGGTGAGGCCGGTCGACGCGATCGCCATCGACGCCGATGCCAACGGCGGCTCGCCGACGCCGAGCGTGCCGACGACGCCGCAGCGACGGCCGAGCGCGGTGAGCGCCTGCGCGGTCCACCACGCCATCGAGGTCTTGCCGTTGGTGCCGGTGCAGGCGACGACGTCGAGCGTGCGGCTCGGCTCGCCGACGAAGCGGCTCGCGAGCGGTCCGCACGCCGCTTTCAGCCGCGGCAGCGCCGCGACGGCCATGCCGCCCCAGCCGGCGGCGAACGCATCGGCGCCGTCCTGCTCGACGATGCAGCCCACGGCGCCCGCGTCGAGCGCCTGCGGCACGAAGCGCCGTGCATCGTGCGCATGTCCCGGCCAGGCGATGAAGCCGTCGCCCGCGGCGACGCGCCGGCTGTCGGCGACGAGCCGTCGCGCGCCGCGCGCCGCCAGCCAGCCGAGCGCGTCGTCCACCGAGGCGAGTGCATGCACGGCCATCAGAAGCTCTCCTCGTCGCCCGGCATCTTCTTCGTGACGATCTGCGACTTGACTTCGAGGTCGGGGGCGACGCCCATCGTCCGCAGCGTCTGCTGGACGAGCTGGCTGTAGACCGGGCCGGCGACCTGGCCGCCGAAGTACTGGCCGGCGCTCGGCTCGTCGACCATCACCGCGACGATGATCCGCGGGTCGGCGATCGGCGCCAGGCCGACGAACCACGAGCGGTACTTCTTCTGGTTGTAGCCCTTGCCCTCCTGCTTGTAGGCCGTGCCCGACTTGCCGCCGGTGGAGTAGCCCAGCGCCTGCGCCTCGGGCGACGTGCCGCCTGGGCCGGTGACGAGCGCGAGCATCGAGCGGATCTGGTCGGCGGTCTTCGGCGACAGCACCTTGACGCCGTGCGCCGGGCCGTCGTCGGGCGCGCCGCGCTTGGTCAGCGTGACCGGGATGACCTCGCCCTCGCGGCCGAACATTGTGTAGGCATGGGCGATCTGGAACAGCGACGCCGACAGGCCGTAGCCGTAGCTCATCGTCGCCTGGCCGATCTGGCCCCAGGCCTTGAAGGGCCGCAGGCGGCCGGTGACGGTGCCGGGGAAGCCGATCTGCGGCTTCTGGCCGAAGCCGGCGCGGGTGTAGAGCTCCCACATCTCGCGCGGCTCGAACATCAGGCCCATGCGCATCGCGCCGATGTTGCTCGATTTCTGGATGACTTCGGCCACCGTCAGGTCGCCGTGGGCGTGCGAGTCGCTGATCGTGAAGCCGCTCATCGAGACGCGGCCCGGCGCGGTGTGGATGATCGTGGCAGGCGTGACGCGCCCGGTCTGCAGCGCCCAGGCGGCGACGATCGGCTTCATCGTCGAGCCGGGCTCGAAGGAGTCGGTCATCGCGCGGTTGCGCAGCTGGTCGCCGGTGAGGTTCCTGCGGTCGCCCGGCGTGTAGCTCGGGTAGTTGGCGAGCGCGAGCACCTCGCCGGTCTGGATGTCGAGCACCACGACGCTGCCCGCCTTCGCGCGGTTCGCGACCACGGCGTCGCGGATCCGCTGGTAGGCGAAGAACTGGACCTTCGAGTCGATCGACAGGGTCACGTCCTGGCCGTCGACCGGAGCGACGGCATCGCCGATGTCCTCGATGACCCGGCCGAGCCGGTCCTTGATGACGCGGCGCGAGCCGTTGCGGCCGGCGAGATCGGCCTGGCGCGCGAGCTCGATGCCTTCCTGGCCCTTGTCCTCGATGTCGGTGAAGCCGACCACGTGCGCCGCGGCTTCGCCCTCGGGATAGAGCCGCCGGTACTCGCGCACTTGCGCGACGCCCTTCAGCTTCAGGGCCAGCACGTCCTTCGCGAGCTGGTCGTCGGCGAGGCGCTTCAGCCAGACGAAATTCTGGTTCTCCGCCAGCTTGGCGTCGAGTTCGGCGGGCTTCAGGCCGAGCAGCCTGGCGAGCTGCAGCCGCTCGTCGGGCTGGAGCTCCAGCTCCTTCGGGATCGCCCAGAGCGACGGCGCCGGGACGCTCGAGGCGAGCAGCAGGCCGTTGCGGTCGAAGATGCGGCCGCGGCTCGCCGGCAGCGTGATCCGGTGGGCGTAGCGGATCTCGCCCTGGCGCTGGAAGAAGTCGGTGCCGATGATCTGCACGTAGACCGCGCGGCCGAGCAGCAGGCAGAACGCGAGACCGACGAGCGCGACCAGCATCTTCGACCGCCACGGCGGCGTCCGCGACGCGAGCAGCGGGCTGATCGAGTAGTTGACGCTGCGCACGCTCGTCTGCGGCGCCGGCGCACGCGCCTTGCGGCGACCGGGCGCGCCGGCGGGGCCGGCTTTGCGCGTCCAGAGCAGCTTCATCGCGCCGGCTCCGGCTGCGGTGCCGCGGCCTGCTGGACGTCGGTCAGGTACATCGTGACCGCCGGCGTCGCGGTGCGCATCCCGAGCTTCTCGCGCGCCGTCTTCTCGACCCGCAGCGGCGTCGCCTGCGACTGGCGCTCGGACTTCAGCCGCTCGAATTCGCTGTCGAGCAGCCGGTCCTCGGTGCGCGCGCGGTCGAGCTCGTTGAAGAGCCGCCGCGACTCGTGCGAGACGCGGATCAGCCAGACGCTGCTCGTGACCAGCACGAGCAGCAGGACGACGTTCAAGCGCGTCACGACACGGCCTCCGCGGCGGTGCGCTCGGCGACGCGCATGACGGCGGAGCGGGCGCGCGGGTTGCGCAGCGTCTCGGTCACGTCGGGCTTGACGCGCGCGACGGCGCGAAGCGCGTGCGCCTTTTCCGGCGCGAACGGCGCGCGACGGTCGACCTCGCTGCGGCTCTCGCGGGCGATGAACGTCTTCACGGCACGGTCCTCGAGCGAGTGGAAGCTGATCACGACCAGCCGGCCGCCCGGCGCGAGCAGCGCCAGCGACGCGCTCAAGGCTTGTTGCAGCTCCTCAAGCTCGGCGTTGACGAAAATCCGAAGAGCCTGAAATGTGCGCGTCGCAGGGTTCTGGCCTGCTTCGCGGGTCTTGACCGCACGAGCCACGAGGTCGGAAAGCTCCCCGGTGGTTCGAACGGGATGCCCGCTCTCGCGCCGAGCAACAAGCGCCTTTGCAATCTGTAGAGCAAACCGTTCTTCCCCATGGTCCCGTATCACTTCCGCGATGTGGCGCTCGTCGGCACGAGCGAGAAATTCCGCGGCGCTTTCGCCGCGCGTGGTGTCCATGCGCATGTCGAGCGGTCCGTCGAAACGGAAGCTGAAACCGCGCGTGGGGTCGTCGATCTGCGGTGACGACACGCCGAGATCGAGCAGCAGTCCGTCGATGCGTTCGATGCCCAGCGAGGCGAGCAGGTCCGCCATGTGCGCGAAGCTCGTGTGGTGGATCGAGAACCGCGGGTCGTCGATGCGTGCGTCGCCCGCCGTCGCGGCCTGCACCGCCTCGGGGTCGCGGTCGATCGCGATCAACCGGCCTGCCGGCGACAGCCGCGCGAGCACCGCCCGCGAATGGCCGCCCCGGCCGTAGGTGCCGTCGAGATACGTGCCGTCGGGCGTCGTGACGAGGGCGTCGACGGCAGCGTCGCGCAGCACGGTCGTGTGCAGGCTGGCGCCGGCGGAAGGAGCGTGGTCGTCGACCATGTCCGGTCAGAAGCTGAAGCTCTTGAGGGACGCCGGCATGTCCGACTGCATCACCCGCGCCTCGTGCTCGCGATGCAGCTCCGCGTCCCAGAGCTCGAAGTGGCTGCCCATGCCGAGCAGCATCACGTCACGCGTCAGGTTCGCAGAGGCGCGAAGCTCTGGCGCGATCAGGACGCGCGACGACGCATCGATGTCGACGTCCATCGCATTGCCGAGGAACACGCGCTTCCAGCCGCTCGCCTCCATCGGCAGTGCAGCGACCTTGTCGCGGAACGTCACCCAGGCCGGTCGCGGGAAGATCAGGAGCGCGCCCTCCGGATGCTTGGTGAGCGTGAGCTGGTTCACTTCCATGGCTGCGAGCAGTTCGCGGTGACGCGCCGGGATCGCGATGCGCCCCTTGCTGTCCAGCGTCAGGGCTGCTGGGCCCTGGAACACGATTTCCGCCACGAAGATCCACAAAAGTGCACTTCATGCCACTTTAGCCGAGCGGCTGGGCCCGGTCAACGAAAAGAAGTGGGCAAAAATCAATGGAATCAATCACTTAGGAATCAGACGAAACGTTACGGGTCCGCACAATTGCGTTGAAAAACAACGACCTGCGGCGACCAGTGAATGTGTCGAGTGAGCGTGGATGTGCGCGATTGCGCTGTCGAAGCTGCTTCGAGCGTCGACTCGGGCTTCTCCGCATTGCGCAACGGCTCCACGTCTGCCCGACACCCGAGGAGTACGCTGAAGCCCCCTCCATCGCGGCGGCACTTTGGACGACAATCCGCTTCGACTTCCGACTCCCTTCGTCCATGGCAGCCTTCGATACCGAGCGCGTCACTAGCGTCCATCACTGGAACGAATCGCTTTTCACTTTCACCTGCACGCGCGCGGCGTCGCTGCGTTTCGAGAGCGGCCATTTCGTCATGGTCGGCCTCGAACTCGACGGCAAGCCGCTGATGCGCGCCTACAGCATCGCGAGCGCGCATTACGCCGAAGAGCTCGAGTTTTTCAGCATCAAGGTGCAGGACGGCCCGCTGACGTCGCGCCTGCAGCACCTGCAGCCGGGCGACCCCGTGCTGATCGGCCGCAAGCCGACCGGCACGCTCGTGCTGTCCGACCTGCTGCCCGGCCGCAACCTCTATCTGTTCGCGACCGGCACCGGCCTCGCGCCGTTCCTCAGCATCATCCGCGACCCCGACACGTACGAGCGGTTCGAGAAGGTCGTGCTCGTGCACGGCGTGCGCCTCGGCAGCGAACTCGCCTACGCCGACTTCATCGAGGCCGAGTTGCCGCACCACGACTATCTCGGCGAGCAGGTCCGCGAGAAGTTGATCTACTACCCGACCGTGACCCGCGAGGCGTTCCGCAATCAAGGTCGGCTGACCACGCTGATCGAGAACGGCAAGCTGACCTCGGACATCGGCATGCCGGCGCTCGACCCGAAGATCGACCGCGCGATGATCTGCGGCGGCCCGGCGATGCTCGCCGACCTGCGGGTGGTGCTCGACGCGCAGGGCTTTGAGATCTCGAAAGGCATCGGCCAGGCCGGCCACTACGTCATCGAGCGCGCGTTCGTCGAGAAGTAGCCGGCTCGCCGGCAAAGCCCTGTTCGTGCAGGGGCCCGGTTGAAAAGTCAGCCACGCGGTGCCATCTTGCGGTCAACTCTCTCTCGGAGGTTCTACCGATGAAACGCTGGCTGCTCTCTCTCTCGCTCGCGGCGTGTTTCGCGACGCTTGCTCCTTCCGCCCTCGCCCTGCCCACCGTCAACGACGTTCAGGCGCAGGTCCAGAAGGGCAACTACACCGGAGCGCAGACGATGATGCGCGAGGTCGTCGAGGCGCGGCCGAGCAGCGCCAAGGCGCACTACATCTATGCCGAGATCCTGGCGCACAACGCCCGTTTCGCGGACGCGGCGGAGCAGGTGCGCATCGCCAAGGAGCTCGACCCGGCGGTCAAGTTCGCCGACCCCGACAAGTTCCGCAGCTTCGAGGCGCTGCTCGATCGCGAGCAGCAGCGCGGTGCGGCGCCGCCGCCCGTGTCGACATCCCGCAACGCCGATGCGCAGCGCACACCGACGACAGCGGTCGCGCCGGCGACGCGCCAGGCCGAGGCTCCGGCAGAGCGCAGCGCCGGCGTTCCGGTGTGGGTCTGGATCGGGATCGCCGTGGTCGGCTTCGGCGCCTGGCGGTTGATGCGGAACAACCGGGCGGCGCCGGCGATGGCAGGCGGCATGGGTGCTGCCGGCCCCTATCCAAATGCCGGGCCGCAGGCGTCGTACGGACCGGGCCCTGGCTACGGTCCCGGTTACGGCAACGGTGGGCTGATGCAGCAGCAGGGACGGGGCGGCAGCGGCATGTTGGGCACCGGCCTGGCAGCGGCCGGCGGCGTCGCCGCGGGCATGATGGCCGAGAAGTGGCTCAGCGGCCAGCGCGACCATGGCGCCGGGCAAGGCAACCTCGCGGGCGAGGGCGCTGCCGGCGGCAACGCCTTCAACGATGCGGGGCAGGACGACGCTGCGCGTCAGCTCGAGAGCCGCGACGTCGACTTCGGCTCGGGCAACGACTGGGATTCCGGCGGATCCGACGGCGGTTCATTCGACACCGGTGGCTCGGGCGGCGGCGACGACTGGTAACCGGCGTTCGCCGACGCGTTTCTGCTTCGCCGAACGGCCCGCACACGCGGGCCGTTTCGTTTGTCCACTTGCTGTTGCCGTCCCGTGCGCAACGGTCCCTCACCAGCACAAAAAAAAGCGGCCCGCGCAGGCGCAGGCCGCTGTCGACACCCGCACAGGCTTGCCTGTGCGGACGTCGCGTCAGATCTTCTTGATCGCGTCGGCAACCTTTTCCTTGCCGTCGCCGATGTTGGCCTGGGCCTTGCCCGTCACCTTGTCGAGCTTGCCCTCGGCTTGCAGTTTCTCGTTGCCGACGACCTTGCCGGCCGTTTCCTTGATGCTGCCCTTGGCTTCCTCGACGCGGCCGTTCACTTGATCCTTGTTCATTTCGATTCCTTTGCGGTGGTTTGGAAGAGACGGCGGCTCTCGCCATCGTCGGCCCGGTTCTCACTCACTGCGGGTCGATGGAGAGGATTTTCCCGAGAGGCAGGCCGGCGTCTGTCGGCCCGGCAGCAGTTCAGCAGTAGGACGGCGGTAAGAGCGTGGGCGACGCTCGATCGACTGCCCGATAAACCCTGAGCCGCACGTGGGAACGGTCCCACAGGTGAACCGGTGCCCGCCGACACCCGCGCGCGCGGATGGCTGAAGCCGAAACGGCATTGCTGCAGCGATGCTCCGGCTGCGGCGTCACCGAGGCAAGGGTCCCCCGTCACGCGCGCTCCCACACACCAACGGAGAAACCCATGCTTCACTACGCCGTCGTCTTCCTCGTCATCGCCTTGATCGCCGCACTGTTCGGTTTCGGCGGCATCGCCGCCGGCGCTGCGGGTATTGCGAAGATCCTCTTCCTGGTCTTCATCGTGCTGGCCATCGCGACCTTCATCTTCGGTCGCGGCAAGGGCGGTCTCTGACAGGAGCGCGCAAGGCACGCACGCATTGACGCCGGTCGTGCGCTCGATGGTCGCTCGCCGCCATCGGGGTGTCCGGCCGTCTGCATCGCCCGTCGGCGGCGCCCGCACGGACGGCCCTTTCGGACGCACCGACCCGCGTCGCGGTCAGTTGGATTCCTTGATCAGCCGGCCAGCCGCGGCCTGCAGCGGCCGCGCGTTCATCGGGTAGAGCCTGGCGAAGATGCCGATCTGTTCGGCCGAGATCGGCATCGGCGTTTTCATCACTATCCAGAGCACGCCTTCGCTGCACGGTGGCGTGGTGAGCGACCCCATGTAGGTGTAGTAATTGCGGCTCGACGGCAGCAGCTCGTTCGGATCGAGCGTCGTCCGTGCTGCGACCTCTTCGCCCTTCTCGAGCGGCAAGTTGTTCCAGACCGTCTGCACGGCCTGCAGCGCGCTGCCGCGGTCGAGCAGCACGGCGACGATCGCGACGCGTCCGTCGAGATCACGGTGGACGAGGTGCACGACCATGTCGTACTGCTTGCCGTTGACACGCTCCTCCGACGGCCGATGGAAATGGAACTGGATCAGCTCGTAGCGGCGGCCCAGGACCTCGATCGAATTGCCCGGCGCGACATCGACTTGCACCGTGTGTCCGTTGTCGACGACGCGGAACGCGCTTGCCTTGTAGTCGAACGCGACCGGGTCGAGGTCGACGCGAATGCCCTCGCGGATGTCGATCGGGCTCTGCCGCGCGCCGGTCGCGCACTTGCCGAACTCTGGCTTGAGCTGGCTCCACGCCTCGGGCCCTGCCGACCCGCTGTAGTCCCAACGCGCCGCGCCAGGCGCGACACCGGCCATCGACGCCGCTGCTGCGGGCCGGGCGGCGGTGCGTACGACCGCCCGCCGGGCATGTGCAGCCTGCGCAGTCGCCACCGTGGCGACGAGCTCGCCGTCGCCAGGGGCGTGCGCAGCAGCCGTCGACTTCGAAGCGACACGGAGCACGTCGGCGCTGTCGCTGTCGGGCGGCTTGACCGCACCGAGTCGCTGGGCGAGGCGCTCGCGCACCCGGTCGATCGGATTCTGCAGGGCTTCGGGCCGCGGCGCCGCACGGCTTTCGCTGGCAACGGATGTCGCCGGCGCGGACGCCGCCGAGGCGGCCGGCTTCTCGGCCGGGGCTGCGCCGTGGCCGGCGTCGGCGGCGAAGACGAGCGTCATCGCGAACGCGAGCGCGGCGACGGCGACGACTTGCAGGAACCGACGCAGCGGCGACAGCAACTTGGACATGGGACGCTCCCTCGGCGCCGGACCCGGCACCTCGCCTCCATATCGGACCGGCACCGGGCAACTTGACCGCGCCCGTGCCGACGCCGTCACGTCACCCGAGGCTTCACCCAGATCCAGGCGACGATGCCGATGCTCATCAAGAGGAGCGACGTGACGGCGAGCCGCACCGGCGAATGCATCACCAGCGGCGCGATCACTCCCGCCACGACGCCGTTGGCGACGCTGCCGATGCAGGCCTGCAACGACGACGCCATGCCACGGCGCTCGGGCACGAGGTCGAGCACCATCAGCGTCACGACCGGCACCATCAGCGCCCAGCCGAACGCATAGATGCCGAGCGGCCACAACGCCCACCACGCGCGCGGCTCGAAGACGAAGTTGAGCGCGAGATTGGCGATCGACACCAGCAGCATGATCAGGAAGCCGTGGCGGATCTGGTGCTGCGGCTTGATCCGCCCGGCGAGCCGGCCCGACAGCCACGCGCCTCCCATGATCCCGCCGATCGTGATCAGGAAGAACCAGAAGAAGCGCTCGGGCGGCAGGCCGAGGTGGTCGCCCAGGAAGACCGGCGCCGACAGCACGTAGAGGAAGAGGCCGTTGAACGGCACGCCGCTCGCGAGCGCCAGCGTCATGAAGCGGGCGCTCGAGCCCATCGCGCGGTAGCCGCGCAGCAGGCTCCGGACGCGGAACGGCTGGCGATGCGTTGGGTGCAGCGTCTCGGGCAGCAATCGGTAGTTGGCGACCCAGAGGATCGCGCCGACCGCCGTCAGGAACCAGAAGATCGCGTGCCAGTCGACATGCACGAAAAGGAAGCCGCCGACGATCGGCGCGACCGCCGGTGCGATGCCGAAGTAGATCGTGACCTGCGACATCACGCGCTGCGCGTCGGCTGGAGGGAACATGTCGCGGATCACCGCCCTCGACACGACGATGCCCGCACCGGCCGACATGCCTTGCAGCGCTCGGAACAGGACAAGCGCGCCGACGTGCTGCGACAGCGCGCAGCCGACCGACGCGAACGTGAACACCGCGAGACCGCTCAGCACGACCGGCCGCCGGCCGAAGCTGTCCGACAGCGCGCCATGGAACAGATTCATCACCGCGAAGCCGAACAGGTAGGCCGAGAGCGTCTGCTGCATCTCGACCGGCGTCGCGCCGATCGCCGCGCCGATGCCCGTGAAGGCAGGGAGGTAGGTGTCGATCGAGAACGGCCCGAGCATGCCGAGGCAGGCGAGCAGCACGGCGAGAGCCCAGCTCGGCGCACGCCAGAGGGTCTGGGCGTCAGGATTCATCGGCGCGGGAATTCGGCGAAAGACGGGGGCGAGGTGGCGGCGGGCCTGGGCGTGGTCGTCCGCGACGCAGGTTCGAACGCTGCGGACGGCGAAAGTGTGAAGCGAGCCGATAGGCCGGATTCTGTGCAGCACGAGGGCCTTGCGGCCTCCGCACCGTGACCGCCATTCCTCTGGGCCGGACATCGCTGTCCGGCTCGATGCTACCGACCCGCACACTCCTCGGACCGAATCGTCGTGTGCCTATTTGGTATTGCTGCGCGTAGAGATTGCCCGTTTCACCCGACGTCGCGACGGCCCGCGAAGGGCCGACCGTGCCGCCGACTCGTCTCTGTTGCTCTAATCCTCACCTCGCGGTGGGCAGCCGTTGACTGCTACGCCGTCCTGTGCAGTCCGGACCTTCCTCCAGTGCGCCCTTTCGAGCCTCGCACCAGCGGCGGTCTGGCTCGCTTCACCCGTGGATTATCGACGCGGCAGGGCTCCTGCGGCGCCGACGCAACGGAACCGCGGTCCACGGCCCGACCGGCAGTGCGGGAAAACGACAACCGTCAACCGATTGCGGGGCGCCCGCGTTCTAATACCGGTCTCGCTCAGACGGCCGGCCTCTCTCGACGGGAGCGGGTCGTCAGCCAGTCGACCTGAAGAGGGCCTGTCGCCCGGCACACGTTGGCTGCGCGGGCCGCCCTTCCCACCCACAGGAGATTCCATGAAGACCAGAAACGCACTGACCGCAGTCGCCGCCATCGCCGCGGCAATGTTCGCCCAAGCCACGTTCGCCCAGGCGTCCTCGCCGACGTCGCGTGCCGAAGTCAAGGCCGAAACGAAGGCCGCGGCGAAGTCGGGCGAGATCGCGCCCGCGGGCGAAGGCCCGGGCGCCTTGACGAAGGCGCCGGGCACGTCGACGCAGAAGACCCGCACCGAGCGCAAGTCCGAGACGCGCGCCGCAGCCAAGTCGGGCCAGCTCGCGCCGGCCGGTGAAGGCCCGGGCACCGAAGCGACGACGCCGTCGACCTCGTCGACCAAGAGCCGCACCGAGCGCAAGGCGGAGACGCGCGCCGCGGCGAAAGCCGGCGACCTGATTCCGGCGGGCGAAGGCCCGACCGCGCCGAAGAAGTAAGCGCTCGCAACGCTCGGTGGCCGCTGCGGCCACCTCGACGACAGCGGCTCCGGCCGCTGTTTTCGTTGCTGCGTCCGGTGCGATCGACCCGCATCGGCCGGGACCCACCTTCTTCCCGGCAGGCGTGCGACGAAGCACGAGACACCCCCGTCGCACCTTCGCGCTCGATCCCGCGTCACGGCAACGCGTCGCGAACCGTCGTCCTGCCCGCGGTCCCCGTGTCCGTGAGCCGCCGGCCGGCTCGAGGCGCTTCCCGCCAGCGTTGCTCGAGTCGCCGCCCGGGCCGACCTGCTCGAACCATCGTCACGGCGTCTGTCCGCGCGAGGCCGCGCGCTGGCGCGGCGCCGCCAGCGCCCGGCGCCTCGCGCGCCGACCGCACGGTGTCTAGCGTTCGGCGGGGCCGGTGAAGCGCACCGTGCGCGGCTTGTCGGAAGGCGTCAGCTCGAAGAAGTCGGCATGGCGCTTCAGAAAACGGCTCGGCGACACGCTCTTGCTCTTGATGAGCTCGTGGCGGCGCAGCGCATCGCCGACGTCGTTGAGCTGCACGCTCTGTCCCGAGCGCAGCGACGGCACGGCGTCGAGGATGCCGCTGATCGCCGGCGGCAATGAAGGCGCCGAGGTTGCAGTGACCCGCGGCGACGCACGCTTGCGCGGACGCGGTGCGGCGTCGGGCGCAGCCGACCGGGCGGCCGACTCGCCGCCGGCCCGGGCACGCGGCGGCGGCTCGACCGCAACCGTGCGCGCGGCCGCCGGCGCCTGTGCGACGTCGCCGCGCACGCGCCGGTGCGCGAGATCGACGAAGCCGTCGTACGCGAGCGGCGAATCGCTGCCCGTCTTCCCGGCCTGGCCGATGCCCAGCACGCGGCAGCCCTTTTCACGCAGGCGCTGCGCGAGCGGCGCGTAGTCCGAATCGCTCGAGCCGATGACGACCAGGTCCGGCCGCTCGCTGAGCGCGAGATCGATTGCATCGACGGCGAGTGCGATGTCGGTCGAGTTCTTGCCGGTCGGCACGTTCACCATCGGCCGGATCGCGTGCCGGCGGAAGAGGTCCATGTGTTCGATCACCTTCTGCGGGCTGCAATAGGCGCGGCGGAAGTGGATCGCGCCGTGGTTCTTGAGCAGGTGCTCGATGGCCTGTTCGATGACGTCGTCGGACAGGTTGTCGGCGTCGATCAGCAGGGCGACGCGCAGCGTGCGGTCAATGGTCATGGGCCGGCTCCGGAACGAAACGCCAGGCGACGGTCTCGCCGCCACGCAAAGGTTTGAGCTCGGCATCGCCGAACGGCAGGGCCGCGGGAACGCCGGTGGTCTCCCGGCGCAGCGCGACCCGCTCGGCGTTCGGCGGCAGGCCGTAGAACGCGGCGCCGTGCAGGCTCGCGAAGCCCTCGAGCCGGTCGAGCGCACCGGCCGCGTCGAAGGCCTCGGCGTAGAACTCGAGCGCCGTGCGGGCGGTGTAGCAGCCGGCACAGCCGACGGCGTGCTCCTTGAGCGGCGCCGCGTGCGGTGCGCTGTCGGTGCCGAGAAAGAACTTGGCGTTGCCCGACGTCGCCGCGGCGAGCAGGGCGCGACGGTGCGTCTCGCGCTTGAGCACCGGCAAGCAGTAGAAGTGCGGCCGGATGCCGCCCGCGAAGATCGCGTTGCGGTTGTAGAGCAGGTGGTGCGCCGTGATCGTCGCGGCGACGTGCGCGTCGGACTCGGCGACATAGTCGGCGGCATCGCGCGTCGTGATGTGCTCGAAGACGATCTTCAGTTCGGGAAAGTCGCGGCGCAGCGGCGCGAGCACGGTGTCGATGAAGGCCTTCTCGCGGTCGAAGATGTCGATGCCCGGATCGGTCACTTCGCCGTGGACCAGAAGTCGCAAGCCGTGGCGCTGCATCGCCTCGAGCGTGGCGTAGGTGCGCCGCAGGTCGGTGACGCCGGCGTCGCTGTTCGTGGTGGCGCCGGCCGGATAGAGCTTGACGGCGACGACGCCGGCGGCGCGGGCGCGAACGATCTCGTCCGGTGGCAGGCTGTCGGTGAGGTAGAGCGTCATCAGCGGCTCGAAGCGCGCACCGGCGGGCAGCGCGGCGAGGATGCGGTCGCGGTAGGCGACGGCGGCGGCAGCGGTCGTGATCGGGGGTTTCAGGTTCGGCATCACGATCGCCCGCGCGAACTGGCGCGCGGTGTCGGGCAGGACCGCGGCCATCGCCGCGCCGTCGCGCAGATGCAGATGCCAGTCGTCGGGGCGGCGCAGGGTGAGGGTGAGCGACATCGCATTCATTCTCGCACCCGCCTCCGGCTGCCCGGGAGCGGTCGGCGCGGCCCGCGTGCCGGTCGCCGCGGCGGGCAGTCAGTGCTGCAGGATCTTCGACAGGAACTCCTTCGCCCGCGGCGACCGTGCGTCGGGGTTGATAAAGAAGTCCCTGCTGGGGCAGTCCTCGACGATCTTGCCGGCGTCCATGAAGATGACCCGGTGGCTGACCTTCTTCGCGAAGCCCATCTCGTGGGTCACGCACATCATCGTCATGCCCTCCTGCGCGAGCTGGACCATGACGTCGAGCACCTCGCCCACCATCTCCGGGTCGAGCGCCGACGTCGGCTCGTCAAAGAGCATGACGATCGGGTCCATGCTGAGCGCACGCGCGATCGCGACACGCTGCTGCTGGCCGCCCGATAGCTGGCCGGGGAACTTGTCCTTGTGCGCGATCAGGCCGACGCGGTCGAGCATCTTCAAGCCGCGCGCCTTCGCGTCGTCGGGCTTGCGGCCGAGCACCTTGATCTGCGCGAGCGTCAGGTTCTCGGTCACCGACAGATGCGGGAACAGCTCGAAGTGCTGGAACACCATGCCGACGCGGGCGCGCAGCTTCGGCAGGTTGGTCTTCGGGTCGGCGATCGAGATGCCGTCGACGACGATGTCGCCCTTCTGGAACGGCTCGAGCGCGTTGACCGTCTTGATCAGCGTCGACTTGCCCGAACCCGACGGCCCGCAGACGACGACGACCTCGCCCTTCTTGATCGCCGTGCTGTTGTCGGTCAGCACCTGGAAGCTGCCGTACCACTTCGACACGTTCTTGATCTCGATCACGCGGGGCTCCTTGTCAGCGGATGATGGCGATCTTCTTCTGCAGCCGGCGCACGAGCATCGACAGCGAGAAGCAGATGACGAAATAGACGACCGCCGCCAGCAGGTAGGTCTCGACCGGGCGATTCAGGTTCTTGCCCGCGGTCTCGAAGCCCTTGAGCAGGTCGTAGGCGCCGATCGCGTAGACGAGCGATGTGTCCTGGAACAGGATGATCGTCTGCGTGAGCAGCACCGGCAGCATGTTGCGGAACGCCTGTGGCAGGACGATGAGCTGCATGCTCTGGCGGTAGGTCATGCCGACCGCGTAGGCCGCGTTGACCTGGCCGCGTGCGACCGACTGGATGCCGGCACGCATGATCTCCGAGTAGTACGCGGCCTCGAAGACGGTGAACGTGATCATCGCCGAGAGTTCGCCGCGGTGGCTCGCGCCCCACTGCCCGGCGATGAAGCTGTAGAAGCCGCTCGGGATCAGCAGGAAGAACCAGAGGATCACCATCAGCAGCGGGATCGACCGCAGCAGATTGACATACGACGTGGCCGGCCAGACGAGAAACGGCCGGCCCGAGAGCCGCATCAACGCGATGCCGGTGCCGAGGACGATGCCGCCGAGCATCGCGATCAGCGTCAACTGAAAGGAGAACGACAGCCCCTTGAGGATGAAGCTCGAGACGAACGCCCAGTCGAGGAAGCTGTAATCGAGCGACGTCACTTGCCGCCCCAGATCATGCCGGGCACCCGTGCGCGGCGTTCGAGCAGCGCGGCGGCGCGGTTGATCGAGAACGCCGAGACGAAGTAGAGCACCGTCACCGCGAGATAGATCTCGGCCGTGCGCGATGTTTCCTCCGACGCCTGCTGCGCGAAGAAGATGAGCTCCGAGATGCTCACCGCGAACGCCACCGACGAGTTCTTGACGATGTTCATCGACTCGCTGGTGAGCGGCGGAATGATGATGCGCAAGGCGGTCGGCAGCAGCACGTAGCGGTAGGTCTGCGGCAGCGTCAGGCCGATGGCGAGACCCGCATAGCGCTGACCGCGCGGCAGGCTGTTGATGCCGGCCTTGACCTGTTCGGCGATCCGCGCAGAGGTGAAGAAGCCGAGCCCGACGACGACGAGCACGAAGCTCGGCACCTGCGCGAGCGGCGGGATCAGCCGCGGGAAGACGTGGTACCAGAGAAAGAGCTGGACGATGAGCGGAATGTTGCGGAACAGCTCCGTCCAGGCTTCGCCGAAGAACGCGATGCCCCGGCTCGGCAAGGTCCTGAGGATGCCGACCAGGATGCCGACGACGAGCGCGATGGCGAGCGAGATCGCCGAGACGGCGAGCGTCCAGCCCCAGGCCCGCATCATCCACTCGAGATAGTTCTGTCCGCCGCCGGTGTCCTGCAGGAAGACGCCCAGGTCCAGTGAGTTCAAGTCGTGCCCTCGGGTGAATCAGGTCCGGCAACGCCGTCGCCGGCCAGCGGGCGCCGCGCGACCGGCGCAGGCGATGGACGAGGCGGCCGAGCGCCGCGGCTGTCGGCGCGCCGCGGCGCGCCGGGCCGTGCGACAGCCCGGCGCGCGACGGTCACTTCTTGTAGGTCTCGGCGGACTTGTCGTTCGGGTTCGCGATCGCGCTCTTCAGCGACGCCGACATCGCCATGCCGACCGTCGCGTTGCGCGGCGGGATCGGCGAGGTGAACCACTTGGCGTACATCTTCTCGAGCTCGCCGCTCTTCATGAGGCCGACGACGGTGTCGTCGACGAGCTTCTTGTACGCCGGGTCGTCCTTCGGAATCATGATCGCGATCGGCTCCTCGGACAGCGACTCGCCGACGACCTTGTAGTCGGCCGGACTCTTCGACGAGACGATCAGGCCGGCGAGGATGTTGTCGTCCATCACGAAGGCATCGGCGCGGCCGGATTCGAGCAGCAGGAAGGAGTCGGCGTGGTCCTTGCCGAAGAGCTCCTTGAAGTCGACGCCGGCGCCCTGCTCGTGCTTGCGCAGAAGCTGGACCGAGGTCGTGCCGGTGGTCGTCGCGACGGTCTTGCCGTTGAGCTGCGCGATCGACGTGATGCCCGAGTTGGCCTTGACCGCCGTGCGCACATTGGTGACGAAGGTGGTCGGCGCGAACGCCACCTGCTGCGCGCGGGCGCTGTTGTTGGTCGTCGAGCCGCACTCCATGTCGACCGTGCCGTTCTGCACCAGCGGCACGCGATTGGCCGATGTGACGACGGTGTACTCGACCGGCAGCGACGGCGCCTTCAGGGTCGCCTTGATCGCGTCGGCGATCTTCAGGCAGACGTCGACGTGGTAGCCGGTGTACTTGCCGTCGCCGAGCGTGTAGGCGAGCGGCGCGGACGAGTCGCGCGTGCCGATCACGACTTTGCCGGCGCCCTTGATCTTGGCCAGGGTGTCGGTGGCCTGGGCCACGCCGCAGGCCATGAGCGCGGCCAAAGCGATGGCGGGAGTCTTCATCGGGGGATCCTCAAAAGTAATGAGATGGCGAGGACATGGATTTTGAGCCCGCGCAGCCACGAAACGAAGATGGCCGGACCGAACGAGGGTTTTGCCCGAGCCGCCGAATGCATCGGCCGCAAGCTCCGTGCCATTGCCGGCGAGGGCGGCCTCAACCTGCTGTGATCGCAGGTGCGTCAACGTCTTCGCCGGCCTGCTGGAGCCGCCACATCTCGGCGTAGCGGCCGTTCTGCGCCATCAGTTCGGCATGCGTGCCGCGTTCGAGGATGCGGCCGAGTTCCATCACGAGGATCTGGTGCGCGTCGGCGACCGTCGACAGCCGGTGGGCGATCACGAGCGCGGTCTTGTTGCGCGCGGCGCTCCGCAGTTCGTCCTGGATCGCCCGCTCGTTCGCCGAGTCGAGCGCCGACGTGGCCTCGTCGAAGATCATCACCGGTGGGTTCTTCAGCAGCGTCCGCGCGATCGCGAC
This sequence comes from uncultured Rhizobacter sp., assembly GCA_964249855.1. Lineage (GTDB taxonomy): Bacteria > Pseudomonadota > Gammaproteobacteria > Burkholderiales > Burkholderiaceae_C > LMDS01. Next base: position 25,523 of record CAXUDL010000015.1, on the reverse strand, counting down.
GCGCTGCTTCTCGCCGCCCGAAAGCTTCAGGCCGCGCTCGCCGACCATCGTGTCGTAGCCCTTCGGCGTCGACGCGATGAAGTGGTGGATGTGCGCGGCCCGCGCCGCCGCTTCGACCACATCGCGGCCGGCGCCGGTGCGGCCGTACGCGATGTTGTATTCGACGGTGTCGTTGAAGAGCACGGTGTCCTGCGGCACGATGCCGATCGCCTGCCGCAGGCTCTGCTGGGTGACGCTGCGAATGTCCTGACCGTCGATGAGGATGCGGCCGGCGTCGACGTCGTAGAAGCGGAACAGGAGCCGCGCGAGCGTGCTCTTCCCCGAGCCCGACGGCCCGACGACGGCGACGGTCTTGCCGGCCGGGATGTCGAAGCTCACGCCGTGGAGGATCTCGCGATCAGCGTCGTAGCCGAAGTGGACGTCCTCGAAGCGCACCGCGCCGCCGCGGTGCTCGATCGGCCTCGCGCCCGGCGCGTCGGCGATCTCGCGGTGCTGGCCGAGCAGCGCGAACATCTTCTCGAGGTCGATCGTCGACTGCTTGATCTCGCGGTAGATGACGCCGAGGAAGTTGAGCGGCACGTAGAGCTGGATCATCAGCGCGTTGACGAGGACGAGGTCGCCGAGCGTCAGCGTGCCGGCGACGACGCCGAGCGTCGCGCGCCAGACGAGCAGCGTCACCGCCGTCGCGATGATCAGGCTCTGGCCGAGGTTCAGCGCCGAGAGCGACGTCTGCGACTTGACCGACGCGCGCTCGAGCTTCTGCAGGCTGACGTCGTAGCGGCTCTGCTCGAACGACTCGTTGGAGAAGTACTTGACCGTCTCGTAGTTCAGCAGCGCATCGATCGCGCGGGTGCTGGCACGCGAGTCGTGCTCGTTCATCGCCCGGCGGAAACCGGTGCGCCATTCGGTGACCGAGATCGTGAACGCGATGTAGACCGCGAGCGCACCGAAGGTGATGACGGCGAAGCCGATGTCGAACTTCGTCGCCAGCAACGCGATCACGAGGCCGATCTCGACGAGCGTCGGCAGGATGTTGTAGATCGTGTAGTTGAGCAGCGACTGGATCGAGCGCGAGCCGCGCTCCATGTCGCGCGAGACACCGCCGGTCTGGCGCTCGAGATGGAAGCGCAGGCTGAGCGCGAGCAGGTGCTCGAAGGCCTCGAGCGTGACCCGGCGCGCGATGCGAGCCGCCACCGGATAGAACAGGAACTCGCGCAGTTCGGTGAAGAGCGTGATCGAGATCCGCAGCGCACCGTAGCCGACGAGCAGCGCCACCGGCACGACGAGCACGGCGCGCGGGTCGCCGGGCGCGAGCGTCAGCGCATCGACGAGGTGCTTGAGCAGCAGCGGCACGCCGATGTTCGCGACCTTGGCGCCGACGAGGCAGACGAGCGCGAGCAGCACGCGCCCCTTCCACTCCCAGACGTAGGGCAGCAGCTTCTTGAGCGTCGCCCATTCGGAGCGGGCCGGCTGCGGCGGGTCGACGGACGGCGCGGAAACGGGCAACGAAGCAGGGCGCATCGGATGGGGCGAGGGGTGAGCCAACCGCAGGCAGCGGCGGCGAGGGGGAGAATCGGGCCTGCCGGCGAGCGGCCCGGCACAACGCTCAGTTGAAGAATATGCCCGAGATTTCAAGCACGCTCGAGAACGGCTCGTTCGCGCCGCTGCGCCTGCCCGACGACCGCCAGCTCGTCATGCGCGTGATGCCGATGCCCGCGGACGCCAACGCCAACGGCGACGTCTTCGGCGGCTGGATCATGGCGCAGGTCGATCTGGCCGGTGCGGTGCTGCCGGCACGGATCGCCCGCGGCAGGATCGCGACCGTCGCCGTCAACCAGTTCGTCTTCAAGCAGCCGGTGTCGATCGGCGACCTGCTGAGCTTCTATGCGCGGGTCGAGCGGATCGGCCGGACGTCGGTCACGGTCAACGTCGAGGTGTTCGCGGAGCGCGACCCGTCGCAACTGCATGTGGTCAAGGTCACCGAGGCGAACCTCACCTACGTGGCCATCGACGAGAACGGCAAGCCGCGGGCGCTGCCGGCGGCCGGCGGCTGAGCGTCGGTCCGTTTGCGCCGGCTCAGAACGTCGAGAAGTCCGGCTTGCGCTTCTGGAAGAAGGCGCTGAAGGCTTCCTGCGCCTCGGGGCTGCGCAGCCGCGCGGCGAAGATGCCGCTCTCGGCCTCGATCGCCTCGAGCACCGCCGGCGTCCGCGTGCGCTGCAGCAGCTGCTTGCTCGCGCGCACGGCGCCGGGCGGCAGCGCGTTGAAGCGTTCGGCGATCCGCCGTGCGTGCGGCACCACCTCGTTCGCCGGCAGCACCGCGTTGGCGATGCCGCACTCGACCGCATCGGCACCGGTGAACGGCTCGCCGAGCAGGATCTTCTCCGCGGCGCGAGCGTTGCCCATCAGCTGCGGAACGATCAGGCTCGACGCGAACTCGGGCACGAGGCCGAGGCTCACGAACGGCATGGCGAGCCGCGCCTCGTCCGAGACGTAGACGAAGTCGCAGTGCAGCAGCAGCGTCGTGCCGATGCCGATCGCAGCGCCGGTCACCGCCGCGATCACCGGCTTGTCGCAGCCGATCAGCGCCTTCATGAAGACGATCGCCGGCGACGCGGTGCCGGGCGGTCGCTGCATGAAGTCGTCGATGTCGTTGCCGGCGGTGAAGATGCCGGGCTGTCCGGTGATGACGACCGCGCGCACGGCGGCATCGGCCTTCGCGGCGTCGAGCGCAGCGGCCATCTGTCCGTACATCGCGCCGGTGATCGCGTTCTTGCGCTCGGGGCGCGCGATCTCGATCGTCGCCACACCGTTCAGCACTGCCGTCTTGATCGTCATCTCGTCTCCTCCTTCAATTGCCGTGTTCAGACGCGCTCGAAGATGCCGGCGGCGCCCTGCCCCGTGCCGACGCACATCGTCAACATGCCGTACTTGAGCCCGTGACGGCGCAGCGCGTGGACGACCGTCGCCGCGCGGATCGCTCCGGTGGCGCCGAGCGGATGGCCGAGCGCGATCGCGCCGCCCATCGGGTTGACCTTCGCCGGGTCGAGGCCGACGGTGTTCATGACGGCGAGCGATTGTGCGGCGAAGGCCTCGTTGAGCTCGATCCAGCCGATGTCGCCGAGCTGCAATCCGGCGTAGCGCAGCGCCGCGGGGATCGCCTCGATCGGCCCGATGCCCATCACCTCGGGCGGCACGCCGCGGGCAGCGAAGCTGACGAAGCGCGCCAGCGGCGTCAGGCCATGCTCGCGCACCGCCTTTTCGCTCGCAAGAATCAACGCGCCGGCGCCGTCGCTGGTCTGCGAGCTGTTGCCGGCAGTGACGGAGCCTTTGGCGGCGAACACCGGGCGCAGCTTGGCGAGGCCTTCGAGCGACGTGTCGGGCCGCGGGCCTTCGTCGAGCGCGACGTTGCGCGTGCGGGTCGCGGGCTCGCCGGCGGCCAGGTCCGGGAAGCGCTCGATCACGTCGATCGGCGTCGTCTCGTCGGCGAAGTCGCCGGCCGCCTGCGCACGCATCGCGCGGGTGTGCGACTCGAGCGCGAAGGCGTCCTGCGCCTCGCGCGTGACCTTCCATCGCGCGGCGACCTTCTCCGCCGTCAGGCCCATGCCGTAGGCGATGCCGACGTTCTCGTCCCTCGCGAAGATCTCGGGGTTGAAGGACGGCTTGTTGCCGCCCATCGGCACGAGGCTCATCGACTCGGCGCCGCCGGCGATCATCAGGTCGGCCTCGCCGACGCGGATGCGGTCGGCGGCCATCTGGATCGCGGTCAGGCCCGAGGCGCAGAAGCGGTTGACGGTCACGCCGGCGACCGGCTTGGTCGTGACGAGCCCCATCGCGACGCGCGCCATGTTCATGCCCTGCTCGCCCTCGGGAAACGAGCAGCCGACGATCGCGTCCTCGATCGCGCCCGGGTCGAGCGACGGCACCTGCGTCAGGGCGCTGCGGATCGCGGCGACGAGCAGGTCGTCGGGCCGGGTGTTGCGGAAGAAGCCGCGACCCGAGCGGCCGATCGGCGTGCGCGTCGCCGCGACGATGTAGGCGTCCTGGAGTTGCTTCATGTTGCGTTCCTTCAGTTCCGCACCGGCTTGCCGGTCTGCAGCATGCCCATGATGCGGGCCTGCGTCTTCTCGTGGTCGAGCAGGGCGCAGAAGTGCGTGCGCTCGAGCGCCATCAGGTACTCCTCGGTGACCAGCGAGCCGGCGTCGACGTCGCCGCCGCAGACCACGTCGGCGATCAGCGACGACACATGGAAGTCGTGCGCGCTGATGAAGCCGCCGTCGCGCATGTTGGCGAGCTGCGCCTGGATCGTCGCGATCGCGTTGCGGCCCGCGACCGGGAACGGCGACCGCATCGGCGGCCGGTAGCCGCTTTCGAACAGTGCCTTGGCCTGCTGCGTCGCGACGTGCAGCAGCTCGTCCTTGTGCGGCACGACGACGTCGTCCGGCAGTAGGTAGCCGAGCTTTCTCGACTCGATCGCGCTCGTGCCGACCTTCGCCGTCGCGGCGCTCGTGAAGCCGTCGGACAGGAACTTGAAGACGTCGGCGTTTGCATTCCCGGCAGCGGCCATCTCGGCCGCGCGACGGGCGATGTAGGTGAGGCCGCCGCCGCCGGGAATCAGCCCGACGCCGACCTCGACCAGGCCCATGTAGCTTTCCATCGCCGCGACGCGACGCGCCGAATGCAACGCGATCTCGCAACCGCCGCCGAGCGCCAGACCCCGGATCGCGGAGACGACGGGCACGGCGGCGTAGCGGATGCGCAGCATCGCGTCCTGCAGCTTCTTCTCCTCCGGCAGGATGCCCTTGCCGCCGCTCTTCATGAAGACGGGCATCATCGACTCGAGGTTCGCTCCTGCCGAGAACACGTCGTCGGGCGACCAGAGTACGAGGCCTTGGTACTTCGCCTCGGCGATCTCGACCGCGCGCAGCAGGCCCTCGACGACCTGCGTGCTGATGAGGTGCAGCTTGGCGGTGATGCTCGCGATCAGCACCTCGCCGTCGAGCGTCCAGACGCGGATCTCGGGATTCGCGAACTCCTCGGTGCCCGACCGCAGCGGTGCCGCCGCGCCCGCGCCGCCGACGCTTTCGCGGAACGCCTGGCGCGCGTAGACAGGAAGCTGGCTCGGCATGACCCAGCGGCCGTCCGCGGCGCTCCACGAGCCGTCGGGCGTGTGCACGCCGCCCTGGCGTGCGACCGGGCCGTCGAAGACCCAGTCGGGCAGCGGCGCGGTGCCGAGCGCCTTGCCGGCGTCGATGTCGTCCTTGATCCACTGCGCGACCTGCGTCCAGCCGGCCGCCTGCCAGAGCTCGAACGGACCCTGGGCGACGCCGAAGCCCCAGCGCATCGCGAAGTCGATGTCGCGGGCGCTCGCAGCGATGTCGGAGAGGTGCACGGCCGCGTAATGGAAGCCGTCGCGCAGGATCGCCCACAGGAACTGCGCCTGCGGATTCTTCGAGTCGTGCAGCAGCTTCAGCCGCTCGGCCGGCGGCTTCTTCAGGATGCGCACGACGATCTCGTCGGCCTTGCCGCCGCCCGGCACGTAGTCGCCGGTCGCCGGGTCGAGGCGGAGGATGTCCTTGCCGACCTTCTTGAAGAAGCCGGCACCGCTCTTCTGGCCGAGCGCGCCCTGCTCGATCAGGCGGCCGAGCACCGGCGGCGTCGCGTAGCTGGCGTAGAACGGGTCGCCGGCAAGGTTGTCCTGCAGCGTCTTGATGACGTGCGCCATCGTGTCGAGGCCGACGACGTCCGCGGTGCGGAACGTGCCCGAGCTCGCTCGACCGAGCTTCTTGCCGGTCAGGTCGTCGACGACGTCGTAGGTCAGGCCGAAGGTCTCGGCTTCCTTCATCGTCGCGAGCATGCCGGCGATGCCGACGCGGTTCGCGATGAAGTTCGGCGTGTCCATCGCCCGCACGACGTTCTTGCCGAGCGCGGTCGTGACGAAGGCTTCGAGCTGGTCGAGGACGTCGGCGTCGGTGGTCGGCGTGTCGATCAGCTCGACCAGCGCCATGTAGCGCGGTGGGTTGAAGAAGTGGATGCCGCAGAAGCGCGGCTTGATCGCGTCGGGCAGCACCTCGGCGAGCTTGGCGATCGACAGGCCCGAGGTGTTGCTCGCGACGATCGCGTGCGAGCCGAGCGCCGGAGCGATTCTGCGGTAGAGGTCGAGCTTCCAGTCCATGCGCTCGGCGATCGCCTCGATCACGAGGTCGCAGCCGCCGAGGAGCTCGAGGTGCTCCTCGTAGTTCGCCGGCTGGATCAGCCGAGCGTCTTCCGGAATGCCGAGCGGCGCGGGCTTCTGCTTCCGCAGGCCGTCGATCGCCTTGGTGACGATGCCGTTCTTCGGCCCGGTCTTCGCCGGCAGGTCGAAGAGCACGACGGGAACGCGGCAGTTGACCAGATGGGCCGCGATCTGCGCGCCCATCACGCCGGCGCCGAGCACCGCGACCTTGCGGACGTTGAATCGATTCATTGCGTTGTCCTTCGTCATTCGGCGCGCAGCCAGGTCTGCGTGCGGCCCAGGAGCGGGGTGCCGATGTAGCCGCGCACCGCGAGCGATCTGCCGCCGTCGACGGGCATCAGCCGTGCCTTGTAGGTCTTGCCGTTGTTCGGGTCGAGGATCTCGCCGCCGTCCCAGAGCGTCTTGTCGTCGGCGCTCTGCCGCATGCCCTTGAGGATGGGCAGGCCGAGCATCGGACGGCCCCTGAGCTCACCGGGGCACAGGTCGCACACCATGGTCGCGCGGCTCGGGTCGATGATCTGCTCGACCGTGCCCGAAAGCACGCCGCCGGCCTCGACGATGCGGATCAGCGAGCGCTCCTGCCGGGTCTCGTCGTCGATCTGCTTCCAGAGGCCGACGGGCGTCGGCTGCGCATGGACGAGGGCACTCGCCGCCAGACCGAGCGCCGCGAGCGCGCGCTTCATCAGAAGAGCGCCTCGTCCATTTCCATCAACGATGCCGAGCCCGCACGCGCGGTCCGGATCAGCCCGGCCGTCTCGGGCAGCAGCTTGGCGAAGTAGAAGCGCGCGGTCGTGAGCTTCGCCTTGTAGAACGGGTCGCCGCCGCCGACCTTCTCGAGCGCGACCTTCGCCATCCGCGCCCAGAAGTACGCGAACACCAGGTGGCCGCAGACCCGCAGGTAGTCGACCGCCGCGGCGCCGACCTCGTCCGGATTCTTGAACGCCTTCATGCCGATCTCGGTCGTCAGCTTCGTCACCTTCTCGCCCAGGTCGGCGAGCGGGTTGACGAACTCGAGCATCTCCTCGTTCACGCCCTCGTCCTCGACGAAGTCGGCGACGAGCTTGCCGAACTTCTTGAGCTTGGCGCCGTTGTCGCCGAGCACCTTGCGGCCGAGCAGGTCGAGCGACTGGATCGTGTTCGTACCCTCGTAGATCATGTTGATCCGGGCATCGCGCACGAACTGCTCCATGCCCCACTCGTGGACGTAGCCGTGGCCGCCGAAGACCTGCTGGCAATGCGAGGTCGCGATCCACGCGTTGTCGGTCAGGAAGGCCTTGACGATCGGCGTGAGCAGCGCGACGAGATCCGCGGCGTCGGCGCGGACCTGCGCGTCGGCGCCCGCGAGCTCCTTGTCGAGCTGCAGCGTCGTCCACATCGAGAGTGCGCGGCCGCCTTCGGCATACGCGCGCGCCGTGAGCAGCATCTTGCGGACATCGGGGTGCACGATGATCGGGTCGGCCGGCTTGTCCGCGGCCTTCGGTCCGGTCAGCGCGCGCATCTGCAGCCGGTCCTTGGCGTACGCGACCGCGTTCTGGTAGGCCACTTCGGTGAGTCCGAGGCCCTGCATGCCGACGCCGAGACGTGCCGCGTTCATCATCACGAACATCGCGGCGAGCCCCTTGTTCGGCTGGCCGACGAGCGTGCCGATCGCGCCGTCGAGATGGAGCTGCGCCGTGGCATTGCCGTGGATGCCCATCTTGTGCTCGAGGCCGCCGCAATGGATGGCGTTGCGTGCGCCGAGCGAGCCGTCGGCACCGACGAGGAACTTCGGCACGACGAAGAGCGAGATTCCCTTCGAGCCGGCCGGCGCGTCCGGCAGGCGGCCGAGCACGAGGTGGACGATGTTCTCGGCGAGGTCGTGCTCGCCCGCCGAGATGAAGATCTTGTTGCCGGTCAACCTGTAGGTGCCGTCGCCCACCGGTTCGGCCTTCGTGCGCAGCAGGCCGAGGTCGGTGCCGCAGTGCGACTCGGTCAGGCACATCGTGCCGGTCCAGTGGCCGCTGACGAGCTTCGGCAGGTAGGTCTTCTTCTGCTCGTCCGAGCCGTGCGCGACCAGCGCTTCGTAGGCGCCGTGCGACAAGCCCGGATACATCGTCCACGCCTGGTTCGCCGAGTTGAGCATCTCGTAGAACGCCTGGTTGACCAGATGCGGCAGGCCCTGCCCGCCGAACGCCGGATCGCAGCCGAGCGCCGGCCAGCCGCCTTCGACGTATTGCGCGTATGCGGCCTTGAAGCCCTTCGGCGCCGTCACCTCGTGTGTCGCGCGGTCGAGCGTGCAGCCTTCTTCGTCGCCGCTCAGGTTGAGCGGCGCGATCACGCTGGCGGCGAACTTGCCGCCTTCCTCAAGCACGGCATCGATCGTCGCCGCGTCGATGTCGGCGTGCGCCGGCAGCGCCTTGAGTTCGTTGACGACATCGAACACTTCGTGCATCACGAACTGCATGTCGCGCAGCGGTGGGGTGTACTGGGGCATCGAAAGCTCCTGACGTGGGACGGCGGAATCAGACCGCAGCGGCGCCGCGCTTGCGGGCCGGACGCGGCGGGGAATCGGTCGTGCTCGCGCCGGGCACGACGGTGTAGCGCGAGAGCAGGTTGTCGAAGGCGCGGCGGGCGCGCGCATCGGCGCCCGGCTGGCGCAGGAAGCGCGCGTCGTGGTGCAGCGCGAGGATCAGGCCGTGGATCTCGAACAGCACCTGGCGCGGGTCGATGTCATGGCGCAGATGGCCCTCGGCGACGGCCTGCCCGATCGCCCGTTCGAGCGCGCTCCGCCACGTCTGCACCATGCCGACGAGCGCGTCGCGGACGGGGCCGGGCCGGTCGTCGAACTCGACCGCGCCGCTGATGTAGAGGCAGCCGGCGTCGATCTCGATCGACACGCGTCGCAGCCACCGGTCGAAGAGCGCGCGCAGCCGCGGCAAGCCGCGCTGCAGCCGCATCGCCGGCTGGAAGATCTCTTCTTCGAAGCGCCGGTGGTATTCGCGGACGACCGAGATCTGCAGCTCCTCGCGCGAACCGAAGTGCGCGAAGACACCCGACTTGCTCATCTGCGTCACGTCGGCGAGCGCGCCGATCGAGAGACCTTCGAGGCCCGCCTGCGCCGCCAGCGCGACCGCCGCGTCGAGGATCGCGGCACGGGTCTGGCGGCCCTTGAGCAACGGCCGCGGCGGGGCGGCCGGGTCGGCAGGCGTCTCGGTCGGTCGGAGGGCGACGATGGTCGAAGTCACGGTGCGAGGGTGGGCGGGTAACAGGCGGCGGGTGGCAGGTGGCGAATCGGCAGTGCGCGAAAAAAGAACGACCGTGCTATTTTGCCTCGATTCCGGATGTCGGCGCCACCAGGAGGCGCTCCACGCGCTCGCAGGTGACGGACTCCAGCGCCCATGCCCGTGGGGTGGGTCCGGTCTCGCAGGTCTTGCCGAATCGGCGCCGTGAGCGACGCCGTGCGCCGCCACCGTCCGTTGCGTCCGTGCGGGCGCGCTCCATGCACCGTGCGGCGGTGTGTCATCTCCCCGCGCTTGAGCGAAGTGGAGGCCTGCAGTACGCTCCGAGGCCATGGAAGTTTTGCAACTCGATGTGTCGGGGCGCCCGCAGGCGTGGATTTCGGCGAAGGAAGCCGCGGTTCTTTATGCAAGCGAGGGAGTCGCCTGGACGCTCGGCGACACCTTCTATGTGCTCCGCGGTGGCATGCAGCGCCGCACCGGCCTGCAGTCGCGGATCGAGGTGCATCCGATCATCGCGGTGAAGGGGTCGGTGCCCAGCCGCGCCTGGCGACAGACGCCGGCTTTGTCGAATCCCAAGCTCTTCGCACGCGACCGCCAGGTTTGCGCGTACTGCGGCCACCAGGTCGATTTCGATCACCTGACACGCGAGCACATCGTGCCGACGTCGCGCGGCGGCGCCGACAGCTGGATGAACTGCATCACCGCCTGCCGGCCCTGCAACGGCCACAAGGGCAATCGGCTGCCGGAAGAGGCGAACATGTCGTTGCTCTACCTGCCTTACGTGCCGAACCTCCATGAGGACATGATCCTGCGCGGCCGGCGCCTCCTCGCTGACCAGATGGAATTCCTGCTCGCCAGCGTGCCGCGGCACAGCCGCCTGCACGGCTGACGCCTGGCGCCGCGCCGCGCAGTTTCGCGGTTCGATGCCGCGGCTGGGCAGGTGAGCGCGAACGGTCGGTTCGTTGTCGCGAGACGCCGAACCAACGCGTGAGTCGACCGCCCTTCGTGCTCGCGCAAAGTGCGATCGAGCGAAAAACACCTTGATCCGAGCGGATGTCTTCCTATAATCACCGTGCTAGCACTCGCCGATGGTGAGTGCTAACGGCCCGCTCCAGTGCGCATCGCGCCGAGCCGGCCTGCGTCGACGAGCCCCGGCCCGTTCGCCGCGTCCACCCATTCACTCAAGGAGAACCCATGAATCTTCGTCCATTGCACGACCGCGTGATCGTCAAACGTCTCGAGCAGGAAACCAAGACCGCCTCGGGCATCGTCATCCCCGACAACGCGGCCGAGAAGCCCGACCAGGGCGAAGTCCTGGCCGTCGGCCCTGGCAAGCGCAATGAGAAGACCGGTGATTTCGTCGCCCTGAACATCAAGGTCGGCGACCGCGTCCTCTTCGGCAAGTACAGCGGTCAGACCGTCAAGGTCGACGGCGACGAACTGCTGGTGATGAAGGAAGACGACCTCTTCGCGGTCGTCGAGAAGTAATCCCCCACGCATTCAGGAGAAGAACACATGGCAGCAAAAGACGTTATTTTCGGCGGCGAAGCCCGCGCCCGCATGGTGGAGGGCGTCAACATCCTCGCCAATGCGGTCAAGGTCACTCTCGGTCCGAAGGGTCGCAACGTGGTCCTCGAGCGCTCGTTCGGCGGCCCGACGGTCACCAAGGACGGTGTCTCGGTCGCGAAGGAAATCGAGCTCAAGGACAAGCTCCAGAACATGGGCGCGCAGATGGTCAAGGAAGTCGCTTCCAAGACCAGCGACATCGCCGGTGACGGCACCACCACCGCCACGGTCCTTGCCCAGGCCATCGTCCGCGAGGGAATGAAGTACGTCGCCGCGGGCATGAACCCGATGGACCTGAAGCGCGGCATCGACAAGGCGGTCACCGCGCTCGTCGAGCAGTTGAAGCAGCAATCGAAGGCGACCACGACCTCGAAGGAAATCGCCCAGGTCGGCACGATCTCGGCGAACAGCGACGAGGAAGTCGGCAAGATCATCGCCGACGCGATGGACAAGGTCGGCAAGGAAGGCGTGATCACCGTCGAGGACGGCAAGAGCCTCAACAGCGAACTCGAAGTCGTCGAGGGCATGCAGTTCGACCGCGGCTATCTGTCGCCCTACTTCATCAACAACCCCGAGAAGCAGACCGCGGTCCTCGACAACCCGTTCGTGCTGCTGTTCGACAAGAAGATCAGCAACATCCGCGACCTGCTGCCGACGCTCGAGCAAGTCGCCAAGAGCGGCCGTCCGCTGCTGATCGTCGCCGAGGAAGTCGAAGGCGAAGCGCTCGCGACCCTCGTCGTCAACACGATCCGCGGCATCCTGAAGGTCGTCGCCGTCAAGGCGCCGGGCTTCGGTGACCGTCGCAAGGCGATGCTCGAGGACATCGCGATCCTGACCGGCGGCAAGGTCATCGCCGAGGAAGTCGGCCTGACGCTCGAGAAGGTGACGTTGGCCGATCTGGGCCAGGCCAAGCGCGTCGAGGTGGGCAAGGAAAACACGACCATCATCGACGGCTCGGGCGCGGCATCCGACATCGAGGCCCGCGTCAAGCAGGTCCGCATCCAGATCGAGGAAGCCACCAGCGACTACGACAAGGAAAAGCTCCAGGAACGCGTGGCGAAGCTCGCCGGCGGCGTGGCGCTGATCAAGGTCGGCGCGGCGACCGAAGTCGAGATGAAGGAGAAGAAGGCCCGTGTCGAGGACGCGCTGCACGCGACCCGTGCGGCCGTCGAGGAAGGCATCGTCGCCGGCGGTGGCGTGGCGCTGCTGCGCGCCAAGCAGGCCGCGGGCGAGATCAAGGGCGACAACGCCGACCAGGACGCCGGCATCAAGCTGATCCTGAAGGCGATCGAGGCCCCGCTGCGCGAGATCGTCTACAACGCCGGCGATGAAGCCAGCGTGGTCGTCGCCGCCGTCCTGAACGGCCACGGCAACTACGGCTACAACGCCGCCAACGGCACCTACGGCGACATGATCGAGATGGGCATCCTCGACCCGACGAAGGTCACCCGCACGGCGCTGCAGAACGCGGCGTCTGTCGCGTCGCTGATGTTGACGACCGAAGCGATGATCGCGGAAGCGCCGAAGGAAGAGTCGGCCGGCGGCGGCGGCGGCATGCCCGGCGGCATGGGCGGCATGGGTGGCATGGGCGGCATGGACATGTGAGCCCGGCGCGCGGCGGGTTCGTCCGCCGCGCTTCGCACGCGAGTTCGAAAGCCACCTCCGGGTGGCTTTTTTCTCTGCCGCGGGCGGTCTTTGCCAAGTCGGCCCGCGGACTCGATAATCCCTCGATGCCCATCGCGCCCGCTTTGCAGCGCTTTGTCGACAGCATGCTCGCCGGCTCGGGAGCACTGATCGACGCGACGGCGCGGGACGTGCAGTCGATGCTGCGTGAGCAAGCCGGCGGCATGGACAGCTCCGAACGCGCGATCCGCGCCGAGCTCGCGACGCGCCTCGGCCGCCACGCGCCGAGCCACCGGACGAGCTTTCTCGAGTCGCTGGCGGAGCGCGTCCGCGCCGAGCTCGCGCAAACCGACGATGGCATCGACGTCCCGCCGCCGAGCGGTCTCGGCGGCCTGACGTTGATGGACGAATCGCGCGTGGAGATCGACATCGAGATCTCGCGCGCCACCGAGCTCATCGACACCGCCGCGGAATGGGAATTGCGCGAGCTGCAAACCTTCACGTCGACCTTGATCGGCCAGGCGCATGTCAGCGCCGAGTCGAATCCCCTGCGGCCGATGCACTACGCCGCGGCACTCTGGGACGCCGCCTGCGTCGTCCATCCGGGCCAGGCGCACCGTGCGGTGCTGCTGCGGCTGTCGGCGATCGCCTGCGCACCGCTGCTGAAGCGCGCATGGGCCGGTGCGAGCACGCGGCTCGAATCGGAGGGCGTCACGCCGGGCGTCTACCGCTCGAGGGTGCTGCCGCGCAGCATCGGCCCGGCGCCGGCCGACACGCCGGCAGGCGCGACGTCGAGCGTGCTGCGGACGTTGCTGGCCGCGATGCCCGGCGGTGCGGCGGTGCAACGCCCGGCGGTTGTTGCGTCGATGCCGCCGCGGTCCGCTCCGCCCGCTACCGGTGACGCCGAAGCGGCGCTGGCGCAGGTCGACACGATCCTGAAGTCCCTGCCGCCGAAGACGCTGTCGAAGCTGCAGGCGGCGGCAGTCTCCGCACGGCTCGACGCGCATCGCGCGGCCGCGCTCGACGCGCAGGTCTCGCAACCGGACGGCCGGCCGGTCGCCGAGCTGCTGGCGCGTCTGTTCGACGCCGTGCTCGCCGATCCGGAACTGCATCCCGCGTGCGTCCCGGTGGTCGCCCGGCTGCAGGTGCCGGCGCTCCGCTTCGCGTCGCGCGACCCGTCGGCGCTGCTGTCGACGCGGCACCCGATGTGGCAGCTGCTCGATCGCATCGGCCAGGCGAGCGCCTCGTATCCGCAACCCGCCGACTCGCGCGGCGCGGGCGTGCTCACGCTGTGCACGCGACTGGTCGACGAGCTCGTGCGCCAGCACGGCGCGACTGCCGACCTCGTCCGCAAGGCGCTCGACAAGCTCGACGGCTTCCTCGCCGCGCAGCTCCAGGCGCAGTGCAAGGTCGCCGGCGCGCAGGTCGAACGCCTGCGCGAAGCCGAACGTCGCGAAACCTTGCAGCACGGAGTCGCGCAACGGCTCGCCGAACAGATGGAAGTGCTCCGCCCGGGTCCGGTCGTCAAGCGCTTCCTGAGCGGTACCTGGGCACGGGTGATCGCGACCGCGTTGATGCGCCAGGGCGAGGACGACGAGCCCGCCCGCAGCTACATCCGGGCGGTCGACGACCTGCTCTGGACGGTGCAGTCGCCCGACCATCCCGCGAGCCGGCAGCGCCTCGCTGCGCTGTTGCCGCCGATGCTGCAGTGCCTCCGCGACGGCATGGCATCGATCGCCCTGCCCGAGGCGGAGCAGCAGGCGATCCTCGACGAGCTGCTCGCGATCCACACCGCAGCGCTGCGGCGCGGCGAAGGCGTCGACGCGACGACGACGACCCTGTCCGGCGACGCACTGTCGCCGACGCGGTCGGCCGCGCCCCCGGCCCGCAGCGCGCCACCGACGACTCGCGAGCCGATGATCGACATCGCGTCGCTCGAGACCGTTCCGGCCGACTTGATGCCCGCGACCGCCGACGCGCCGCCGGGCGACGCGCCGGCCCGTCATGTCGCCGCGCTGCGGCCCGGCGATCGCGCGCGCATGTTCGTGAACGGCCGCTGGGCACGCGTGCAATTGCTCTGGCGCAGCGACCGCGGCGAATTCATGCTCTTCGCCGGCGAAGCCGTCGGCGACACGCATTCGATCACGCGGCGGGCGCTCGAAAAACTCGCTGCCGCCGGCCTGCTCCGGCCGATCGAGGACCAGCCGCTGTCGCAGCGCGCTTTCGAGACCGTCGAGCGCCGGCTCGTCGCGGCCCGCCGCTTCGGCGCCGACTGAGGCGCGCGGCGTTCGTGCGGCACGGCGAGCGCGAGCGCGCCGGTCGCGACGGGGCCGTCACCGCGGGTTCGACATCGACGCGCGGTTCGCCGCGGCGGCGGGCGCCTGCTGCGAGTCGACCGGGCGCGGCCGGCGCGAGCGCGATGGCGCGTGACCGCCGGCGCCTCAACCCATCAGCCAGCCTCCGATCTCGCCCGCGATCCAGTCCGGCCGTTCGTGGATGATCCAGTGCGTCGCGCCCGGCACGCGGACGAGCCGCAGCTGCGGCACGAACGCATCGAGGCCGTCGACCAGCGCTGCCGGCAGCGCGGTGTCGGCCTCGCCCCAGATCACGAGCGTCGGAACGCGGACGGTGACCGCTTCGGGCGGGAACTCGATCCGCAGCACCGCCGAGTCGCTCGCGGTCGGCGGCCGCAGCGGCGTCGCACGGTAGTAGTTGCAGCCGCCCGTCAGCCCGGAACGCCACACGGCGCGGTAGCGATCGCGCACCGCGTCGGTCAGCCAGCCGCCGCCCGGATGCGCCGGATCGGTCGCGCCCATGCCGATGAACATCGGCCACAACCGCGCGAAGTCGTTCGCCGCGAGCAATTGCTCGGCGTCGGGCCGGATCAGGAAATTCATGTATGCGCTCGCGGCCTGCTGCGCCGGATTGCTCTTCAGTTCGCGCAGGAACGTCGCGGGATGCGGCGAGTTGACGATGACGAGACGCTTCAACCGTGCCGGCTGCGCCGCCGCGTAGCTCCACGCGACCGCGCCGCCCCAGTCGTGGGCGATCAGCGCCTCGAGCGGGGCGCCGCCGGGCGCGACGACCTGCGCGAGCAGGCCGTCGAGGTCGCCCATCAGGTGCTCGATCCGGTACTCCGACGGGTCGGCAGGCGACGACGAGCGCTCGAAGCCGCGCAGGTTCGGCGCGATGCAGCGGTAGCGGTCGGCGAAGCGCTCGAGCAGCGCGTCCCACACGAAGGCGGCTTCGGGGAAGCCGTGCAGGAAGAGCAGCACCGGTGCGCCCGGACGACCGCTGGCACGGCAGCTGAGCGTGATGCCGGTCGGCAGCGACACGTCGAAGGTCTCGATCATGGGCGGATTCCGTGGGTGGGCGGATGGCGAGTCTGCCCGGCGCCGCGCCAAGCGCCGGTCACGCCGGAGACAGCAGCGGCTGCCGATGCACCCAGCCGTGCAGGACTTCGGCCGCGTCGACCACGCCGGTCCGCGCGAGCGCCGAGAACAGCGTCATGCCGACGTCGGCCTCGGCGGTCGTCACCGTGCCGAGAGCTTCCTCGGCGCCGGCGAGCGCCTTCGCCTGGTCGGTGCGGTTGAGCTTGTCGGCCTTCGTCAGCAGCACGAGCAGCCGGACCGAGCCGTTGGCGATTCGCGACGCGATGAACGCGAGAAGCTGCCGGTCGAGCTCGGTGAAGCCGAGGCGCGAGTCGACCATCAGCACCAGACCGACGAGGCTGCGGCGAACGGCGAGATAGTCGGCCATCACCTGCTGCCAGCGCAGCTTCGCGCCGCGCGCGACCGCGGCGTACCCGTAGCCCGGCAAGTCGGCGAAGAGCGCGTCGGCGGCGTCCTTCGGTCCGAGCTCGAACAGGTTGACGTGCTGCGTGCGGCCCGGCGTCTTCGACGCGAACGCGAGGCGCTTCTGCTGGGCGAGCGTGTTGATCGCCGTCGACTTGCCCGCGTTCGAGCGGCCGACGAACGCGATCTCCGGCAGCTCGGTCTGCGGCAGCTGGTCGAGACGGCTCGCGGTGGTCAGGAAACGGGCGGTGTGGGTCCAGCCGAGCACCGTCTTCTCGCGCGCCAGCCGCTCGGCGGCCGACGGGCCGGTCGGCGCTTCGCCAGGGTTCTTTTGCTCGGCCATGAAGCACCCAAAGCACTCATTGTAAAATCTTTGGGTTTCGCATCCGGTTCGCCCACGCCATGAAGTCTGTCGCCATCACCTTGATCTGCCTGCTGTCCGCAGCCGTGTCGACGACCGTGTTGGCCCAGGAGGCGGACGCGGCGAAGGCGGCAGCGGCCAAACCCGATCTCGTGAAGGGCGAGACGACGTCGAAGAACGTCTGCTCCGCCTGCCACACGAACGACGGCTCGCGCGGCACGGCGGCCTATCCGATCCTCCAGGGCCAGCACCCCGAGTACCTCGTCAAGCAGCTGAGCGAATACAAGGCCGGCAAACGCGTCAACGCGATCATGCAGGGCATGGCCGCGACGCTCAGTCCCGACGACATGCGCAACGTCGCGGCGTTCTATTCGGGCAAGGACGCCAAGCCCGGTTTCGCCAAGAACAAGGAATACGTCGCTCTCGGCGAGAAGATCTTCCGCGGCGGCATCGCCGAGCGCAGCGTCCCGGCATGCGCCGGCTGCCACAGCCCGAACGGCGCCGGCATTCCGAGTCAATACCCGCGGCTCGCCGGCCAGCACGCCGATTACACCGAGGCGCAGCTCGTCGCCTTTCGCGGCGGTGTGCGCAAGAACAGCGCGCCGATGATGGGCGTGGCCGCGAAGCTGAACGACCGCGAGATCAAGGCGGTCTCCGACTACATCGCCGGCCTGCACTGACCGGCACGGGGACGGCGTCCGTCCGGCCCTTTGGTATCGCCGGGTTTGCGTCGGCACAAGCCCTGCGCGCTCCGCTTTCTCGATCATTCGCCCATGACCGCCCGCACCACCGGCATCGTGCTGCGCTCGCCATCGCGCGGCCTGAGGGACGCGGTCGAGCTGGTGTCGTCGATGCGGTTCTCGATCTCGCTGCTGACGGTGATCTGCATCGCCTCGGTCATCGGCACGGTCGTGCGCCAGCACGAGCCGTATCCGAACTATGTCAACCAGTTCGGTCCGTTCTGGGCCGACGTGTTCGCGAAGGTCGGACTCTTTTCGGTCTATAGCGCCGCCTGGTTCCTGCTCATCCTCGGCTTCCTCGTGCTGTCGACGAGCCTGTGCATCGCCCGCAACGCACCGAAGATCCTCGCCGACCTGCGCAACCACAAGGAGCATCTTCGCGAGCAGTCGCTCGTCGCCTTCCATCACAAGGGCCAGGCGGTCGTGGACGAAACGCCCGACGCCGCGTTCGAGCGCATCGCCGCCCTGCTTCGACGGGACGGCTGGACCGCCAAGGCGCAACGCCGTGCCCACGGCACCATGCTCGCGGCGCGGCGCGGCGCCACCAACAAGCTCGGCTACATCGCGGCACACGGCGCGATCGTGCTGATCTGCGTCGGCGGCCTGCTCGACGGCGACCTCATCGTGAAGGCGCAGATGTGGGCGCAGGGCAAGACGACGTTCTCGGGTGGGGGGCTGATGGCCGACGTCTCGCCGACGCACCGCCTCGGCCCCGACACGCCGACCTTCCGCGCCAACCTGCTCGTGCCCGAGGGCGGCCGCTCGAGCACGGCGGTGATCAGCGGGCCGGACGGCGTCGTGCTGCAGGACCTGCCCTTCGACATCGAGCTCAAGAAATTCGTCGTTGACTACTACGCGACCGGGATGCCCAAGCTGTTCGCGAGCGAGATCGTGATCCACGACCACGCGACCGGTGCGTCGACACCGGCGGTCGTCAAGGTCAACCAGCCGGTCTTCCACGACGGCGTCGCCATCTACCAGAGCAGCTTCGACGACGGCGGCTCGAGCGTGAAGCTGCGCGCGCTGCCGATGACCGCCGCGGGCCGCGGCTTCGACGTGCAGGGCGTCGTCGGTGGGCAGATGGAACTCGTCGACGTCGCCCAGAAGCTGACGCTCGAGATCACCGGGTTGCGCGTCATCAACGTCGAGAACCTGTCGGGCGACGGCGGCGGCGCGACCGACGTGCGCAAGGTCGATCTCGTCGCGAAGATGCGCGACCACCTTGGCTCCGGCGCGAAGCCGGGCGCGTCGCGCGAGCTGCACAACGTCGGTCCGTCGATCAGCTACAAGCTCCGCGACGCTTCCGGCCAGGCACGCGAGTTCAACAACTACATGCTGCCGGTCACGCTCGACGGCCAGCGCGTCTTTCTCGTCGGCGCCCGCGAGAAGCCCGACGAGGCGATGCGCTACCTCCGCATCCCGGCCGACGACAAGGACAGCGTCGACGGCTGGTCGCGCATGCGCGCGGCGTTGCTCGACCCGGCCTCGCGCGAACAGGCCGCGGCTCGCTACGCGGCGGTCGCGACACCGCCTGGCAAGGCCGAGATGGCGGCACAGCTCCTGACCACCGCGAACCGGGCGCTCTCGCTCTTCGCCGGCGCCGAGACGCTGCCCGCGAGCCGCACCGCCGATGCACCGCGCGGCACGGCGCCAGCCGGGCTCGCCGCCATGTCCGAGTTCATCGAGACGACCGTGCCGGACGCCGACCGCGGTCGCATTTCCGAGGTGCTGCTGCGCATCCTCAACGGCAGCCTGTTCGAGCTGCTCAACCTGAGCCGCGAGACCGCCGGGCTCGCACCGCTGGCACCGAGCGAGGCCACGCAGTCGTTCATGACGCTCGCGGTGCTGTCGCTGTCCGACAGCTTCTTCTATCCGGCGCCGGTGCTGCTCCAGCTCGCCGACTTCCGGCAGGTCCAGGCGAGCGTCTTCCAGGTCGCGCGCGCCCCGGGCAAGACGCTCGTCTATCTCGGCGCCGTCCTTCTCATCGTCGGTGTCTTCGCGATGCTCTACATTCGCGAACGCCGACTCTGGATCTGGATCGCCGCCGACGGCGCTGCCACCCGGCTCAGCACGGCGATGTCGACCACCCGCCGGACGCTCGCCGCGGACGCCGAGTTCGAGCAGTTGAAACGGGCGATCCTGAAGGAAGCCGCATGACCCTCTCCACGACGACGATGTCGCTCGGCCGGCCCGCCGGTCCGGCAGGCTACGTCACCGGCCGCTCGCCCGCCGACTGGGCGTTCCTCGCTGCCGTCCTCGGCGTCGGCGGCTTCGCGCTCTCGCGCTATGCCGGCGCGATGGACGGCTACGAGCAGGCGATCCTCGCCGCCGCGTTGCCGGCCGCGATCGCGCTCGGCTGGTTCTGGCGACCGCTGCGTGCGCTGATGGTCGGCGTCGGGCTCGCGACACTGTGGGCGATCCTGCTCTACGACCGCCACCTCGACGGCTACGGTGCCGACCTGGCGCAGGGCGAGCACGTCTTCCTGCTGAAATACATCCTCTCGAGCCAGAGCGCGATCATGTGGATGAGCGTGCTCTTCTTCATGAGCACGGCGTTCTACTGGTTCGGCTTCGTCGCGAAGACCGCCGACAACGCTGCCGTGCGCATCGGCTCGGGCCTCGCCTGGGCGGCGGTCTCCATGGCGCTGACCGGCACGATGGTGCGCTGGTTCGAGAGCCACCAGATCGGGCCGGACATCGGCCACATCCCGGTCAGCAACCTCTACGAAGTCTTCGTCCTGTTCTGCTGGCTGACGACGCTGTTCTACCTGTACTACGAACAGCACTACCGGACCCGAGCGCTCGGCGCCTTCGTGATGCTCGTCGTCAGCGCCGCGGTGGGCTTCCTCATCTGGTACACGCTCGCCCGCGACGCGAGCGAGATCCAGCCGCTCGTGCCGGCGCTGCAGAGCTGGTGGATGAAGCTGCACGTGCCGGCCAATTTCATCGGCTACGGCAGCTTCGCGCTGTCGGCGATGGTGTCGCTCGCCTATGTGCTGAAGAACGCATCGACGCGGGCGCTGTGCACCGGATTGCTCGGCCTTCCTGGCGTTCTCGTCGCGCTGCCGCTGCTCGGCTTCGCGCTCTTCGGCGGTCTGTCACCCGACGCGCTGGGTGCCGTCGGCAAGGCGGGCCGGATGGTCGTCGGCACGATGGCGTTCTTCGGCCTCGCGATCCTTGCGCGGCGCTGGATCAATCCGCGGACGCCCGACGCCGCGATCTGCGACGACCTGATGTACAAGTCGATCGCGGTCGGCTTCGCGTTCTTCACCATCGCGACGATCCTCGGCGCCTTCTGGGCCGCGGAGGCCTGGGGCGGCTACTGGAGCTGGGATCCGAAGGAGACCTGGGCGCTGATCGTCTGGCTCAACTACGCCGCCTGGCTGCACATGCGGCTGATGAAAGGCCTGCGCGGCACGGTGTCGGCGTGGTGGGCGCTCTCGGGACTCGTCGTCACGAGCTTCGCCTTCCTCGGCGTCAACATGTTCCTCTCGGGCCTGCACTCGTACGGCGAACTCTGACGGCGCGGGGCCGTCAATCGGCAGCAGCAAGCGGCAGCACGCCGTCGATGCCGTAGAGATCGGCGAGCGCCACGAGCTTCGCCGGCGCGCCGCGCACGCGGAAGCCCCTGCCCTGCGACGCCGCCAGCCGTTGGCATTCGAGCAGCACCGCAAGCGCCGACGAATCGAAATGGCGCAGGTGCGTGGCGTCGACGACGACGCCGGCCGCCGCCGCGTCGATCTCGCGCCGCATCGCCTGGGTGAGCAGGCGCTGGGTGTCGGCGGCATCGGCCAGGGTGACGCTCGCGGGCAGCAGCAGCATGGCGGCGGCAGGCTCCGACCGGCTCGCTGCCACCGGCATCAGCCCTTCGCCTTGGCGTTGCGCTCGGCGAGCTTGGCGATCAGGCCGTCGATGCCGTTGGCGCCGATCTCCTGCGCGAAGCTGTTGCGGTAGTTCTCGACCAGCCAGACGCCGAGCACGTTGACGTCGTAGATCTTCCAGCCGCCGGGCGTCTGCTCGAGCCGATAGTCGAGCTGGATCGGGTCGCCCTTGCCGCGCACCAGGCTGCGGACGACGACCTCCTTGTCCGTCGGCTGGCCGCGCATGGGCTGGATGTCGACCGTCTGGTCCTGCACCTGCGACAGCGCGCCCGAATACGTTCGCACCAGCAGGAGCTTGAATTCATCCTGCAGGCGCTTCTGCTGGTCGGGCGATGCCTGGCGCCAGTAGCGGCCGACCGCCGCGGCGGTCATGCGCTGGAAGTCGACGTACGGCAACACCTTGCTGTCGACGAGCGCCATCACCTTGCGGATGTCGCCCTCCTTGATCGACTTGTCGGCTTTGACCGACTCGAGCACGTCGGTCGAGACCGACTTGATCAGCGCGTCGGGCGCCTGGGTGGCGGCCGCAGGCGTCTGCGCCTGGGCGACGGCGCCGGCCAGGCCGAGCACCGCGGCACCGAGCCAGGAGACAGCCGCACGGCGGGAGAAGGATCGGAGGGGAGTCGACGACATGGTTGCCTTTCAGGAGTCCGGTCCGACGGACCGATGACGGTCAGAGCCGCGCACCGGCCGATGGTTCACATGCGGTCCGCGGCACCGCGTTCAACGCACGAACCCGCCGCGCGGTTCACCGTGGCGTGCCGCTCGGCGCAGAGGCCGCCGCGCCGGCGCCGGCGCCCGCAGCGGCAGCCGAGCCGGTCGGGTCGACCGGCGGCGGGGCGGCGTCGCCCTGGCTCGGACCGGGATCGGGCAGATCGGGGGCATTGCCGTCGAAGACCAGGCTGCGCCGGCGCTGCAGGTAGGCGTCGCGCAAGAAGGTGTATTTGTCGAGCGCGATGTCGTCGAACACCTGCGTCGCACCGAGCAGGTTGGCGCGGGTGTTGATGATCTGGAGGCCGATGATGCCGCCCTGCCACTGGCCGTCGTTGATCAGCAGCGCCGGCGACGCGAGGCGGTCGAGCGGCAGCGCAAGCCCGTCGCGGACGGTCGTCGGGCCGAGGATCGGCAGGACGATGTAGGCGCCGGCACCGAAGCCCCAGGTGCCGAGCGTCTGGCCGAAGTCCTCGTATTGGTGCTCGAGCCCGAACTCGCTCGCGATGTCGAGGATGCCGAAGAGGCCGAAGACGGTGTTCGTCGACACCCGGACGGCGTTCTCGAAGGCCGCCTGTCCCTTGCCCTGCAGGATGTCGTTGACCACCGACCAGGCGTCGGCAAAGTTGGCGAAGAAGTTGTCCACGCCGCGCCGGACGAGCCGGGGAACGATCTTCGCGTAGACGGTGGCGACGGGGCGGAGCACCGTGCGGTCGACCGCCTCGTTGAACGCGAAGACCTTGCGGTTCCAGTTCTCCCACGGGTCGAGACGCTGCCCCGGTCCGCCGCGCGCCTGCTGCAGGGTCGTCGCGCAGCCGGCGAGCAGCAGGATGGCTAGGGCGGCGGCGAGTCGCCGCAACGAGCGGGCCGTTGGCGAGAAGGCGTCTGCGGTCACTTGGTGGCTCCCGATGCTGGTGCGCTCGTCGAAGAACCGGCGTCCGCTGCCTTGTTGAAAAGAAACTGGCTGATGAGGCTTTCGAGGACGACCGCCGACTGCGTGGACCGGATCGCGTCGCCGGCGGCGAGCATCTTCTCGTCGCCGCCCGGCTCGAGGCCGATGTACTGGTCGCCGAGCAGGCCCGAGGTCAGAATGCGCGCCGACGAATCCGCCGGGAACTGCACCGAGCTGCGGATGTCGAGCCGGACGACGCCCTGATACGTCTTCGGATCGAGCACGATCGACGCGACCCGGCCCACGGGCACGCCGGCGCTGCGGACCGGCGAGCGCACCTTCAGGCCGCCGATGTTGTCGAACTTGGCGACGACCGAATACGTGTCGCCGCCGCTGAAGCTGCCGAGATTGGCGGCCTTCAGCGCCAGGAAGCCGAGGGCACCGATGCCGAGCAGCACGAAGACACCGACGAGGGTCTCGATCACGCGCTTGTTCATCGGGCCGCCCGATCGTCGACGGGATGCAAGGGGGTCATCGGGTTTCCTTCGTCTCTGGGGCGCTCATCGCCTGTGATTGCGTCGGAGCGGGCGAGGAGCGGTTGGACCCGGCGCCGATCGAGGCGCGACACGCAGCCTTCCTCTGGCGACGGCGGGCGTTCGCAGCGCCGGGTGGCGCCGTTCCAGGCTGGTGAGCAGGTGTGTCGGATCGGTTCACGGGTTCTCAACGCGTCGAGAACATCATCGCAGTCAGCACGAAGTCCGTCGCCAGGACCGCGAGCGACGAGATCACGACCGTGCGCGTCGTGGCTCGGGCGACGCCCTCCGGCGTGGCCCGGGCCTCGAAGCCCTGGTAGACCGCGACGAAGCTGCAGATCACGCCGAAGACGATGCTCTTGATGATGCCGTTTCCGAGGTCCCTGCGCACGTCGACGCCGCTCTGCATGATCGACCAGAAGTTGCCGGCGTCGAGCCCGATCAGCCAGACGGCGACGACGTAGGCGCCGAAGATGCCGACGGCAGAGAACAGCAGCGCCAGGATCGGCATCGCGACGATGCCGCCGAGGAAGCGTGGCGCGAGGACGCGGCTCTTCGGATCGACCGCCATCAGCTCCATGGCGGCGAGCTGCTCGCCGGCCTTCATCAGGCCGATCTCTGCGGTCAGCGATGTGCCGGCGCGACCGGCGAAAAGCAGTGCGGTCACGACCGGACCGAGCTCACGCGTCAGCGACAGGTTGACGACGAGCCCGACCGAGTCGGCGGCACCGTAGGTCGCGAGCGCGTAGTAGGTCTGCAGCGCCAGCACGAAGCCGACCGCGAGGCCCGACGACAGGATCACCAGCAGCGACAGGTTCCCCAGCGCGTGGACCTGCGCGATCGCGAAGTACGGCCGCCGCAAGCTCGCCGGCAGCGTGCGCAGCAGTTCGGCGAAGAAGAAGCCCTGGTGGCCGAGGCCGCGCAGCACGTCGAGCGTGCGGCGGCCGAGGAGCGCGATCCAGCGCACGCGCGTCAACCGGCCCGCAGGCCGAAGTCCTGCGCGATCGGCAGCGCCGGATAGTGGAACGGTACCGGGCCGTCGGGCTCGCCGCGGATGAACTGGCGGACCCGCGGATCTTCGCTGGCCTTCAGCTCCTCGGGCCGGCCCGACGCGATCACATGCCCGGGCGCTGCCATGATGTAGGCGTAATCGCAGATCGCGAAGCATTCCTGCACGTCGTGCGAGACGAGGAGCGACGTCGCGCCGGTCGCATCGTTGAGCTTGCGCACGAGGTTGGCCGTGACGCCCATCGCGATCGGGTCGAGCCCGGTGAACGGCTCGTCGTAGAGCAGGAGCTCGGGGTCGAGAGCGATCGCCCGTGCGAGCGCGACGCGGCGCGCCATGCCGCCCGAGATCTCCGCGATGCGCAGCGGCGCGGCGCCGCGGAGGCCGACGGCGTTGAGCTTCATCAGCACGATGTCGCGGATCATCGTGTCGTCGAGCGCGGTGTGTTCGCGCAGCGGGAACGCGACGTTCTCGAAGACGGTTAGGTCTGTGAAGAGCGCACCGAACTGGAACAGCATCCCGAGGCTGCGGCGCAGCCGGTGGAGCTGCTCGCGGCGCCCGGTGTCGATCACCTCGCCGCTCCAGCGGATCGTGCCGGCGGTGACCGGATGGACGCCGCCGATCAGGCGCAGCAGCGTCGTCTTGCCGCAACCCGAGCCGCCGAGGATCGCCGTGACCTTGTGGCGCTCGAACGCGAGCGACACATCGTCGAGGACGAGCCGACCGGGTTCGTAGCCGAAACTGACATGGTCGACCCCGACCAGCGGATCAGCGAGCGCGCGGGACGGTTCACTCGGCATTCGAAAGGGATCTGGAGCGCAAGGCGGAAGGGAGACGGCGGCTTGCAAGAGCAAAATTTATTGTCGCACGCCCCGCTGCCCCGCTGCCCCGCTGCCCCGCAGGTCCGCCGCCTCGCCTCGCCAAGCGTCGCCTTGCCATGCCTTGCCTTGCCTGGCCGGCCCATTC
>CAXUDL010000014.1:0-105881 GCA_964249855.1 uncultured Rhizobacter sp. | reverse complement strand
TCGACCAGACGGTGAAGAAGGTCTCCGGAAGGCTCGCCGCTTCGATGTCGTCGAGTTTCTCCGGCGACGGCAGGCACTGGCCCACCGGTGCGACGCAGAGCTCGGCATAGCCGCCGCCAGCGACGAGCGCGCACACGCGGTCGCCGATCGCGAAACCGGCTGCGCGCATCGCGACCGCATCCCCGTCGACGACCGTGCCCGCGACTTCGAGGCCCGGCAGATCCGACGCGCCCGGCGGGACCGGATAGTGGCCCTTCCGCTGCAGGACGTCGGGCCGATTGACGCCCGACGCCGCGACGCGGATCAGCAGTTCCCCCGGACCCGCGACCGGGTCGGGGCGCTCCACCGGCTGCAGCACTTCGGGCCCGCCGTGGGACGAAATTTCGATCGCCTTCATCGTGTGGCGCCTTCTGCTTCTCGCGAACGACGCGCCCGCGCGCGCCTGAGAAGCGTCGTCACTCCTGCGCGGCGGGCATCGGCACGTCGCGATCGAGCAGGGCCTTCATCGACAGCTTCACACGGCCCTTCTCGTCGGTCTCGAGCACCTTGACCCTGACGACCTGGCCTTCCTTCAGGAAGTCGGTGACCTTCTCGACGCGCTGGTGCGCGATCTGGCTGATGTGCAGCAGGCCGTCCTTGCCGGGCATCAGGTTGACGAGCGCGCCGAAGTCGAGGAGCTTGACGATCGGACCTTCATAGACCTTGCCGACCTCGACCTCGGCCGTGATCTCGGTGATGCGCCGCTTGGCGTGCTCGGCCTTGTCGGCATCGGTCGACGCGATCGTGATCGTGCCGTCCTCGCCGATGTCGATCGTGCAGCCGGTCTCCTCGGTCAGCGCACGGATGGTCGCGCCGCCCTTGCCGATGATGTCGCGGATCTTCTCCGGATTGATCTTCATCGAATAGAGCCGCGGCGCGAACTGCGAGACCTCGGTGTTGGCGGTGCCCATCGCCTCGGTCATCTTGCCGAGGATGTGCAGGCGGGCTTCCTTGGCCTGCGCGAGTGCGACCTGCATGATCTCCTTCGTGATGCCCTGGATCTTGATGTCCATCTGCAAGGCGGTCACGCCGGCGGTCGTGCCGGCGACCTTGAAGTCCATGTCGCCGAGGTGATCCTCGTCACCGAGGATGTCGGTCAGCACGGCGAAGCGGTTGCCGTCCTTGATGAGGCCCATCGCGATGCCGGCGACGTGCGCCTTGAGCGGCACGCCGGCGTCCATCAGCGCGAGGCAGCCGCCGCAGACCGACGCCATCGACGACGAGCCGTTGGACTCGGTGATCTCCGAGACGACGCGCATCGAATAGGGAAAGTCGGACTGGCTCGGCAGCACCGCGACGAGCGCGCGCTTGGCGAGGCGCCCGTGGCCGATCTCGCGGCGCTTCGGCGTGCCGACACGGCCGGTCTCGCCGGTCGCGAACGGCGGCATGTTGTAGTGCAGCATGAAGTGCTCGGTGAACTCGCCGGCGAGCGCGTCGATGCGCTGCGCGTCGCGCGCCGTGCCGAGCGTCGCGACGACCAGCGCCTGCGTCTCGCCGCGGGTGAAGAGCGCCGAGCCGTGGACGCGCGGCAGCACACCGCTGCGAATCTCGATCTGGCGCACCGTGCGCGTGTCGCGGCCGTCGATGCGCGGCTCGCCGGCGAGGATCTGGCTGCGGACGATCTTGGCCTCGATGTCGAAGAGGACGTTGTCGAGGTGGACCTTGTCGAACTCGACGCCCTGCTCTTTCAGCGCCGAGTGCGTGATCGCGGTGACCTCGCGCGTCGCCTGGGTGCGGGCCTGCTTCGAGCGGATCTGGTAGGCCGCGCGGAGACGGTCCTCGGCAACGGCCGCGACCTGGCCGATGAAGGTGTGGTCCTTGTCAGGTGCAGCCCAGTTCCACGCCGGCTTGCCGGCATCGCGGACCAGATCGTGGATGGCGCTGATTGCGATGTTGCCCTGCTCGTGGCCGAAGACGATGCCGCCGAGCATCACTTCCTCGGACAACTGCTGTGCCTCGGACTCGACCATCAGCACGGCCGCTTCGGTGCCGGCGACGATCAGGTCCATCTGCGACGCGAGCAGCTGCGTCTTGCCCGGGTTCAGCACGTACTGGCCGTCGATGTAGCCGACGCGCGCCGCGCCGATCGGGCCGCTGAACGGGATGCCCGAGATCGCCAGCGCCGCAGACGAGCCGATCAGCGCGGCGATGTCGGCCGGCACTTCGGGGTTCAGCGACAGGACGTGCACCACGACCTGGACCTCGTTGTAGAAGCCCTCGGGGAACAGCGGCCGAAGTGGCCGGTCGATCAGCCGCGACGTCAGCGTCTCGAGTTCGCTCGGGCGACCTTCGCGCTTGAAGAAGCTGCCCGGGATCTTGCCCGCGGCATACGTCTTCTCGATGTAGTCGACGGTCAGCGGGAAGAAATCCTGCCCCGGCTTCGGCGTCTTGGCCGCGACGACCGTCGCGAGGACGACGGTGTCCTCGATGTTGACGACGACCGCGCCGCCAGATTGGCGGGCGATCTCGCCGGTCTCGAGGACCACGGTGTGCTGGCCCCACTGGAAGGTCTTGGTGACTTTGTTGAACATGCTCATTCGGGTGTCTCCGATGGTGGCCGCGTGCGCGCGAGATGCCGCACGACGAATTCGGGACGAACGAGCCGATGGCGAATGCCATTCCAGCGCGGTTCGGTCTGCCGCTCGCGGCAGGAACCTCGTTGGAATGACACAGCGTCGCCGGAGCTTCGCGTCCCTCTGGAACGCACCCGGGCCGTGCCGGGCGCGCGGGCCGCAGAGCGACGGGTCGAAGAGGACGATTCGCGCCCCATCGCCGTCGGCCCTGCGGCGGTTTACTTGCGCAGGCCCAGCTTCTGGATCAACGCGGTGTAGCGGCCGGCGTCGCGGTCCTTCAGGTAGGCGAGCAGGCTCTTGCGCTGGTTGACCATCTTCAGGAGGCCGCGTCGGCCGTGATGGTCCTTCAGGTGCGTCTTGAAATGCGGCGTCAGGTCGTTGATGCGCGCGGTCAGGATCGCGACCTGGACCTCGGGCGAGCCGGTGTCGTTCGGAGTGCGGGCATTGGCCTTGACGATCTCGGCCTTGTCGATGGTGGCGTTGGACATGGGATTGATTGTTTCCGGATGAATGAAGCCGCCGACGCCGGACCGACCGGGTGCGACTTCACGTTTCACTTGCGCACATCGGTGAAACCGACCGATGGCGTGCTCGCTCCGCACTGTCGCGGCGGCTCTGCATGCGAGAGCCGCTGGACCGCACGTCTTGTCGACGCGCGCTGTGCGAAACCGTCGGATTGTAGCGGATCGAGCGGTCGCCCCCATTGGGCGCAAGGAGCGTGGGCGGCAGACACCCTGGTCCAGGATTCGTGCCGCCGACACTCTTAGGCGGTCACGGCCGCGAGCGCCCAGCGCGGCTTGACGCCGAAGCCGAGGTCGCGCTGCGGCTCGGCGCGGCCGCGCTGCAGCCGCATCGCCGCAGCCAAGGCGATCATCGCCCCGTTGTCCGTGCACAGCGCGAGTTCGGGGTAATGCACCTGCGCCCCATGCTTCGCGGTCTCGGTGTCGAGGCGCTCGCGCAGCCGTCGGTTGGCGCCGACGCCGCCCGCGACGACCAGGCGCGTCAGCCCCGTCTCGCGCAGCGCCTGCGACGACTTGGCGACCAGCACGTCGACAATCGCCGCCTGCGTCGACGCCGCGAGATCGGCGCGGTCGGCCGCCGACGGCGTTTCACCGAGCCGCATCGCCTGGGTGCGGACCGCCGTCTTGAGCCCCGCGAACGAGAAGTCGAGCGACCCGCTGCGCAGCAACGGCCGCGGCAGCTCGAACCGGCGCGCATCGCCCTGCTCCGCGAGCCGGGCCAGCGCTGCGCCGCCCGGGTAGCCGAGGCCGAGAAGCTTGGCCGACTTGTCGAAGGCTTCGCCGGCCGCGTCGTCGATCGTCTCGCCGAGGAGCTGATAGTCGCCGACGTCCGCGACGCGCATCAACTGCGTGTGGCCGCCCGACACCAGCAGCGCGACGAAGGGGAACGACGGCGGGTCGGCCGACAGGAAGGGCGACAGCAGATGCCCTTCGAGATGGTGCACGCCGACGACGGGCCGCCCGAGCGCCGCCGCCAGCGCGCAGGCGACGCCGGCGCCGACGAGCAGTGCGCCGGCGAGCCCGGGCCCTCGCGTGTAGGCGATGCAGTCGACGTCGGCGAGCACGGCGCCGGCGTCGCGCAGCACCTGCCGGGCCAGCGGCAGCACCCGCCGGATGTGGTCACGCGAAGCGAGTTCCGGCACGACGCCGCCATAGGCGCCGTGCATCTCCACTTGGCTGTGCAGCGCTTGTGCCCGGAGCACCGGCAACGCATCCCCCACCGTCTCGACGAGCGCGACGCCGGTCTCGTCGCAGGAGGATTCGAAGCCGAGGATCAGCATTCCGACAGTCTAGGCGGCTTGATCGACCGTGGCCGTTCGCCGTGAGTCGTGGACGATGCGCCCTGCGTGCAGCACGACGACGCGGTCGGCCGACGCGATCGTCTCCGGCCGGTGCGCGACGATGATGCGCGTCAGCGACAGGGAGCGGATCGACGCGTTGACCTCGCGCTCGCGGTCGACGTCGAGCGCGCTCGTCGCTTCGTCGAGAAACAGGAACTGCGGTCGCTTGTAGAGCGCCCGGGCGAGCAGGATGCGCTGCTTCTGACCACCGGACAGGCTCGCGCCCAGGTCGCCGATCGGCGTGTGATAGCCCATCGTCATGGCGTCGATCTCGTCGGCGACGCGGGCGCGGCGCGCGCATTCGACGATCCAGTCGGGCTCGGGCGCGGGGTCGAAGAACGAGATGTTGTCGGCCACCGAGCCGGCGAACAATGCGTCGTCCTGCATCACCGTCCCGATGCGCTCGCGCCACGCGTGCAGGCCGAGGCGCTCGAGCGGGACGTCGCCGATGCGGATGTCGCCCGCCGACGGTGTGTGCACGCCGAGCATCAGCTTCAGCAGCGTCGTCTTGCCGCAGCCCGAGGGGCCGGCGATCGCGAGCGATTCGCCCGGCTCGACGGCGAGGTCGAGGCCGGACAGCACCTCGGGCTCACCTTCGGCATACGCGAAGTGCACGCCGGTCAGGACGAGCCGGGGCACGGCGTCGACACTGGTCGCGGGCGCCGCTCGCTCGCCCTCCGGCTCGGGCGTGGCGAGCGCGATGTCGGCGAGGCGCGCGCCCTGCAGCCCGAGCATCTTGAGGTCGACGGCCTTGTCGATCAGCGCGCTGACCCGCGCCGCGAACTGCTCCTTGTAGGCGATGAACGCGAACAGCATGCCGACCGAGAGTCGGGCGTCGAGCACCAGCAGCGCACCGAGCCAGACGACCGCGACGCGCTCGAGCCCGAACAGCAGCTTGTGCAGCACGCCGGCGATCAGGTCGAGCCGGCGAACGGCGAACTGCGCGTTGAGGCCGTCGACGACGAGATTCAAGAAGCGCCCGTGTCGTTCGGCCTGACGGTTGAAGAGCTTGATCGCGAGGATGCCGCGCAGCGACTCGAGCAGATGGCCGCCGCGCCGCGCCTCGGTGACGATCGCCTCCTCGGTCGCGGCGCGCAGCGGCCGGAAGAAGGCGGCGCGCAGCAGCGCGTAGCCGAGCACCGCGCTGGCTGCGATCGCGCTCAAGCTGCGGCTGTAGACGAGCATCACGGCGAAGGTCACGACGACGAGCAGGCCGTCGAGCAAGGCTTCGACGAAGCTCGTCGTCAGCGTCTGCTGGATCGTCTGGACGGCGCCGAAGCGCGACATCACGTCACCGGCGCTGCGCTTCTCGAACCATGCGACCGGCAGCCGCAGCAGGTGCGCGAAGACGTCGCCCAGCCATTGCAGGCTGAGCGTCGCCGACAGATGGAGCACCGCCCACGAGCGCAACGCGCCGGTCGCGACCTGGATCAGCACGAGCAGCGCGAAGCCGGCCCCGAGCGTCGGCAGCAGATCGCGGTCGTCGCGGGCGACGACGTCGTCGACGACCCACTGCAGGAAGAAGGGCGTCAGCAGCAGGAACGCCTCGAGCGCGGCCGCGAGCCCGAAGATCTGCAGCAACGACCGCCGCAGGCCCGGCACACGACCGAGCAGCCGGCGGATGCCCGTGTCCTGCCGTTCGGTGCGCGGCGCGAAGTCGGCGAGCGGCGTCAGCTCGAGCGCGAAACCGGTGAAGTGGTTCGACACCTCCGCGAGCGGCAGCCTCCGGACGCCGCGCGCCGGGTCGTGGATCACCGCCGTTTCGCGCGTCAAGCGCACCAGAAGGACGAAGTGGTTGAGGTCCCAGTGCAGGACGCAGGGCAAGGCGAGCGCCGGCAAATGATCCATCTCGGCCCGGAGCACGCGCGCGCCGAGGCGCAGCTCGCCGGCGACGCGGACCAGATCGACGAGCGTCGCGCCGCGCGCCGAGACGCCGTGGCGCTGGCGAAGTGTCGGCAGGTCGGTGTCGAGGCGCCGTGCGCCCGCGACCATCGCCAGGCATGCGAGGCCGCATTCAGCCGCCTCGGTCTGCAGGACGATCGGTGTGCGCGGAGCGCGCGCGCCGAGCCGGCGAAGCCACCTCACCGCGGCGCGTCAGGCCGACGCGGCGGCGCGGAGTCGCGGCGAGAACAGCCACTCGATCAGGCGATGCTGCTCGGTCGGCACGTGGGCGACGACCGCCCCACCGATGCTCGGTGCGACGGGCGGACGGTCGAAGCGCGCAGTGACGCGGTAGAGCGGCTCGGCGGCGGCACGTGCCGCGAGCAAAGAAGGCAGACCGACGCGTTCGGACGCAGACACGGGCGTGCCAGCAATCGACACGATGGCGCCGTTCGCGGTAGCCGGCACGCCGGCGCGCCCACCCGGCGGAACCGCATGCCGGAGCCCGACGGACTGCCCCACGCGCAGCGCGGCGCGATTCGACGCCGTGGCGAATAGATCGGCGTGCCAGTCACCGCCCGACGCACTGACGACGACGCCGTCGAGGCGGGCGTGACGGGTGTAGACGCCTGTCCACAACCACGCGGAGACGCCGAGCGCGGCAGCGACCGAGACGGCGGCCACGACGGTCATCGACAACGGGCGAACGCGGCTCGCTTCGCCGTAGGCGTCGCGCTCCCGAAAGCGGAGAACCTCCGGCCGAAAGAAGTCGCTCACCCGCTGCGGTCGATCACCAGCCGCCGTGCGGGCCGAGGTTGCCGGTGCGCCAGCCGCCGTGCGGGCCCAGATTCTCGATGCGCCAGCCACCGTGCGGGCCGAGTGCAGTGTGCGACGCGGGTGCCACCCAGCCGCCGTGCGGGCCGAGGCCGCCCGCCACGCGGGCGAGGGTCGTCGGGTCGACGACGACCAGGGGTTCGCTCGAAGAAAGCGTTGCGGCGTTCGATGTCGTGGGACCTTGCATGACCGGCTCCTGATGAAGTGGTGTGCACACCTTCCGTGCACATGACTCCATTGAATCAGCCGAGCGTGAAATCCGACACTGTCAGGTCTGACAGGTTGACGCCGCCACAAGGTGCGGCATCGAACCTTCGTCAGCGGATCAGTCCGAGGCGCAGCGCGCGAAGCACCGCCTGGTGCTTGTTGACGCAGCCGAGCTTGTGCGTCGCATTGTTGACATGAAGCGCCGCGGTCCGCTCGCTGATGCTCAGCAGCGTGCCGACTTCCCATGCCGTCTTGCCTTCCATCGTCCAGCGCAGCGTCTCGAGCTCGCGAGGCGTCAGCGACGGCACGCCGGGCGCCGGCATCGCCGGGATCAGGATGCGGAGCGCGGCTTCGTGCGCGTGCACCGCGAACAATTGCAGGTCGGCCACGATGCGGGTGAGCACGTCCGGATCGCGCGACGGCGGGCGGTCGCGGTCGACCCCCAGGAAAAAATGGCGCCCTTCCGGCATGTGCAAGGCGAGCGCGATCCCGTAGCCGTAGCCATGGCGCGCCTGTTCTTCCCACTTGTCGCCGAGGCCGTGCTCGACGTAGGTGTCCTGGCTCCAGATGATCGGCATGCTGCGGCGCTTGCAATGCTGCATCACCGGATCCAGACGCCAGCTGTGACGGTCCTGGAACGAGTCCTTGTAGCTCTGCGGCGTGTTGTCGACCGTGAGGAATTCGGCCTCGCCGAGCATGTGGTCGATGACGACCGTCGCCGAGACGGTCTCGAAGCCCAGGCGCCGTGAGAAGCCGACGATCTGCTCCCGGAACTCGTCGCGGTCGCGACTGTTCAAGACCTCGTTGAATCCGCCCTGAAGCATCCCGCCCCTTGCCTCAACACCGCCCTGGCGGCCGCACGTCAAATCGCCGACTGGAACCGGCCTGCCGACCCGACCCTGACAACCTTGACAGATGGCAAGCGCCGCACCGGTTGCGACACTGCTCCGCTCGACGGCCTCGCGGGGCAGGGTCGATCCGACAAGTTCCAAGCCAAAGGTGCCGCATGAACAACGCCATCCATCCCGTCGAGTCCCGACAATCCGCCACCGCCATGACGCCAGCCTGGATCGTCTGCGCCTGGCCACCGGTATTGTGGCAGGCCGCTTCGGCGCCTGCCTTCCAGCTCGTCCACCTTGGTACGCGCGTGCTCGAAAATGGACGCGGCACCAATGATTTCTGTGCAGGCCAGACGGTCTGGGGCGAGGAGTCAGCGGCGCGCAACGCCGGAGTCGCCTGGGACTGGGTCGAGATCGGTCGCGGCATCTTCGCGATGGCCGACCCGCTCGGCATGGTGACCAACCTGCGACTCGTCGACACCGCAGGCGAGGCCCTGCCCCCGGGACGGATCGCCGTCTACCTGCATCAGCTCGTGCACGCGCTGCCGTGGCAGACGGAAGTCCGGCGGGTGCTCGGCGGCACGCAACCTCCGTCGCGGGATCAGGACTTCTCCTTGGCGTGATTGAGCGTGTATTTCGGGATCTCGATCACGATGTCGCGTTGGGAAAGGATCGCCTGACACGAGAGCCGCGAGGTCGGCGTCAAGCCCCAGGCGCGGTCGAGCAGATCTTCCTCGACCTCGTCGAGCTCGCCGAGCGCATCGAAGCCCTCGCGGACGATCACGTGGCAGGTCGTGCAGGCGCAACTCAGCTCGCAGGCATGCTCGATGTCGATGTGGTTGTCGAGCAACGCTTCACACACCGACGTGCCGGCGGGCGCGCTGATCCGCGCGCCGTCGGGGCAGTACGCCGCATGCGGAAGGATGGTGATGGTCGGCATACCTAAAAGTCGTCGGTGCGAGGGAAGAGAGGTGCCGGCGCTCGGCGCTCACGCGCTGCGTGCGACCGGCGGCGGGTAGCGCGAAACCGGCCCACGGCGTCAGACCTCCTCGATGCGTCGGCCGGCGAGCACCTGGCGGATGCTCCGGTTCATGCGCTCGGCTGCGAAGCGTTCGGTCGCGTGGGCGAGCGCCTCGACGGCGGCGTCGATGGCGTGGGCGTCGCTGCCGTCACGAGCCGTCCGAAGCGCCGCGATCCGGTCCTCGGTGCGCTCGCGCTCGGCCGTCGACAGCAGGTCGCCATCGGCATCCAGCGCGGAGCGGATCGCGAGCAGCAGCCGCTCGGCCTCGACGCGCGCTTCGCGCAACGCGCGCTCGCGCATGTCGCCCTCGGCTGCGCTGAAGCTCTCGCTCAGCATGCGTGCGATCTCGTCGTCGGCGAGCCCGTAGCTCGGCTTGACGCTGACCGCCGCCTCGACGCCGGACGTCTCCTCGCGCGCGGTGACGTTGAGCAGGCCGTCGGCGTCGACCTGGAAGGTGACGCGCACGCGGGCCGCGCCGGCAACCATCGGCGGAATGCCGCGCAACTCGAAACGCGCGAGCGAGCGGCAGTCGCTCACCACGTCGCGCTCGCCCTGGATCACGTGGATCGCGATCGCCGTCTGCCCGTCCTTGAAGGTCGTGAACTCCTGCGCCCGCGCGGTCGGGATGGTGCTGTTGCGCGGCACGATGCGTTCGACGAGCCCGCCCATCGTCTCGAGGCCCAACGACAGCGCGATCACGTCGAGCAGCAGGAGTTGTTCGGCGCCGGCGTTGCCCGCCAGAGCGTTCGCCTGGATGGCGGCGCCGAGAGCCACCACCTCGTCGGGGTTCAGATCCGTGAGCGGCGGCTTGCCGAAGAGCTCGCCGACCGCCGACTGGACGCGCGGCATGCGCGTCGAGCCGCCGACCATCACCACGCCCTCGACGTCGGCCGGGCGGCACTTGGCGTCGCGCAGCACCTTGCGGACAGCGGCGAGCGTGCGTGCGACGAGCGGCTCGGTCAGCGTCTCGAACTGCGCTCGCGTGACGCGCACCGCGATGTCGCCGCCGGCGAGCGGGCAGGCGAGCGTGACGGCATCGGCGCTCGAGAGCTTCTCCTTCGCGGCGCGGGCCGCGACCAGCACGGCGCGCTGGTCCTGCGGCGATCGCGTGTCGCGCTGCGCCACGGCGAGCGCCCATGCCGCCAGTGCCGCGTCGAAGTCGTCACCGCCGAGCGCCGAGTCGCCGCCCGTCGCGACCACCTCGAAGACGCCGCGGGCGAGGCGCAGCAGCGAGATGTCGAACGTGCCGCCGCCGAGGTCATAGACCGCGTAGAGGCCTTCGGACCCGTTCTCGAGCCCGTACGCGATCGCCGCGGCGGTCGGCTCGCTGATCAGCCGCAGCACCTCGAGGCCGGCGAGCTGCGCTGCATCCTTCGTCGCCTGGCGCTGCGCGTCGTCGAAGTAGGCCGGCACGGTGACGACGGCACCGAAGACGTCGTCGTCGAACGTGTCCTCGGCACGTTGCCGCAGCGTCGCGAGGATCTCGGCGGAAACCTCGACCGGCGACTTGTCTCCCGCCACGGTGCGGATCCGGACCATGCCGGGCGCGTCGACGAAGTCGTACGGCAGGGTCTCGCGGCCGACGATGTCCGCGAGCCCGCGGCCCATGAAGCGCTTGACCGACACCAGCGTGTTGCGTGGATCGAGCGCAGCGTCGGCGAGCGCGGCGGCGCCGATCAACCGACCGCCGCCTTCGAGATAACGCACCGCCGACGGCAGGATCACTTTGCCCGCCGTGTCGGGCAGGCAGTCCGGCACGCCGTTGCGCATCGCCGCGACGAGCGAGTGCGTCGTGCCGAGGTCGATGCCGATCGCGATGCGGCGCACGTGCGGGTCCGGCGAGGCGCCCGGTTCGGAGATCTGCAGCAGGGGCATCGCTTATTGTCCCAACGCTTCGAGACGGCGGTCGACGTCGGCGGCGAAGCGCTCGACGAACATCAGGGCTCTGACCTGGCGCGCGGCGTCGGCGAAGTCGCGGCGCTCGTCGATGGTCGCGGCGAGCCGGTCGAGCGCCGAGGCGCGGTGCTCGGCGACCTCGGCCGCGATCGTGACGACGGCATCGACGGCGTCAGCATCGCCGAGCGCCTCGCGCCACGCCATCTGCTGCACCAGGAACTCGCCCGGCATCGCGGTGTTGGTTTCGGCGTCGATGGCGACACCGTTCAATTCGCAGAGCACCGCCGCGCGGCGCAGCGGATCCTTGAGCTGCCGATACGCCTCGTTGACGCGCACCGCCCACTGCATCGCCAGCCGCTGCGCTGCGCCGCCCTGCGCAGCGAAGCGGTCCGGGTGGACCTCCGACTGCAGCGCACGCCAGCGCGTGTCGAGCGCTGCCTCGTCGAGCGCGAAGCGCGGAACGAGGTCGAACACGGCGAAGTCGTTGGCGTCGAGCTGCATGGGCGGCGGCTGAAAAGAAAAAGCGCGACCGCGGGTCGCGCTGCGCGTCGAAGTGGGCGCTCAGATCACACGCGGAACGATTCGCCGCAGCCGCAGCGGTCCTTCTCGCGCGGGTTGTCGAACTTGAAGCCTTCGTTCAAGCCCTCGCGCACGAAGTCGAGCTCGGTGCCGTCGACGTACGGAAGACTTTTCGGGTCGACGATGACCTTGACGCCGTGACCCTCGAAGATCGCATCTTCGGGAGCGAAGTCGTCGGCGTACTCGAGCTTGTAGGCGAGACCCGAGCAACCGGTCGTCTTCACGCCGAGGCGCACGCCGACGCCCCGGCCCCGTTTCGCGATGTAGCGTGTGACGTGCCGGGCTGCAGCAGGAGTCAGGGTCACCGCCATCGTTCAGGTCGCCGCCACCGCGGCCGCGGCATTGCCGGCCTTGGCCTTGTAGTCGTTGACGGCCGCCTTGATCGCGTCCTCGGCGAGGATCGAGCAGTGGATCTTCACCGGCGGCAACGCGAGCTCCTCGGCGATATGGGTGTTCTTGATCGTCAGCGCCTCGTCGAGCGACTTGCCCTTCACCCACTCGGTCACGAGCGAGCTCGACGCGATCGCCGAACCGCAGCCGTAGGTCTTGAACTTCGCGTCCTCGATCAGCCCGGTCTTCGGGTTGACCTTGATCTGCAGCTTCATCACGTCGCCGCACGCCGGCGCGCCGACCATGCCGGTGCCAACCGACTCGTCGCCCTTCTCGAACGACCCGACATTGCGCGGGTTCTCGTAGTGCTCGACGACTTTTTCACTGTATGCCATGACTTCTCTCCCGGTCTCGCGACGCCGCGGCGTTCAATGCTCGGCCCACTGGATCGCACTGATGTCGACGCCGTCCTTGTACATCTCCCAGAGGGGAGACAACTCTCGCAACTTGGCGACCCGTTCGCGCAGCGTCGTGACGACGTAGTCGATCTCCTCGACCGTCGTGAAGCGGCCGATCGTCATGCGCAGACTCGAATGCGCGAGCTCGTCGCTGCGACCAAGAGCGCGGAGCACGTAGCTCGGCTCCAGGCTCGCCGACGTGCAGGCCGAGCCCGACGACACGGCGATGCCCTTGATGCCCATGATCAGCGACTCGCCCTCGACGAAGTTGAACGACATGTTGACGTTGTGCGGCACGCGCCGCTCGACGTCGCCGTTGAGGAACGTCTGCTCGATGCCGGACAGGCCGTCGACGAGACGCCGCTGCAACAGGCGGATGCGCTGGTTGTCGCCTTCCATCTCGAGCTTCGCGATGCGGAAAGCCTCGCCCATGCCGACGATCTGGTGCGTCGCGAGCGTACCCGAGCGCATGCCTCGCTCGTGGCCGCCGCCGTGCATCTGCGCCTCGAGGCGCACGCGCGGCTTGCGCCGGACGAAGAGCGCGCCGATGCCCTTCGGGCCGTAGGTCTTGTGCGAAGCGAGGCTCATCAGGTCGACCGGCAGCGCCGCGAGATCGATCTCGATCTTGCCGGTCGCCTGCGCCGCGTCCACGTGGAAGATGATTCCGCGTTCGCGGCACAACGCGCCGATGCGCGGAATGTCCTGGATGACGCCGATCTCGTTGTTGACGTACAGCACCGAGATCACCGACGTGTCGGGCCGGATCGCAGCCTGCAACTTGTCGAAGTCGACGAGGCCGTTCTCCTCGACATCGAGATAGGTCACCGAGAACCCTTGCCGCTCGAGCTCGCGCATCGTGTCGAGCACGGCCTTGTGTTCTGTCTTGAGCGTGATCAGGTGCTGGCCGCGGCTCTTGTAGAAATGCCCCGCGCCCTTGAGCGCCAGATTGATTGACTCGGTGGCGCCCGACGTCCACACGATCTCGCGCGGATCGGCGCCGACCAGCGACGCGACCTGCTCGCGCGCCTTCTCGACCGCCGCTTCGGCCTCCCAGCCCCATGCATGGCTGCGCGACGCGGGGTTGCCGAAGTGCTCGCGCAGCCACGGGATCATCGCGTCGACGACGCGCTGATCCACCGGCGTGGTCGCGCCGTAGTCCATGTAGATCGGGAAGTGCGGGGTCATGTCCATGAGAGGAGCGGCCAGCTCTCGGCCGCGGTTCGGTCGTGGCGACGGCGTCGCCGCGAGGGTTACTTCGAAAACGCGGCGCCGAGCGCGAACACCGAATTGGGCGCGGTGATCTTGATCGGCTTGACGACGGGCTGGGTCGAGATCGCGCGCTTGACCGGGTGCTCCTCGATCGAGACGCCCTTCGCGAGCTGCTCGTCGACGAGCCTGCGCAACGACACCGAATCGAGAAATTCGATCATCTTCGAGTTGAGACTGGCCCAAAGGTCATGGGTCATGCAGCGGCCGGAATCCTCGCCCATGCAATTCTCCTTGCCGGCACAGCCCGTCGCGTCGATCGGCTCGTCGACGGCGACGATGATGTCGGCGACGGTGATCTCCTCGGCCTTGCGGCCGAGCGAATAGCCGCCGCCTGGCCCGCGGGTGCTCTCGACGAGCTCGTGGCGGCGCAGCTTGCCGAACAGCTGCTCGAGGTACGACAACGAGATCTGCTGGCGCCCGCTGATAGCCGCGAGCGCGACCGGCCCGGTGTGCTCGCGCAGCGCGAGATCGATCATCGCAGTGACCGCGAAACGGCCTTTGGTGGTCAAACGCATCGAAATCTCCTTTGGAGCCAGGGTCGGAAGGCAATGGAACGAGACAGCCTCCGGCTCGACGGCCCGCCCGTGGCAAAACGCACGAAGCGCCTTAACCCGAGTAAGTTTGTCGAGTATACCCGAAGCTGAGCAATTTGGTCAGGTTCGCGGCCGGAAGTTCCCTGACTGCGGCAAAGGACATACCCCGTCAACGCTTGCCGCTGCCCTGCTGGATGGGCACGACGTTGTCGGCGCCCGGTGCGCCGAAGGCCTGCTCGCGCAGCTGCGCGAGCTGGTCCCTGGCGCGGGCTGCCTTTTCGAACTCGAGATTGCGAGCGTGGTCGAGCATCTGCTTCTCGAGTTGCTTGATCCGCTTGCCAAGATCTTTCTCGCTCAACGAGACGGCAGCCGACGCGGCAGCGTCCGCCGACCTGGCATCGCCCTTGACGGTCTTGTCGCCATAGACGCCGTCGATCAGATCCCGCACCTTCTTCGAGATGCTGCGCGGCGTGATGCCCTGCTCGCTGTTCCAGGCGACCTGGCGGGTCCGCCGGCGCTCGGTCTCGTCGAGCGCACGCCGCATCGAGTCGGTGATCTTGTCGGCATAGAGGATCGCGCGGCCGTTGAGGTTGCGCGCCGCGCGGCCGATCGTCTGGATCAGGCTGCGCTCGGAGCGCAGGAAGCCTTCCTTGTCGGCGTCGAGGATGGCGACGAGCGAGACCTCCGGAATGTCGAGCCCTTCGCGCAGCAGGTTGATGCCGACCAGCACGTCGAAGGTGCCGAGACGCAGGTCGCGCAGGATCTCGACGCGCTCGACCGTGTCGACGTCGCTGTGCAGGTAGCGCACCTTGACGCCGTTGTCGCTGAGGTAGTCGGTCAGCTGCTCGGCCATCCGCTTCGTCAAGGTCGTGATCAGGACGCGCTCGTCGATGTCGACGCGGTCGCGGATCTCCTGGAGCACGTCGTCGACCTGCGACGCAGCCGGGCGGACCTCGACCGGCGGATCGACGAGCCCCGTCGGCCGCACGAGCTGCTCGACGACCTGGCCGGCGTTGTCGGTCTCGTACTGCGCCGGCGTGGCCGACACGAAGGTCACCTGACGCATCTTCCGTTCGAACTCCTCGAACTTGAGCGGCCGGTTGTCGAGCGCGCTCGGCAGCCGGAAGCCGTAGTCGACGAGCGTCGTCTTGCGCGCCCTGTCGCCGTTGTACATGCCGCCGAGCTGGCCGATCATGACGTGCGACTCGTCGAGAAACATCACCGAGTCTTTCGGCAGGTAGTCGACGAGCGTCGCCGGCGGGCTGCCGGGAGGCGCGCCCGACAGATGGCGCGTGTAGTTCTCGATGCCCTTGCAGTGGCCGACCTCCTGCAGCATCTCGAGGTCGAAGCGCGTGCGCTGCTCGAGTCGCTGCGCCTCGACGAGCTTGCCGTTGGCGACGAACTCGGCCACCCGCTCGCGCAGCTCCGCCTTGATCGACTCGATCGCCGACACGACGCGACCGCGCGGCGTGACGTAATGGTTGGCGGGATAGACGACGAAGCGCGGAATCTTCTGGCGGATTTGCCCGGTCAGCGGGTCGAAGAGCTGCAACGACTCGATCTCGTCGTCGAAGAGCTCGATCCGGACGGCGAGCTCGCTGTGCTCGGCCGGAAAGACGTCGATCGTGTCGCCGCGCACGCGGAAACTGCCGCGCGAGAAGTCGGTGTCGTTGCGCGAATACTGCATCCGGATCAGGTGGGCGATCGCGTCGCGCTGGCCGAGCTTGTCGCCGGTGCGCATGATCATCCGCATCTCGGTGTAGTCCTCGGGCGCGCCGATGCCGTAGATCGCGCTCACCGACGCCACGATCACCACGTCGCGCCGCTCGAGCACGCTCTTCGTCGCCGACAGCCGCATCTGCTCGATGTGCTCGTTGATCGCGCTGTCCTTCTCGATGAAAAGATCGCGCTGCGGTACGTAGGCCTCGGGCTGGTAGTAGTCGTAATAACTGACGAAGTACTCGACCGCGTTCTTCGGAAAGAACTCGCGGAACTCGGCGTACAGCTGGGCCGCGAGCGTCTTGTTCGGCGCGAAGACGATCGCCGGGCGGCCGAGCTGCGCGATGACGTTGGCCATCGTGAAGGTCTTGCCCGAGCCGGTCACGCCGAGCAGCGTCTGGAAGCTCAGGCCGTCGCGCACGCCGTCGACGAGCTGCGCGATCGCGGTCGGCTGGTCGCCGGCGGGCGGATAGGGCTGGAACAGCTGGAACGGCGAGCCCGGGAACGAGACGAATTGACCGGCCGGTGCGTCGTCGATCACTGGGGACGGAACGGGGCGGGTCGAGGGCGTCGCGGTGGCCATGGCAGATAAAATCCCGGGGTTGACCTCGATCGAGCGACGAGGTTAGCGGAAAAACGCACTCGCATCGCAGCCGACAAGGACCGACATGCCCTCGCCCTCCCGCTCGCTCTTCGCCGACGTCGCGCTCGCGCCGCGCGACCCGATCCTCGGCCTCAACGAGCAGTTCGCCGCCGACCCGAACCCGGCGAAGGTCAACCTCGGCGTCGGCGTCTACTTCGATGCGGACGGCAAGCTGCCGCTGCTGCGCTGCGTGCGCCAGGCCGAGCAGATGATGCTCGAGACGCCGAAGGCAAGAGGCTATTTGCCGATCGACGGCATCGCGGCGTACGACCGCGCCGTGCAGCAGCTGGTCTTCGGCGACGCGAGCGAGGCGCTCGCCGCCGGCCGCGTCGCGACGGTCCAGGCGCTCGGCGGCACCGGCGGCCTCAAGCTCGGCGCCGACCTGCTCCAGCGCATGAACCCGGGCGCCAAGGTGCTGATCAGCGATCCGAGCTGGGAAAACCACCGCGCGCTCTTCGAGGGCGCGGGCTTCGAGGTCGAGACCTATCCGTACTACGACGCGGACAAGCGCGACATCGACGTCGACGGCATGCTCGCCGCGCTCGACGCGGCGGCGCCCGGCACGGTCGTCGTGCTCCACGCCTGCTGTCACAACCCGACCGGCTACGACCTCACACCCGAGCAATGGACCGGCGTGATCGACCGCGTCGCCGCACGCGGCCTCGTGCCCTTCCTCGACATGGCCTACCAGGGCTTCGGCGAAGGGCTCGCCGAGGACGGCGCCGTCGTCGGCCGCTTCGTCGCCACCGGCCTGGCCTGCTTCGTCGCCACGAGCTTTTCCAAGAGCTTCTCGCTGTACGGCGAGCGGGTCGGCGCGTTGAGCGTCGTCTGCGCCGACCGAGACGAGGCCGCGCGCGTGCTCAGCCAGTTGAAGCGGGTGATCCGCACCAACTACTCGAACCCGCCGACCCACGGCGCGCAGATCGTCGCGACGGTGCTGTCGACGCCGGCGCTCCGCTCGACGTGGGAAGAGGAGCTCGCCGCCATGCGCGTGCGCATCCAGGCGATGCGCTCGGCGCTGCAGACGCGGCTCGCGGCAGCCGGAGTCGAGGGCGACCTGAGCTTCATCACACGGCAGCGGGGGATGTTCAGCTACTCCGGGATGACGGCGGCCCAGATGCAGCGCCTGCGCGGCGACCACGGCATCTACGGCGTCGATTCGGGCCGAATCTGCGTTGCGGCGCTGAACGAGCGCAATCTCGACGCCACCGTCGCGGCGATCGTCGCGGTGTCGACGTGACGTCGCAGGGCAGGCCCGCGCGGAGCTGCCGCGGCTCCTAAAATCTGGGTTTTCACGAGACGGGTCGGCCCATGCTTTACCAGCTCTACGAATCGCAGCGCGCGCTGCTGAGTCCGTTCGCGGAATTCGCAAGTGCCGCCGCGAAGCTGTACGACCATCCGCTGTCGCCGTTCTCGCTGACGCCCGGCGCGCAGCGCATCTCGGCCGGGCTCGACCTGATGCACCGGTTGTCCAAGGAATACGAGAAGCCAGAATTCGGGATCACGTCGGTGACGGTCGGCGACGTCGACGTCGCGGTCCATCAGCAGGTCGCGGTCGAGAAGCCGTTCTGTCGCCTGCTGCGCTTCAAGCGCTTCACCGACGACCTGCCCATGCTGTCGGCGATGAAGAACCAGCCGTCGGTGCTCGTCGTCGCTCCGCTGTCCGGCCACCACTCCACCTTGCTGCGCGAGACGGTGCGCGAGCTGCTGCACGACCACAAGGTGTTCATCACCGACTGGACCGACGCGCGCATGGTGCCGCTCGCCGACGGCCCGTTCCGTCTCGACGACTATGTCGGTTACGTGCAGGAGTTCATCCGCCACATCGGCCCCGAGGTGCACGTGATCTCCGTGTGCCAGCCGACCGTGCCGGTGCTTGCCGCGATCT
The DNA here is from genome assembly GCA_964249855.1 of uncultured Rhizobacter sp. Taxonomy (GTDB): domain Bacteria; phylum Pseudomonadota; class Gammaproteobacteria; order Burkholderiales; family Burkholderiaceae_C; genus LMDS01. Next base: position 87,311 of record CAXUDL010000014.1, on the reverse strand, counting down.
CGCTGATGGCGAGCGCGGGCGATATCCAGCCGCGCACGATGACGATGATGGGCGGCCCCATCGACGCCCGGCGCAGCCCGACCTCGGTCAACAACCTGGCGACCAACAAGCCGTACTCCTGGTTCGAGCACAACGTGATCTACCGCGTGCCGACCAACTATCCCGGCGCCGGCCGCGCCGTCTATCCCGGCTTCCTGCAGCACACCGGCTTCGTCGCGATGAACCCGGACCGCCATCTCAGCTCGCACTACGACTATTTCCTCGACCTGATCCGCGGCAACGACGACAGCGCCGACTTCCACCGCAGCTTCTACGACGAGTACAACGCCGTGCTCGACATGCCGGCCGAGTACTACCTCGACACGATCAAGGTCGTGTTCCAGGACTTCGCGCTCGTCAACGGCACCTGGACGGTCCGCGGCATGCCGGTGCGGCCGCAGGACATCGGCGAACCCGCGCTGTTGACGATCGAAGGCGAGCTCGACGACATCTCGGGTGCGGGCCAGACGCGCGCCGCGCACGATCTCTGCACCGGCATCCCCGCGGACCGCCAGTTCCACTACGACGTCGTCGGCGCCGGGCACTACGGCATCTTCTCGGGGCGCCGCTGGCGCGAGAACGTCTGCCCGCGGGTGCGCGACTTCATCGCCGCCCATGATGCGGCACCGGCCGAGGTGGAACTCGGCGCGGCGCCGTCCGCGCTCGACGCGGACGGCGCGGCGGTACCGCCGGTGCCCGCGTCGACCGCCAAGCCGACCGTGCTGGCCGCTGCCGCGGCGAACGCTGCGGGCGGCGCGACCGCAGCGCGATCGCGGCGCACGCCGGCGTCGCCGCGTCGCCCGAACCCGCGGTGACGCCAGAGCTCTGGTGGAACGGCGCGCCGCTGCGTTGACGTCGACCGACGCGCTCGTCGACGCGATCGACGCCGCCCTGCCGCAGACGCAGTGCACGCGCTGCGGCTATCCCGACTGCCGCGGCTACGCCGAGGCCATCGTGACCGCCGACGCGCCGATCGACCGCTGCCCGCCGGGCGGTGCCGACGGCATCGCCCGTCTCGCAGGGCTGACCGGCCGCCCGCCCGTTCCGCTCGATACCGACCGCGGCCGCGAAGGACCACGGCTGCTCGCGTCGATCGACGAGGCCGCGTGCATCGGCTGCACGCTGTGCATCCAGGCCTGCCCGGTCGACTGCATCGTCGGCGCCGCCAAGCGCATGCACACGGTCGTCGCATCGCAGTGCACCGGGTGCGAACTCTGCGTGCCCGCCTGCCCGGTCGACTGCATCTCGCTCGCCCCGGTGACCGGCGAGCTCACTGGCTGGCAGGCCTGGACGCCCGAGCAGGCGGACACGGCTCGCCGGCGGTATCGCGCCCGGCGCGCGCGCGAGGCGCGCAAGCACGCCGCCGACGCCGCACGGCTCGCCGCGGCCTCGCCGCAGCGGCAGGCCGGCGGCCGCCCGCCCGCGGTCGAGGCGGCGCTGGCCCGGGCGCGATCCGCACGCCGGCAGTGATCGATGCCGGCAGCGCGTACCGCGGGTGACGCGAGGGCTTGTCCTGCGCTCGTGTCGCGACCAGCGGTCGGATGCGGCGGGCCGTCTTCCTGCGCTCGGTCGCCGCAGAACCTGTGAATGGATCCGGCGAGCCTGAGCAGCGGCCGCAATCGCCGTCCATCGAGGCGCGAAGCGCAGTCGTCGTCTCTCCTGCGGCGAGCATGTGCAGCGACCAGTGGCGGCGCGCGCGGCTGCAGGGCGGGCGTGTCGGTTTCGTTCACAGGTTCTCCAGGTCGCGGCCGTGTCATGCCACGTCGCCCTGACTGACCCGGCAATGCGACTCCGCGACATCGAACCCTTCTTCGCGACCCTGCGCGCCGCCAACCCGCAGCCGTTGACCGAGCTCGAATACACCAACGTCTTCGAACTGCTGACGGCGGTCATCCTCTCGGCGCAATCGACCGATGCCGGCGTCAACAAGGCCACGCGGCGCCTGTTCCTCGTCGCCAACACGCCGGCGAGGATGCTCGCGCTCGGCCTCGACCGCCTGACCGACCACATCCGGACGATCGGCCTCTACCGCAACAAGGCGAAGAACGTCCACGCCACGGCAGGGCTGCTGCTCGAACGCCACGGCGGCGTCGTGCCGCGGTCGCGCGAGGCGCTCGAGGCCTTGCCGGGCGTCGGCCGCAAGACCGCCAACGTCGTGCTCAACGTCGCCTTCGGCGAGCCGACGATGGCGGTCGACACCCACATCTTCCGCGTCTGCAACCGCACCGGCCTCGCCCCGGGCAAGAACCCGCTCGCCGTCGAGGCAGGGCTGCTGCGCCGCGTGCCCGCGTCCTACGGCGTCGACGCGCACCACTGGCTGATCCTGCATGGCCGCTACATCTGCCAGGCCCGCCGGCCGCTCTGCGAACGCTGTCCGGTGACGCGGTGGTGCGACTACGCGCCGATCGGCCTGCGGCGCGTGCCGGTGACCTGAAGCGCCGGTGCGCCCCCCGCGACGGGGCGGCGCGACCGGGCGGGCCGCTCCGATTCGTCGCGTCGGCGAGGCCACCGACCGGGGCCCGCGCCGTCCCGGACCGCCCGGCTGCGCTCCTAGAATCGGACAGCACTCCATCTCGCTGCCCACCATGTCGAAGATCGAACAACTCGCCGATCGGGTCGAACGCCTGCTGGTGCGGCACGAGGAGTTGCGACGCACCAACGCGCTGCTCGTCGAACAGGTGACGGTGGTCACGCTCGAGCGCGACAACCTGCGATCGCGCCTCAACGCGGCGCGCAGCCGCATCGATGCGCTGCTCGACAGGCTGCCGGTCGCCGCGCCGCCGGTCGCGTCGGCGCCCGACGCCGAGCCGGCAGAGCCGCGCGACGGCACCCTGCGGAGCGCCGCGTGAAGCAGATCGACGTCACGATCCTCGGTCAGAGCTATCTGCTCGGCTGCCCGGATGGCGGCGAAGCCGCATTGCAGGAGGCGGTCGCGACCGTCGACCGCGAGATGCTCGCGATCCGCAACGGCGGCAAAGTCCGGGCGCGCGAACGGATCGCCGTGCTGGCCGCGCTGAATCTCGCCTACGCGCTGGTCGGCCGCCCCGCCGCCCGGCCGGCGGGCATCGACGCCTCGCCGGGCGTGGCTGCACGCAGCGACGCTGCCGACGTCGAAGCCCTGATCCGCCGCCTCGATCTGGCCCTCGGCGCGGACGGGCAATTGATCTGACCGAACCGCACGCGCAGGTGGCGACGCATAGAATCGACCCGTCCGTCGCTTTCGCGTGAGTTTTATATTTCCTTGAACCGATGCTCTTCTGAGCAAGGGCTTGGAACATCGCCTGGCGGGCGTGATCGTCTCGCGTCAGATGAACCCGAAGCCAGGCTGACCTCGCCCACCTGAACCACCTGGGTTCAGGAATGCGGCTCACGGTTTGCGGCGGACACCCTCTTCCATCGTCGACGGCAGCGGCCGCTCGAACGTCGAGCCCGCGGCGGGCGACGGTCGCGGTCGTCGCGTGGCCGGCGACCGGGTGCGCCGGGCTCAGCCTCTGGCGGGCTGGAACCGGATGCTCGCGAGCGTCACGTGATTGCCGCCGCGTCGGCGGGCCTCGCACATCGCCTTGTTCGCCGCGTCGAGGAGTTCGTCCTCGGTGTGCGCGGTGTGCGGGAAGCTCGCGACTCCCATCGAGACGCTGAAGCCGAAGTCGCGGCCCTCGAGGACGATGATCTGCGTCGCGCACTGGCGCCGCAGGCCTTCCATGCGCGAGTGCGCCGTCGCGAGGCCGACGCCCGACAGCAGGATCGCGAAGCGGTCGTCGTCGAGCCGGCACGACGCGTCCATCGCACGGGTGTTACCGCGCAGGAGTTGGCCGAGCGACTCGAGCACGCGCGCGTGCGCCGCACCGCCGAGCGCCGCGATCGCATCGGACGGCGGGTCGATCGAGATCATGACCAGCGCGAACTCGCGGTGCTCCCGTGACGAGAGGTCGAGCTCGCGGCGGAGCTGGTCGTCGAATTGCAGATGCCGATACAGGCCGGTCGCGTCGTCGCGCAGGCCCGGGTCGGGCGCCTCGGCGCGCTGCTGCTCGACCTGCGCCTGCTGGCGCTCGAGTTGCGCCAGCGCGAGCTGCAACTGCTCCTCGCGGCGCCGCACGGCGGTGGTCTCGACCCAGACGCTCAGCAAGTGGCGCGGCGCGCCGCCGTCGGCACGTGGCAGCGGCATGCGGGTGACGCAGAAATCGCGTTTTGCACCCAGCGGATCGATGCGCAGATCGCCTTGCGGCGCGACGTCGTGAGTCAGGCCGACCTGCTCCGCCGTGCGCACCGCGGCGGCCTTTGCCGAATCCATCAGGTCGGCATCGGTCAACCCTGCAAATGCATCCCGGGTGCGGCCGAAGGCTTCGGCCATCGCCGCGCCGACCTGCAGGTAGCGCCCCGTCGCGACGTCCTTGATCGACCAGGGCATGCCCATGCGATCGAAGGCCTCGAGGCAGACGGCGGACAGCACGGCCACATCGGCACCGAGACGGTCGGCGAGCGTGCGCGACACGTCGGGGGGAGCGTCCGGCAGGGGGGTGGTCGGTTCGGCTGGGGTGTCCATCGTGCCAGCCGCAAGGCCTCGGGAATCATAGCTTTTCCGGTTCCCTCGCGCGGCTCCGGCACGCGGCTCCGGGCCTGGAAATTGCGGTTGGCGAAGGCAGGAGAACGGCATGTCGATCGCGAGCTACATCAGGGACATCGGGCGCGGCAAGGAGGGCGCGCGATCTCTCGACGCGTCCCAGGCGCACGACCTGATGTCGCGGGTGCTCGACGGCCGCGTCAGCGATCTCGAGCTCGGCGCCTTCGTGCTCGCGATGCGCATCAAGGGCGAGTCGGTGGCGGAGCTCTCGGGCTTCCTGGGAGCCACGCACGAGCGGTGCTTGCGCATTACCGCGACCTTGCCGACCGTCGTGCTGCCGTCCTACAACGGCGCGCGCAAGCTTCCCAACCTGACCGCGCTGCTCGCACTGCTGCTGTCGCAGGAAGGCCTGCAGGTGCTCGTCCATGGGCAGATGCACGATCCCGGCCGCGTCTGCACCGCCGAAATCTTCCGCGACCTGGGCCTGCCGTTCGCGACCACCGCCGACGATGTCGCGCACGCCTGGGCGCGCCGCGAGCCGGTGTTCATCGCGACCGAGGCGCTCTGCCCGCCGCTCGCGCGGCTGCTCGACGTGCGGCGCGTCGTCGGCCTGCGCAACTCGGGGCACACGATCGCCAAGCTGCTCGCTCCGTGCGACCGCATGGCCTCGATGCGCGTCGTCAACTACACGCATCCGGAATACGCTGCGCTGCTGTCCGACTTCCTCGCCCACTCCGGCGCCGACGCGATGCTCCTGCGCGGCACCGAAGGCGAACCGGTCGCCGATCCGCGCCGCGTCCCCCGGCTCGAGATCTTCGTCGACGGCAAGCCACGGCCCGAACTCGCACGCTCCGCGCAGGAGGGCGTGCTCGCCGAACTGCCGGTGCTGCCGCGGACGAACGACGCCTCGACGACCGCGCGGTACATCCAGTCGGTCGTCAGCGGCGAGAAGCCGGCGCCGACGCCTGTCGCCGTGCAGGTCGACTGCCTGGTGCGGGCGATGGCGAGCGTCGGCCGTCCCGTGCCCGCGACGCTCGCCGCACCCGGACAGGCTTGACGCCTGAACGAAGCCGACACCTCGCTCGGCAGCACGAAACGACGCCACGCGTTGCCGCGAACGCTCTCCGTCGACGAGACGGCGCCCGCACGCTGCGCCTCGACCGGCGCCTGCGCACTGCGCCTCGACCGGCGCCGCATCGCGCCGCCGCTCGGGCGCGTCGGATGCATCCAAAGCGTCTGGGCCGAGCCCGCTTGCCGAAGGCCGTCGAGGCCGCGCCGCGGCGGACGGACAATCGCCCCATGGACCGCACAGCCGTCGACGCGCTGATCATCGGCGCAGGCGCCGCCGGCCTGCACTGCGCCGGGCTCGCGGGCCAGCGCGGCGTCGAGGTGCTGCTGATCGACCACGCGCCGGCCGTCGCCGAGAAGATCCGCATCTCGGGCGGCGGCCGCTGCAACTTCACCAACCTCGACGTGGCACCGCGCCACTTCGTCTCCGCCAACCCTCACTTCTGCCGCTCGGCGCTCGCCCGCTACACGCCGCACGACTTCATCGCGCTCGTCGACCGGCACGGCATCGCCTGGCACGAGAAACACAAGGGACAGCTCTTTTGCGACCGACGCAGCGACGACATCATCGCGATGCTGCTGCGCGAGGCCGAGCGCGGCCGGGTGCGCCGCTGGCAGCCTTGCGCTGTCCGGGCGGTCCGTGGCGGCGACGGCGGGTTCGTCGTCGACACCGACCGCGGCGAGGTGCATGCGCGGCAGGTGGTCGTCGCGACCGGCGGCCTCTCGATCCCGAAGATCGGAGCGACCGATTTCGGCCACCGGCTCGCCGCGCAGTTCGGCCACCGCATCGAACCGACACGCCCCGCGCTCGTGCCGCTGACCTTCGAGCCGGCGCGCTGGGCGCCGTTCGCAGCGCTGTCGGGGCTGGGCCTCGATGTGCGGATCGCCTCGGGCGACGGCGATTTCCTCGAGGACCTGCTGTTCACGCACCGCGGCTTGAGCGGCCCGGCCGTGCTGCAGGTCTCGACGTACTGGTCGCCGGGCTCGCCGCTCTCGATCGACCTGGCTCCGGGGCGCGACCTGCGGTCCGAACTCGAGGCCGCGAAGGCGGGATCGCGGCGCAAGCTCGGCAACGCACTCGCCGAGACGATCCCCCGACGGCTCGCCGATGCCTGGCTCGCCGCGTCGCCCGCGCTCTCCGCGACCGCACTGCCGGAGGTGCGCAACGCCGATCTCGTGTCGCTTGCGGCGAGGCTCCACCGCTGGGAACTCGTGCCGCAGGGCACCGAGGGCTATCGCAAGGCCGAAGCGACCGCAGGCGGCGTCGACACGCGCGAGATCAGTTCGAAGACGATGGAGAGCCGGCGCGTGCCCGGCCTCTACTTCATCGGCGAAGTGCTCGACGTGACCGGCTGGCTCGGCGGCTACAACTTCCAGTGGGCATGGGCGAGCGCCGCGGCGTGCGCCGAGGCGCTGCATGCGCGCTGACAGCCCGGTCTCCTCGAACTTGCAGGCTCCGGTACCGCGGCCTATACTCGAAGACTTTCGTCTGATCAGCCTCGACCCAGAAGCCCAATCTCTACATGACTACGATTCGCGTCAAAGAAAACGAGCCGTTCGACGTGGCGCTGCGCCGCTTCAAGCGCACCATTGAAAAGCTCGGATTGCTGACCGATCTGCGGGCCCGCGAGTTCTACGAGAAGCCGACCGCCGAGCGCAAGCGGAAGAAGGCAGCGGCGGTCAAGCGCCACTTCAAGCGCGTTCGCAGCATGCAGTTGCCGAAGAAGCTGTTCTGAGTCACTTCTCGAGGCGAGACGCCGTCTGAGCCACCCCGAAGCCCGCCGATCGCGGGCTTCGTCGTTTTTGTCGTCCCGGAGATGTCGGCGCCAGCAGAGGCACCGCCGGCGTCGCCGCACCCCAGGAGCCGCCGATGCGCTTGAAGGACAGGATCACCGAGGACATGAAGGCCGCCATGCGAGCCAAGGACGCGCCGCGCCTGCTCGCGATTCGCGGTCTGCTTGCCGCCTGCAAGCAGCGCGAGGTCGACGAACGGATCGAGCTCGACGATGCCGCGGTCACCGCGATCGTCGACAAGCTCGTCAAGCAGCGGAAGGACTCGATCGCGCAGTTCACCACCGGCAACCGCCCGGACCTCGTCGAGAAGGAAGCGGCTGAACTGCAAGTTCTCGAAGCGTACCTGCCGCAGCGCCTGGGCGCCGACGAGATCGCCACCGAAGTCGCGAAGGTCGTCGCCGAGCTCGGCGCGCGCGGTCCCGCCGACATGGGCAGGACGATGGCGGCGGTGAAGACGCGGCTCGCCGGTCGGGCCGACATGGCGCAGGTGTCGGCGGCGGTCAAGAAGGCGCTCGCGCCGTGACCGCGCCGACCGTGCAGCCGCTGTCGCCGACCGTTTCGGTCGCGCCGCAGCTCGACGTCGAGGCGATGGCGTGGGCGGCGCAGGCCGGCTTTCGCAGCATCGTCAACAACCGGCCGGATTTCGAAGGCGGTCCGGCCCAGCCGACGAGCGCCGTGCTGCAGGCCGCCGCCGAAGCGGCCGGGCTGCGCTATGCGCACCTGCCGGTTGCGCCGGCGGTGCAGACGCTCGAGGAGATCGCCCGCTTCGCCGCGCTGCTCGACGAACTGCCCGCGCCGGTTCTCGCGTTCTGCCGCACCGGCACGCGCTCGGGCAAACTGTACCGAGCAGCGACCGGGCAATAGCGTCGCGATGCGTTCGGCCGCGGCGCGCAAGAGCTGCCGGCCGTCGCCGACGGGCGATCAGCTCCCGGCGATCTTCATCCGGTCGATCAGCACCGAGCCGACCGACTTGCTGCCGAGGGTGTAAGTGTCCGCGCCGACCGCGACGATGCCCTTGAACATCTCGCGCAGGTTGCCGGCGATGGTGATCTCGTGCACCGGGTACTTGATCCGGCCGCCCTCGACCCAGAAGCCGGCGGCGCCGCGCGAATAGTCGCCGGTCACGTAGTTCACGCCTTGGCCCATCAGCTCGATCACGAAGAGGCCGCGGCCGAGGCGGCGCAGCATCGCGGCGAGATCGTCGCCGGGCTCGGTCAGCCGGCTCGTCAACCGCAGGTTCTGCGAGCCGCCGGCGTGGCCGGTCGTGCGCATGCCGAGCTTGCGCGCCGAGTAGGTCGAGAGGAAATAGCCCTGCACCACGCCGCTGCTGACGACGTCGCGCGCGCGCGTCGCGACGCCCTCGTCGTCGAACGGCGCGCTGCCCTTGCCGCGCGGCACGTGCGGGTCCTCGTGGATGTCGACGTGTTCGGGCAGCACCGTCTTGCCGAGACTGTCCTGGAGGAAGGTCGACTTGCGGTAGAGCGCGCCGCCGCTGGTCGCCTGGACGTACGCGCCGAGCAGGCCGGCGGCGAGCGACGACTCGTAGAGCACCGGCACCTCGCAGGTCTTGATCTTGCGGGAGCGCAATCGCGACAGCGCGCGTTCCGCGGCATAGCGGCCCACGGCCTCGGGCGCGGCGAGTTCGCCCGGCGCGCGCATCGACGAGTACCAGGCGTCCCGCTGCATGTCGTCGCCACCGCGGCCCGGCAAGGATGCGATCGGCGCGACGGAGAGCGAATGCCGCGAGCTTGCGTAGCCGCCGCGGAAACCGCGGCTGTTGCCCGCGAAGAAGTGCGACTGCTGCGCCGAGACGCTCGCGCCCTCGGAATTCGTGATGCGCGGGTCGAGCGTCGTCGCCGCGGTCTCGCATCGCAGCGCGAGCGCGGCTGCGGCTTCGGCGTCGATGTCCCAGGGGTGGAACAAGTCGAGGTCGCGCGAGACCGCGTCGCCATCGGCCATGTCGGCGTCGTCGGGCAGGCCCGCGGCGGGATCCTCCGCCGTGAAACGCGCGATGTCGTGCGCCGCCCGCACGGTCTGCTCGAGCGCGGCGCGCGAGAAGTCCGACGTGCTCGCGTTGCCGCGGCGCTGACCCATGTAGACCGTGATGCCGAGCGACTTGTCGCGGTTGCGCTCGACGTTCTCGATCTCGCCCTTGCGCACCGACACCGACAGGCCGACGCCTTCCGACACTTCGGCAGCCGCGTCGCTCGCGCCGAGCGACTTGGCGAACTTCAGCGCGTCGTCGACCTGCTCCTGGAACTGCGCGCGGCTGTAGGCGAAGCCGGAGGGCGGCAAGGCGGAGCGGGTCGGGGAACGGGGCATGTGCGGGTCGACGGCAGAGGAGCCGGAAGCGTCGGCGACGACGGGGCAAGGCAGCCGACTATCATACTTGCGCACCCCTTCGAGCCGCCTTCCATGCCTTCCGACGACCCTTCCGACCGCAGCGGCGCGCCCGCGCCTGCTGCGGAGCGGTCGCCGCTGTTCGAGCGGCCGAGCAAGACACGGCGCAAGCACGACTCGCATGCATTGCAGGACCTCGGCGCCGCCGCGGTCGCGCTGCCCGACGCCCGGCTCGAGCGCCTCGCGGTCTCCGAGCCGCTGCGCGACGCGATCCGCCAGTACAGGACGACGCGCAGCCACGAAGGCCGGCGACGGCAGATGCAATACATCGGCAAGCTCATGCGCGGCACCGACGTGGCGCCGATCCGCGACGCCGTCACCCACCAGCAGCTCGGCCAGGCCAAGGAGTCGCTCGCGTTGCACGAGGCCGAGCGCTGGCGCGCCGAGCTGCTCGCGGACGACGAGGCGCTGACGCGCTGGACCCATGCGCATCCTGGCACCGACGTGCAGCAGCTCAGGAGCCTCGTCCGCGCTGCACGCAAGGACGCATCGCTCGTTCCCGAGCAGCGCAGCGGCAAGGCGTTCCGCGAACTGTTCCGCTTCGTCCGGGGCGGCGCCGATCCTGTCGCGCCGACGGTCGATGAGTGAGCCCGACCCGGTCCGCATCGGCCTGGTGTCGGTGAGCGACCGCGCGTCCGCCGGCGTCTATGCCGATCAGGGCATCCCGTCGCTGCGGGCCTGGCTCAGCCGCGCGATCCGCAACCCGGTCGACTGGGCGACGCGGCTCGTCGCCGACGAGCAGGCCGCGATCGAGGCGGCACTGGTCGACCTCGTCGACGCGGCCGGCTGCGCGCTCGTCCTCACCACCGGCGGCACCGGACCGGCGCCGCGCGATGTCACACCCGAAGCGACGCTCGCCGTCGCCGACCGGCTGATGCCGGGCTTCGGCGAGCAGATGCGCCAGATCAGCCTGCGCTTCGTACCGACCGCGATCCTCTCGCGCCAGGTCGGCGTGATTCGAGGCCGCGCGCTGATCCTCAATCTGCCCGGGCAGCCGAAGGCGATCGCCGAGACGCTCGCCGGCCTGCCCGACGCGACGCCGCCGGTGCCGGGCATCTTCGCCGCCGTGCCGTATTGCGTCGACCTGCTCGGCGGGCCGTTCATCGAGACCGATCCGGCGGTCTGCAAGGCGTTCCGGCCGAAGTCGTCGCAGCGCCCGGCGACGCCGCCGCCCGCTGTCACCTGACCATCCGGTTCAGGCGCTCGGCGTCGAAGCGCTCGGTGGTCGCGGCGTCTTTCGGCATGTACGCCGACGGCGTCGTTTCGCGCGAGCGGACGGCGAGCGTCTCGATCGCCTGCCAAAGCAGGGCGATCTGGTGCTCGTGACCCGACGCGTTGTCGATCAGGCCCTTGACGGCGTTTGCCATCGGATCGTCGCCCTCGGTGATGCCGTAGGCCGAGAACCGCATCCTCGCCGCGGATGCCTCGCGCTCGAGGTCGGCATCCTTCTGCAGCACGCGCGCCGGGTTGCCGACCGCCGTCGCCCCCGGCGGCACGGCGCGCAGCACGACGGCGTTCGACCCGACCCGAGCGCCGTCGCCGACGGTGAAGCCGCCGAGCACCTGCGAATTCGCGCCGACGACGACATCGCGGCCGAGCGTCGGATGGCGCTTGGTCCCGCGCACGAGCGACGTGCCGCCGAGCGTCACACCCTGGTAGATGGTGCAGCCGTCGCCGATCTCGGCGGTCTCGCCGATGACGACGCCCATGCCGTGGTCGATGAAGACGCGTCGGCCGATCGTCGCGCCGGGGTGGATCTCGATGCCGGTGAGGAACCGCGTGACGTGGGACACGAGCCGTGCGAGCCAGTGCAGGCCATGCCGCCGGCACCACTGCGCGCGCCGGTGCAGCACCAGCGCGTGCAGCCCGGGGTAGCAGGTCAGCACTTCGAACGCGCTGCGCGCCGCGGGATCGCGCTCGAGGATGCAGGCGATGTCGTCGCGCAGACGCTGGAACATGGAAGCCACCAGGGACCGAAAGAAGCTGATGAGTTTATTCGGCAGGCGGGATTGGCGCCGGCGCGGCGCCGGCGACGCGGACACGCTCGTCGATCGCCCGCGCGATGCCGCGCAGGATGTGGATCTCGTCCGCCGTCGGCTCGGCGCGGTTGAGCAGTTGGCGCAGCCGCGGCATCAATTTGCGCGGCACCTGCGGGTCTAGGAACCCCACCTCGGCCAGCGTGCGTTCCCAATGGTCGACGGCGCCCTGCAGCGCGGCGTCGTCCGCCGGCCGCGCGGACGGCGTCCGCGGCGCGACCGCGAAGCCGCCGAGCGCCTGGCGCCAGTCGTAGGCGAGGAGTTGCACCGCCTGCGCGAGGTTCAGCGAACCGTAGCCGGGCATCGTCGGGATGCTGACGCAAGCGTGGCAGCGGTAGACGTCGGCATTGGCGAGGCCGAAGCGTTCGCTGCCGAAGACGAAGGCGACGCGGTGGGCACTGCCGGCGAGCGCCGCGAAGAGGGTGCGCGGCGCCGCCGTCGGCGGGCCGAAATCACGCGGCGTCATCGCGGTCGCGCAGACATGGGTCACGCCCTCGAGCGCGTCGCCGAGCGTGTCGACGACACGCGCGCTCGCCAGCACGTCGGCGGCGCCGCTCGCCATCGCCGCGGCGTCGGGGCGCTGCAGCACGTCGGCGAAGCGCGGGGCGACGAGCACGAGGTCGGAGAAGCCCATCACCTTCATCGCCCGCGCCGCGGCACCGACGTTGCCGGGATGGCTGGTGCCGACCAGGACGAAGCGGGTCGGGTCGGGGGTCGCATCCATAATCGGGCCATTATCCGAAGCTGCCTCGACCGCGCAGCGCAGCGCGCCGCTCGCCCTGCCGGCACTCGCCCACCTCCGCCCAGGCCCTCCATGTCGCAAGCGCTCCACCCGATGCTCAACATCGCCGTCAAGGCGGCCCGCAGCGCCGGGACGATCATCAACCGGGCATCGCTCGATCTCGACCGCGTCAAGGTGAGCCTGAAGTCGCCGAACGACTTCGTCACCGAAGTCGACCAGGCCGCCGAGGCCGCGATCATCGAAACCTTGCTCGGCGCGTACCCGGGCCACGGCATCCTCGCCGAGGAGTCGGGCCAGAGCCATGGCACGCCGGAGAGCGAGTTCCTGTGGATCATCGATCCGCTCGACGGCACGACCAACTTCATCCACGGCTTCCCGGTCTATTCGGTGTCGATCGCGCTCGCGTTCCGCGGGCAGATCCAGCAGGGCGTCGTCTACGACCCGACGCGCAACGACCTGTTCTACGCCTCGAAGGGCCGCGGCGCCTATCTGAACGACCGCCGGCTGCGCGTCTCCAAACGCACGCGGCTCGCAGACTGCCTCGTCTCGACCGGCTTCCCGTATCGCAAGGGCGACAAGTTCCAGCGCTACCTGCGGATGCTCGAGGTCGTGATGCCCGCGTGCGCGGGGCTGCGCCGCCCCGGCTCGGCGGCGCTCGACCTCTGCTACCTCGCGGCCGGCTACACCGACGGCTTCTTCGAGACCGGCCTGTCGCCATGGGACATCGCCGCCGGCTCGCTGCTCGTCACCGAGGCGGGCGGCCTGCTCGGCAACTTCACCGGCGAGGCCGACTACCTCTACCGGCGCGAAGTCGTCGCGGGCAATCCCAAGATCTACGGCCAGCTGGTCGCCATGCTCGCGCCGTTCACCGAGGTCGTCGAACCGCCGGCGGCAAGCGCGCCTGCGACGGCCGACGCCACGCCGGCCGACGCCGCACCGGCCGTGGACGCGACCGACGCCTTCGTGGCGGCCGGCACCGCGGAGCGCAAGCGCGCGCCGGTGCGCATCCGCAAGGCCGACGCCGACGCGTCGCGCTGAGGCCGAGTCCACTGAAGATTCGCGCCGCCGTGCTCCGCTCGATCGGCCCAGGAGCGCGGGCGGCAGACATCATGGCCCGCGCCGAGGCGAGTCAGCGCCCGGGACGAGGCGCCGGCGAGGCGGTGTGGCCGATGCCGAAGGCGATCCCGACCTTCCGCTCGACGAGGCCGCCCTCTTCGGCTGCGCGGTGCTGACCGGCGTCGGCGCGGTGGTCGACCGTGACCGCCGGCCTGCCGTCGCCGACCGCCACGTCGGCGCTGCCCATCGTCGACGTCTCGCGCTTCGTCGCGCCGTACCGCCAGGGCCGGCGGCCGGTCGACGGGCCGATGAGCGGCCGGCTCGCGCTCGACGACATCGACGAGGGCTTCGACCGGCTGGCGAGCGGCGAGGCCGTCCGCCAAATCGTGACGATGCCCCGACGCGCGGCCGTGTTCAGTCGCCGCGCGCGCTGCGGAGCGTCGTCTGCGGCGGCGCGAACGGATCGGCGGCGATGACGGCGAGCAGGCCCTGGTACTTCGGCGAGGTGGCGACGTCCTGATAGGTCGACTCGAGCGCTCCCCAGAGCCCCCACTTCGACCAGGCGTTCACGTCGACGTACTGGTTCATCGTGTCGCCGCCCGCGGCTTTCCACTGGGCGTAGTACTCGACGTAGAGGTCCTTCATGCGCGGGTTGTAGTTCGCCGACTTGAAGAGCGCGAGGACGGCGTCCTGCTTGTCGGCCGGGAACGCCCAGGCGGTGTCGGTCGGGCCGCTCTCGTACGCCTCGAGCTTCAGGCGGTTCTGCGCCGCGAGCGCGCCGTTCGCGCTCATCCACGACTTGACCTGGCCGCGGACGCTCGCGAACATCTGGTCGACGACCTGATCCGACGTGAGCCGCAGCGTGCTGTCGACGTTCGCGGTGTTGCCGGCGGCGTCGGCCTGGAAGTACGGCGCGACGGCGAGCACGTCGACGTTGGCCGCCGTGTCGGCATAGGCGAGCGCGTCCTTCAGGAACTGCGTCCACGCCGCCTGCCCGGCGAGCACGCGGACGAGCCGATGCGCATCGGCGCTGCCGTAGACCGCCTGCATGATCTTGAAGATCTGCACCGACCGCTTGGCGTAGAACTGCGACGGCATGCCCCAAGGCCGCGACAGGCCTTGCGCGTCGGACTGCTGCGAGGCCCAGCCGTTCTGCGAGAAGCCGGTGTTCCAGACTTCGTTCGAGTACTCGACGCGCGGTCGCAGCGTCGGGTCGAGTCGGTCGTGGACGAGCTTCGCGAACTGGCGCACGTAGTCGTCGCTCGCCTTGTGCGGAATGCAGAACCACGGGTCGACGTGCAACGTGTTGGCGAGATCGATCATCGCCTCGATCGGCACGCCGTTGCTGCCGGTGAACGCCGCCGCGTCGGGCTTCGCGCGGTCGGCCCATTCGACGACCGACGAGCCGTTGGTCGCGCCCCAGTCCATGAAGCGCAGCATCGAGAACGGCGCGAGCTTCTGCAGGTAGTCGGGATTGAAGCGCTGCGCCGCGGCCGTGGCTTCGGTGCCCGGCAGCAGGAAGCGGACGTTGCGGATCGGATTCGCCGGGTTGGTCGCGTCGATGCCGATCCACATCTGCGACGTGGTGTCGGTCGGTACGAGCACGATGCGGTTCGCCGTCCGTTCGACGATGTTGACGCGGCTGTGCGGGAAGCTGATCGTTCCCTCGCCGTCCCAGAGCACCGTGTAGCGGCCCGCCGGATAGCGCGAGTAGTCCCACGCGACCGGGGTGCCCGCGACCTGGCCGGGCTTGAGCGCGGCCGGCGTTCCGTCAGCCGCGGTCGCGGCGAACGGCGTGCCGTCGTTCGAGCCCCAGCCGCCGCTCGTCTTCATCAGATCCGAGAAGGGGAAGTTCGACCCGTAGTAGGCGAGCCCCGCGACGTTGGTGCCGACCGACTGCGAGCGGACAGGGATCGGCGTCGGCCCGCGCACGGTCAGCGTGCCCGAGGCCGACTTGCCGCCGGCGGTCGCGGTGAATGTCGTGTAGCCGGGGCGCAGCGGCGTCACCACGCCGGCCGCGTCGATGCTCGCGACCGTGGCGTCGGTGATCGTCCAGACGACGGCCGCGGCGGTCGGATTGACCGTCGCGGCGAGCTGCGACGGCGTGCCGAGGACCGCGGCCGTCAATGCCGGCACCGACAGCGCCGAGACCGCCTGCGCGCCCGCCGACGTGTCGATCGACGACACCATGCACGACTTGACGACGCCCCACGCAGGGTCGCCGAAGCTCGCATTGCTGCACACGACGCCGGCCGTGAACGTCGCGCTCACCGTCGCGTTACCGGCGCCGTAGCGCACGGCGCGCGTGCCGGAGAAGCTGCAGGTCTGGTTCTCCTGCGCACATGCCGTCCAGGTCTCGGTCGTCGCCGCGCCGACGGTGTTGGCCACCCAGCACGACTTCGCCACGCCGTACGCCGGGTCGCCGAACACCGAGTTCGTGCACGCGGTGCCGCCGCTGGCCTGCAGGGTCACGCCCTGGCTCGTCGTGCCGTAGCGGACTTGCCGCGTGCCGCCGAAACTGCAGCTGCCGCCCTCGCTCGCGCAGAGCGTCCAGTTCGACGGGTCGAACGCGGGGGGTGACGTCGTGTCGGTGATGGCGCAGGTCTTGACGACGTTCGGCGTCGGATCGCCGAAGACGCCGTTCGAGCACGCCGTGCCATCGCTGAACGTCAGCACGGTGAAGGTCGTTCCGCTGCCGTAGCGAACCAGCTTCGTGCCGCTGAAGGTGCAGCTCTGGCCTTCGCTCGCGCACGGCGTCCAGGTCGTCGTCGAACCGGCGGCGGCGCCGTCGGCAGTCGACCCGGCGGAGAGCGTCGCGACCCGGCCGGTGCCGTTCGCGGTGTCGGCGGCGGACGTGGCCGTCGAGCCGTCGGAAGCGCCACCGCCACAGCCGGCGAGCGCGAGAACGAGCGCACAGGTCGCGGCGACGCGGCCGCGCCAGACAAGATAATCGGCGGCACGTGCGCGGCGCCGGACGGGCGGCACGAGCGTCACGCCGCCGAAGGATTGGAGTACGGAATTCATGGGATGGCCGACCGCGACGGGACTGCTTCGTGAGGATCGACGGAGTATCGAAAGCGCCGGCTCGCGGCAGCGCCCCGATAACGAGCCGCAATCGGCCCGCTGAAACCTGACGTAACGAGCCCGTGCCCCTCGATCCCCGCGTCCCGCCGTCGCCATCCGCCGACGCCCTGCAGCTCTCGGCGCACACGCCCGTGATGCAGCAATTCCTTCGCATCAAGGCCGCGCACCCCGACGCGCTCGTCTTCTACCGGATGGGCGACTTCTACGAGCTCTTCTACGACGACGCGCGCAAGGCGCACCGGCTGCTCGACATCACGCTCACCCGGCGCGGCCAGAGCGCCGGCGAGCCGGTGGTCATGGCCGGCGTGCCGGTCCACGCGGTCGACGCCTACCTCGCGCGGCTGATCCGCCACGGCGAGTCGGTCGCGATCTGCGAACAGGTCGGCGACGTCGGCACCGCCAAGGGCCCGGTCGAGCGCAAGGTGGTGCGCGTCGTCACACCCGGGACGTTGACCGACGCCGAGCTGCTCTCCGACAAGCGCGACGCGGTGCTGCTCGCGGTCTGCCGCCAGGGCAAGGCGTGGGGACTTGCCTGGATGGTGCTCAGCAGCGGCGAATTGGGCCTCGCCGAATGCGCCGCGCCGCAGCTCGGCACGTGGCTGGCGCGGCTGGCGGCAGCCGAAGTGCTGGTCGCCGACGACGCCGTGCCGCCGGCGCTCGACGCCATCCGCGCGACGGTCACCCGCCGTCCGGCATGGCAGTTCGACGCGGCGCTCGGCGTGCGCAAGCTCTGCGAACAGCTCGGCGTCGCGAGCCTGCACGGCCACGACGCGCAGGCGCTCGGCGCCGCCCACGCCGCGGCCGCCGCGCTGCTCGCATACGCCGAGCACACGCAGGGCCGGGCGCTCGCCCATGTGCGCCGATTGAAGGTCCACCGGAGCGGCGAGCTGCTCGACCTGTCGGCGACGACGCACCGCAATCTCGAGCTCGTGCAGACGCTGCGCGGCGACGACGCGCCGACGCTGCTGTCGCTGCTCGACACCTGTCGCACCGGCATGGGCAGCCGCACCTTGCGGAACTGGCTGACGCAGCCGCTGCGCGAGCGCCGGGTCGCGCTGCAGCGCCACGACGCCATCGAGGCGCTGCAGGCCATGCCCGGCGGGCCGGCGGCGCTGCGCGAGGCGCTGCGTTCGGTGAACGACGTCGAGCGCATCGCCGCCCGGATCGCCCTGCGGCAGGCACGGCCGCGCGAGCTCGCCGGCCTGCGCGCGACGCTCGAGGCGCTGCCCGTGCTGCGTGCGCAGGTGCCGTCGGGCGAGGCGCTGCTGCTCGATCTCCTCGCCGAAGCGCTCGCGCCGCCGCCCCGGATCGCCGAGCGCCTCGCCGCCGCGCTGGCCGATCCGCCGGCGGCGCAGTTGCGCGACGGCGGTGTCATCGCAGCCGGCTTCGATGCCGAGCTCGACGAGCTCCGCGGCATCGGCGAGCACTGCGACGCCTTTTTGCTCGACCTCGAGGCCCGCGAGCGCGCCCGCAGCGGCATCGCGACGCTCCGCGTCCAGTTCAACCGCGTCCACGGCTTCTACATCGAGGTCGGGCAGAGCCACGCCGCCAAGGTCCCGGCCGACTACCGGCGCCGGCAGACGATGAAGAACGCCGAGCGCTTCATCACGCCCGAGCTGAAGGCCTTCGAGGACAAGGCGCTGTCGGCGCAGGACCGGGCGCTCGCCCGCGAGAAGCTGCTGTTCGAGGCGCTGATCGACGCGCTGCTGCCCGAGCTCGACGCGCTGACCGCGCTCGGCCGCGCCCTCGCCTCGCTCGACGCGATCGCGGCGCTCGCCGAGCGTGCCGCGACGCTCGGCTGGGTGCGGCCCGAGTTCGTCCGCGAACCCTGCCTCTTGATCGGAGCCGGGCGGCATCCGGTCGTCGAGGCCCGGCTGCAGGAGACCGGCGCGCCCGCCTTCATGCCCAACGACTGCCGGCTCGACGCCTCCAACCGGATGCTCGTCATCACCGGCCCGAACATGGGCGGCAAGAGCACGTTCATGCGGCAGGTGGCGCTGATCGTGCTGCTCGCGGCGGTCGGCTCGTTCGTGCCCGCGACGGCCTGCAGGCTGGGCCCGGTCGACGGCATCTACACCCGCATCGGCGCCGCCGACGATCTCGCCAACGCGCAGTCGACCTTCATGCTCGAGATGACCGAGGCCGCGGCGATCCTCCATGGCGCGACCGAGCAGTCGCTGGTGCTGATGGACGAGATCGGCCGCGGCACCTCGACCTTCGACGGCCTGGCGCTCGCGAGCAGCATCGCGAGCCATCTGCACGACAAGACGCGCGCCTTCACGCTCTTCGCGACGCACTACTTTGAGCTCACCGAACTGCCCGCGAAGCACGACCGCGCCGCCAACCTGCACGTCTCGGCCGTCGAGACCGGCGACGACATCGTCTTCCTCCACGAGCTGCAGCCGGGCCCGGCGAGCCGCAGCTACGGCGTGCAGGTCGCGCGGCTCGCCGGCATGCCGCCGGCGCTCGTCCGCCAGGCGCGGGCGACGCTCGAGGCGCTCGAAGCCCGCCAGCGCGCCGCCGACGCGCAGTTCGATCTCTTCGACGCGGCTCCCGAGCCGGCGCCGGCTGCCGAGCCGTCGCCCGTCGAAGCCGCGCTCGCCGAGATCGACCCCGATATGCTCACGCCCCGCGACGCACTCGCCGCGCTCTACCTCCTCAAGTCGCTGCAAGGACCGACATGACGCCACGCTCCGCCCGCCGGACCCTGCCATGACCTATTGCGTCGGCATCAAGCTCGACGCCGGGCTCGTCTTCCTGTCGGACTCGCGAACCAACGCCGGGCTCGACCAGATCAGCACCTTCCGCAAGATGATGGTCTACGAGAAGCCGGGCGACCGCTTCATGGTCATGCTCTCGGCAGGCAACCTGTCGATCAGCCAGTCGGTGCGCGAGATCCTGCAGGTCGAGAAGATCGAGGGCGGCGACGGCAGGCCGGTCACGATCTGGAACGCAGGGAGCATGTTCGACGCCGCTCGCGTGCTCGGCGCGGCGATGCGCCGCATCCACGACCAGGACGGCGCGGCGCTCGCGGCCTCCGGCATCGACTTCAACGCCTCGATGGTCTTCGGTGGCCAGATCGGCGGCGAGGCGATGCGGCTCTTCCTCGTCTATTCCGCCGGCAACTTCATCGAGGCGACGCGCGAGACCTGCTACTTCCAGGTCGGCGAATCGAAGTACGGCAAGCCGGTGCTCGACCGGATGATCACGCCGTCGACGCCGCTCGACGTCGCGGCCAAATGCGCGCTCGTCTCGATGGATTCGACGCTCAAGTCGAACCTGTCGGTCGGGCTGCCGCTCGATCTGCTCGTCTACCGCGAAGGCGAGCTGCGCACCGACCGGATCGTCGTCGTCGACGAGCACAACCCGTACTTCCAGATGATCCGCGGCAGCTGGGGCCAGCGGCTGCGCCAGGTGTTCGATTCGCTCGAGGACCCGCAATGGAGCGGCGGCGCCACGAGCGCGCCGCTCTGCGTGAGCTCGCTGCGCTACGAGCCGATGAAGAAGATCACGCACCCCGACGAGAAGATCGTCTGACCGGCCGGCCGGGGCCGCGTCGGCACCCCCCGCCTATAATCGCGCTTTACCACCAGGGCATTTGCGCAGCGCCGATGCGGACCTCATGACCAAGTACGTCTTCGTGACCGGCGGCGTGGTGTCTTCGCTCGGCAAGGGCATCGCCTCGGCGTCGCTCGGCGCGCTGCTCGAGTCGCGCGGACTCAAGGTCACGCTGATCAAGCTGGACCCGTACCTGAACGTCGATCCGGGCACGATGTCGCCGTTCCAGCACGGCGAGGTCTTCGTCACCGACGACGGCGCGGAGACCGATCTCGACCTCGGCCACTACGAGCGCTTCATCTCGACGCGGATGAAGCGCAGCAACAACTTCACCACCGGCCAGATCTACAAGTCGGTGCTCGAGAAGGAACGCCGCGGCGACTATCTCGGCAAGACGGTGCAGGTGATTCCGCACGTCACGAACGAGATCCAGGAATTCGTCAAGCGCGGCGCCGCGAACGTCGACGTCGCGATCGTCGAGATCGGCGGCACGGTCGGCGACATCGAGTCGCTGCCCTTCCTCGAGGCCGTGCGGCAGATGGCGCTGCGCGCCGGCCCGAGCAATTCGGCGTTCGTCCACCTGACGTACGTGCCGTGGATCGCCGCCGCCGGCGAGCTGAAGACGAAGCCGACCCAGCACACGGTGCAGAAGATGCGCGAGATCGGCATCCAGCCCGACGCCCTGCTCTGCCGCGCCGACCGCGAGATTCCCGACGACGAGCGCGACAAGATCTCGATGTTCACCAACGTCGGCATGCAGGGCGTGATCTCGATGTGGGACGTCGACACGATCTACAAGGTGCCGCGCATGCTCCACGAGCAGCGGCTCGACGAGCTCATCTGCATGAAGCTGCAGCTGCTCACCAAGTCGACCGACCTGCGCCGCTGGGACACGCTCGTCCACGAGGTCGCGCATCCGAAGCACGAAGTGACGATCGCGATGTGCGGCAAATACACCGAGCTGTCGGACTCGTACAAGTCGCTCAACGAGGCGCTGCGCCACGCCGGCATCAAGAACCATGCGCGTGTGCGGATCGAGTACGTCGACTCGGAAGTGCTCGACGAAGGCAACCTCGACCAGCTCGCCCGCTTCGACGCCATCCTCGTCCCCGGCGGCTTCGGCAAGCGCGGCGTCGAGGGCAAGATCCTCGCGGCGCGGTACGCGCGGGAGCACCGCATCCCCTACCTCGGCATCTGTCTCGGCATGCAGGTCGCGACGATCGAGGTCGCGCGCAACTGCGCGGGGCTGCCGGACGCCAACAGCACCGAGTTCGACCCGCAGACGCCGCACCCCGTGATCGCGCTGATCGACGAATGGGAAGACCGCGACGGCACGGTGCAAAAACGCAGCGCGCAGTCCGACCTCGGCGGCACGATGCGGCTCGGCGCGCAGAGCTCCGACGTCAGGCCCGGCACGCTCGCCGCGCAGATCTACGGCAGCGTCGTGACCGAGCGCCACCGGCATCGCTACGAAGCCAACGAGCACTACCTCGACCGCCTGCGCGACGCCGGCCTCGTGATCTCGGCGATCACCCAGCGCGAGAAATTGACCGAGATCGTCGAGCTGCCGCAGTCGGTGCACCCGTGGTTCGTCGGCGTGCAGTTCCACCCCGAGTTCAAGAGCACGCCGTGGGACGGCCATCCGCTCTTCAACAGCTTCGTGAAGGCGGCGCTTGAGCACCAGCGGGCGGGTGTGGCCCCATTGCAAGCGGTGGCCTGACGACATGGGCTACGCGCAGAAGCTTCCCGGGTTCGTTTCTGCAGCCGACTATCTGCTGCTCGACGAGCGTTCGCTCGAGAAGCTCGAGTACCTGGACGGTGTCGTCTACGAATGGCAGAAGGACGCGCCGTACGGCATGGCCGGGAGCAGCAAGCGCCACAACCGGGCCAGCCTGAACGTCTGGTCGGTGCTGCAGTCGCAGCTGAGGGCGGGGCCCTGCAGCGCCTACGTGG
Organism: uncultured Rhizobacter sp.; assembly: GCA_964249855.1. GTDB lineage: Bacteria > Pseudomonadota > Gammaproteobacteria > Burkholderiales > Burkholderiaceae_C > LMDS01. The sequence continues at coordinate 65,020 of CAXUDL010000014.1, read as the reverse complement.
CCGAGGTCAAGGTCGCGGTGGGTGACGAAAGTGCGTTCTTCTACCCCGACGTCGTGGTGACCTGCAGCGAGACCGACCGGGACAGCGAGCTGGTCATCCGCGAGCCGCTGCTCGTCGTCGAAGTCCTCAGCGACTCGACCGAGCTCTTCGATCGGCGCATGAAGTTCGAAGCCTATCAGCGCTGCGCCAGCCTCGAGTCATACGTGCTCGTCTCGCCGAAGTTCCACATGATCGAAGTGTTCACGAAGGCCGGCGGATGGTCACGCACCTCGCAGACCGAGGGGCCGCATCCGCGTCTCTCGGAGGTCATCGATCTCGGCACCCACGGTCTGACGTTGCCGGCCCGCGAGGTCTTCGAGGGCGTTCGATTCGGGGACGGCGCCTGAGATGAAGCTCTGCACCTTCGACATCGGCCTCGACCGCCCCTTCTTCCTCATCGCCGGCCCTTGTGTCATCGAGTCCGAGCAACTGCAGATGGACGTCGCAGGCCGGCTCAAGGAAATGACGACGGCGCTCGGCATCCCCTTCGTCTTCAAGTCGAGCTTCGACAAGGCGAACCGCTCGTCGGGCGGCAGCTTCCGCGGGCCGGGCATCGACCAGGGCCTCGAGATCCTCGCCAATGTCAGGCGCGAGCTCGATGTGCCGGTGCTGACCGACATCCACGATGCCTCGCAGATCGAGCAGGTGAGCGCCGTCGTCGACGTGCTCCAGACTCCCGCCTTCCTCTGCCGCCAGACCGACTTCATCCGCGCGGTCGCGCAGTCGGGCAAGCCGGTCAACATCAAGAAGGGGCAGTTCCTCGCGCCGCACGACATGAAGAACGTGATCGACAAGGCCCGTGCCGCGGCGCGCGAGAACGGCTTGCCCGACAACGTGTTCATGGCCTGCGAACGCGGCGCGAGCTTCGGCTACAACAATCTCGTCTCCGACATGCGCAGCCTCGCCATCCTGCGCGAGACCGAGGCGCCGGTCGTCTTCGACGCGACGCATTCGGTGCAGCTTCCCGGCGGCCAGGGCACGAGCTCGGGCGGCCAGCGCGAATTCGTGCCGGTGCTCGCACGCGCGGCAGTCGCCGTCGGTGTGTCGGGCCTGTTCATGGAGACGCATCCCGACCCGGCGAACGCACTCAGCGACGGCCCGAACGCCGTGCCGCTCAGACACATGCGCGAGCTGCTCGAGCAGCTCGTCGCGCTCGACCGTGTCGTCAAGGCGCGTCCGTTTCTCGAGAACGACTTTTCCTGCTGACGAGCGGAGCCTGCCCATGCCCAGCGCCTACATCATCGCCAACGTGAGCGTCCACGACGCGGACGCCTACGAGACCTACAAGCAGCTGTCGTCGATCGCGATGCAGGCGCACGGCGCCGAAGTCTGCGTGCGCGGCGGCGCCGTCGAGCTGCTCGAAGGCGAGTGGCAACCCGAGCGCGTCGTCGTCCTCAAGTTTCCGGACGTCGCGAGCGCGCGCGCGTTCGACGCCTCGCCCGAGTACGCCGAGGCCCGCAAGGCACGCGAAGGCGTCGCGACCATGCGCATGATCCTCGTCGAAGGCGTTTGAGAACCGACGCCACGGCCCTGATTCGAACCCCCGGAGAACCAGAATGACTGCCATCGTTGACATCGTCGGCCGAGAGATCCTCGACAGCCGCGGCAACCCGACCGTCGAATGCGACGTGCTGCTCGAGTCGGGCACGATGGGCCGTGCCGCGGTGCCGAGCGGCGCGTCGACCGGCTCGCGCGAGGCGATCGAACTGCGCGACGGCGACAAGTCGCGCTACCTCGGCAAGGGCGTGCTGCGCGCGGTCGAGCACGTCAACACCGAGATCAGCGAAGCGGTGCTCGGCCTCGACGCGAGCGAACAGGCGTTCCTGGATCGGACGCTGATCGACCTCGACGGCACCGAGAACAAGAGCCGGCTCGGCGCCAACGCGATGCTCGCGGTCAGCATGGCGGTCGCGCGCGCCGCGGCCGAGGAATCGGGCCTGCCGCTCTACCGCTATTTCGGCGGCTCGGGCGGCATGACGCTGCCGGTGCCGATGATGAACGTCATCAACGGCGGCGCCCACGCCAACAACAACCTCGACCTGCAGGAGTTCATGATCATCCCGGTCGGTGCGCCGAGCTTCCGCGAAGCGGTGCGCTACGGCGCCGAGGTGTTCCACGCATTGAAGAAGATCCTGGGCGACAAGGGCATCAGCACCGCGGTCGGTGACGAGGGCGGCTTCGCGCCGAGCGGCATCGGCCATGAGGCGGCCATCCAGATGATCCTCGAGGCGATCGACAAAGCCGGCTACGCGGCCGGTTCGCAGATCGCGATCGGCCTCGACTGCGCGGCGAGCGAGTTCTACAAGGACGGCAAGTACGCGCTCGCGGGCGAAGGCCTGACGCTCTCGGCGCCGCAATGGACCGACATGCTCGCGAGGTGGGTCGACAAGTACCCGATCATCAGCATCGAGGACGGCATGCACGAGGGCGACTGGGACGGCTGGAAGCACCTCAACGAGCGCCTCGGCGCGAAGGTGCAACTCGTCGGCGACGACCTCTTCGTCACCAACACCAAGATCCTCAAGGAAGGCATCGAGAAGCGCGTCGCCAACTCGATCCTGATCAAGATCAACCAGATCGGCACGCTGACCGAGACCTTCGCCGCGATCGAGATGGCCAAGCGCGCCGGCTGGACGGCGGTGATCAGCCACCGCTCGGGCGAGACCGAGGATTCGACGATCGCCGACATCGCCGTCGGCACCAACGCCGGCCAGATCAAGACCGGCTCGATGAGCCGCTCCGACCGCATCGCCAAGTACAACCAGCTGCTGCGGATCGAGGAAGACCTCGGCGACGTCGCGACCTACCCCGGCCGCGCCGCGTTCTACAACCTCCGCTGAGTCGCCCGGTGCGCTACATCACGGCCGGTCTCTTCGTGCTGCTCGGGCTCGTGCATGCCGAGCTCTGGTTCGGCAAGGGCGGCGTGACCCGCATGCACGACCTCGAGAGCCGGGTCGCGGTGCAGCGCGCCGCGAACGACGCCGACCGGCAGCGCAATGCCCGGCTCGAAGCCGAGGTGCGCGACCTCAAGGACGGCCTCGAGATGGTCGAGGAGAAGGCGCGCGCCGAGCTCGGCATGATCAAGCGCGACGAGATCTTCGTGCAGCTCGCGCCGGCTCGGCATTGACCGCGCCCGGCGCCGCGCGGCCGGCCCGATGACCGCGCTGCTGCTGTGGCTGCCGCCGCCGCTTGCCGGCGCGATCGACGTGTTCGTCCGCTCGATCAGCGGCGTCGAAGCCGTCGCGTTCGTCCTGGCGTTGGCGATGGTGGTCTTCAACATCCGCGTCAACCCGCTGGGCTGGCCGCTCGCCTGCATCAGCTCGCTGCTCTACGTCGCGGTGTTCTGGCAGAGCCGGCTCTACGGCGACGCGACCCTCCAGATCTTCTTCGCGGTGCTCGCGCTCTGGGGTTGGTGGCAGTGGCTCCGCGGCACCCGCGGCGACGGCCGGCCGCTCGACGTCCAGAGCCTCGGCCCGGTCGGGCGCTGGCGCGTCGTTGCGGCGATTGCGGTCGCCTGGCCGCTGACCGGCCTCTTCCTGCGCAGCTTCACCGACAGCGACGTGCCCTGGTGGGATGCCTTCCCGACCGCCGCCAGCGTCGTCGGCCAGTGGCTGCTCGGCCGCAAGTACGTCGAGAACTGGCCGACGTGGGTCGTCGTCAACGTCGTCAGCGTCGGGCTCTTCGTCCACAAGGCGCTGTGGCTCACCGCGGTGCTCTACGTCGTCTTCATCGCGATGTCGTTCGTCGGCTGGCGCGCGTGGTCGCGGCTGCGGCCCGCCGCACCGGCGGCGTGACGCGTCCGCCGGCCCGGACCGCCCGGTGCCGCCCGTGACGGTCTGCGGCGTCGTCGTCGCGCTCGTCGGCGCCGAAAGCACCGGCAAGTCGACGCTGTCGTTCGCGCTCGCACGGGCGCTGACCGCACGTGGGCATCGCGTCGCCGTCGTCGACGAGACGTTGCGCAGCTTTTGCGACCGCGAAGGCCGCACGCCGCGGCGCGACGAGCAGCGTGCGCTGGCCGATGCGCAGACCCGCCGGATCGAGACCGCGGCCCGCGACCACGACATCGTCGTCGCCGACACCACCGCGCTGATGACCGCCGTCTACAGCGACCGGGTGTTCGGCGACACGAGCCTGTACGCCGACGCCGAGGCACGGCAGCGCCGCTGCCGCATCACGCTGCTGACCGCGCTCGACCTGCCCTGGCAGGCCGACGGGCTGCAGCGTGACGGCCCGCACGTGCGCGAGCCGATCGACGCGCTGATCCGCGCTGCGCTGGCGCGCGCCGGCTGCGCCTTCGCGGTGGTCGGCGGCGCAGGCGGTGCCCGCCTCGCGTCGGCGCTGGCTGCCGTCGACCGCGCGCTCGCCGCGCCGGCCTGGCCGCCGGCGACCCGGTGGCAGGCGCACTGCGAACGCTGCGGCGACCCGGACTGCGAGCGCCGCTTGTTGCCGCGTCCCGCCTGACCGACGAGGCGGTCGGCGGCGCTCACTGCGTCGTCGCCGTACCGCCGGGCTGGTTCAGGTCCGGCGTGAACAGCGCCGCGACGTCGACGGCGTCGAAGTGACGCTTCTTGCCGCAGAACTCGCAGCCGATCTCGACCCGGCCCTGTTCGGCGACGATGTCGTCGACCTCGGCGCGGCCGAGCCCCTTGAGCATCGCGCCGACCCGCGCCCGCGAGCACGAGCACTCGAAGCGCGGCGCGGTGTCGCCCTGCATCGGCTCGAAGCGGCGCAGCGGTTCCTCCCAGAAGAGCCGCCGCAGGATGGTGTCGACGCTCTCGCCGAGCAGCTCGTCCGAGGTGAGCGTGCCGGCCAGCAAGGCGATGCGGTTGTAGTCTTCGCTGCGGCCGATCGCGTCCTCGTCGCGCGAGCCGATGTTGCCGCTGCCGGCCGCGGGCAGGCGCTGGATCAGCAGGCCGGCGGCGATGTCGTCGTTGGCGGCGAGCACGAGCCGCGTGTCGAGCTGTTCGGACTGCAGCATGTAGTGCTCGAGCACTTCGCTCAGCCGCTGCAGCGGCTCGCCCGAATCGCCGCGCAGCCCGACCACGCCTTGGTACGGCTGCTGGCCCGGCATCCGGCCCTGCGGGTCGAGCGTGATCGCGCAGCGCCCCTTGCCGTGGACATCGAGCAGCGCTTCGAGGCCCGCGTCGTCGGGCACCTCGCCGCCGACCGTCGCGGTGACACGGAACGCGAGATCCGACTGCACCTCGGCGACCGCGAGCCGCACCGGGCCGTCACCGTGCGCCTGCAGGATTAGCGCACCGTCGAACTTGATGTTGGCCTGCATCAGCACGCCGGCCGCGGCCATCTCGCCGAGCAGTCGCCGCACCGGCGCCGGGAAGTGCTGATCCGCCGCGGCGCGGCGCGCGAGCACCTCTTGCCACGGCGCGGTCAGGCGCACGAGCATGCCGCGCACCGGCATGCCGTCGAAGATGAACTTGTGCAGTTCGGTCATCGCGGGGCGGTGCGCGGACGCCTCGTCATGCGAGCTTCTTCAGGCCGTCGCGGAATCGGCGGGCGTTGGCGACGTAGTGCGCAGCGCTGCGCTCGAGGCCGTCGATCTGCTCCGGCGTCAACGACCGCACGACCTTCGCGGGGCTGCCGAAGATCATCGAGCCGTCGGGGAAGTCCTTGCCTTCGGTGACCAGCGCGCCGGCGCCGACGAGGCAGTGGCGGCCGATCTTCGCGCCGTTCAGCACGACCGCCTGGATGCCGATGAGCGAGCCGTCGCCGACGGTGCAGCCGTGGAGCACCGCCTGGTGGCCGACCGTGACGTCGCGGCCCAGCGTGACCGGAAAGCCGTGGTCGGCATGCACGATCGCGCCGTCCTGGACGTTCGAACGATCGCCGACGACGAGCGGCTCGGTGTCGCCGCGCAGGATCGCGCCGAACCAGACGCTCGCCTCCTCGCCGAGCTCGACCTGGCCGATCACCCGGGCGCTGTCGGCGACCCATGCCGACGTCGCGACGCGGGGAACGAGCCCGTCGAGCTGGTACAAGGCCATCTGGCACCGCCTGATCGATGAAACGCACCATTCTAGGAGGCCGGATCGCCGGCCGCATCTGGCCGGACCGCCGCCCATGACGCCTCGTCGCCGCGCGCTCGAGCTGCTCGCCCTCGCCGATCCGGATGCGAAGGCGGACGGCGTCCGCGCGCTCGTCGCGGCGCTGCGTCCGGACACCGACATCGAGGCGCACCGCTGCTTCGCCGAGCCGCCCGGACTGCCGGGCCGGCCGCGACGCCCGCGCTTGCTGCCGCCAAAGGACGTACCGTCGCGCTCGCCGTTCACGCCGGACGGCCGGGCGGCGCTGCTGCATGCCGTCGCCCACATCGAGTTCAACGCGATCAATCTCGCGCTCGATGCCGTCTGGCGCTTCCCCGGGCTGCCCGATGCGTACTACCGCGACTGGCTGCGCGTCGCTGGCGAGGAGGCGCTGCACTTCGGCCTGTTGCGCGACCACCTGCGCGAATCCGGCGTCGCCTACGGCAGCTTCGACGCCCACGACGGCCTCTGGGCGATGACCGAGCGGACCGCGCACGACCCGGTCGCCCGGATGGCGCTCGTGCCGCGCACGCTCGAGGCGCGCGGCCTCGACGCGTCGCCGCCGATGCAGGAGAAGCTGCGGCGCGCCGGCGACCTGCGCGCCGTCGACATCCTCGGCGTGATCCTGCGCGACGAGATCGGCCACGTCGCCATCGGCAACCGCTGGTACCGCTGGCTCTGCGCACGCGACGGCCACGATCCGCTCGCGCTCTACCCGGTCCTCGCCGCCCGCCACGGCGCGCCGCGGCTGCGCCCGCCGTTCAACCTCGGCGCCCGGCGCGCGGCCGGCTTCACCGAGGACGAGCTGGCGGGGCTGGGGTGACGGTGTCGACACGGCACGCCGGGTCGGACGGCAGGCCGAGCGTCGGCAGCAGGTCGCGCCACAGCACCTTCCAGACGGGCCAGTCGTGGCCGCCTTCCGCGGTGAACACGCGGTCGGGCGGCAGCGCCGCGGCGAGCACGACGTCGCTCTCGACGAAGCGGTCCGACCGGCCGTAGCCGAGCACGAACGGCGGCCGCTGCGGCGTCTCGACGGTGGCCTGCCGCAGCCAGCGCCAGAGCGCGCCATCGAGATCGTCGACCTGCGGCACCGTGTCGGGCGTGCGCCACTGCCGCAGGCCGCCGGCCGCGCGGACCGTGCGGGCGATCTCGGGCGAGCCGAGGTACGGCGCGAGCACCGCCAGGCCGTCGACTTCGCCAGGCCGCTCGCTGGCGTAGAGCATGGCGCCGAGGCCGCCGAGCGAGATGCCGGCGATCCAGACATGACGGTAGCCGCGCGCCCGCGCCGGCGCGATGACGTCGGCGGACAGCCGGTCGATGATCTTGCGCTCGCGGTAGTAGCCGACGTGCGCGTCGACCAGCGCCAGGTCGACCGCGAGGTGCCGGGCACGGACCTCGGCGACGAAGCCTTCGCTGTCGAAGTCCTCGGGCAGCGAATACGACCCGGGCAGCAGCACGAGCAGCGTATCGACCGGCGACGGGCACGCGGCGGGCCGCGGCAGCACGCGCAGCGGCACGGTCGCGGCGCGCCAGCCGCCGCATCCGCAGAGCACGACGGCGGCCAGCACCGCCGCACCGGCAGTGCGGAGCCAGGCTGTCGGCCGCGCGCGACGTGGCGACTTCACACGCACCCCGCGCCTGCATGACGATTCGCACGGGACAAACGCACGACATCGCGGTCTGCCCAATTTGGGTGATGTCTGCCACCAAGGTGGTGGATCACACTTCGCAATGCGCCCCGCGGCGCGTCCCTTCGGCGGTCGCCGGCAGCGTCATGAACACCCCCCCGCTCGACATCCCACGCTTCGATCCGCTCCTGCTCGTCCACAAGGCCGTGCGTCACGTCCTGTTCGACGTCGCGACGCAGGTCGGCGCGGTCGACGCGAGCGACATCTTCGCGGTCGATCGCTGTGCCAAGCAGGTCGGCCGGCTGCTCGACATGCTGCCCGAGTCGGCGTCGGCGCTCGTGCCGTTGATCGACGCGCTCTACCAGCGCGACACCGCCGCTCGCCATGTGGCGGCGGCCGCGCTCTACCGCGAGGTGACGGCGCTCGTCGGCGCGCAGCTCGCCGCGCAGCAGCGCGCCGAAGCCGACGGCGCGCTGCATGCCGTTCAAAGCGACGAGGAGCTCCGCGACATGCGCCGCGCACAGCTCGCCTCGATGAGCGAGGGCGAGCTCGCCGAGGCGGTCGGCTCCTTCGGCGCCGCGCTGACGCCGCACGAGCTGGCTGCCTTTCTCGACGACCTGCAAGCGAGCGTCGACGGCCAGACCTTCGCCTGCCTCAGCGACACGCTTCGCCGCCGCCTCGACACGCTGCGCTGGGCACGCGTCGTCCGCGAACGGGGCGGCGACGAGGAACCGCCGACCGGCCGCCGCCGCGGCGGGGCACCCGGCGGCGCCGGCTCCGCGAAACGCCGCGCGCCCGAGACGACACTGCAACGCCGTCCGCACCGCGTCGACCGCCACCGCGTCCGCGCGCAATAACCGACGGCGTTCCGCGGCGCCGAAGCACACGCGAGCGTTTCGGCCCGGCACGGCGAGCGCAACGTCGGAACGCACGTTCCCCCGGCCGTGTCGATCCCGCCGGGCATCCGCATCAACCCGGCGGCGACGAGCAGGAAACCGGCGAATGCGCCATGTTCGGCCAGCGCGCCGGCGCGCGTCAGCGGCCATGGGCCGTTCGCTCGCGGTCGGCGCCGGCCGTCCGCTCGCGGTTGCCGCGGACTCTTCGCTCGCGGTCGACTGCATGCGCGCGTCGACGGCGGCAGCGTCGAAGCGTCGCGTCATCAGACGCCTGCCAGCACCCGCAGATGCACGGCGACGCTGCGCGCGAGCGCGCCGAGGTCGTAGCCGCCCTCGAGGCACGAGACGATGCGGCCCTGCGCATGGCGGTCGGCGACCGCCTTGATGCGCCGGGTGATCCACTCGTAGTCGGCCTCGACCAGGCCGAGCTGGCCGAGTTCGTCGTCGCGATGGGCGTCGAAGCCGGCCGAGATGAAGACCATTTCCGGGCGGAACGCATCGAGCCGCGGCATCCAGTGCGCGTCGATCAGCGCGCGCACCTGCGCGCCGCGGGTGTACGCCGGAACAGGCAGGTTGACGAGATTGGCGCCGGTCGGCTCGTTGCCGCTGAAGGGATAGAGCCGGTCCTGGAAGATGCTCGCCATCAGGATGCGCTCGTCGCCGGCGACGATGTCCTCGGTGCCGTTGCCGTGGTGCACGTCGAAGTCGATGATCGCGACGCGCGACAGGCCGTGCACCTCGAGCGCGCGGCGCGCCGCGACGGCGACATTGTTGAAGAAGCAGAAGCCCATCGCCGCATCGCGCGTCGCGTGGTGGCCCGGCGGCCGGGTGGCGCAGAACGCGTTGCGCGACTCGCCGGCGATCACCGCGTCGGTCGCGGCGACGGCGGCGCCGGCTGCGCGCCGCACCGCCCTGCCCGTGCCGGCGTCGGCGAGCGTGTCGGCGTCGAACGCGGTCATGCCGCCGTCGCGCTCGAGGCGCTCGAGCCGGTGCAGGACCGCTTCGACGTGCGCGTCGCTGTGCGCGCGGCGCAGATCCCGTGGATCGACGAGCGGCGCATCGCGGCGCTCGAGCGCGATGTCGAGACCGGTCGCGATCAGGAGATCGTCGATCGCGGCGAGACGCTGCGCACATTCCGGATGGCCCGCACCCATGTCGTGCCCACTGCAATCGGAATGGCTGTAGAAGGCAGTCGTCATGGAGCGTTCGGACCGTTCCGATTCGGGTAAGGTGGCACGATGAAGAAAGCGCTTCCCGGCCGGCTCGCCGAGCTCGTCGATCAGATTAGCACGATCATCGTCGGCAAGAAGTCGCAGATCGAGGACTGCGTGGTCTGCCTCCTCGCTGCCGGCCACCTGCTGATCGAGGACGTTCCCGGCGTCGGCAAGACGACGCTCGCGCACGCGCTCGCGGTGTCGCTCGGCCTCAAGTTCTCGCGCACGCAGTTCACCGCCGACCTGATGCCGTCGGACCTGATCGGCGTCTCGGTGTACGAACGCAGTCGCGAAACCTTCGTGTTCCACCCCGGCCCCGTCTTCACCCAGGTGCTGCTCGCCGACGAGATCAACCGAGCCGGGCCGAAGACGCAGAGCGCGCTGCTCGAGGCGATGGAAGAGCACCAGGTCACGGTCGAAGGCGAGACGCGCGCCCTGCCGCGGCCGTTCTTCGTCATCGCGACGCAGAACCCGAGCGACCAGCTCGGCACCTACCCGCTGCCCGAATCGCAGCTCGACCGCTTCCTGATGCGGATCACCCTCGGCTACCCCGACCAGGCGAGCGAGCGCGCGTTGCTCGCCGGCCACGATCGCCGCGAAGCGGTCGCCGGGCTCGGAGCGGTGATGTCGCCCGACGAACTCTTCGAGGCGCAGCAGGCGGTGCGCGGCGTCCACGCGTCCGACGCGCTGCTCGACTACCTGCAGGCGCTGATCGCCGAGACGCGCTCGGGCCGCTGGTTCGTCGAGGGCCTGAGCCCGCGCGCCGGCATCGGCGTGCTGCGCGCCGCCCGGGCGCGGGCGCTGACCGCGCGGCGCGACTACGTGGCGCCCGACGACATCCAGTCGATCCTGCCGCAGACCGTCGCGCATCGCCTGCTGCCGGTCGCCGGCGCGGGCCGCGGTGCGGTCGAGCAGGTCCGCGCGATGATCGAGTCGGTCGGCCTGTCCTGACGCGTGCGCCTGTCCGACGCCGCCGAACCGTGAGTGCTTCGTTCGATCGATTGCGGCCCGTCGGGCGCGGCCTGCCTGGCGCGGCCCGGCCCGAGCGCCATCGCACCGGCCCGCTGCGCGGCCGCGTCGAGGCCTGGCTGCGCAGCCGCGTCCCGCTGACCGACACGCTGCGCCTGACGCAGGGCAACATCTACATCCTGCCGACCCGCGCGGGGCTGATGTTCTGCCTGACGCTCGTCGTGCTGCTGCTCGCGTCGGTGAATTACCAGCTCAACCTCGGCTACGTGCTGACGTTCCTGCTCGCCGGCAGCGGCGCGGTGTCGATGCACATGACGCACGCGCAGCTGCGCGGCCTGACGCTGCATCTGAAGCCGCCCGCGGCCGTCTTCGCCGGTGACGCCGCGGCGCTCGACGTCGTGCTGACCAGCCCCGGCAGCGCCCGCTTCGGCATCGGCCTGAAGCTCGCCGGCGCCGCCGATGCCAGCCCGACCTGGATCGACGTGCCCGCGCTCGGCCAGGCACCGGCGCAGATCCGCTTCGTGCCGATGCGCCGCGGCGGCCACGACGTGCCGACGCTCGGCATCGAGTCGCGCTTCCCGCTCGGCCTCTTCAAGGCCTGGGCGGTCTGGCGGCCTGCGGCCCGGCTGCTCGCCTATCCGACGCCCGAACGCCCGGCGGCGCCGCTGCCGGCAGCGCGGCCGCTGCCCGGCGGCGTCAGTCCGGCGCATGCGGCCGACGGCGGCGAGATCGAAGGCGTGCGGCCGTACCGGCGCGGCGATCCGATGAAACAGGTCGCCTGGAAGAAGGCGGCCAAGGCGCTCGAGACCGGCGGCGAACTCGTCAGCCGCGACACGCGCACGGCGCTGCAGCAGGAACTCTGGCTCGACTGGCAGACCTGCGGCGCACTCGGCACGGAGGAGCGGCTGTCGCGACTGACCGCCTGGGTCGTCGCCGCGCACCGCGCCGGCATCGAGTTCGGGTTGCGGCTGCCGCGCGTCGACCTGCCGCCCGCGAGCGGCGACGTCCAGCGCCGGCGCTGCCTCGAGGAGCTCGCGCTGTGGCGCTGATGCGGCTCTCGCGGGCGCCGCAGTGGCCCGGCCTGCGGCATCTGCCGCGCGACACCCGCGACACGCTGTTCCTGCTCTGCGTGATCGGCTGGACGCTCTTTCCCCATCTCACGCACCTGCCGCCGTGGTGCCTGATGCTCGCCGCCGTCGTGCTGCTCTGGCGCACGCGCCTCGCGCTCGACGGCGCACCGTTGCCCGGCCGCTGGTGGCTGGTCGGCGTGCTGATCGGCGCCGCGGTCCTGACGTTCTGGTCGTTCGGCACGCTGCTCGGCAAGGAGGCCGGCGTCACGCTCGCCGTCGTGCTGATGGCGCTGAAGACGCTCGAACTGCGCGCCCGGCGCGACGCGTTCGTCGTCTTCTTCCTGGGCTTCTTCCTGGTGCTGACGCACTTCCTCTACTCGCAGTCGCTGCTCGTGGCGCTCGCGATGCTGGTGTCGGTCTGGGGACTGCTCACGTCGCTCGTCCTCGCCCACATGCCGGTCGGGCGCCCGAGCCTGCGCCGCGCCGGCGCGCTCGCCGCCCGCACCGCGCTGCTCGGTGCGCCGCTGATGGCGCTGCTCTTCGTCCTGTTTCCGCGCGTCGGGCCGCTCTGGGGCGTGCCGCAGGACGGCCTCGCGACGACCGGCCTGTCGAACCGGCTGCGCATGGGCGCGATCGCCGAGCTCGCGCAGGACGACCGCGTCGCCTTCCGCGTGCGCTTCGCCGGCACGCCGCCGCCCCCGTCGGCGCTCTATTTCCGCGGTCCGGTGCTGACGCGCTTCGACGGTGTCGAATGGCAGCCGTCGCCGCGGCCGCCGGGCGCGGCCACGCCGCGCCTGCTGCGGCTCCGCGGCGAGCCGGTCGGCTACGAGATGACGCTCGAGGCGAGCCGGCTGACCGTGCTGCCGCTGCTCGAGGCGACGGCGACCGCGCCGCGCATCGAGGGCGTTCCGGTCGTCGGCCCGGTCGACCTGCAATGGTTCACCGCCCGGCCGCTCGGCGACCGCGTCCGCTTCGACGCCGTCGCCTACCCGCGCTTCGAGCACGGTCCGACGACGCGCGAGCTGGCGCTGCAGGACGACCTCGAACTGCCTGCCGGCTTCAACCCGCGCACGCTCGCCTACGCAGCCGCGCTGCGCGCCGATCCGCGCTACGCCGAGGCCGACGGCCGGGTGCTCGCCGGCGTGCTGCTGCGGCAGATCCGGACCGGCGGCTTCAGCTACACGCTCTCGCCCGGCGAGTACGGCCACGACGCCGTCGACGAATTCTGGTTCGACCGCAAGGCCGGCTTCTGCGAGCACTTCGCCGCGGCCTTCGTCGTGCTGCTGCGCGCCATGGACGTCCCCGCCCGCATCGTCACCGGCTACCAGGGCGCCGACCCGCAAGTCGTCGACGACTACCACGTCGTCCGCCAGAACTCGGCGCACGCCTGGGCCGAGTACTGGCAGGACGGCGTCGGCTGGACGCGCGCCGACCCGACCGCCGCCGTCGCGCCGGAGCGCATCGACCGCAGCGCGAACCTGGCCGTCCCTGCCGGCTTCGTCGCCGGCGCGATCGGCACCGTCAACCCCGAACTGCTCGCAGAGCTGCGCGCGCACTGGGAAGCGGTCAACAACCGCTGGAACCAGTGGGTGCTCAACTACTCGGCGAACCGGCAGCTCGACTTCCTGAAAAGCCTCGGCATGTCGTCGCCGACGCGCGAGGACCTGACGCTGCTGCTGGTCGCCGTGCTGAGTAGCCTCGCGCTGCTCGGCGCGGCGTGGGCCTGGTGGGACCGGCACCGCGTCGATCCGTGGACGCGGCAGCGGCTGCAGATGCGCGCGTCGCTCGCCGGCATCGGCATCGCGAGCGCGCCGCACGATTCGCCACGCGCGCTCGCGACGCGGCTCCGGGCGCGTTTCGGCGCCGACGCGGACGGCCTGGTCGAACTGCTGACGGCGCTCGAGCAGCACCGCTATGCGCAGCCGGGTCTGAGCCGTCCCGACACGCGTCTGACCCGCCGGTTCGCGCGGCGCGCGCGGCGGCTGCGGGCTGCGGCGGCCAAGCCCGGCGGCCCGGCGGCCGCGCCACGATAATCGGGCGGTCGCCGCACTGCGGCGCAGCCTGCCGTTCCCGCCCGACACCCCGATGCCGCCGCCGCTCGCCCGCCTGCTCTGCCTCGCCGCCTGCACCGCGCTCGCCGCGTGCGCCGCCGAGGCGACCGCGAAGAGGTCGCCGCCCGCCGCCGCCGCGACGCATGCCGACGACGCGCCCGAGGTCGTCACCTACGGCCGTCGCGCCGACGTCGTCCGCTTCGGCGCCGAGGTCGCCGGCCGGCGCGGCCTCGACGCGGCATGGGTCGCCGCCGCGCTGGCAAGCGCACGTTTCCAACCGAGCGTCGCGCGGTTCATCATGCCGCCGCCGGCAGGCACGGCGAAGAACTGGGCGGCGTACCGTGCACGCTTCGTCGAGCCGACGCGCATCGGCGCCGGCGCGGCGTTCTGGCGCGCCAACGCGCGCTGGCTGCAGCAGGCCGAGCAGCGTTACGGCGTCCCGCCCGACGTCGTCGTCGGCATCATCGGCGTCGAGTCGATCTACGGCCGGCAGATGGGCACGTTCCGCACCGTCGACGCGCTCGCGACGCTCGCCTTCGACTTCCCTTCCGGCCGCAGCGATCGCGCGCCCTTCTTCCGCGACGAGCTCGAGGCCTTTCTCGTCATGTGCCACGACGAGCACCTCGATCCGGCCGCACCCACCGGCAGCTACGCCGGCGCGATGGGCATGCCGCAGTTCATGCCGTCGAGCGTCAACAAGTACGCGGTCGACTTCGACGGCAACGGCCGCATCGGTCTCGGCGACGAACCCGCCGACGTGATCGGCAGCGTCGCGCGCTATCTCGCCGAGTTCGGCTGGCAGCGCGGCCTGCCGACGCGCTTCGCCGTCGCCGCGCCGGTCGATGTGCGGCAGCGTGCAACGATGCTGGTGCCCGACATCCTGCCGACCTTCAGCGCCACCGACTTCCTCGCCCACGGCGCCGAACTCGACCCCGCGGCGCTCGCGCTCGATGCGCGCTCGAACGCTGCCGGCGACGCGGCGCGGATGAAGCTCGCGCTCGTCGAACTGCAGAACGGCGGCGCGGCGCCGAGCTACGTCGCCGGCACCGCGAACTTCTACGCGATCACGCGCTACAACTGGTCGAGCTACTACGCGATGGCGGTGATCGAGCTGGGCGAGGCGGTGCGGCGCGAGGTGGAGCGAGCGGCACGCTGAGAGGCGGTCGAACCCGCGATCGACGCGGAGGCCGGCCCGGGAGCCGATGCCGCCTCGATCACGCACTTCGCCCACCGCGCGATGCAGCGGGGTTCGGCCTGCAGTTCGACGCCGTAGAGCGACGCACCGTAGCGCAGCATCAACAGCGCGAGTTTGGCAGCAGCCGGGTCGCCTGCTTCGGCGCCGGCCGTCGCGGCCTGGAACGCTGCCGCCCAGTCGCCGGCCTCGTACGACTCGACGGCGAGGTCGAACGGCGTGTGGCTGCGTCCCGGTCCGGACCAGCGGCTGCACGGCAGCGCACGGCGCGCTGCGGCGCTGTTCCGCGCAGCCTCGAGAACCGACGCTGCGAGCGTCGTGCGGCGCCAACCGCCGCCGACGGACGGCTCGTTGGCACGGTGCGGGAGCGCGAGGGTGGTGAAGTCGAGCGTGGAGGGCATGTGTCGATTCCGTGTCGCGGGCGAGAATGCCCTCGCCCGTTTGAACGGAATCGCCGCGTCGAACCGGACATGCCGGCACGTCGCGATCGAACGAAACGCGTCAGTCGTTCGCCGAACGGCTGCGGCCGGGCCCCGAGTCCAGCAGTTGCGTGACGGCGATCGCCGCGATGGCCAGCCCGAGCGCGGCGATGGTTCCGAACAGCGCCAGGTTCATGCTGGGCGTCAGCCGGTACGGGTAATGCGGGGCGATGGCGTCGGTGTCGTTGGGATCGCAATCCTTGTCGCTGGCCACGGCGGCTCCTTGAAGAGGTCAGTTGAAAAACTCGACGCCTCGCCCGACCGGGGCGGTCGTCGTCGAGGCGCTCGATTCTCGGGTGTCCGGCCGCAGTCGCGCGCGCAGCGCTTCGACCCGCGCGAACGTCGGCGCGTCGACCCCGAGGGTGCGCGAAAGCACCGGCCGCGCACGGTCGACGAGCGCGAGGGCCTCGGCCGTCCGACCAGACCGCTCGAGCGCGAGCGCCCGGTTGAGCGAATGCAGAAGGACCTGCGGATGAGAGGCGCCCAGCTCGTCGCCTTCGATCGCCTCCGCGCTCGCGAGGACGGCGAGCGCCTCGTCGGCGTGCCCTGCACCGAGCAGCGCTGCGCCTTCGAGCACGTGCGTCGTCGCGTCGATGGCGACGCCGGGCGGCTTGACGCAGCCTTGCTCGCACAGTTGCACGGCGCGACGCAGCAACGGCAGGGCTGCATGCGGATCGCCGTTGCGCAAGGCATCTTCTGCGAGTGCCTGCAGCGCGGTGGCCTGACGGGATCGACTCGCGTCGCTCGAAGGCTCGACGAGCGCACGCAGCCGGGTCGCGACATCGGCATGCGCGGACAGCTCGCCGAGCAGCGAAAGCGCGCGGAACTGCGTCGTCAGCGCCGCCACCCGAGCGTCCGGCGACGACGGATCCGACGCCATCGCCTCGAGAACAGGCAGGCCGGCCCGCACCGCCGCAGGCAGCGCGCGAGCGACGTTCGCGGCGACGCCGCGGTGGGCCAGCCGCCGACACATCGCATCCTCGGCGCCCAGCGCAGCGGCGCAGTGCGGCGTCGCGGACGCCTCGAGCGACGCCGCTTCGCCGAACCTTCCGGCTGCGAACAGCAGTTCGGTGCGGCCGACGTCGTTCTCGACGACTTCGC
Organism: uncultured Rhizobacter sp.; assembly: GCA_964249855.1. Classification (GTDB taxonomy): domain Bacteria; phylum Pseudomonadota; class Gammaproteobacteria; order Burkholderiales; family Burkholderiaceae_C; genus LMDS01. The sequence continues at coordinate 48,340 of CAXUDL010000014.1, read as the reverse complement.
GAGGCGTCTTGTCCGGAGCCGCCAACTGGCGTGACGCAAGCTCCTGGTGAGATGCCAGTGCCCCGTCGAAGTCGTGAAGCGCCGCGTTCGCGTCGACGACGCCGACGAGGGCGGCAAGGGTCGGACGTGCCAACCGGCCGAAGGCGCGCTCCGCGACGCCGAGCGCATCGAGGAACTGCGCTTTCGCCTGCGCGGGGTTCCCGCTCCAGAGCAGCAACCAACCCCGCGTGACCGAGACCTTCGCCGCCACGTCGGGCGCCGTCGTCGCCGACCTGGGCAAGGTGTTCACGTCCGCCACCAGCGACTCGGCCAGGTCGAGTCGCCCGAGGCGCACCGCGTTGTCCGCACGCGCCGCGAGCGCCTTCGCGGCCGCGAGAGCATCCCCCTGGCGCCGCTGGAGTTTGACGAGCGCGTCCAGCGTCACGTCGGCCTTGGTGAACTCGCCCATGCTCGACTGGATCCCCGCGATCCCCTCGAGCAGATCGGCCTGCAGCGCCGGCTGCCCGGTGAGCCGCCGCAGCACGTCGTCGCGCCCGCGGTCGAGCAGCTCGCGGGCGGTGACGTCGGCGCCGTGCGACTTGTCGGCGTCGGCCTGCTGGAACATGCCCATCATGAAATCACGCGCGGCCGTGGCGCGTGCCGACTCCTGGCGCGCCTGCAGGCCGAGCACCACTGCCACGGCGGCGATCGTGCAGAGCGCCAGCACCGCGGCACCGCCGAGCCCGACGCCCACAGGATGCCGCACGACGAACCTGCCGAGCCGTTCGACCCGGCTCGGCGTGCGTGCCTCGACGGCGTCGCCGGCGAGCCAGCGGTCGAGCTCGACGCGCAGTGCCTCGACCGAGCCGTAGCGCTTGGCGGGCTGCTTCGACAGCGCCTTGAGCACGATCGCGTCGAGATCGGGGGCGAGCGTCTTGCGCAGCACGTCGGCCGTGCTGCCGCGGGCGGCGACCGCGGCCTCGCCGAGCGCCCGCCGGCTCGGCGGCCGCGGGTCGATCTCGAGGATCGCCTGCTCGAGTCGCGCCGCGATGTCGGCACGCACCTCGTACGGCCGTTCGCCGCACAGCAGCTCGTAGAGCACGACGCCGAGCGAATAGACGTCGGTGGCGGTGGTCAGCGGCCGGCCGGTGAGCTGCTCGGGGCTCGCGTAGGCGACCGTCATCAGCCGGCCGGCGTGGCGCGTGAGCTCGGTGTCGTCGAGCGCGCCGCCGTCGGCCTCCAGCAGCTTCGCGATACCGAAGTCGAGCAGCCGCACGTCGCCGACCGCGCTGACGAGGATGTTCGCCGGCTTCAGGTCGCGGTGGATCACGAGGTTCGCGTGCGCATGCTCGACCGCGAGCAGCACCTGCCGGAACAGCGCGACGCGGGCACGCAGGCCGATGCGCGCGCGGTCGCACCAGGCGGTCAGCGGCTCGCCTTCGACGTACTCCAGCGCGAGCCACGGCTGACCGCCCGCCGTGACCCCGGCGTCGTGCAGGCCGGCGATGTTCGGATGGTCGAGCGACGCGAGGATGTCGCGCTCGCGGTCGAAGCGCTGCGCGAAACTCTTTCCGCGGGCGCCGGTGACATGGCGGAACAGCAGCTTGACCGCGACCGTGCGCCGGAACGCGCCGTCGACACGCTCGGCGCGCCACACTTCGGCCATGCCGCCGAAGCCGATCGGCGCTTCGAGCCGGTACGGGCCGATGCGTTCGCCGACGCGGTCGTCGCGGTCGCCGGCGGCACCGGGCGGCAGCTTCGGCAAAGCCGAGAGGAAACCGTTCGCGCGCACGTCGGCACGGGCGCCGAGCATCTCCTGCAACGGACCGACGAGCGGATTGGCCTCTCGGCGCAGGCGCTCGAGCCAGAGGTCGAGTTCAGGCGCGGTCAGCGTCTCGGCCTGCTCGTAGAGCGCCGACAAGGCTTGCCATTCGCTGACCGCGTCGCGCATCGAGGACAACCTGGGCTTCGTCGGGGGAGTCGGAGGATAGGCGCCGGAATCCCGGGGCGCCATCCGTCAACTTCGGGAGACGGCGATCGGCTCGGGCCACACGCGCGCGACGGACTGCGCCGTCCGAGCAGGACAGCCTCGGCGCGATTTCTTTACGCCGAGCGGTCGCACCGCTACCCTGCGCCGATGACCGCCGACGACCCCGCGCCAGCCGACGACGAGCCGCCGATCACCCGGCTGCTGCAACTGGCCGCCGCCGGCAACCGCGACGCCCTCGATGCGGTCTACGCGTCGCTCTATCCGGAGCTCAAGCGCGTCGCCCGTGCGCGGCTGCGGCAGCAGGGTCGCGGCGACGGCATCGACACCACGATGCTCGTCCACGAAAGCTTCGTGCGCCTTGTCGGCGCGCGCGAGCTGCGTCTCGTCGACCGCCATCACTTCTTCGCGTACGCCGCGAAGACGATGCGGCACGTGATCATCGACAGCGTTCGCGAACGGCTGGCCGAACGGCGCGGCGCCGGCGCCGAGCATGTGACGCTCGGTCACGAGGCGATGGCCGTCGCGTCGGCCGACACGAGCGACGAGCTGGTCCGCGTGCACGACGCGCTGACGGCGCTCGAAGCCGTCGACCCGGATCTCGCCGAGCTCGTCGAGATGCGCTATTTCGGCGGCTACAGCGAGCTCGAGATCGCCGAGCTGCTCGGCGTCCACGAGCGCACGGTGCGGCGCCGTTGGGACAAGGCCCGCGCCTGGCTCTACGTGAGCCTCCGCCACTGACAGAGCCCACTCGGCAGCGGACTCGGCGGCCAGCGCCTACAGTCCGGGGCGCCCGACGCCTGCGGGCCACGAGCCCGCCCGGCCGCCGACGCAACCGCCGCCGCGCGCCGCACGACACGCACCGCCACGAGCCCGCCTGGCCGCCCGCAGGGCGACATGCCGGAGTGCGCAGCACGAAGGTCCCAATGAGCGTCGCCGACCCGAATCCGCCCCTTCGCATCGAAGACCACGCTCTCGTCGGGTCGACCCACGGCGCCGCGCTCGTTCACCGCGACGGCACGATCGCCTGGCTGTGCCTGCCGCGCTTCGATGCCGATGCGATCTTCGCGAGCCTGCTCGGCACCCGCGAGCACGGGTTCTGGCGCATCGGCGCTTTGGACGCCCGAGCTCGGGTGACGCGACGTTACCGGCCCGACACGATGGTGCTCGAGACGACGATCGAGACCGACGCCGGCCGCGCGACCGTGCTCGACTTCATGCCGATGCCCGCCGCTGGCGGACCGCACGAGCTCGTCCGGATCGTCGAGGGCCAGGTCGGCGAGGTCGAGCTGTCGACCGAGTTGCGGCTGCGCTTCGGCTACGGGCTGCGCCGGCCCTGGGTGCAACGCCTCGGTGATGCGACGGTCGCGGTCTCGGGGCCGGACAGCGTCCGCGTGCGCGATGCGTCGACGCCCGAGCCGCTGCGGCTCGACGAAGCGGTGACGCGACGCGTCCGCGCCGGCGAACGCATCGCGCTGGTCCTCGAATGGCATCCGTCGCACCTCGCGCTGCCGCCGCCACGCGACCCCGAGGCGCTGCTGCGCGACACCGAAACCGAGACACGCGCCTGGACCGCCCGGCACTCGGCGGTCGTCGGGGCGGCCCATGCGGAGGCTTTCCGTCGCTCGCTCTGCACGCTCAAGGCGATGACCTACAGCCCGACCGGCGGCATCGTCGCCGCGCCGACGACCTCGCTGCCCGAAGCGCTCGGCGGCGAGCGCAACTGGGACTACCGCTTCTGCTGGGTGCGCGACGCGGTGCTGACGCTGCACGCGCTCGTCCGCAGCGGCTTCCGTGACGAAGCGATCGCATGGCGGCACTGGCTGATGCGCGCCGCCGGCGGCGAGCCCGCGCGCCTGCAGATCATGTACGGCCTGCACGGCGAGGCCCGTCTGACCGAGACCGAGCTGCCGCATCTGCCGGGATTCGCCGGCAGCCGGCCGGTGCGCATCGGCAACGCCGCGTCCGAGCAGCGACAACTCGACGTCTACGGCTCGCTGCTGGCCGCGTTCCACCATGCCCGCGACGTGTCGTCGGGCGACATGCGCGAGACCTGGCCGTTCGAGTGCGCGATCGCCGACGCGCTGGCATCATTCTGGCGCGAGCCCGATTCCGGTCTGTGGGAGAGCCGCGGCGCGCTGCACCACCACGTCCACTCGAAAGCGATGTGCTGGCTCGCCTTCGAACGGATCGCCGACAGCGCGCGCCGCTGGAACCTGCCCGGCCCCGTCGACGATTGGGAGCGGCTGCGCGACGAGATCCACGCGGAGATCCTCGCGAAGGGGTTCGACGCCGAGTCCGGCAGCTTCGTGCGCTTCTACGGTGCCGACGACGTCGACGCGGCGCTCCTGCAATTGCCGCTGCTCGGCTTCCTGCCAGTCGACGATCCGCGCATCCAGGGCACGATCGCGCGCATCGAACGCGACCTCGTGCGGCACGGCGTCGTCTACCGCTACATCAACGCGCGTGGCGAGGGCGGCGATGGCCTGCGGGGCACCGAAGGCGCATTCCTCGCGTGCAGCTTCTGGCTCTGCGACTGCTACGCGCTGTCGGGCCGCCTCGACGACGCGACCACGCTGTTCGAGCGGCTGCTCGGCTTCAGCAACGACGTGGGCTTGCTCGCCGAAGAGGTCGAACCGGTCTCGCGACGCCAGCTCGGCAACTTCCCGCAGGCCTTCAGCCACCTCGCGCTCGTCAACAGCGCAATGACGCTCGAGAACGCGAAGCACGGGCGGCCGAGCTATCTCGCACGCTACGCCTCGGGCGAGGCGCGGGTGCCGCGATCGCCGATTCCTCGGCCGGGCGCAGGCGACGCACTCGACGCACGCGGCCGCAGCGACGGCGATGGCCACGCCTGAGGTCTTCGTCGGAGCCGGCGGCTGTCCGGTGAACCGGTCGTCGGCGTCGCCCTGGCTCGCCGATCGCGCCGTCCGCAGGGCGCACCTCGCAATTCGCCACGATCCGCAACGCACCGCGGCCCGCGATCCGCTCGGCCGAGCGCAGCGCCACCGGTGGCACGACGATGACGTACGCTTTCTCGTCATGAACACCGGCAAGCCGCTGCACCGCTTGGCGACCCGACCCGAAGCCGATGCGCGAACCGCGTCCAGTGTCAGCCGAGCCTGTCGCCCCTGCTTTTCCAGGCAGCTTTGTGATCGAGGCGCAGTGTGCCGAGGTGGTCAAGCGCGTTGATTCGAGGGCGAGTCAGCGGCAAGTCAATCACAGGTCCGATGTGCGACCAGGTTGGTGATGATCTCGGCAAGGATGCCAGTTGCCTACACCCCCTGTCTCTAGATCGACGTCCACATCTCCGTCGGCAGATGCGACGTGCCATTGAAGCTCACCAATACCGGAACTCCCTGAAAATTCCCGAACTCGGTCAGGGATGCATTGCGGACCTGCGTCACCAAGGGCAGGAACATCCGGTTCGGCAAGTCCATGACCTCGCACACGGCAGCTGCGACCACGCCGCCGGAGGTGATTGCGTAGCGCACCGAGCGGGGCTGAATGGCCGAGAGCTCGCGTCGCAGCCAACGCCCGACCCGTTCGCGGAAGACCGGAAGCGTCGGGCAACCTTCGAGAACCAGTTCGCCTTCCGCCCAGGCACCGATGCGGCTCAGCAATCGCGCCAGCGCTTGGCCCGGCGTCCGCGCGGCCAAGCTGCGGTCTTCTGGCGCGCGCATGCCAGCGGTGCCGGTGAACTCGTCGAGATCGGCGTCGTCCCAGTACCGATGCGTCGCCAGTTCAAGCGCCGCCACCAGCGGTGCCGCTGTGCTGCGGTGCCGCGCCCTCGGGCCGACGGCCACTTCGGGTCGTCTCCCCTCCCTGGTCTTGAGATAGGCCGCCGTCAGGGCTGCCTGTTCGACACCGAGCGCCGACAGGCGATCGTATTCGGTTGCACCGAATGAAGCCTGAGCGTGACGGACAAGGACCAGCACGGCGGATCAGTCGTCGGTCTGCCGAACGACACCCGACCGCGCCAGCTCGTCGATCGACGCTTCGCCAAGGCCCAACTCCCGCAACAACGACAGGGTGTCGGCACCGACACGCGGAGCCGGCCGGGGCAGCGCGCTCGGAGTTCGCCCGAACCGCGGCGCCGGCGCAGGCTGCATCACGCCGCCCGCGAGGGCGAAGGTCCCGCGCGCCACGTTGTGCGCGTGCAGCGGCGCTTCTTTCATCGATAGCACCGGGGCGAAACAGACGTCGGTGCCTTCGAGCAACGCGCACCACTCCTCGCGGGTGCGCGTTCGGAACAGCGCCGCGAGCTTGGCCTTCAGTGCCGGCCATCGTGCGGGTTGCCACTGCTGCGCGAAGTCGGGATCGTCGATCTCGCACCGGTCGAGCAACTGACGGTAGAACTGCGGCTCGATCGGCCCGATCGACACGTAAGCGCCATCGGCGCATTCGTAGTTCGCATAGAAGTGCGCGGCGCCGTCGAGAAAGTTGCTCTCGCGCTCGTCGGCCCAGAAGCCCTTCGCGGCCAGGCCGTACTGAGCGGCCATCAGCACCGCCGCGCCGTCGGTCATCGCCGCGTCGACCACCTGGCCCAACCCCGAACGTTGCGCCTCGTACAGCGCGGCGACGACGCCGAGCGCGAGGAACATGCCGCCACCACCGTAGTCGCCGACAAGATTCAGTGGCGGGGCCGGCGGCCTGTCCTTCGGGCCCATCGCGTGCAGCGCGCCCGACAACGCGATGTAATTCAGATCGTGTCCCGCCGCCTGGGAGAGCGGTCCGGTCTGGCCCCAGCCGGTCATGCGGCCGTAGACCAGCCGCTCGTTCCGTGCCCGGCACACCGCCGGGCCCAGGCCCAGCTTCTCGGTCACGCCGGGCCGAAAGCCTTCGATCAGGATGTCGGCCTTTGCAACCAGTTGCAGCACGGTCTCGATGCCGCGCGGGTCCTTCAGGTTGACCGCGATCGAGCGCCGGCCGCGGTCGACGACACCGTCGTTTCGCATCAAGGACTCGAGTGCGCTGGACGGCGCCGAAGACGGGATCCGGTCGACGCGGATCACCCGCGCGCCCATGTCCGCCAGCATCATGCCGGCGAACGGCCCTGGACCGATTCCGGCCAGTTCCAGCACCGTCACGCCACCGAGCGGGCCGGCCATGTCAGGATCGTCCCGCCGCCCGAATGGGCCGCAGCGCGCCCTCGTGGGGCAAGGGGTGCAATGAGCCCGGGAGCTTCATCTCAAAGGTCGTGGAAGCGGCGGCCCTCCGCCGCCATTGCGCGAAGCGCGGCCGGCACCTCGAAGCGCGCGCCGTGTGCCTGCGCCAGCGCATCGCATTCCTCGACGAAGCGCGCGGCGCCGACGGTGTCGATGTGGCTGATCGCACCACCGAGCGCGGCCGGGAAGCCCCAGCCGAGCAGCGAACCGACGTCGGCGTCGCGCACGCTCACGATGCCGTCGGCCACACAACGCGCGGCCTCGAGCGATTGCGCATGCATCATCCGCCGACGCACTTCGTCGACGCCCGGTTGCTGCGCGGCCACCGGGTAGTGCTCGGCAAGGCCCGGCCAGAGCCGCTTCCTGCCTTGCGCTGGATGGTCGTAGAACCCCTTGCCTGTCTTGCGGCCGATGCGATCCCACTTCTCCACCATCGAGATCAGCACTTCGTCCTGCGGTTGCGGCCGGTAGCTCTTGCCCTGGTCGAGCATCGACTGCTTCAGCGCCTTGTAGAGCAGCTCGACCGTGACCTCGTCGACCAGCGCGAGCGGCGGCATCGGCATGCCGGCCATCTTCGCGGCATTCTCGATCAGGATCGGGGCAACGCCTTCGCGCAGCATCGTGATGGCCTCGTAAGGGAACATCGCGAACGCCCGGTTCGCGTAGAACGACGGGCAGTCGTTGACGACGATCGGCGTCTTGCGGATGCGCTTCACGAAGTCCATCGCATGCGCGATCGTCGCCTCGCTCGTCCTGCGGCCCCGGATCACTTCGACCAACGGCATCTTCTCGACCGGCGAGAAGAAGTGCAGGCCGACGAACTGCTTCTCGCGCACCGAAACCTCGGCGAGGCCGGTGATCGGCAAGGTCGACGTGTTGGTCGCGAAGACCGCGCCGGGCGACATCGCCGCCTCGGCCCGGCGCGTGACCTCGGCCTTGACCTCACGGTTCTCGAACACCGCCTCGATGACGATCTCGCAACCCGCGAGCGCCGCGTAGTCGGCTGTGGGCTCGATCAGCGCCAGTGCCTTGTCGCTGTCGCCGACGCTGATACGCCCCTTGGCCACCTGCGCGTCGAGCATCGACGCGCTGCAGGCCTTGCCCTTCGCCGCCGCGTCGACGGTTGTATCGAGCAAGGCCACGCGCAGGCCGACGGCGGCGCACACATGCGCGAGGCCCGCGCCCATCATCCCGGCGCCGAGCACGCCGACCTTCGTGAACTTCGCCGTCGGCACGTCCTTCGGCCGATCGGCGAGCCGGTTCGCATCGCCCATCGAATAGAACAGCGTGCGGATCATGTTCTTGGTGGCGGCCGACGTCGCCAGCTTCGCGAACTGGCGCTGTTCGATCTTCAGGCCGTTGTCGATGTCGACCTGGCAGCCGTCGTAGACGCTCGCGGCGATCGCCTCAGGCGCCGGATAGAGCCCCTGCGTCTTGCCGAGCAATTGCGCGCTCATCGCGAAGTAGAGCTGCGTCGCACCCGGCCCCTGCGGCGTGCCGCCGGGGAACTTGAAACCCGTCGCATCCCAGGGCTTGACCGTGTCGCCGGGCCCGTCCAACAGCAACCATTCCTTCGCGCGCCGAAGCAGTTCAGCAGCCGGCACCACCTCGTCGACCAACCCCGCCGCGAGTGCCTTCGCCGGCCCGACCTTCTTGCCCTCCATCAGGAACGGCAGCGCGTTCTTGATGCCGATCATGCGCGGCAGCCGCTGCGTGCCGCCGGCGGCGGGCAGCAGGCCGAGCGTCACCTCGGGCACGCCGAACAAAGCCTTCGGGTCGTCGGCCGCGATGCGGCGATGGCAGGCCAGGCAGATCTCGAGCCCGCCGCCGAGCGCCGTTCCGTTGATGGCCGCGACGAAGGGCTTGCCCGAGCGCTCGAGCGTCCGCAAGGTGCCGCTCAGGCGGCCGGTGGTTGCCATCGATTCTTCTGCCGTGCGGAGCGCACGGATCGTCGCCAGGTCGCCGCCGGCCAGAAACTCCGGCCGCGACGAGGTCACGATCACGCCCTTGACGGCCGGGTCGGCGATGGCCCGCTTCACGGCCTCGTCGAACACCGCGATGCTGGCGTCGTTGAGCATGTTCATCGGCCGGTCGGTCATGTTCCAGGCCAGGGTCGCGATGCCGTCGGCGTCGACTTGGGATTCGATCATGGGTTGCTTCCTGCAGGCGTCTGTGTTGGTGTCTGGGTTCGGGTGTCGAGCCTGTTCAGACGCGCTCGATCACCATCACCGAGCCCATGCCGCCGCCGACGCACATCGCGACCACGCCGACCGTGAGGTCGCGGCGTTCGAGTTCGTCGACGAGCGTGCCGAGCAGCATGCCGCCGGTGGCGCCGAGCGGGTGGCCCATCGCGATGGCGCCGCCGTTGGCGTTGACCTTGTCGTGCGAGACGCCGAGGTCCTGCATGAAGCGCAGCACGACCGATGCGAAAGCCTCGTTGCATTCGAACAGGTCGACGTCCTGCACCGACATGCCGGCGCGCTCGAGCGCAGCGCGTGCCGCCGGCGCCGGTCCCGTGAGCATGATCGTCGGCTCGGTGCCGACGGTGCCGAAAGCCCGCACTCGGGCGCGCGGCCTGAGACCCTGCCGGCCGGCGATGTCTTTTGTGCCGATCAACACCGCCGCGGCGCCGTCGACGATGCCGGACGAATTGCCGGCGTGGTGCATGTGCTCGATGCGGTCGAGCTGCGGATACCGGCGCAGCGCCATCGCATCGAAGCCGAGTGTCTCGCCCTGCATCGCGAACGAAGGCTTGAGCGATGCGAGCGTGGCGAGCGTGGTGTCGGCACGGATGTGCTCGTCGCGGTCGAGGATCGTCAGGCCGTTGATGTCGCGCACCGGCACGATCGACCGGCCAAACCGGCCCTCGGCCCAGGATGCCGCCGCGCGCCGCTGGCTTTCGACCGCATAGGCATCGACGTCGTTCCGGCTGAAGCCGTGCAGCGTCGCGATCAGGTCGGCGGAGATGCCCTGTGGCACGATCACGTTCGGGATCGTCAGTTGCGGATCGGTGACCCATGGGCCGCCGGAGCTGAACATCGGCACGCGCGACATGCTTTCGACGCCACCGCCGATCGCCAGCTCGGCCTGGCCCGACATCACGAGCGCCGAGGCGAAGTTGCAGGCCTCCAGGCCCGAACCGCAGAACCGGTTGATCTGGATGCCAGGCACCGCGTCGTCGTAGCCGGCCGCGAACACGGCGGCCTTGCCGATGTCGGCGGCCTGCTCCTGCACCGGCTCGACACAACCCATGATCACGTCGTTGACCAGCGAGGTATCGAGCCGGTTGCGCTCGCGCAGCGCGCCGAGCACGCCGGCGGCCAGCCTGACCGGCGCCACCTCGTGGAGGCTGCCGCTGGCACGGCCCCGGCCGCGCGGCGTGCGCACCGCGTCAAGGATGTAGGCGTCTGTCATCGTCTTCTTTCGCTCTGGTCTTCGGGATTGCTCTGGATGTCGGGGTGAACGTCGTTGTGGATGCGGGGCGAACTTGGTTCACCGGCCGGTGAAGACCGGCTTGCGGCGCTGCTGGAAAGCTCGGATCCCCTCGTGGAGGTCCGCGGTCGCGAACACCTTCTGCAGTTGCCGGCCCTCGTGCGCGACCATCTGGTCAAACCCGCCGCCCTGCAGCAGGACTTCCTTGGAGAGGCGAAAGGCCTGGGTCGGACCCGCGGCGATCTCGCTCGCCAGCCGCTGCGCCGCCTCGACGAGCTCGCCCTTGGGCACGGCGCGGTTGATCAGCCCGAGTTGCGCGGCTTCGCTGCCGCCGACCATGCGCCCGGTGTAGATCAGCTCCGACGCCCGTGCATGCCCGAGGCGGCTCAGCAGCAGGTAGTGGGCGCCGGTGTCGGGCACCATGCCGATGTGGCGGAACGGGCTGCCGAACAGCGCGGACTCGTCGGCGATGCACAGATCGCACGAGAGTGCGAGGCCGAAGCCAAAGCCGAGCGCCGGACCGGCCACGGCCGATACGGTCGGCACCGGAAGCTCGCGCAACTTGCGGCAGAACGGGCCGACCACTTCCGAGATCATCGCCATCGGGTCAGCGGCGCCCGGGTCGATCGAGCCGATGTCCCAGCCAGCCGAGAACACGGCGCCGGCGCCGCGGATGACCAGGCAGCGTGCGCCCGAGGCGAGCGCCTCGCCGAGCAGCGCGCCGAGGCGCTCGACGTCGGCCACCCGGAAGCTGTTCTTCGGCTGCGCCAGATCGAGCACGATCGTCGCGACGGCCCCGTCATGCTGCACGGTGATGCCCTGGGACAAGGCGATGGTGCGAGCGGCTTCCGGCATGCGCATCACTGTGGCGACGCGGGCATGCCTCGGTATCGTCGCATCCGACGAATCGTCGCCATGGCTCGACCCGCCTGTCGCTTGCCGCGCTGCATCGGGGCCTCGCGCAGAACGGCAAAGCCATCCTGGCTCAGCCGATCGAGGCCTTTGCGCGCCGGTTCGTTCTGCCGCACGATCTCCTGGTCGAGCGTCGTCTGCACGCCCTGGCGGATCTCGGTGCGAAGGTCGCGCAAGGCGTCGGGATCGCAGCCCAGCATGTCGTGCGCGCACTGGCGGCAGTACGGCAGCAGCGCATCCGGCTCGAGCACGTCGAGCGCCAGGCCCCACGCGTTGGCGGTCGCCGCGTGGAGGTGATTGCCGGTGAAGCCCAGCTGCGCCGGGCGGTTCAACATCAGCGTCGCGACAGCTTCGGCGACTTCGAACGGCCGGCTGTCGCCTTCCATGTCGTGGCCGCTCATTCCTGGCTCCTTCCGGGAAACACCGGGCGACGCTTGCCGACGAACGCAGCGACGCCTTCCGCGAAGCAGGCTCCGTCGACCAACTCGCGCTGGCGATTCCTTTCGTAGACGAGTTGTTGGCCGAGCGTGCTGGAATCGACGACACCGTGCAACGCGCGGGTCTCGAGCGCGGCGTGGGCCGGCAGCGCCGCCAGCCGCCGCGCGACGCGACCCACTTCCTCGGTCAATGCCGCATCGTCGACGCAGGCCCAGATCAGGCCCCATCCGGCCGCCTGCTCGGCGCTCAGGCGGTCACCCAGCAATGTGAGCCCGACCGAGCGTGCATGGCCGATCGCGCGGGTGATGAACCAGGCGGCACCCATGTCGGGTACCAGGCCGAGTGCCGGCACGAACGGCAGGTAGAAGTAGGCCGAGCGCGCCGCGATGACGACGTCGGCCGCCAGCGCGATGCCGACGCCACCGCCCACGACCGCGCCGTTGAGCGCGCAGACGACCGGCACCGGCAATTCGCGCAGGCCGGTGACGAACGGCATGCCGCCGCCGTCCATCAGCGCGGCCACCTGATCGCCGAGGCTGGTGCCGGCTGCGGCCATGCCAGGGTCGACCGTCTCGCCCGTCGACATCGCCGACAGGTCCGCACCGACGCAGAAGCCCCGGCCCTTGCCGGTGACGACGAGCACGCGGATCGACGCGTCCTCGCGCACTCGGGCCAGCGCCGCGAGGGCGCCCGACAGCAGCGCAGGGGTGAGCGGATTCATCCGATCGGCTTCGTTGAAGGCGAGCGTCGCAATCCCGCTCTTCACGTCGAACAGCACCGCGTCTTGTGGATTCATGGCGAAGATACGTCTGTGCGCAGCAGGCTCGCGGCGACGCGGGCCTCGAACGCCGAGGCTGCGTCGCCGGGCGGCGCTCACATGCGCTTGGCGACTTCCTCGAGCATCACCTCGGTGGCGCCGCCGCCGATCGTGAGAATGCGCGCGTCGCGCGCCATGCGCTCGATCGGCGTGCCGGTGATGTAGCCGGTGCCGCCGTGGAGTTGCAGGCAGCCGTGCACCACTTCCTGCAGGACTTCGCAGGCGTAGGCCTTGAGCATCGAGACCTCGCGCACCGTGTCCTTGCCTTCGTCGATCATCTGGGCGCACTGGTAGACGAGCGCGCGCGCCGCGGCCGACTTGGCCGCCATCCAGGCGATCTTGTTGCGCACCACCGGCTGCTCCCACAGCGTCTTGCCGAAGGCCTGACGTTGCTTGACGTAGTCGACGGTCAACTCGATCGCCTTCGAGCACTGGCCGGTGCTCATCGCACCGGCGACCAGACGTTCGTTCTGGAACGTGCTCATGATGTAGTAGAAGCCCTTGCCTTCCTCGCCGAGCAGGGCGTCGTCATGCAGGTGCAGGTCGTCGAGGAACAGCTCGGCGGTGTCCGATGCGCGCCAGCCGTGCTTGTCGAACTTGCGCGTGACCTTCAGCCCCGGGTTGCCCTTCTCGACGATGAACAGCGAGATGCCGCGGCTGCCCTTGGCGGACGAATCGGTGCGCGCGGCGACGATGTAGATGTCGCCGTAGACGCCGTTGGTGATGAAGGTCTTCGAGCCGTTCAGCACCCAGCCCTCGCGGTCGCGCACGGCCCGCGTCCTCAGCCCGGCCACGTCCGAGCCGGCATGCGGCTCGGTGACGCACACCGCACCGATCTTTTCGCCCCTGCACGCTGCAGGCAGGTAGCGCTTCTTCTGCGCGTGCGAGCCACGCTTGGCGATATGGCCCACCGACATGTCGCTGTGCACGGTGAACGCGCTCGCGACGCCGCCGTAGGTGCTGCGCGAGAGCTCCTCGCCGAGGATGACCGAGGCCATGGCGCCCATCCCGCCGCCGCCGTACTCGACCGGATGGCTCATGCCGAGAAAGCCGAGCTTGCCGAAATCGCGAAACGCCTGTCGGGGGATCTCGCCGGCCTGCTCCCAGGCATCCGCCTGCGGCACGATGACTTCCTCCACATAGCGCCTGATCTGCGCGCGGATCATGCGGTGGTCCTCGTCGAGGAGGTCGGGTTCGTTGAAGTCGAATTCGGTCATGGGCGTCTTCGGGAGAAATCGATCCGGTTTTTATTATAGACCGACGCGTCGGCTTATCAAACTTGTCGTCCGACATCCCGCTCGTGCTTGCCGGTACGATCGCCCGATGCGGCGGCCGGCCTCCGCCACCCGATGCGAATAAGAATGGAGTGGGAGTGACCCGATGCCTCGCGTGCGCGCAGACGACTACGACGCCAAGACTCAGACCATCCTCGACAGTGCCGCGTCGTTGTTCGCGAAAGTCGGCTACCCGAACGCGAAGATGCAGGACATCGCCAAGGCCTGCGGAGCCTCGAAGTCGATGCTCTACCACTACTTTCCGGCCAAGAACGATCTGCTGTTCGCGATGCTCGAAGAGCACCTCGAAAAGCTGATCGTCGCCATCGAGGAGGTCATGACGCAGCCGGGCCCGGCCCGCGACCGCTTCAGCGCCTTCGTACAGGTCTATGCGCAGAAGTCGGCCCAATCGCGCCGGCGCCACGTGACGGCAATGAACGACATGAAGTTTCTGCCGAAGGCGATGCAGGCTCCGCTGATCGTGCTCGAGACGAAGGTCACCGACCTCGTCGCCGCGCTGCTTCGGCAGCTCCACCCGACGCTGCCGGACGAGGTGTTCAAGCCCTACACGATGCTCCTGATCGGCATGCTGAACTGGACCGACACCTGGTATCGGCCAGGGGGCGAGATGAAGCCCCAGGAACTCTGCGAGCGCATCTCGCGGCTCTTTTTGCGGGGGTTCTTGGCGGAGAAGGCGGCGTAGCGGAACGGTGGCCTGGCGTTCCGGCAGCGCCACTTCGGTCCAGCAGATCAACCGACGGCGCTGCGACAGCCCGTCGCGCGCTACAAGTCCCGCGCGATCAGCTCCTTCATGATTTCGTTCGTCCCGCCGTAGATCCGCTGTGCGCGGGCGTCGACGTAAGCGCGTGCGATCGGGTACTCGGCCATGAAGCCGTAGCCGCCGTGCAGCTGCACGCAGGCGTCGACCACCCTGCCTTGCAGGTCGCTGCACCAGTACTTGGCCATCGACGCCTCCTGCGCATCGAGTTCGCCCTTCAGCAGCAGGGCGATGCAGCGATCGACGAAGGTGCGGCCGATCAGGATCTCGGTCTTCAGTTCGGCGAGCACGAAACGCGTGTTCTGGAAGTCGACGACCGCCTGCCCGAACGCCTTGCGCTCGCGCACGTAGGCGAGCGTCCAGCCGTAGGCCGCTTCGGCCGCGGCGATCGCAGAAATCGCGATCTGAAGCCGCTCCCACGGCAGTTCCTTCATCAGGTAGACGAAGCCCTGGTTCTGCACGCCGATCAACTGGCTGGCGTGCACCCGCACCTGGTCGAAGAACAGCTCGCCGGTGTCCTGCGACTTCAGCCCCAGCTTCTTCAGCGGAGCGCCCTTGCGGACGCCGGGCAGCTTCATGTCGACCAGCAGCAGGCTGACGCCCTTGGCGCCGGCGGCGGGGTCGGTCTTTGCGACCACGATCGCCAGGTCGCAGACCGTCGCGTTGGAGATGAAGGTCTTGGAGCCGGACAGCACGAAGTGATCGCCATCGCGCGCGGCCGAGGTGCGAACCGCCTTCACGTCGGAGCCGGTGCCGGGCTCGGTCATCGCCAGGGCGCCGACGCACTCGCCGGTGACCATGCGCGGCAGCCATTCCTTCTTGAGCGGCTCGCTCGCGAAGTGCAGCAGGTAGTTGGTGACGATCTCGGAGTGCATCGTCAGCGAGAGGCCGAAATTGCTGTACTGCGCCGCTTCTTCCAGCACGACCGCCGAGAACAGCAGATCGGCACCGGGCCCGCCGTAGGTCTCGGGCACGCAGGGACACAACAGGCCGGCATCGCCGGCCTCCTTGAAGAGGCCATGCTCGAAGCCGCCACGCGCCTCCCAGCGTTCGATGTTCGGAACGACCGCCGCGAGCAGGAAACGCCGCACCGTGTCCCGGAACTGCTCGTGTTCGGCTTGGAAGATCTCGCGTGTCGTCACGGTGGTGTCTTCCTCAACCGACCCGGCGGGAACGACCTTCCCAGTAGGTCTCTCGCAACTTGTACTTGAGCAGCTTGCCGGCACCGGAGATCGGCAGCTCGCTGCGGAATTCGACACTGCGCGGGCACTTGTAGCCGGCGATCACGCGCCTGCAATGCGCGATCACCCCGGCCGCATCGATCGCCACACCGGGCTGCAGCACGAGCACGGCATGAACGCGCTCGCCCAAGTCGGCGTCGGGCACGCCGACCACCGCGCATTGCGACACGCCGGGCATGGAAAGGACCGCAGCTTCGACTTCGGTCGAATACACGTTTTCGCCGCCCGTGACGATCATGTCCTTCAGGCGATCGACGATGTGCAGCAGACCGCCGGCATCGACGAAGCCGCCATCGCCGGTACGCATCCAGCCGTTCTCCATGGCTTGCGCGGTCTGCTCGGGCAGGTTCCAGTAGCCCGTCATCAGACCCGGCCCGCTCAGCCAGACTTCGCCGATCTGGCCGCGCGGCAGTTCCTCGCCCTGCGGCCCGGCGATGCGCAGCGTGGTGCAGGCGGTCGGCAGCCCGGCTGCGGTGTGACGGCCGAGGGCGCGGCTCTCGGCGCTGTGGCACCAGTCGGGCAGCGCGACCGCGATGCCGGCCGTTTCGGTCATGCCGTAGAACTGCGTCAGCGCGACCCCGGGCAGTGCCGCGATCGTCTGTTCCAGCAGCGTCGCGTCGATCGGTGAGGCGCCGTAGTAGAGGCGGCGCAGGCTCGTCAGGTCGGCTGTGCGCAGTGCGGGGCAATCCACCACGCGCTTGATCATCGTCGGCACGAGCGCCGCCTCGCTGACGCGTTCGGCCGCGAGCAGCACGAGGAACGCGGCCGGCTCGAACGCCGGCAACATGACCTGCGTGCTCTGCCCGGCCATCGCCTGCAGCACGACCGCCAGGCCGCCGACGTGAAACATCGGCAGGCAGTGCAGGCAAATCGCGCCCGCGGCGCGCTTGCCGATCGAGATCGACGCGAGCGTGGTCACGTACAGGCTCGCGTGCGACAGCAGCACACCCTTCGCCCGCCCGGTGGTGCCGCCGGTATAGAACAGCACGGCCGCGTCTTCGCTGCCGGCGCGAACGTCGGGTTCGGGCCTGGCGCCAGCGAGCAGCGAGGCCCAGTCGAGCGCGCCGGCGTGCCGCGTGCGGTCGCCGATGCAGACCACCGTGCGCAGGGCCCGGCTGCGCTCGCGCAGGCCGGGCAGCAGCGGCAGCAGCGGGGCGTCGATCAGCAGCAGCGCGGTACCAGAGTCGTCGAGCGAATCGGCGATCTCTGCGGCGTTCCAGCGGCAGTTCACCGGCACCAGCACCGCACCGATCCACCAGCAGCCGTAGCAGACCTCGAGGAAGCGGTCGCTGTTCGGCCCCAGCAGGCCGACCCGATCGCCGCGCCCGATGCCGAGCGCGCGCAAGGCCGCGGCCGACCGTTCGACGCGCGCGCCGAGTTCGGCGAAACTCTGGCGCCGCTCGCCGCAAACGGTGGCGATGCGATCAGGGTTCTCGCGGCGGGCCTTGTCGAGCGCCTGAGTCAGTTGCATGAGGGGTTCTCCGGTGGGTGGGTCGCGCGGGCGCGTGCGGGGCTGCGCGGCGGGGCTGCGGCGACGTCGTACTCGCGCCCCCGGCGGGCGAGCGGTTCGACGGTCATCGGCAGATCTCGGGTCATTGCCACACGTGACCGGCGCTCCAGGCATCGCACCAGGCTTTCGGTCCATCGCCGCGGCGCTCGGCGGCCGCTTGCGCCCAGTCGGCCAACGACCTGCAGCAGGCTCTGCCGCATCAGGTTGGCGGACGTGCACGAGCCGGCATCGGTGTCGACGATGTCGTTCGCGCTCGCGTCGCGCAGCATCTAGTTGAAGTCGGCGGGCCGCGCGACTCCTGCGTGGCGATGACTCGGGCGCCCATGTCGGCCACGAAGTCATGTCGCGCCGCGGGGGCTTGAAATTGAGCATCGTCGTCCGGTCTCCAGGCCGCGCCACGCTCGATCCGCGGCATCGGCTGCGAGTGTTGGCGGCCAGAGGGTGCCGGGTATCGTCTGATCCGACGAATCGTGGGGGGGGTCGGATCACCGGATGGCGTGACGAGACCAGATCAGCTCAAGAGATCAACCCCGCCCGCCGCGCCCGGGCGATTGCGTCCATGCGGTTGCGTGCATCGAGCTTGACATTGATGTTGCGCAGGTGGGTGCGCACCGTCGTCTCGGCGACGAACAGTCGTTCCGCGAGTGCGTCGTTCGAGAGGCCGTCGGCCGCCAGCCGCAACACCTGCAGCTCTTTTCGGGTCAGCGAGTCGCAGGGCGCCATCGGGCCGCATTCGTGCGCTGCAGCCTGTTCCAGCCCGCGCGGCCCGCCGCTCGGCGCGCGCAGCAGGCGGTCGACGAACGCGACCCCGGCCTCGCTGCCGCCCTCGTCGAGCAGCAGCGTCGGCGTGTCGCGCAACTCGCGCAGCATCGTCATCAGTTGGCGGCCTTCGACCAGGAAGGCACGCACATAGCCCTCGGCCGCTGCGAGCCGCACCGCCTTGGCGAGCACGCGCATCGCCTTCTTCGGTTGGTCGTCGCGGTACAGCGCCTGGGCCAGCAGCAGGCGCAGCGTGAGCGCGCGGCGCTCGCGATGCGCACGCTCGGCAGCCTCGAGCTCGGCGCGCAGCGCGTTGACCACGTCGGCGGCGTGACCGGTCCGCACGGACCAGCGCGCCCAGGCGAGATCGAGCGTCTCGACCTCGTTGGCGCGCAACGAGAGCCGCGTCACCCGCGCCCACAGCGCCTTGTCGCCGCAACGGTCGAGGTCGGCCCGGGCGCGGGCGAACTGGTCTTCGGCGAGCAGCATGCGCACGCGCTCGATCCGCGCACTCGCGACCACGCGCGGCAGGCCGTCGCGGTGGCCGATGTGTTCGAGCTCGGTCAGCAGCTGCATGGCGCGGTCGTCGTCGCCGCGATCGAGTGCGATGCGCGCCATCACGGTGTGGGCGATGATGAGCTGGTCGGGGATGCCGACACGGCGGATCAGCGGGATGTACACCGCGAGCAGCCGCTCGGCCTGGTCGAGGTGGTCGGCCTCGAACAACGCCTCGGCGAGCAGCACGCCGGCCATCGCGTTGCCGTTGGTCGATCGCGAGGCGTCGACCGTGCCGGTGCTGGCCGCCAGCCGCAGCCGCGCGATCGCCTTTCGCAGGCGCCCCTGCGTCAGGTCGACGGCCGCCTCGGCCGCCTCCGAGAGCGTCAGGTTGAAGCTGCTGCCGTCTTCGGGTTGGCGGCTGCGGGCGGCATCGATCAGGCGCAGCGCCTCGTGGTAGCGGCCGGCGATCATCGCCAGGTTGGCCAGCACGATCTCGAGAAAGCCGCGCACGAAGGCGAGCGTGGAGGGCAGCTCGCCGAGCAGCGCGGTCGCGAGTGAATCGGCCTCGTCGGTGCGATCGGTCAGCACGAGGAAGAGCGGCCGCATCGCGAGCCGGTGGGCGCGCACCTCCGCGTCGGCGGCGCCCCGGGAGTCGAGCCGTTCGAGCAGCGCGCCGGCCTCGCGCGGGCCGCGCGCGAAGCACACGGCCCAGGCGTGCACCACCTGCAGCATCGGCTCGGCGTCGAGCGCGCCGCTCTGCAGCAGGGGATCGAGCCAGCGCGAGAGCAGCCGCACCCGGCCCTGATCGAGCAGCGATGGCGCGTGGCGCGCCAGCAAGGGCAGCGCATAGTCCAGGTCGCCCGCCGCAAGGGCATGTTCGATCGCAGGCACCGGGCGGGCTTGCGCGGCGAACCAGCGCGCGGCCGCGCGGTGCAGCCCGGGCACTTCTTCCGCGTGCTGGCGCAACAGCTGGGCGCGCAGGAACTCGGCGAACATCCCGTGATACCGGTAGGCGCTGCGGTCGGCCTGCAACGGCACGAGGAACAGGTTCGCCTGTTCGATGCGCGACAGCAGCTCGGCGCTGTCGCGCCGGCCGAGCACCCAGTCGCAAAGCGGCGCGGTCAGGTGGGTCAGCAGGCTGCTGCGCAACAGGAAGCCGCGCAGCTCGGGGGTCTGGCGTGCCAGCACATCCTCGACGAGGTAGTCGACGACCGCCGCGTTCGAGCCCGAGAAGCCCGCGATGAAGCGCGCCGGGTCGTCGCGGTGCTCGAGCGAGACCGACGCGAGCCAGAGCGCCGCCGCCCAGCCCTCGGTGCTGCGATGCAGGCGCATCACGTCGTCGGCGTTCAATGCCAGCCCGCGGCGTGCGCGAAGGAATCCATCGGCTTCGTCGAACGAGAAGCGCAGCTGCGCCGGTTCGATCTCGAGCAGCCGGCCGCGCGCACGCAGGCGGCCCAGGCTCAGGTCGGGCACGCCGCGCGATCCGACGATCAGCTGCGCGCCGCGCGGCAGCTGATCGATCAGTTCGCCGACGAGGCCGAGCACGGCCGGGCTCTGCAAGGTCTCGAAGTCGTCGAGGAACAGCGCGAACGGCGCCGGGTGCGCTGCAACCCGGTCGACGAGCGCGAACGCAACGCTGTCGGGCCCCTCGGTCGAGGCGCCGGTTGCCTGCGCCGCCAGGCCGGGCACGAGCGGCTCCAGCGCCGCGGCCAGCACGGCGAGAAATCGGCCGACATCGTTGTCGGCGCGATCGAGCATGAGCCAGGCGGTCGGCAAGCCGCTCTCGGCGAAGCGCTGTCGGACCTGCAGCATCACCGTCGTCTTGCCGAAGCCGGCCGGCGCGCGCAGCAACACCAGGCGCGCACCGCCTGCTGCGAACACCTGCTCGCAGACGGCAGTGCGGACGATCTCGAACGCCGTGCCGACGGGCGGGTTCAGCTTCGATGCGATGGCGACGGGCCGCGCGGCGTCTGCGCTGGCCGGCGCTGCTCTCTCATTCGGCATGGCGTTGTCTCCACCGGAGCGCGCCGGCCGTTCGACCAAGACCGGCAGCATCGTCACCCTCGCGTGTACATCGTCACCACGCATGCGCCTCCGAGGCCGAGATTGTGCTGGAGCACGACGCGCACGCCCGCGACCTGCCGTGCACCGGCTGCACCCCGCGGTTGCCGAGGCGTTCGGTGGTCGGTTCGTGCCGGCCTTCTGCATGCCGCTGATCAGCCGGTCGAGGCTCGCATAGCCGTGGACCGCGAACACCGCCGATGTCGCGGCGGACGTCTTCGATTCGATGCTCTGGACGGTCCGCGCGACGCCGAGCGCCGCCACCTCGTGCACGGGCACATCGGTCATCGAGCGGCCGGCCAAGATCAGCTCCCCGCGGGTCGGCGTGGAGATGCGGCTGATGCGGTCGAACACCGTCGTCGTGCCCGCGCCGTTCGGCCCGATCAGCGTGAACGCCTCGTCGCGCTTCACGTCGAAGCTCGCGCGGTTCACCGCGAGCGCCGCCGAAGCGCACGCTGGTCACGAGTGATCGAATCACCCTTCGCTTCGTATCGTCGCATGCGACGATCCCGGGCCCGGCGACCTATTCGACCGGCTTGAACGACGACGTCGCCGGGTTGGCCCGCAGCAGCACCAGCTTCTGCGACGAGAAGTGCGTGGTCGGCGTGAACGACACCGGTGACGAGAGCACGCCGGTGTCGTAATCCTTCAGTGCATCGAGCTGCGTCAAGGCGCAGGCCCAGGTCAGCGCCTTGCCGCATCGGCGGATCGCCTCGAACATCACCTTCGCACCTGCGTAGCCGGTGGAGGTGAAGCGATTCATCCTGCCGACGTCGTCGGCGCCGAGCAGGCCCTTGGCCTTCTCGATGAAGGCGCGGCCCTTGTCGCTTTCTTCTGCCACCACGTAATCGAGCACGTAGACGTTCTCGCCTGCACTGCCCATCAGCTTCAACGCCACCGGCACGCGCGAGACGAAGGAGATGCCGACCGGGATCTTCAGGCCCAGGCGCTCGAGCTCCTTGACCATCGCGACGTTCTCGCCGACGACACCGCCGGCGTAGAGCATCTCGGCGCCGGCTTCCTTGGTGCGCAGCATCTCCGACGAGAAATCGACCTGGCCCTTCTTGTAGACCGCGGTCGCGACGACGTCGAGCTTCTTCGCCTTCTGCGCCGCCTCGAAACCTTCGCGCGAGAGCTCGCCGTATTCGTCGTCCTGCGTGACGACCGCCCACTTCCGGTTCGGGTTGCGGTCCGCCAGCGCTTCGGTCAGCTGCTCGGCGACCAGCGGATGCTGCGTGCCGAATGCATAGACGTTCTTCACGGTCGGCTTGAACAGGTCGTTCGAGAAGCTGATGGTGCTGATCGCCGGGATGCCGAGCTCCTTCAGCAGCGGCAGCGCGGCCTGGCCTTGCGCCGAGCCCGAGATCGAGGTCATCGCGAAGATCTTGTCGACCGTGACCAACTTTCTCACGCCCTGGATCGTGCGCGAAACAACGTAGCCGTCGTCCTCCGAGATCAGCCGCACCTTGCGGCCGTTGATGCCGCCCTGCGCGTTGACCTCGGCGACGGCGAGCTTGACGCCGATGTTGTGGGCAACACCGAGCAGCGCGGGCGGGCCGGTCAGCGGCAGGATGTCGCCGACGACGATCTCGGTGTCGGTGACGCCCTGCTGCTGCGCGAGCGCGGATGTCGTCGCGGCGGCGAGCACGCCCCACAGGGCGACGGCGATGGTGATGACTCTCATGGTCTTGTCTCCGTTGGTTGAACGATGAAGCGCGGCGAGATCAGTGGCTGCGCGATCAATACCGGAGCGGCCACTGCACCAAGGCATGCCGCAGGTCGTGCCACATGCCCAGCAGCCCACGCGAATCGAACCGCAGGAAGGCGATGATCGCTAGGCCGTAGAGCAGGCTCTTGATCTCGTGGGCACTGGTCGTCAGCACCTCGGCGTAGTGGCCACCGAGCGAGCTGAAGAGCGCGCCGACCACCTCGGGCAGGGTCACGATGAAGACGGTTCCGAGCACCGTGCCGAGCACCGAACCGACACCGCCGACGACGATGATCGCGAGCGCCTCGATGCTGAGCAGGAACGGAAAGCCCTCGACCGTCACGAAGTTGACGTAGATCGCCATCAGCGCGCCGCCGAGACCGGTGACGAAGGCACTGATCACGAACGCGAGCAACTTGTAGCGCCAGAGGTCGATGCCCATCGCGCGGGCCGCGATGTCGTTGTCGCGGATCGCGACGAAGGCGCGGCCGAGCCGGGTGCGGCGGATGTTGAGCGTGACCAGCACGGTCGACACTGCCACAGCCAAGCAGAAGCCGTAGAGCGCCTTGTCGTTGTTCAGGCTGATGCCGAGGACCACGGGCCGCTCGACCATGATGCCGCGCGAGGCGCCGGTGAACTTGCCGCCGGCCAGCACCACTGCGCTGACGATGAACGAGAACGCCAGCGTCGTGATCGCAAGGTAGAGCCCCTTGAGCCGCAGCGACGGCACGCCGACGATGAGGCCTGACACCGCCGGCACGACGCCCGCGAAGGCCAGCGCGAGCAGCGGCGGCCAGGCGAAGCGCGTGACCGCGATCGCGTAGCCATAGGCGCCGAGCATCAGGAACGCGACGTGGCCGAGCGAGATCAGCCCGGTGAAGCCGGTCAGCACGTTGAGCCCGAGCACCGCGACCAGCGTGAAGAGGATCACCGTCATGTGCGCCAGCAGGTAGGCGTTCGCGACCCAGGGCAGCAACACCAGGCCCGCCAGCAGCGCGCCGACCCAGACCTTGACCACGTTCGAGTCGGTCAACACGACCAGCTCGTCGAAGCTTTGCTTGAAGTCGCCGCTGCGCATCAGACCCTCTCGATCTCGCGTTCGCCGAACAGGCCGAACGGACGCACCATCAGCACGACCAAAATCAGCAGGAAGCCGGCGACCTCCTTCAGCGTCGACGACAGGTAGCCGCCGACCAGGTTCTCGGCGACGCCGATGACCAGGCCGCTGACGCCGGAGCCGATGACCGCGTCGAGCCCGCCGAGCACGGTCGCCGGGAAGGCTTTCAGCCCGAGCGCGAAGATCGTCGGCGAGAGGTTGTAGATGATCGCGAAGAACACGCCGGCGAGCCCGGCGAGCACGGACGACGCGGCCCATGCGACGGCCTGCACCTGCGCGGTCGAGACGCCCATCAGGCGTGCGGTCGTCTCGTCGGCCGCGACCGCCCGCATCGCGACGCCGAAGCGGCTGCGCTTGAAAAAATACCAGAACCCGAGCAGCGCGATGACGAGCACGATCACCACGCCGAGCTGGCCGAGGCGGATGCCGACCTCGCCCTGCCGCAGCATCGAGTCGGCGCGGTCGACCTCGAACTTGTGCGGCGATGCGCCCCAGATCAGCTGCACCACCGAACGAAGCACCACCGCGAGGCCGATCGTCACGAGCACGCCCGAGAAGACCGGCTCGCCCAGCATCGGCCGCATCACGAGGCGTTCGATCAGCAACCCGAGCAGCACGCCGGCGACGACCGCGACCGCCGCCACGCCGATCGCGCCGGTGCCGAAGGTGGTGCTGAACGACCAGACCAGGTATGCGATCAGCATGCCGACCTCGCCCTGCGCGAAGTTGACCAGACCCGTCGCCTTGTAGATCACCGCGAAGGCCATCGCGATCAGGCCGTAGATCGCGCCGATCACGATGCCCGAGATGACGAGTTCGGCAAAGTAGCGCATCAGGCCGGCTCGCCGTAGATCTGCACCAGCTCGCGCGCGAATTTCTGATCGATCAGGCCGCGGCGCACCTTCTGCGTCGCGGTGAGTTCGCCGTCGTCGTGGTCGAGCTCCTTCTCGAGGATGACGAAGCGGCGCACGTTCTCGACTCGCGCGAAACGGGCGTTGACGGCGTCGACGATGCCCTGCACGAGCGTCACCACCTCGGGCATCTGCGTCAGCGACTTGTAGGTCGTGTACGGAAGGCCCCGCTCGGCGGCCCAGCGGCCGACGGTGTCGAAATCGATCTGGATCAGGCCGCCCAGGAACTTCCTGCCTTCGCCGACGACGATCGCCTCGCGCACGAACGCGCTGTCCTTCAGCGCGTTCTCGATCTCGCTCGGCGCGATGTTCTTGCCGCCGCTCGTGATGATGATGGCCTTCTTGCGATCGACCACCGTGATCTCGCCATGGACGTTCTCCTCGACGATGTCGCCCGTCGCGAGCCAGCCGTCCTCGGCGAGCACGTCGCGCGTGCCCTGGTCGTCGTGCAGGTAGCCGTAGAAGACGCCGGGCGATCGCACGAAGACTTCCTTGTCGGCGCCGAGCCGCCACTCGGTGCCCGGCAGCGCCGAGCCGCAGCTGCCGGCCACATTCGGCCGCTCGGGCCGCTGGACGAACGCCAGGCCGCCGCACTCGGTGAGGCCGTAACCCTGCCCGACACCGACGCCGATGACGTCGAAAAAGCGCAACGTCTCGGGCGAGACCGAGGCGCCGCCGCACATGCGCGTGTGGGTGCGGCCGAGGCCCATGTGGCGCTGCATGTGTCGAAACATCAGCCAGTACAGCAGCGTGAACTCGATGCGATCGGCCGCACCCACCGCTCCACCGAGCGCCGCGCGGCGGTCCGAGAGCACGCGGCCGCGCCGCATGCACCAGGCAAACAATGCGCGCTGCAGGCGACCGCTGTCCTTCATGCGGAACAGGAAGTTCTGCTGCAGCTTCTCCCAGATGCGCGGCACGCCGAGGAAGAACGTCGGCGCGATCTCGCAGATGTTGGTCGCGACCGTGTCGACCGATTCGGCGAAATTGACGATGCCGCCGGTCAGCAGGTGCATCACGGTCGCGTAGCTGCGCTCGGCCACGTGGCAGAGCGGCAGGTAGCAGACCGACTCGAACGGCTTGTCGAGCATGCCGCGCGCGCTGGCGTAGGCATGGGCGCCGTAGATGAGGTTGCGGTGCGTCAGCATCGCGCCCTTCGGCGGCCCGGTGGTGCCCGAGGTGTAGACGAGGATGTTGACGTCGTCGGGGCTCAGCGCGGCAATCGCGTCGTCGAGGCGGCGCGCGGCCAGCGGGTCGGATACCTCGAGTGCACGGCCGAGTTCGAGCAGCACCTCGAAGCTATCGGGTTCGCCCTTCGCGTAGCGCCGCAGGCCCTTCATGTCGACGCAGAAGACGCGTTGCAGCTTCAGCAGGCCGTCTCCCCGGCGCATCGCGTCGAGCACCTTGTCGGTCTGCTCCTGGTCGCCGGTGATGGCCACCTTCGCCTCGCAGTGGCGCGCGATGTACTGCAGCTCGGGCCACGGGTTCGTCGGGTAGATGCCGACGACCTGCACGCCGATCATCTGGGCGCCGAGATCGGCATAGAACCAGGCCGGCGTGTCCTCGCTCGCGATGACGAGGCGATCGCCGCGCACAAGACCGAGGCTTTGCAGGCCGAGCGCGACATGCCTCGCGTTGGCGAGGTACTCGGCCCAGGTCGTGCCCTGCCAGATGCCGTGGCTCTTCTCCCGCAGAGCGATGCGCGCACCGCGCTCGCGGGCATGGGCGAGCAGCAGTTGCGGCAAGGTGGCCTCGCCGCGGGCGAGCGGCGCGTCGCGGGCGGCGTCATGCATGCGTGGCCTCCTCGCCGCCGAGGTAGGCGGCCAGCACATCGGGATGCGCCGCCACTTCGGCGGGCGTGCCCTCGGCGATCAGGCAGCCGAAGTTCAGGACGTGGATGCGGTCCGACAGGTCCATCACGACCTGCATGTCGTGCTCGATCATCAGGATCGCGATGCCGAACTCGTCGCGGATGTCGAGGATGAAGCGGGCGATGTCTTCCTTCTCTTCGCGGTTCATGCCGGCCACGATCTCATCCAGCAGCAGCAGGCTGGGCTCGCAGGCCAGCGCGCGGCCGAGCTCAACGCGCTTTTGCTGCCCGTAGGCGAGTTGCGAGACCGGCTTGTCGCGCAGTTCCTCGATCTCGAGGAACTCGATGATGTCTTCGACCTTGCGCCGTGCCGCGATCTCTTCGGTGCGCGGGCGGCCCCAGAACATCAGGCATTCCAGCACGCTGGCACGGAAGTGGATGTGCCGGCCGATCAGCAGGTTCTCGACCACGCTGCCGTGGCGGAACAGCGCGAGGTTCTGGAACGTCCGGCCGATGCCCGCCGCGGCGTAGTCGCAGGACGCGAGCCGCGCCATGTC
The DNA here is from genome assembly GCA_964249855.1 of uncultured Rhizobacter sp. Lineage (GTDB taxonomy): Bacteria > Pseudomonadota > Gammaproteobacteria > Burkholderiales > Burkholderiaceae_C > LMDS01. The sequence goes on along the minus strand of CAXUDL010000014.1, from coordinate 21,383 downwards.
ACGGCCCTTGAAGCGGATCTGCCCCGACGACAGCGGCAGCAAGCCGCTGATCAAGTTGAAGGTGGTGGTCTTGCCGGCGCCGTTGGGCCCGATCAGGCTGACGATCTCGCCGGGCATGACGTGCAGGCTGACGTCGGTCACGGCCTTGACGCCGCCGAACGACTTGCAGGCGGCCTGCACCTCCAGGATCGGCACGTTCATGACAGCCAGCGCTTGCGCCGCTTGTAGTGCTTCACTTCCCGCATGTTGGTGCGGCCCGCCTGCGCGCTCAGGCCGAGATAGAACTCACGCACGTCGGCGTTGCAGCCGAGCTGCTCGGGCGTGCCGTCGAGGACGACGCGGCCGTTCTCCATGATGTAGGCGTAGTCGGCGATCGCGAATGCGCGGCGCGCGTTCTGTTCGACGAGCAGGATCGTCAGGCCGCTGCTGTCGCGCAGCGCCTCGATCGCCGCGAAGATCTCGGTCACGATCTTGGGCGCGAGGCCGAGCGAGGGCTCGTCGAGCGCGAGCAGTTTGGGCCGGCTCATCAGCGCCCGGCCGATCGCCACCATTTGCTGCTCGCCTCCCGACAGATAACCCGCGATCTGGCCACGCAGGTCGGCGAGCCGGGGAAAAAGCCCGAAGACGTAGTCGCGGCCGTCGCCGAGCGCGCGCCGGTCCTGCAGGTGCGCGCCCGCCGTGAGGTTCTCGTCGACCGTCAGCGTGGCGAACAGCCGGCGGCCCTCGGGCACCTGCACCAGACCGCGGCCGACGATCTGGTGTGCCGCGAGGCGCTCGATGGGCTGCCCGCCGAGCACGATCGAGCCCTTCTCGATCGCACCGTCTTCCGCATCGAGCACCGCCGAGATCGCCTTCAGCACCGTCGACTTGCCCGCGCCGTTCGAGCCGAGCAGCGCGATGATCTGGCCGCTCGGCACCTGCAGCGACACGTCGCGCACGGCCTCGATCGCGCCGCCGTAGACGACCTGGATGTTGTGCAGCGCGAGCAGCGGATCGTTCGAGGGCGAGGTGCGCGAGGTGGACGGAACCTGGTTCATTCGAGCCCCTTTTTTAGACCGTCCCGTCGGTCTGTTTATTCGCCGCGATTGTGTCGACAAGCATTGCGTGACTCATCGGGACTAACCCGTCCAACCGGCGCGCCAGGGCCAGCCCTAAGCCGGGGTCGGCAGGAGGGCTTTCAGCGGCAAACCTTCGTTGCCGAGCGCATCCGCATCGACCACGCCCGCAGCCGCGACGAGCCGCTTCGCCACCATGAAATCGCCAGGCCGGTTGACGGCATCGGCGGCGATCAGGCGACCCTCGCGCAAGTAGAAGGCGATGAACGACCGCTCGGCCATCGAACCGCGCAGCACGCACCGGTCGTAGCCTTGCGACAGTCCGGCCATCTGCAGCTTCAGGTCGTATTGGTCCGACCAGAACCACGGCACCGAGTCATAGGCCTTGGGCTTGCCGCACAGCGACGCCGCCGCGGCGCGTGCCTGTTCGAGCGCATTCGGCACCGACTCGAGCCGGAGCCGGCGGCCGTACACCGCGCTCGGGTGCACCGTGCAGTCGCCGGCGGCGCAGATGTGGCGGTCGGAGGTCTGCGCGTAGGCGTCGACGACGATGCCACCATCGACCGTCAGCCCCGCGGCCTGCGCCAGTTCGATGTTGGGCAAGCCGCCGATGCCGACCACGAGCACATCGGCCCCCACGCGGGCGCCGTCGGCCGTGCACACATCGCGAGCGAGGCGCAGTCCGGGCGAGACGTCTTCGCACTCGATGCGGCTAACGGTCACGCCGGTGCGCACATCGACACCGGCGTCGCGATGCACCTGCTCGTAGAACGCCGACACCTCCGGGCCGGTGACCCGCGCGAGGACGCGCGGCTGGGCTTCGAGGATGGTCGCCTCGGCGCCCAGCCCGCGCGCCGACGCCGCGACCTCGAGCCCGACGTAGCCGCCGCCGATCACGACCAGCCGGCTGCCGGGCCGCAGGTTCGCGCGGATCATGTCGGCATCGGCACGCGAACGCAGGTAGTGCAGGTTGGCCGGCGGCTGCTCCGCGTCGATGCCGTCCACGATCATCGGACGGGCACGGGCGCCGAGGCAGAGCGCAAGCTTGGTGTATTCGAGCCGCGCGCCGTCGGCCAGCGCCAGCGTCTTCGTCGCTCGGTCGATCGAGGCCACCGCAGCGCCCAGCCGCAGCGTGATCCTGGCCTTCTCATAGGCCGATGCGGGCCGCATCTCGAGCGATCCGGCATCGGCCTTTCCGGAGAGATAGGCCTTCGACAGCGGCGGCCGGTGATAGGGCAGGTGTGCCTCGTCGCCGAGCAGCGTGATCGCACCCAGCCAGCCGTTCTGCCGCGCCGACATGGCGAGTTCGGCCCCTGCATTGCCCGCACCGACGATCACGAGCGAATCGGTGTCATCCATGCCAGCCTTGCCGCGGCGTCTCATCGGCCGACTGCGCCTTGCCCGACGACATCTCGGCGAACATCGGCTTCGGCGTGTGCCGCAGCTCCATGTCGAGTTCCGCGCGCATGTAGGCGTCGATCAGCTGGCCGGCATCGCCGTCCGCGCCGGCCTCGATCAGCTGCGAGACGAGCGCGTTGCCGGCGTCGCGCAGCGCGAGCAGCTCGCGCCCGCCCGGCAGGTCGGCGGCGACGCGTGGCGCGCTCGGCAGCCTTTCGGCGCCCGGGTGTGCGAGCTCGCGCAGGCGGCCGAAGAGGGCGTCCTGCGCACGGATCTCGTCGGCGAGCGGCGCGATCGACCAGTCGGTGCGCAGCTGCAGGTTCTTCAGCAGGAAGATCGCACCGAACACCTGCGAGCGGATCGCATCGCCTTCGAGCTGCGGCAGCACGCCGTCGTGCAGCAGGCGCACGAGGTCGTCGTAGACACGCGCCAGGCTGTTGTTCACAGCGCCGCCTCGACGGTACGGTAGAGCTGCTTCAGCGTCGGCGCGACCTGCGTGCCCATCGCGGCCATGCGCACGTCGTGGTAGCGACCGTCTTCGCAGCAGCGCGCCGCGCCGAGGTTGATCGCGACCGACTTGTAGAGCGCGAACACCTCATAGAAGCGGACGCTCTGCGAGCTCACCGGGATGCCGCTGGTCGCGGTGTAGCGGGCGAACACCTCGGCGCGCGTCACCAGGCCGAACAGCTCGCGCGAGCCGCCGTTGAACATCGGCAGGCAGGCCCAGGCGATGTCTTCGTGCGGGTCGCCGAGGTGGGCCATCTCCCAGTCGAGGATGGCGGTGATGCGGCCGCGCTGCTGCAGAAAGTTGCCGATGCGGTAATCGCCGTGGACGATGCTCAAGCGCGGCGCGACCGGTGCGTTCGCACGCAGCCACCGCTCGGCCCGGGTCAGCATCGGAAAACGCCGCTCCGACCAGGCCGCGATGTGCGCCGACCATTCGTCGACCTGCCGCAGTGCAGCGTCGCGCACCGTGAGCCCCTTGGCGAGCGCGGCGATCGGCTGGTCTTGCCAGCAGCAGGCGTGGATGCGCGCGAGCCCATCGATGAACTCGGTCACCAGTGCCTGGGCATCGGCGGCCGGGCTGCGCCGGATCGACCACGGCAGCAGCACCTCGCCGGGCAGGCGCTGCGAGACGAAGAACGGCGCGCCGAAGACCGAATCGGCGCCGCCATGCCAGAACGCCCGCGGCACCGGTACGTCGCTGCCCTGCAACGAACCGAGCGCAAGCACCTGCGGCAGCGCGCTGTACGGCGCGAAGAGCCCGGTCGGTGGCCCGATCTGCAGGATGAAGGCATCGCCCTGCGGCACTGCGGGCACCAGGTCGAACGCCAGCGTGAGCCACGAGAAGCCGACCGAGCAGCGGCGCAGGTTGCGCACCTCGACGCCCGGCCCGGCGTGGTCGGCCATGCAGCAACGCAACGCGGCCTCGACCCGGGCGAGGTCGTTGAGATCGACGCGTGATTCGCTCATCGATGCAATGGCCCGTGGGGCATCACCTGCGGCAGCGGCGCGGTGCCGGCCGCGGCGACGCGCACCGGTGGCGGCACGCGCGGCGCGGGCTTCGCCCGCCAGTGGGCGATCAGGCGTTGCAGCAAGCCGGCCAGGCCGCCTGGTGCGACATAGACCGCGAGGATCAGCAACAGCCCGTAGATCGCGCTCGGCGCCGATTTCGAAATGCTCTCGGTGATATTCGGCAGGAACTGGATCACGAATGCACCGAAGAGTGCACCGCTCGGCAGGTTGAGCCCGCCGATCACGGCGCCGACCAAGAGCGTGATCGACAGGAAGACGCTGAAGCTGTCGGGAGCGACGTAGCTCACGACGATCGCCGCGGCCGACCCGGCGACGCCGGTGTAGAGCGCGGAGTAGCCGAAGGTCACGGTCTTCACGAAGGCGATGTCGATGCCCATCGCGGTGGCCGCGATCGGGTTGTCGCGCACCGCGACGATCGCCCGACCCATGCGGCCGTCGAGCAGGTTGGCCATGCTGACGAACGCGAGCACCAAGATCAGCAGCACGAACAGGTACAGCCACTGGTCGGCACTCAGCGGCAGGCCGAACGGCGCCTCCGGCTTGTCGAGCATGATGCCCTGCACGCCGCCGGTCCAGCGCTCGACGCCCTTGTAGCGCAGCAGCTGCGGCGCCGCCATCGCAAGGCCGAAGGTCGCGAGCGCGAGCAGGTGGCCGGGCAGCCGCAATGCCGGCCGGCCGAACAGCACGCCGAAGACGAAGCACACCGCCGCGCTCGCCGGCGGCCCGGCCCAGTACGGCAGCTTCCAGGTGTTGATCAGGATCGCGGTCGTGTAGGCGCCGAGCGCGAAGATCGCCCCGTGGCCGAGCGAGATCTGGCCGTTGAAGCCGGTCAGCAGCACCAGGCCGAGCAAGGCGATCGCGTAGGTGATCACCATCGAGAGTTGCAGCAGCCGGTAGTCGCTGACGAAGAACGGCAGCGCGAGCGCGGCGAGCGTGACGACGCCGGCTGCGAGCATCTGGCTCCGGCGGCTCGGGTTCGGTGCGGCGAGCAGCTTCATCCTCAGACCCTCACCACGAGGCTGCGCCCGAGCAGGCCCTGCGGCCGGAACACCAGCACCGCCATGATCAGCAGCAGCGCGGCGGTCATCTTCAGCTCGGTGCCGAGCACGTAGGCACCCAATATGTTCTCGATGATGCCGACGAGCACGCCGCCGAGCACTGCGCCCCACGGATTCGAGAGCCCGCCGAGCAGCGCGCCGGCGAAGGCATACAGCAGCGCGCCGGTCATCATGTTGGTGTCGAGGTAGACGACCGGGGCTACCATCATCCCGGCGACCGCGCCGATCGCGCTTGCGCCGCCCCAGCCGAGCGTCAGCATCAGCGGCACCGGGATGCCGCACAGCAGGCTCGACTGCGGACTGAACGCCGCGGCGCGCATCGCGAGGCCGAAGCGCGTGAAGCGGAAGAAGCCGTAGACCAGCAGCAGCAGCACCAGGCAGACGAGAATCGCTCCGATCTGGTGGGAGCCCATCATCCCGGCGCCCCACTTGAGGTGACCTTCGAACGGGCTCGGGAACTGCCGCATCATGTGGCCGAAGATCGCGCCGGCCATGCTGTTGAAGATCAGCAGCAGGCCGATGAACACGATCACGACGCCGAGCACAGGCGCGTCGGCGAGAGGCCGGATCACGAAGCGCTCGACCAGCGCGCCCAGCACGAAGGCCGCGACCACGGTGCCGGCGAAGGCGATCCAGTACGGCACCCCGGCCTGCACCAGCGCCCAGGCGATGTAGGTCGAGAACATTGCCATCTCGCCCTGGGCAAAATTGATCTTGTGGGTCGACTGGTAGATCACGACCAGCGCGAGCGCGATCGAGCCGTAGATCACGCCGGTCGAGATGCCGCCCGCGATCTGCTGCAGGAAGATGGTGAACTGGTTCATGGTGCGCGGCTCTCCTCATCCACCCAGGTAGGAGCGGCGAACCGCAGCGTCGTTCTTCAGGTCGCGCGACAGGCCGTGGACCGCGACGCGGCCGCCTTCGAGCACGTAGGCATCGGTCGCGATGTCGAACGCGAGCGCGGCGTTCTGCTCGATCAGCAGCACCGCGATGCCGTCCTTGCGGTTGATCTCGCGCAGCGTCTCGAAGATGCGCTGCACGACGAGCGGCGCGATGCCGAACGACGGCTCGTCGAGCAGCAGCAGCTTCGGCCGTGCGATGGTCGCGCGGGCGATCGCCAGCATCTGCTGTTCGCCGCCGGAGAGCGTGCCGGCCTGTTGCCGGAAGCGCTCCTTCAGGATCGGGAACCAGGCCAGCATCGCTTCGATGCGCGCCGCGCGTTCGTCGCGCGACTTGATCAGGAAGGCGCCGACTTCCAGGTTCTCCTGCACGCTGAGTTCGCTGACCGTGCCGCGACCGTCGGGCACATGGCCCACGCCGAGTGCCGCGATCTGGCTCGCGCTGCGCTTGAGCAGCGAGGCGCCGTCGAGCAGCACGTCGCCGCCGGTCAGCCGGATCAGGCTGGAGATCGCGCGCAGCGTGCTGGTCTTGCCGGCGCCGTTCGCGCCGAGCAGCGCGGTCACGCCGCCCGCCGGCACGGCGAGGCACACGCCGTGCAGCACCGGGGTCGCGCCGTAGCCTGCGACCACGTCGCGCAGTTCGAGCTTGGGCGTCATGGCGCCACGCCCAGGTAGGCGCTGATGACGTCCGGATGCGCCTGGATCTCGGCCGGCGTGCCCTCGGCGATCTTGCGGCCGAAGTTCAGCGTGACGATGCGGTCCGAGAGCGACATGACCATGCCGACGTGGTGCTCCACCAGCAGCACCGCGCAGCCGGTCTCGTCGCGCAACCGCAGGATGGTCGCCTTCAGCGTCTCCAGCTCGGCGTGGTTCAGCCCGGCGGCCGGCTCGTCGAGCAGCAGCAGCTTCGGCTGCGTTGCCATCGCGCGCGCCAGCTCGACCCGCTTCCTCACACCGAACGGCAGGTCGGAGACGAGCCGGTCGGCGTGCTTGCCGAGACCCATCAGCTCGATCAGCCGGTCGCTCTGCTCGCGCAGCGCCGCCTCCTCGCGCCGCGCGCCCGGTGCGCGGAAGATGTTGCGGACGAAGCCGGCGCGGGTCGTGCCGTGACCGCCGGTCATCACGTTGTCGCGCACGCTCATCGTGTTGAAGAGCGCGACGTTCTGGAACGTGCGCCCGATGCCCTGCGCCGCCATGCCGTGCGACGGCAGTTCGAGCACCGACCGGCCGTTGATGCGGATCGAACCCGAGGTCGGCACGTAGAGCCGGCTCAGGCAGTTGAAGAGCGTCGTCTTGCCGGCGCCGTTCGGCCCGATCACGCCGACGATCTCGCGCTCACGCACCGAGAAGCTCAGGTCGCTGAGCGCGGAGATGCCGCCGAAGCGCACCGTCACGCCATCGACTTCGAGCAGCACCTCGGCCGGGTTGATCAAAGCCTGCTCCATCAACCGCTGATGACGTCGCCGAACAGCACCCAGCGCGTGCCGTCGAAGCGGCACATCTGCATCTGGCGGATCGCGTTGAAGTTGGTCGGCGAGGTGTTGACCTTCACGCCGGGCAGCAGCAACGGCAGCTCGACGTTCTTGAGGTTCGCTGCCTGCCGCATGATGTTCTCGCGCGACAGGTCGTTGCCGCATTGGGTCAGCACCTGCACCAGCGTGGCCGCGCGGCTGTAGCCGAGCACGATGTTCGCGTCCGCCAGGTCGGCCTCCGGGTAGTACTGCTTCGCCCAGGCACGCCACGCGACCATGCCTGGGTCGCTTGCCCATTGCGGATCGGTCGGGTCCTTGTAGAAGGCCGCCGAGATCAGGCCGACCGATCGCTCAATGCCTGCGGGCTTCAAGGTCAGGCCGACCGAATTCGAGGCGCTGACGAGGAAGTGCGTCGGCTTCCAGCCGCTCTCGTCGGCGAGTCGGATCGCCTGGGCGCAGAACTTCGGGATCGCGATGTTGACGAAGGTGTCGGCACCGGCGGCGCGCAGGCTGGTGGTCTGCGAATCGATGGTCGCATCGCTGGTCTCGTAGCTGGCGGTCGCGACGACCATCATTTCGGCCTTCGCGCCGAGGCCGTTGCGAACCCCGCGCAGGTAGTTCTTGCCGAAATCGTCGTTCTGGTAGAGCAGGCCGACTTTCGCGTTCGGCCGCGTCTGCAGGATGTACTTGCCGAAGATCACGCCTTCGAGTTCGCTGGTCGACTGCCAGCCCATCGTCCACGGGAAGTTCTGCGGGTCGCCGAAGCTCGGATCGGGCGACGAGATCAGGATCTGCGGCACCTTCTTCTGGTTCAGGTATTTCTGCGTCGCCTTGTTGATCGCAGTGCCGAGGCTGCCGAAGATGAACGCGACGTTGTCGACCTCGACCAGGCGGCGCGTCAGCTCGAGCGCCTTCGGCGGCGAATAGCCGTCGTCGAGGCTGATCAGGTTGAGCTTACGGCCGTTGACGCCGCCCTTGTCGTTGACCATCTTGAAGTAGGCGGCGTCGCTCTTCGCGATCGAGCTGTAGGCGCCTGCCGGGCCGCTGTAGGCGAAGGTCTGGCCGATCTTGATCTCGGTGTCGGTCACGCCCGGGGCGTTGTTCTTCTGGCCGATCGCCGGCACGGCCAGGCTGGCCAGGCCGCCGAGCAGCACGACGCGTCGTGTGGCTTGCATGGTGCTTGTCTCCTGATCGGGTGAGCGCGTTCGCGATGTCTCAGTCGCTGATCACGTCGCCGGAGAGCTGCCAGCGACTGCCGTCGAAGTTGAGCATCTGCATTTGGCGCACCGGGTGGAAGTCGGTCGCCGAGGTGTTGAGCTTGATGCCGGGCAGCAGGCCGGGGGCTTCGAAGTCCTTCAGGTTCGCCGCCTGCTTCATGATGTTCTCGCGGCTCACGTCGTCGCCGCACTGCTTCAGAATCTGCACCAGCGTGTTGACGCGCGCATAGGCGTAGACGTTGTTGGCGTCGGTCAGGTCGGCCTCCGGGTAGTACTTCTTCGCCCAGGAGCGCCAAGCCTCGAGGGCGGGGTCGCCGGCCCAGCGCGGATCGGTCGGGTCCTTGTAGAACTGGGCCGAGATCAGACCCTGGCTCTTGTCGAACCCGGCGGGCTTCAGCGTCAGGCCGACCGAACTCGACACGCTCCCGAGAAACTGCATCGGCTTCCAGCCGCTGTCGTAGGCGAGCCGGATCGCCTGCGCCGCGAACTTCGGGATCGACGCGTTGACGAAGGTGTCGGCCCCGGCGGCGCGCAGGCTCGTGATCTGCGAGTCGATCGTCGCGTCGGTCGTTTCGTAGCTCATCGCGGCGACGACCATCGCGGCATTCTTCTCTCCGAGCCCGCGCTTGAGGCCCGAGAGCATGCCGCGGCCGTAGTCGTCGTTCTGGTACAGAACGCCGATCTTCGCGTTCGGCCGGTTCTTCAGGATGTACTTCCCGTAGATGGCGGCCTCGGTCTCGGTGTTGGACTGCCAGCCCATCGTCCACGGGTAGTTCTTCGGGTCACCGAAATCCGGTGCGGGTGAGGCGATCAGCACCTGCGGCACCTTCTTCTGGTTCAGGTACTTCTGCGTCGCCTTGTTGACTGCCGTGCCGAGGCTGCCGTAGATGAAGGCAACGCCCTCCTGCTCGACCAGCTGGCGCGTCAGCTCCAGCCCCTTGGGCGGCGCGTACCCGTCGTCTAGGCTGATGAACGTGATCTTGCGGCCGTTGATGCCGCCCTGGTCGTTGATGTACTTGAAGTACGCTGCATCGGTCTTGGCGATCGTGCTGAAGGCGCCGGCCGGGCCGCTGTAGGCAAAGGTCTGACCGATCTTGATCTCGGTCGCCGTGACGCCCGGTGTCGGCGCTTTCTGGGCCCGAACCGGCGCCGTCAGCGCGAAGGTCAAGCCGAGCGCGGCGATGGCCGCTAGGTTCATCGATCCGGCAATTCGTGTGATGGTCATGTCGTCTCCGGTCGTGCTTTTGTCGGGGCGCGGGTGGCGCCCGCGCCCGTACGCCGTCAGTGCACGGACTTCTCGCGCCCCGCCCAGTGGGGCCGCCGCAATTCGTTCTTCAGGATCTTTCCGGCGGCGGACGTCGGCAGCTCGGTGCGGAACTCGATGCTGCGCGGGCACTTGTATCCGGCGATCAGCGTGCGGCAGTGCTCGATGATCTGGTCGCCACCGGCCACGATGCCGTCACGCAGCACCACGACCGCGTGCACCGACTCGCCCCACTGCGGGCTCGGCACGCCGATGACGGCGCATTCGCGCACCGCCGGATGCCGGTGCACCGCGTTCTCGACCTCGCGCGAGTAGATGTTCTCGCCGCCGCTGATGATCATGTCCTTGACCCGGTCGACGATGTAGACGAAGCCGTCGTCGTCCATCCAGGCCGCGTCGCCGGAGATCATCCAGCCGTTCTTCATCACGGCCGCCGTCGCCTCCGGCAGGCGCCAGTAACCGAGCATCACCTGCGGGCCGCGGATCGCGATCTCGCCGGTCTGGCCACGCGGCACTTCCCGCCCGTCGGGATCGACGATGCGGATGTCGCTGCCGTAGGCCGCATAGCCGGTGCCGAGGCGCTTGCTCTTCCAATCCGGGCCGTCGAAGTGGTAGCGCCAGGGCATGCTGACGGTGAGCGCCGCGCATTCAGTCATGCCGTAACCCTGGATGAACTCCCACGTCGGCAGCTTCTCCATCGCGAGCGCCAGCACCGCGTCGGGCATCGGCGAGGCGCCGTATTCGCAATAGCGCACGCTGGTCAGATCGAACTCGGCGAAGCGCGGATGGTTGATCAGCAGGTTCACCATCGTCGGCACGAACAGGCAGTAGTTCACCCGGTGGCGCTGCATCGATTCGAACGCAGGCAGCGGGTCGAATTTCGGCAGGCAGACATGCGTGCCGCCGGCCATCGTGAGCGCCATCGCCGGTGAGGCGCCGGCGAGGTGAAAGAACCCGGCGGAGTGCAGGTAGACGGTGTTCTCGGAGAAGTGCAGCGTCGCGATCCAGGTGACCGATGCGAACACCACGTTCTTGTGCGAGAGCATCACGCCCTTCGGGTGCCCGGTCGTGCCGCCCGTGTAGTAGATGCCGCAGAGGTCGTTGTCGCTGCCGCATTCGTTCTCGATCGGCGCCGAGCGGTCGATCAGCGCCTCGTAGCCGATGCAGCCCGCCGGTACGGCGCCGTCGCCGATGAAAAGCCGGTGTGCGACCCGGTACTTGGCGGTGAGCGCATCGAGTCGAGGCGCGAACTGCCCGTCGACGACCAGTGCGACAGGTTCGGCGTCGTTGAGCGCGTAGACGTTCTCCGGCAGCGCCCAGCGCGTGTTCAGCGGCACGATCACCGCGCCGCACCAGGCGATCGCGAAGAAGAGTTCGATGTAGTCGTCGCTGTTCAGCGCCAGCACCGCGATGCGGTCGCCGCGATGCACACCCAAGGCCTTGAGCCCGCCTGCGGCCCGTTGCACGCGCGTCCCGATGTCGGCCCAGCTGCGCTGGCGGTCTTGGTAGACGGTGCCGGTGTGCTTGCCGCGCGTCTGCACCGCGCGCTCCAGACATTGGGTGACCTGCATGGGAATGGGAACGCGAGGGAATGAGAGGGGCGTCGCTGAAAGCCGCGGCCGGGCTAGAGCGCCGGGTGCTTCTGCGCCACCGCGTAGCGCGGGAAGCCGGTCGCGACGCCGTATTCGCTGATGCCGTAGCCGCCCGCACCATCGCAGGTCGCGCGGGTGACGTGGTCGCCGAGCGTGCGGGCGCGCCCGCGCACGACCGGGTCGCGCAGGTCCCAGGCATCGTGTTCGGCGTGGTACGGCCCGCGGTCGTCGCCATGGTTCCAGCCGTTGTAGCCGCCGTACAGGCCACCCTTCAGATAGAACCGGCCGGGCAGCATCTCGATCTTCACGCGGCGCGTGCGGCCGCCTTCGAACCGAAAGCTCAGTTCGCCCTCGGCGATCGACTGGCCGAGCGGGTCGTCGACCCATTCGAGGTCGTGCTCGAAGCCGACGATGTGGCTCGCCTTCTGGCTGTTGCCGAGCCTCGGGCTCTCCGTTCCGGAGAGGTAGAGGTTGGCGCCGCTGCCGCGCTCCTTCGTGAAGAGGCAGATGCCGAAGTCCTCGAACTGGTACATGCACCACATCCAGAAGAAGTCGGCATGGGTCTGCATCGGCGGCCGGGCGAAGTCGGTCTGCATTTCCGATCGCACGCCCCACGAGTGGTCGCGCTGGCCCCACCATTCACCTGGCGTGATCTCGTAGCGCGTGCCGGCGGCCTCGAGCCACCCTTCCCATCGGGCGAACTGCGACATGCGCGTCAGGTCTTCCTCGACACGGCTCAGGCGGCGCCGGAACGATTGCAGCTCCTGCGCGCCATCGGTCGTCGCGACGAAACGCAGATCGAACGCGATGCCCGACTCGTTCGCTTCGAGCACGACACGGTGGGTGCGCATGCCTTCGACGATCTCGACCCGCAACGGCCCGACACGCGGGTCGAGCGCGTTCTGCGTCTTGCTGTGCAGGCGGCGCGAGGCCCGGAAGTTGTACTGGGTCGTGCCGACGGTGACGCCCGCGAACGCATCCATCACGTTGCGGTTGGGGTACTGGCCGAAGCCGATGTCGAAGATGATGTCGCCGCCGGGCACGCGGTGGCCGCTGTACCAGTAGCGCTCGGTCCAGCGCAGGTCGCTGCTCGACGGCTGGTCGAAGGTCGCCGGCGTCTGGTGGCCGAGAAAGTCATCCTGGGGTGTCAACATGGGCGCGTCGTCCATAAATAGTCCGACGGGACGGACTATGTGTAGATTAGATACCGGCACCCGGCCGAACAATGCGTGTAATCCCTAGCGCATGCCGCCTACGTTAGTCCGACGCGTCGGACTAAACTTGGCGCCGGGCGCTGCAGAAGCGCTCGACGTCCCCAACCACCCGCCGGCCGACCCGGCCCATCCGCATGACCCGCGTCCGCGCGCTCGACTACGGCGACAAGAAGCAGTCCATCCTCGACCGTGCCGCCGCGCTCTTCGCGAAGAAGGGGTTCGAGGTGACGACGATGATCGACGTGGCGTCGGCCTGCGGCACGTCGAAGTCGCACCTCTATCACTACTTCCCGGGCAAGGAGGACCTGCTGTTCGAGATCGTGCGCGAGCACATCACGGCGCAGACCGCCGAGCTGTCCGCGATCGTCGGCCTGCCCCTGCCGGCCGAGGAGCGTTTCGCGCGCTACGTCAGCGCGTTCGTGGCACGTGGGGCGCAGTCGCGCGACGAACACCTCGTGCTGATGAACGACCTGAAGTTCCTGCCCCCGGCTCAACGCAAACAGGTTCGCAAGATGGAGACGCAGCTGGTCGACCTGATGATCGACCTGCTGAAGGAGATCAACCCCGATCTGATGACGCCGCAGAAGGCGCAGGCACCCTACGCGATGCTGCTCTTCGGGATGATCATCTGGACCTTCACCTGGTACCGCAAGAGCGGCGCGATCGCCCCGCGCGAGCTCGCCGACCGCATATCGCAGCTGTTCATCCACGGGTTCAGGAACTCGGCCTTTCCGCCCGAGTCCTGAAGCGCGCGGCCGGGCCGGTCAGCGCGACGCCGCGCCCGCGACGACGCGCCGGTCGTGCAGCCGGCCGAACGTGGCGGCGTCGATGCCCAGCAGCTCGGACAGCACCTCTTCGGTGTGCTGGCCGAGCCGGGGCGCGGCGCGTGGCGGGTGGCGCGGCAGTGCACCGAAGTCGAGCGGCGAGCCGGCCGCCAGCGTGCCGCCGACGCCGGGCTGGTCGATCCGGCGGAACATCGGATTGGCCTCCGAGCAGGCCGGGTCGCGCGCGACGAGCTGGCCGAGCGTCTGGTACCGGCCCCAGCACACCGCGTGCGCGTCGAAGCGGCGCGCCACCTCGTCGAACTCGCGCGCCGCGATCCACGGGCCGACCAGTGCCGCGATCTCGCGGCGCGCGATGAAGCGGTTGCCTTCGGCATCGAGGTCGAGGCCGAGGCGCGCGGCCAGCGCAGCGATTGCCTGCTGCAGGCCGGTCGCGGCGCCGATCGAACGCCATTGCTTCAGCGTCAGCCCGACCACCATCACCCGTTCGCCGTCGGCGCAGACGAAGTCACGCGCGAACGCACCGAACAGGTCGTTGCCGTGGCGCTCGCGTGGCCGGCCGAGTTCGGCCTCGGCGATGAAGCCGAGGTGGCCGACCATCGCCAGCGCGACGTCTTCGAGCGCGAGCTTGATCTCCTGCCCGTGGCCGGTCTTGCGGCGGTGGCGCTCGGCGGCGAGCAGCCCCGTCGCGGCCATCTGGCCGGTGATCAGGTCCCAGGCGGGCAGCACGTGGTTGACCGCACCGTCGCCGGCTTCGGGGCCGGTCACGTAGGGCATGCCGACCCGCGCGTTGACGGTGTAGTCGACCGCCGAGCCGCCGTGCCGGTCGCCCTGGATCGTCAGCTGGATCAGGTCGGCGCGCCGATCGCGCAGCGCGTCGAAGGCCAGCCAGCCGCGCGGCGGGAAGTTGGTCAGCAGCATGCCCGCGTCGTCACCCGGCGCGGTGATGATCGCCATCGCCAGTTCGCGACCTTCCGGCGACGCGATGTCGATCGCGACCGAGCGTTTGCCCTTGTTCAGGCCGGACCAGAACAGGCTGACGCCGTCGGGCGTGACCGGCCAGCGCCGGTGGTCGAGGCCGCCCTGCAACGCATCGATGCGGATCACGTCGGCGCCGAGTTGCGCCAGCGTCATGCCGCCGAGCGGCGCCGCGACGAAGGCCGAGGCCTCGACCACGCGCATTCCGTCCAGCAGGGTGTCGGTCGACGGCATCCCGGGGTCCTCAGGCGCCGGCCGGCACGGGCAGCGCCGCTTCGAGCAGACTGCGCGCGACGACCTTCAGCGCCAGCGTCTCTTCCGCGCCTTCGAAGATCGAGAGCACGCGCGCATCGACGAAATAGCGGCTGACGGCCGACTCTTCGGCGTAGCCCATGCCGCCGTGGATCTGCAGCGCCTCGCGCGTCACCGTCTCGGCCGAGCGGCAGGCCAGCAGCTTGACGAGGCTCGCTTCCACGCGGCCACCGCCCGCATCGAGCAAGCGGCCGATCGCGTAGCACAGTTGGCGGCAGGCCGCGTAGCGGGCCGCCATCCGGGCGATCTTCGCCTGCGTCAGCGGCAGTTCGGCGAGCGGCGCGCCGAACACCCTGCGATCGATCGCGTAGCGTATCGCCGCCCGCAAGGCCGCCCGCATCACACCCGAGGCGCGCGCCGCGGTCTGCATGCGCCCGCCCATCATGCCGGCCATCGTGAAGTAGAAGCCCTTGCCGAGACCGGCCGGGCCGCCGATCACGTTCGCATCCGGCACCAGGAAATTTTCGAACGCGAGGTCGAACGAATGCATGCCGCGGTAGCCGATGGTCGCAATCGCCTTGCCGGTGAGCCGGCCGCCTGCCGGCTGCGTGAAGTCGAACGCATGCCCGTCGTACGACGGTTTCTCGACCAGCAGGATGCTGAGCCCGCGATGCCCGGCCGACCGATCGGGATCGGTCCGGGTCACGACCATCAACAGACCGGCCTTGCCGGCGAAGGTGCACCAGGTCTTTGCGCCGCTCAGCAGCCAGCCGCCCTCGGTGCGCGTACCCTTCAGCGCGAGGTTCGCTGCGTCGGAGCCGTAATCGGGCTCGGTGATCGCGATCGCGCAGAGCGGCTCGCCGGCTGCGATGCCAGGCAGCCAGCGCTGCTTCTGCGCCTCGGTGCCGCCGGCCAGCAGCGCGCGCGTGAGGATCTCGGGCCGGGTGATCAGGCTGCCGCCGGCTGCGAGCGATGCCTCGGAGAGCGCCTCGGTCACGACGACCATCATCGAGGTGTCGTCCCTGTCGTCGGGCGCGCTGCCGCCGTAACGCTCGGGCACCGAGAGGCCGAACACGCCCATCTCGCGAAACGCCTGCAGCAGCGGCTCGGGAACCGTCAGGTCGTGGCGGTGGATGCGCTCGGCCTGCGGCGCGACGACGTCGGCGGCGAGGCGGCGAAAGGTGTCCTGCGCCATCGTCAGCGGCTCGTCGAGCGGCACCGGCCCGATCTCGGCCGCGGCGACTTCGCTGCGCGTCAATGCGCGGCCAGCGATGGCCAGCCCCTCCGCGCCGGCCACGCCGCGGCGCAGCGCGGCGAGGCCGGCATCGCGCGCGATCGCGTGCAGCGCTTCGGGGTCGATGTCGAGTTCGAGGAACACGCCCTCGACCTTCGCGACGACGCCCAGGATCGCCTCGACGGCGAAAATCAATGCGAGCCGCCGGTCGAGGTCGACGCTCTGCGGCTGCAGGCACGCGAGCACGTTCTCGGCCGCGAGCAGGTCGGCGCTCGCGAGGGCCAGTTCGTGGCTGACCACTTGGTATTCATCCAGCTTCGCAGCATCGAGCTTGCCACTGATCGCGCAGCGCCCTGCAAGTCGGGCCACCGCGCGCTCGAACGGCGGGCGCAGCATCGCGAGCAATCGCGTCGCGACCTGCGCCTGGTCGACCAGGCCCTGCGGATCGGCCAGCGCGCTCACGCCAAGGCCTTCGCGCTGCCCAGCAGCGCCAGCGCACGCTTCGACGCCACCCGCGCCGTGAACGCGCAGGCCTGCGTGCCGCCGTCGCCGTAGTCCTTCACCGCATCGCCGACGTGCCACAGGTTGGCGAGCGGCGTGTCCTGCGAAAGGTCGAAGCCGGCGCAGGAGCGCTGTGCCGGCCAGTCGCCGCGCATCACGCGAATCGACAGCATCTTCGCGTCGACGAAGGTCGGGAACTCGTCACGAAGGTCCTGCAGCGAGGCTTCGACCTCGGCCTCTTCGTCGAAATCGCCGATCGCCGGCTTCGGCACCGCGTAGGCCACGTACAGGTGCCAGCCCGCAGGCGCGAGTTCGGGGCAGGTGGCGGTCAGCTCGCCCATATTGCACAGGCGCCGCGTCGTGCCGAAGGTGACCAGCCCAGGCGCGTCGACCAGCCGGTCGCGTGTTGCGAAGTTGATGACGATGTTGGCGGCCGGCTTCGGTGCCGACGTGGCGTGGTGCACGTAGGCCGGGCCGAAGGCTTCGGCGCCGACGAGCGCCACGGTCGCGCTCGGCCCGACATTGCTGATGACGGCCCGCACCGCAATGCGCTGCGTCTCGCCGTTCTGCCGCACGTCGATCGCGGTGACCCGGCCGTCTTCCGCATGCAGCGCCGTCACCGAGGTGTTCAGCCAGATTTCGCCGCCGCGCCCCCGGATGCCGTCGGCGAGGTCGTTCCAGATGCCGATCGTGCCGCGCGGGCAGAATCCGAAGCGCTTGAATGCGCCCTTGACGGCGAAGTAGGTCAGGAAGGCGCGCGCCGGCAGCTCCTCGGAGTTGACCGCGAAGATCGCAGCGCACAGGTTGCGAAAGATCGCATGCACGGTCTCGTTCTTCGTGTAGCCCGAAAGCCATTCTTTCGTCGTCAACCTGGCCTCGGGCAGATCGCCGCTGCGCGCATCGGCGAACTTGGCGCCGATTTTCGCCGCCTGCTTCGTAAAGCCGCCGAGCAGAAAGCCCCAGCCGCCGCCCTTCGACACGTTGATCAGCTTGCCTTCGATCCGGAACACCGTCGCCGGGCTCGGTTCGCGCAAGTCGAGCTCGACGCCCAGCTGCCCGAACGTCTCCTCGAACACGCCACCGCGTTCGATCGCGATCGCGCCGATGTTCACGGTGAAGCCCTCGATCTGTTCGCTCGAGGCACGCCCGCCGACACGGTCGCGGCTTTCCAGCACCAGCACTTTCTTGCCCGCGGCCACCAAGCGCGCAGCGGAGCAAAGGCCGCCGGCGCCAGCGCCGATCACAGCGACATCGTAGGCGTGGGGGTTCTGACTGGTCATGAAAACTCCTGTTGGAAGGGTGAGCGCGGAGAAGGCTGAGCGCGGCGAAGCAGTTCGCGTGCACGAAGAACGAGCGGCACATCGACCATCGTTCCGCGGAAGTCGAGGGCGCCTCGCCCTTCGCTTTCGGATCGCTCGAAAGCCGCGATCAAGGCGCACGCCACTTCGATCTCTGCCGCAGACGGCGAGAACTCTTCATTCATCGGGGCCACCTGCGACGGGTGGATGCAGAACGCGCCGACGAAGCCGAGTTGCCGACCCAAGCGCATCTGCTGGTGGAACGCGCTGAGGTCGGCGAACTCGGCGATCGACGCGGGAGAACCGAGCGGCAGGAGGCCAGCCCGCCTGCATGCGAAAGGCACCTGCTGATTCGAAGCGAAAAGCGACTCCGGCGTTCGCAGCAGTCCCGCGGACACGCTGACGTCTTCGGAGCCCAGGATCATCCCCAGCAAGCGATCTGATGATCCTGCGATCGCGTCCAGAAAGGGCAGCGCACGCACATCCTCGATCTGCGCGATCAGGCGCGTATGGCCGACTGGCAGGCCTCGGGCCATTTCGAGCCTTTCGATCAGATCAGTGGCGGCGTGAACGTCACTCGCCGAATTCACCTTGGGCAGGACGATGGCTTGCACCGGCGAGCCGATGGCCGCAGCCAGGTCGAGCGCCTGACCGTGCCCGGGCGCATTCACGCGGACCAGCACGCTCACACCGTGTCCATGGATGACCGATGCAGCCTCCCCGAGCCGATCGCGCGCCAGCGGCTTCTGCGGGATCGGAACAGCGTCCTCCAAGTCGAGGATGCAGGCGTCGGCGCCGCGTCGATGGGCACTTGCGACGAACTTGGCAGCGTGCGCCGGCACGAAACGCATTGAACGCCGGATGGGACAACTCACCGTCGCGGCCCGTCAGCGCAGCGTGGCTTGGGCCGTCATGCCGACGAACCCCTGCCCATCAGTGGTCCAAAGCTTGACCTGCGTGCCGTCGCGCCGGCCGAACAAGCCGATCTCTCCGGTGTCGAACGTGGGCCGAACGGCACGAAAGCGGAACTCGGACACCGCAGCATCGTGAACATTGCGCCTCAGCAGATCGAGCAACAAGGTTGCAAGCAGCGGACCGTGCACGACCAGCGCAGGATAGAACTCTCGCTGGACGGCATAGTCGCGGTCGTAGTGGATGCGGTGGCCGTTGAAGGTGAGTGCGGAAAAGCGGAACAGCAGCACCGGATCGGGCTGGATGCTCGCGTGCCACTCGGCATCGGCCGGTGTGGATTCATCCGCAGGCAGCGGGGCCGGCCCGGTGGGCAGGTCGCGAAAAACGATGTTCTGGTCTTCGACGAGGCAGACGCGCCCATCCTGACGCAGCGTGTGCTCGACGTTCACGAACACCAGCGCGCCGGTCTTGCCTTCCTTCAGTTCGACGGAGCGAATGGTCGAAGTCTTCTCCGCCGTGGCGCCGATCGACAGCGGTGCATGAAGCTCCACCGCTCCCGCAGCCCACATGCGGCGCGGCAGCGGTACGGGCGGCAGCAGACCGCCGCGCATCGGATGACCATCCTCGCCGGTGCGGCTGCGAAGCGGCGTCTCGAGGAAATAGAGCCAGTGCCACGGAAGAGGCAGCGGGTCTCCAACACTCAGGGTCTGATGCTGGTCCAGCAACGCGCCCAGCGCGCGCGCGGGAAATGGGTCGAGCAACTGCGTCGCGACGCTCTCGCGCCCGACCCAGCGTTGCAGGTCTCGGAGATCGATGCCACTCACGGCGTCTCCCCACGGCTCGTTTCCGGCGTCAGCAGCGACAGTCCCAGCCCGACCCGCCGAACCAGCCAGGGGCTCGGCCGGTAGCGCGGATCGCCCGTCACGGCCTGCATGTTGCGCAGGATGGTCAGGATGCGAGCGCCGCCGATCGCATCGCCCCAGCTCAAGGGTCCGCGCGGATAGCCGAGGCCGAGCTGGACAGCTGCTTCGATGTCGGCGACGCTCGCAATGCCACGCTGTGCAATGTTCGCCGCGATGTTGACGATGGTCGCCAGCACGCGCTGCACGACGAAGCCGGGGCTGTCGTTGATCACGGTGACGGCCGCGCCGCCGTGCGCGAGCAACGCCAGCGCGGCGTCGCGCATCGCGGGCGTTGTCGACATTGTCAGCATCAGCGTCCGGTGCTTGTCCAGACCGGGCAACGGGTCGATGGCCACGCAACGCGTGGCATCCAGGCCAAGTGCCACGCAGCGGCTCGTCGCGTCGTCACCCCAGGGCTGCACGACGAGCAGGCTATCGGCGCGTGCTGCATCGAGCACCGTCGCGCCCGCGTCGGAGAACTGCTTCGCCAACGCGGCTCGATCCGGCGCGTCGGTATCGATCCAGGCGCTTCGGCTGATCGGCAACGGCGGCGTCTCCCGCCGCGACGGCAGCACCTTGCCGTCCTTTTCGTAGACGTACCAGCCTTCGCCGGTCTTGCGGCCCAGCAGGCCCGCCGCAACCCGCGGCGGCACCAGCGACGAAGGCCGAAAGCGCGGCTCCTGCTGGAACTGCTCGTAGATCGACGCCATCACCTTGCTCGACACGTCGAGCCCCGTCAGGTCGAGC
The DNA here is from genome assembly GCA_964249855.1 of uncultured Rhizobacter sp. Taxonomy (GTDB): domain Bacteria; phylum Pseudomonadota; class Gammaproteobacteria; order Burkholderiales; family Burkholderiaceae_C; genus LMDS01. The sequence continues at coordinate 1,072 of CAXUDL010000014.1, read as the reverse complement.
AGCTCAAACGGCCCCATGCGAAAGCCCGCGGCGTCGCGCAGCAGCGCATCGATGTCGGCATGGCTCGCGACCTGCTCCTCCAGGATGCGCAAGCCCTCGGTATAGAGGCCGCGGCCCGCGTGATTGATCAGGAAGCCCGGCTGATCGGCGGTGACGACCGCGCGGTGGCCGGTGCCCTCGACGAGCGCAGTGAGCATCGCCGTGGTCTCGGCGGCTGTGCGCACCGCGGCGATCACCTCGGCCACCTTCATCAGCGGCACCGGATTGAAGAAATGCAGGCCGGCGACCCGCTGCGGCAACCGGCAGGCAGAGGCGATCTCGGAGACGGTCAGCGACGAGGTGTTGCTCGCGAGGATCGCCGCCTCGCCCACGACGCCTTCGAGCGCCGCGAACAACTCGCGCTTGACCGCCAGGTCTTCGACGATCGCCTCGATCACGACATGGCATTCGGCGAGCCCGGCGAAGTCGTCGCAGGCGGCGATGCCGGCGCGGATGCGCTCGAAGTCCGCCCGCGTGATACGGCCCTTCTCGACGCCGCGTTCGACCATGCCAGCGACGAACACCACCGCCTTGTGCGCGGCGCCGGCCACCGTGTCGAAGCACAGCACGCGGTGGCCCGCTTGCGCGAACAGCTGGACGATGCCGCGCCCCATCGTGCCGGCGCCGATCACGCCGATGGTCGAGCGGCCGCGCGAGGGTTCGTTTGCGTTGGGCATGGTGTCAGTGACCGGTGAAGATTGGCTTGCGCTTCTCGAGGAACGCTTGCATGCCCTCTGACTTGTCCTGCGTGTCGAACAGCAGCAGGAACTCGCGGTTCTCGAGCGCGAGCGCGGCGTCGAGCGGCAGGTCCGCACCCTGCCGCAGCGCCCGCTTGGTGGCGCGGATCGCCTTCGGCGGCATGCGCGCGGCCTTGCGCGCCAGCGCGAGCGCGCGCTCCAGCGCACTGCCTTCGCCGACGAAATCGGCGACCAGCTCGAGCTGGTATGCGCGCTCGCCGGTCAGCAGCTCGCCGGTCATAGCAACAGGCCTGCGACCTGCTTGCCGACCGCGCGCACCAGTCGCTGCGTGCCGC
>CAXUDL010000013.1:17822-108162 GCA_964249855.1 uncultured Rhizobacter sp. | reverse complement strand
GCCCGACCCCCTCGGGGGGTGGACCGGTGTACCCGCCGGGCCGGGGGCCGTCATGCCGGGCCGCCGCGCCGGGCCGCCCCGAGCAAGGCCCGACCCCCTCGGGGGGTGGACCGGTGTACCCGCCGGGCCGGGGGCCGTCGTGCCGGGCCGCCGCGCCGGGCCGCCCCAAGCAAGGCCCGACCCCCTCGGGGGGTGGACCGGTGTACCCGCCGGGCCGGGGGCCGTCGTGCCGGGCCGCCGCGCCGGGCCGCCCCAAGCAAGGCCCGACCCCCTCGGGGGGTGGACCGGCGTACCCGCCGGGCCGGGGGCCGTCATGACCCTTCTCTACATCGTCGCGGCGACCTTCGTCGGCGGGCTGCTGTCGGTGCTGATCGCGGCGAGCCTGACGCAGGCGGCGCTCGGACGGATCGTCCAGCACCTGATCAGCCTCTCGACCGGCGTGCTGCTGGGCACCGCGCTGCTCGACATCCTTCCCGAGGCATTCGAGAGCACGACGAGCCCGCAGGCGCTGTTCGCGACGCTGCTCTGCGGCCTGATGTTCTTCTTCCTGCTCGAGAAGGCCGAGCTGTACCGGCACAGCCACCACCACGAGGGCGACGCGCACGACCACCACCACGGCTTCGACCGCCGCCAGGCCGGCCGCGGCGGCTGGAGCGTGATCCTCGGCGACAGCATCCACAACTTCTGCGACGGCATCATCATCGCCGCCGCGTTCCTCGCCGACACGCGGCTCGGCACGGTCACCTCGCTCGCGATCATCGCGCACGAGATCCCGCAGGAAGTCGGCGACTACATCGTGCTGCTCAACGCCGGCTTCTCACGCGGCCGGGCGCTGTTCTTCAACGCGGTGTCGGGGCTCGCGGCGGTCGTCGGCGGCGTGGTCGGCTACATCGTCGTCGGGCCCTGGGAGGCGCTGTTTCCCTACCTGCTCGTGATCGCGTCGAGCAGCTTCGTCTACGTCGCGGTCGCCGACCTGATTCCGCAACTGCAGCAGCGGATGAGCCTGCGCGCGACGCTCGCGCAGCTCGCCTGGCTGGGCGGCGGGCTCGGCATCGTCTGGCTCGCCGTCAGCCGGCTGCACGAGCACTGACGGCCACCGGGCGCGCCGGATCGGCCGACCATTCGCTCCACGAGCCGGGGTAGAGCCGACCGCCGTCGAGGCCGGCGTGCGCCATCGCGAGGACGTTGTGGCAGGCGCTGACGCCCGAGCCGCACTGGTGGACGATCGCGTCGGCGCCGCGGCTGCCGAGCAGCGCGTCGAACTCGCGGCGCAGCGCGTCGGCGGGCTTGAAGCGGCCGTCGGGCCTCAGGTTGTCCTTGAAGAAGCGGTTGCGCGCGCCGGGAATGTGGCCGGCGGCGGCGTCGAGCGGCTCGACTTCGCCGCGGAAGCGCTCCGCGGCACGGGCGTCGAGCAGCACCAGGCGGCCCAGACCATCGGCCACGCCGTCGGCGTCGATCGTCGGCATCGCCGCCGGGTGCTCGGGATACGGCCCGGCGGGTACCGGCGTCGCGGCGAGGTCGGCCGTCATCGCGCCGCCGGCCGCGACCCAGGCGTCGATACCGCCGTCGAGCACGGCGACCGCCTCGTGCCCCATCCAGCGCAGCATCCACCACAGCCGCGCTGCGACCATTCCGCCCTGGCGATCGAAGGCGACGACCTGCGTCGCCGGGCCGATGCCGCAGCGGCCGAGCGTCTCGACGAAGACGGCGCGCGCGGGCAGCGGATGGCGGCCGTTGCGCCCCGTCTTCGCGCCGCACAGGTCGCGGTCGAGGTGCAGGTAGACCGATCCCGGTGGATGGCCCGCACGCCAGAGCCGCTCGCCGGCGTCGACGTCGGCCAGATCGAAGCTGCAGTCGACGAGGCGCAGCGCGGCCGCGTCGACGCGGCGCAGGTCGTCGGCGGACACGAGGGTGCGGTGGATGGCGGTCATCGTCAGGACTCCGGTGGCGCGTCGACGGTGTCGGGCGGCGTGACGCGGGTGCGCAGCAGCGTCGCGGCGAGGCCGGCGGCGACGATCAGCAGCATGCCGCCGAACGCCATCGCGCTCGGCGGGTCGCCGAACAGCAGCAGGCCGTAGGCGAACGAGAAGGCGATGCCGAGGTACTGCAGGCTCGCGTTGACGAGCGTCTTGCCGGTGCTGTAGGCGCGCGTCATCAAGAGCTGCGCGACCGTCGCGAGCACGCCGACGCTCGCGAGCAGCAGCAGGCCGCGTGGCGTGTGCGCGTGGGCGTCGCCGGTCAGCATCGCGACGAGGCCGAACACCGCGCCGCCGACCGAAAAGTAGAAGACGATGCGGATCTCGGGCTCGCCGGCGCGGGCGAGCGCGGTCACCTGCAAGTAGGCCATCGCCGAGATCATTCCGGAGATGAGCCCGATCAGGCCGTGCCAGAGCTGGTTCTCCTGGATCGTCGGGCGCAGCATCAGCGCGACGCCGGCGAAGCCGAGCAGCACCGTCGCGACGAGGCGGCCGTCGACACGGCGCGCGCCCATCATCGCCGCGCCGCCGATCATGAAGAGCGCCATCCACACCGACGACATGTAGTTGAGCGTCATCGCGGTCGCGATCGGCAGGTTGCCGATCGCGTAGAACCACATGAACATCGCGGTCACGCCGGCGAGGCTGCGCCAGAAGTGCGTCGCCGGGATGGTCGTCGCGAGAATCGTCCCTCGCGAGCGCGCGAGGACCGCCATCAGCACCGCGCCGGTCACGCCGCGGTAGAGCATGATCTCGCCGGGTGAGTAGCTCGCCGACGCGAGCTTCACGCAGACGCCCATCGTCGCGAAGAGGAACGACGCGAGCACCATCAGCCACGACGCCGACGGCCCGCGCCGTGCCGGTGCGACGAGCGCGCTCAAGCGCCGGTCATCCGGCCCTGATACCACTCGTGGAACTGCTGCATCCCGTCTTCCATCGGGCTCTGGTAGGGGCCCGCGTCGTCGTCGCCTCGGTCCATCAGCGCGCGGCGGCCGGCGTCCATGCGCAACGCGATCTCGTCGTCCTCGGCGCAGGTCTCCCAGTACGCGGCCTGTTGCGCATCGACGAAGTCGCGCTCGAACGCGGCGATCTCCTCGGGATAGAAGAACTCGACGAGATTGAGCGTCTTGCGCGGCCCGCGGGGATGCAGCGTCGAGACGACGAGCACGTGCGGATACCACTCGACCATGACCGTCGGGTAGTAGGTGAGCCAGATCGCGCCGTGCTCGGGCACCGGGTCGGCATAGCGGTCGCCGCGGTAGTTCAGCACCGCCTCGTGCCAGTTGCGGTAAGCGGGCGAGCCGGCCTTGGCGAGCGCGTTCTTCGCGCCGACGGTCTGCAGCGAATGGTGGTGGCCGAACTCCCAGCGCAGATCCTCGCAGGTCACGAATTCACCGAGGCCCGGGTGGAACGGCGCGACGTGGTAGTCCTCGAGGTAGACCTCGATGAACGTCTTCCAGTTGTAGTCGCACTCGTGGACGACCGCGCGGTCGAAGACATAGCCGGCGAAATCGAGCTGCGCGGCCGCGCCGATGCCCGCGAGCTCGGCGGCGACGTCGCGGGCGCCGGCCTCGAAGACCAGGCCGTTCCAGGTCTGCACCGGATCGTTGGCCAGATCGAGGCACGGGTCGTCGGCGAAATGCGGTGCGCCGACGAGCTCGCCGTGGAGGTCGTAGGTCCAGCGGTGCAGCGGGCAGACGATGTTCGCGCGCGTGTTGCCGCGGCCGCGCAGCATCAGCGCTTGGCGGTGCCGGCAGACGTTCGAGAGCAGCTCGATGCCCGTCGGCGTGCGCACCAGCGCCCGGCCCTCGCCTTCCTGGAGCAGGGTGTGGAAGTCGCCGACCTCGGGCACCGCGAGCGCATGGCCGAGATAGCGCGGTCCGTCGCGGAACAGGCGCAGCGTCTCGCGCCGGTAGACCTCGGGGTCGAAGTAACCGCTGACCGACAGTTGCGAGCGGCTGCGTTCGAGGGCGAGGGGGGTGACGCGCGGGTCGGACATGGTCCCCGGGTTCTCCAGTGTCAGGACGAAGCGGGGCGGCGGCCCCGCGGATGGCGGATGGGCGGCGCCCGGCGAGGGCCTCTCGGGGGCGGGTGCGACGCGCGGGGGGGCGATTGTACCCATCGGGTCGGCACTCCGAAACCGCCCTTGCCGGTCGAGCAGATCGGGGCCCGGGCGCTGACTACAATGCGCGGTTTGCACGTTCTGCGATGGTCAAGTCCCTTCCACCCGAGATCGTCCCGTCCGTGGCGCCGGCCGTCGCCGAGCCGCCGATGACCTACGAGGCAGCGCTCGGCGAGCTCGAACGGCTCGTCGCGGCGATGGAAGCCGGCCAGCTGCCGCTCGACCGGCTGCTCGAGAACTACCGCCGCGGCACCGACCTGCTCGCGCTCTGCCGCAGCCGTCTCGAGGCCGTCGAGGAACAGGTGAAGGTGCTGGAGGGCGGGCAGCTCAAGCCCTGGAGCGGCAACGCGTGAGGCGCGCCGACTTCGATGCCTGGCTGCGCGACGAGACGGCGGCGGTCGAGGCCGCGCTCGACGCCTGGGTGCCGGCCGACGCGCCCGCCGGCCTCGGCATCGCGATGCGCTACGGCGTGCTCGACGGCGGCAAGCGGGTGCGGCCGCTGCTCGTCCTCGCCACCGCCGAGTCGGTCGACGGCGACCGCGACGCCGCGATGCGCGCAGCCTGCGCGGTCGAGCTGATCCATGCCTATTCGCTCGTCCACGACGACATGCCGTGCATGGACGACGACGTGCTCCGCCGCGGCAAGCCGACGGTCCATGTCGAGTTCGGCCAGGCGCGGGCGATGCTCGCCGGCGATGCGATGCAGGCGCTCGCCTTCGAGGTGCTCACGCCCGACATCGACGCGGCCGGCACCGCGCCGGTCATGCCGCCGGCGCTGCAGGCGCGGCTTTGCGGGCTGCTCGCCCGCGCTGCCGGCCACGCCGGCATGGCGGGCGGCCAGGCGATCGACCTCGCGAGCATCGGCCACCCGCTCGACGAACGCGCGCTGCGCGACATGCACCATCGCAAGACCGGCGCGCTGCTGCGCACCAGCGTGCTGATGGGTGCCGCGTGCGGATCCTTCGACCCGCACCGGTGGGATGCGCTCGGCGACTACGGCGACGCGCTGGGCCTCGCGTTCCAGGTCGTCGACGACATCCTCGACGTCACCCAGGCGACCGGAACGCTCGGCAAGACCGCGGGCAAGGACGTCGAGAACAACAAGCCGACCTACGTCACCGTGCTCGGCCTGGCCGCGGCGCGGCGCCATGCCGACGCCTTGCGCGGCCGCGCCCACGCGGCGCTCGCGCGCAGCGGCCTGCCCGACACCTCGCGGCTCGGCCTGCTCGCCGACAAGGTCGTCGAGCGCGACAACTAGAGCCCCTCGATGAATCTCCGCTTCGAAAGCCGGCCATGCAGCATCTGATCCTCGAGACGATCGCGAGCCCGGCCGACCTGCGCCGCCTGTCGCGCGTCGAACTCAAGCAGCTCGCGGCCGAACTGCGCGACGACGTGCTGCACAGCGTCGCGCGCACCGGCGGCCACCTGTCGTCGAACCTCGGCACGGTCGAACTGACGATCGCGCTGCACCACGTCTTCGACACGCCGCACGACCGGCTGGTGTGGGACGTCGGCCACCAGACCTATCCGCACAAGATCCTGACCGGCCGCCGCGGCCGCATGTCGACGCTGCGCCAGCTGGGCGGCATCTCGGGCTTTCCGCGGCGCGACGAGAGCGAGTACGACACCTTCGGCACCGCGCATTCTTCGACCTCGATCTCGGCCGCGCTCGGCATGGCCGTCGCGGCGCGCCAGAAGGGCGAGGGCCGCAAGGCGGTCGCGATCATCGGCGACGGCGCGATGAGCGCGGGCATGGCCTTCGAGGCGCTCAACAACGGCGGCGTCTCGCACGCCGACATGCTGGTCGTGCTCAACGACAACGACATGTCGATCTCGCCGCCGGTCGGCGCGCTGAACCGCCACCTCGCCCGGCTGCTGAGCGGGCGCTTCTACGCCACGGCGCGCGACACCGCCAAGTCGGTGCTGCAGCTGGCGCCGCCGCTGCTCGAGTTCGCCCGCCGCTTCGAGGAGCACGCTAAGGGCATGGTCGTGCCCGGCACGATCTTCGAGGAGTTCGGCTTCAACTACGTCGGCCCGATCGACGGCCACGACCTCGACGCGCTCATCCCGACGCTCGAGAACCTGCGCAGCCTCAAGGGCCCGCAGTTCCTGCACGTCGTGACCAAGAAGGGCTACGGCTACAAGCTCGCCGAAGCCGACCCGGTGAACTACCACGGCCCGGGCAAGTTCGACCCGGCGATCGGCATCGTCAAGCCCGAGCAGCCGCCGAAGACGACGTTCACCCAGGTCTTCGGGACTTGGCTCTGCGACATGGCGGCCGCCGACGAGCGGCTCGTCGGCATCACGCCGGCGATGCGCGAGGGCTCGGGCATGGTCGAGTTCGAGGCGCGCTTCCCGAAGCGCTACCACGACGTCGGTATCGCCGAGCAGCACGCCGTGACGTTCGCCGCGGGGCTCGCCTGCGAGGGCCTCAAGCCCGTCGTCGCGATCTACTCGACCTTCCTGCAGCGCGCCTACGACCAGCTGATCCACGACGTCGCGCTGCAGAAGCTGCCGGTCGTCTTCGCGCTCGACCGCGCCGGGCTCGTCGGCGCCGACGGCGCGACGCACGCCGGGGCCTACGACATCGCCTTCGTGCGCTGCATTCCCAACATGAGCCTGATCACGCCGTCGGACGAGAACGAGTGCCGCGCGGCGCTGACGACGGCGTACCGGCAGGACCATCCGGTCGCGGTGCGCTATCCGCGCGGCGCGGGCATCGGCGCGACGATCGAGCCCGGCTTCGCCGAACTGCCCTTCGGCCGCGGCGAGCTGCGGCGCGACGTCGCGCGTACGGCGGGGCAGGGCGGTCCGCGCGTCGCGATCCTCGCGTTCGGCACCTTGCTGCATCCGGCGCTCGTTGCGGCCGAGCGGCTCGACGCGGCGGTCGCGAACATGCGCTTCGTCAAGCCGCTCGACCTTGAGCTCGTCACGAGGCTCGCGCGCGAGCACGACGCGCTCGTGACGATCGAGGAAGGCTGCGTGATGGGCGGCGCCGGCAGCGCGGTGCTCGAGGCGCTCGCGGCGGCTGGTCTGCAGACGCCCGTGCTGCAGCTCGGCCTGCCCGACGCCTTCGTCGAACACGGCGACCCGGCGCGGCTGCTCGCGCTTTGCGGCCTCGACGCCGCGGGCATCGAGCAGGCGGTGCGCCAGCGCTTCGGCGCGCGGCCGGCGCTGCTGCGGTCAGCCGCCAACCTGTGAGCGGCGCGCCGCCGCGCGCCGCGCTTCGGCGCGGCTGAACGCTGCGTCCAAGACCCCGACGGCGTGCCACGGCCGCTTTGCTGGCATCCTTCGGGTTTTCCAACCCACCGGGCGACCCGTCGCGTGCCGGCCAGTCGGTCGCGGTCGAGGGCTGTTGTCGATGAAGCTCATGAGCAATCTGAAGGACGCGCTGCACATCCCCGACACGCAGAGCGAGCGCGACGAGCGCCATCTCGCGATCCAGCGCGTCGGGATCAAGTCGGTGCGCTATCCGCTGCAGCTCACCGTCGGCGCGGCCGTGCAGCCGACCGTCGGACTGTGGTCGCTCGACGTCGCGCTGCCGGCCGAGGCGAAGGGCACGCACATGTCGCGCTTCGTCGCCTGGCTCGACGCGCTCGACGCGCCGCTCGATGCCGCCAACCTTCGCACCGGCCTGGCGGCGATGCTCGACAAGCTGCACGCGACCGAGGGCCGCATCGAGGCCGAATTCCCGTTCTTCATCAGGAAGCGCGCGCCGGTCAGCGGCGTGCAGAGCCTGCTCGAATACCAGGGCCGCTGGCTCGCCGAGAGGCGCGGCGGTGCGTCGACGGTGTGGGCCGAGGTCGTCGTGCCGGTGAAGACGCTCTGCCCGTGCTCGAAGGAGATCTCCGACTACGGCGCGCACAACCAGCGCTCGCACGTGACGATCCGTGCCGAGCTGCTCGCAGACATCGACTGGACCGAGCTCGTGCGCTTCGCCGAGGACTCGGCGTCGAGCGAGATCTGGCCGATGCTGAAGCGCGCCGACGAGAAGTGGGTCACCGAGCGCGCCTACGAGAACCCGAAGTTCGTCGAGGATCTGGTGCGCGACGTGGCGCTGCGCCTCAACGCCGAGCCGCGGCTCGGGCGCTACAGCGTCGACGTCGAGAACTTCGAGTCGATCCACGCGCATTCGGCGTTCGCGCGCATCGAGCGCTGAGCGCGCGGCGCGAGCCCGTGTTCTCGCACGTCCTCACGAGCGTTCCCGACATCGATCGCGCGTGTCAGAGTCGATCGAGCCCTGCAAGCCTTCCGCTCGACGGCAGGCAGCGGTTTGAGCCGCAGGTCCGGGCTCAGCCTTCCTCGACGATTCCGAGCAGCGCCGGATCGCCGCGCCCGCGCCGCACGAGCACCGGCACCTCGCCCGTCAGGTCGACCACCGTCGTCGGCGCACGCAGGCAGGCGCCGGCGTCGACGATCGCCTGGATGCGCTTGCCGAAGCGCTCGCGGATCTCCTGCGGGTCGTTGATCGGCTCGCTGTCGCCGGGCGCGATCAGCGTCGTCGCGAGCAGCGGCTGGCCCAGCAGCTCGAGCAGTGCCTGGGTGACGGCGTGCGCCGGCACGCGCAGGCCGATCGTGCGGCGCGACGGATGCGAGACGCGGCGCGGCGTCTCCTTCGTCGCCTCGAGGATGAAGGTGAACGGCCCTGGTGTGCCGGCCTTCAGCAACCGGTACTGCTTGTTGTCGACGCGCGCATAGGTCGCGAGCTCGCTCAGGTCACGGCAGAGCAGCGTCAGGTGGTGCTTGTCGTCGATGCCGCGCAGGCGGCGCAGCGCCTCCGCCGCCGCCTTGTCGTCGAGATGGCAGACGAAGGCATAGCTCGAATCGGTCGGGATCGCCGCGATGCCGCCGCCGTGGAGGATCTGCACGGCCTGCCGGACGAGGCGCGTCTGCGGGTCCTCGCGGTGCATTTCGAAGTACTGCGACATAGCGCCGATTGTCCGGCGCGGTGGCCGCGCCTGCAGCGCAGCGGCCGCAAGCCCGCATGCGGCGAGCGCCTCAGGCGGGACGGTGGACGCGGGCCTCGAGCGCTTCCCAGACCGGCTTGAGCCGCGCCGGCAGCGCGGGCAGCGTTCCGAGGTCGACGTGGCTTTCCTCGGGGCTGTGGAAGTCGCTTCCGCGCGAGGCCAGCAGGTCGAACTCGACCGCGGTGTCGGCGTAGCGCACGGCCTCGGCCGCACTGTGGCTGCCGGTCACGACCTCGACGCCGCGGCCGCCGTGCGCCTTGAACTCGGTGAAGAGCGCGTACTCGGCCGTCGGACTGAACTTGTAGCGCGCCGGATGCGCGATGACCGCGACGCCGCCGGCGTCGGTGATCCAGCGGACCGCGTCGGCGAGCCGCGCCCAGCGGTGCGGCACATAGCCCGGCTTGCCTTCGACGAGGTACTTGCGGAACACCTCCTGGGTGTCGTTGCAGACGCCGGTCTCGACCAGATGCCGCGCGAAGTGCGTTCGCGAGATGAGTTCCGGGTTGCCCACGTATTGCAGCGCGCCGTCGAAGGCGCCGCGGATGCCGACCTTCGCCAGGCCGTCCGCCATCTCCAGCGCCCGCTGGCGGCGGCCGCCGCGGGTCGCGGCGAGACCGGCGACGAGCGCCGCGTCGTCGGCGTCGAAGCCCAGGCCGACGATGTGGACGGTGGTGTCGGCGAAGGTGACCGAGATCTCGGCCCCGGTGAGGTAAGGCAGGCCGAGCGCGAGCGCCGCGTCCCGCGCGCGGCGCTGGCCGGCGATCTCGTCGTGGTCCGTCAGCGCCCAGAGCTCGACGCCGTTGGCCCTGGCGCGCGCGGCGAGCGCCTCGGGCTCGAGCGTGCCGTCGGACACGGAGGAATGGCAGTGCAGGTCGGCGTTCATCCAGCTCGCGGGGCGGTCGAGCGCCGGATTGTAGGCAGGGGCGGTCGTCATGGCGTTCGGAACTCCGGGATGCGCTCGCAGCATGCGCCGCCGCGGATGACCTCGGGCGTCAACGCCCTTTCTTCGGCTTGTCGAACTTGCGCCAGTAGCCGAACGGCGGCTCGTGGATCTCGATGTCGACCTCGGCGATGCGCGCCTGCAGCCGCTCCTGCACGTCGGCGACCGCCTGGTTGTAGACGACCGGCGCGATCTCCTCGAGGAAGTAGGCGAGCAGCCCGGCCGCGCCGATGTTGCCGATCTTCTCCTCGCGGTTCTCGAGGAACCAGCGCTCGATCGACGCGATCGCCTGTGCCTTCGCGTCCTTCGGAATCTCGATCGTCATGGCGCTGCTCCCGGGCAATGGAGTCGATCAGGCTGCCGCCTCGACGACCATCTGCAGCCGCTCGTGGCCGTTGTACTCGTCGAGGCAGAGGCGGTAGGCGATGCGCACGCGCGCGGCGACCGGCTCGGTCCGGCCGAACCAGATCGCCTCGCGCGCCGACCCGGCGGCGCGCAGCGCGAGCTTCAGGTGTTTGTCCTTGACCAGCCGCTGCGACACGACGTCGAACTCGTCGACGAAGACCGGCGCTTCGAACGCCTGGCCCCAGACCTGGAGCTCGAGCGCCCGCACCGTGTCGACGCTGAAGTACTCGACGGCGAGCGGGCCGTCGGCGAGCAGCGTGCGGGTCAGGGTCGCCGGGTCGAGCCACTCGCGGGCGACCTGCTGCAGCCCGCGTTCGAAGGTCGGCAGATGCGCCTCGTCGAGCGTGCAGCCGGCGGCCATCGCGTGCCCGCCGAAGCGCTTGAGCACCTCGGGATGGCGCTTGGCGACGAGGTCGAGCGCGTCGCGCAGGTGGAAGCCGGGAATCGACCGGCCCGAGCCTTTGAGCAAGCCGTCCCGGCCGCGCGCGAGGACGAAGGTCGGCCGGTGCGTCTGCTCCTTGACGCGCGAGGCGACGATGCCGACCACGCCTTCGTGGAAGCTCTCGTCGAAGAGCACGACCGCCGACAGCGTGCCGGCACTCTCGAGCGCCGCGACGAGCGCGTCGACCTGCACCTCGGCCTGCTCGCGCATGCCGGTCTCGACGCTGCGGCGCTCGCGGTTGATGTCGTCGAGCGTCGTCGCGAGCTCGGCGGCGCGGCCGGCGTCGTCGGTCAGCAGGCATTCGATGCCGAGCGTCATGTCGGCGAGCCGGCCGGCGGCGTTGAGCCGCGGACCGAGCGCGAAGCCGAAATCGAAGCCGCTGGCGCGACGCGGATCGCGGCCGGCGGCGCGGAACAGCGCGGCGACGCCCGGCTGCATCCGGCCGGCGCGGATGCGCTTGAGGCCCTGGGCGACGAGGCGGCGGTTGTTGGCGTCGAGCTTCACGACGTCGGCGACGGTGCCGAGCGCGACGAGGTCGAGCAGCGCGTCGAGCCGCGGCTGCGTCGCCGCGTCGAATGCGCCGCGCGCGCGCAGCTCGGCGCGCAGCGAGAGCAGCACGTAGAAGACGACGCCGACGCCCGCGAGGTGCTTGCTCGCGAAGCCGCAGTCCGGCTGGTTCGGATTCACGATCACGTCGGCGTCGGGCAGCACCGTGCGGTCGGCGACGCGCGCGGGCAGGTGGTGGTCGGTGACGACGACCGACAGGCCGAGCGCCCGCGCATGCGCCACGCCCTCGACGCTCGCGATGCCGTTGTCGACGGTCAGCAGCACGTCGGGCCGCTGCGCGAGCGCCAGGTCGACGATCGTCGGCGTCAGGCCGTAGCCGTGCACCGCACGGTCGGGCACGACGTAGCCGAGCGATTCGGCCGCGGCGCCGACCATCCGCAGCCCGCGCAGGGCGACCGCGCAGGCGGTCGCGCCGTCGCAGTCGTAGTCGGCGACGACGCAGATCCGGCGGCGCGCCGCGATCGCGTCGGCGAGGAAGCGCGCCGCCTCGTCGATGCCGCGCAGGCCCGCGGGCGGCAGGAGCCGCGCCAGGTCGTCGTCGAGTTCGTCGGCGCTGCGCACGCCGCGACCGGCGTAGAGCCGCGCCAGCAGCGGATGGATGCCGGCCTGCTCGAGCGCCCAGACCGCGCGTGGCGGCGCGTCGCGCAGGCGGATCGACGGGGCGGGCGTCACCTGCGCTCCTCCGCGAGGTCGGTGCCGAACGACGGGGCGGAGGCTGCGCGCCGATCGGTGCGCGCCGAAACGCAGCGGATCGAACGAGGCGACGCCGTGGCGGCGCGGCGACGTTCGCGGCAGCGCGTCGTCACAGCGCCTCCAGGATCCGGGCCGGCGGCGTCGCCTGCCAGCGTCGGCCGAGCCGTGCCCAGAGCGACTGCGGCGCGGTCTCGTAGCGCTGCGCGCTGCGTTCGCCGCAGAGGGTCAGGGCGGCAGGCCGACCGGCCGCGGCGGCTTCGAGCAACGCCGGCAGCGCGTCGGCGTCGAGCGCCCGCCAGGCGTCGGCCCAGGCCGCCCAGTCGTCGCCGAGCAGCGGCGCGCGCAGCCTGGCGTCGATCTCGACGACCTCGCCGCGCGTCGGCCGCGCCGGCCCGCAATCGCTGAGCCAGAACGAGTTGAGCGTCAGCCTGCCGTCGGCCTCGCGCGCCTCGTTGAGCGGATGCGGATACATCAGCATCTGCACCTCGCTCTGCAGCCGCCGCACGAGCCGCGCTTCGGGGTTGGCGCCCGGCCGCATCCAGAGCTCGACGTTGCGGCCGATCACGCGGTCGAGCGACGCGGTCTTGAGGTCGGCGAAGCTCGCGTGCGCGGCGTACCAGCGCCCGGGCGCGGTCCAGACGACTGCGATGCCCTCGCTCTCGAACAGCGGCCGGATCGCGGCGAAGGCCTCGCGCGACTCGTCGGCCGAGAGCTCGAGCGCGGCGGGGTCGGCGAGCGTCACGTGGTCGCGGCCGACATGCCAGTGCGTCGGCGTGAGCCGCGCCCAGGCCAGGTCGCCGACGTCGATGCCGTCGTCCGCCGCCGCGCGAGCCGCGAAGGGCAGCAGGCCGTCGACGACCGGCCAGCCCCAGGCGGCGGCGAGCGCGCGCTCGTGCGGCGGCGACAGCGCGAAGGCGTCGGCGGTGTCGCGCAGCGTCGGCGCGAGCCGGGACAGAAGGCGCGCCAAGGTCGGCAGTCGAAGGTCGTGGACGACCTGCACCGCCGCGTCGGAGAGGGCGGACGCGAACGGAATCAGCAGGTGCATGACGGGATTATCCGGCCGAGGGACGCGGGCGCGGTGGCGAGCAGCCGCCGCCGAAAACCGTTACCGTGGGCCCGCCCACGAAGCCGACCGACCGACACGAGGCAGCCGCCACGCCCGCTTCGCGCGCCGTCGTCGCGGGTGCACCGGCCGGAGCGCTCCGGCCACCTGCCAGCACCGACATGAGCGCCGTCCCGACCACCGTCTTCCTGTTCGACGTCGACAACACGCTGCTCGACAACGACCGCATCGTCGCGGACCTGCGCGGGCATCTCGTCGACGCCTTCGGCGCCGAGGCGGCCGCGTGCTACTGGCACGGCTTCGAGGCGCTGCGCGACGAGCTCGGCTACGCCGACTACCTCGGCGCGCTGCAGCGCTACCGCGTCGACCGCAAGAACGACCCGGCGCTGCTGCGCATGTCGTCGTTCCTGATCGACTACCCCTTCGCCGACCGGCTCTACGACGGCGCGCTGGCGGCGCTCGGCCGCGTCGGGCAGTGGGGGCCGACGGTGATCCTGTCGGATGGCGACGTCGTCTTCCAGCCGCGCAAGGTGCAGCGGTCGGGCCTGTGGGACGCAGTCGAGGGCCGCGTGCTGATCTACGTCCACAAGGAAGAGATGCTCGCCGACATCGCGCAGCGCCATCCGGCGCGACGCTACGTGATGGTCGACGACAAGCTGCGCATCCTGACCGCGATGAAGGCGCTGTGGGGCCGAAGACTCACGACCGTGTTCGTGCGCCAGGGCCACTACGCGCACGACCCCGAGGTCCTGCGCGACCATCCGCCGGCCGACATCACGATCGACCGCATCGGCGAGCTCGCCTTCGTCGACGCGGCACGTTTCGCGGCGGCGGATGTCGCGTCCGCGCCCTGAAGGAGTTTCGACCATGACCCACGGCTACACCGACCCGCTCTATCTGCTGCCGTTCGACCACCGCCATTCCTACCTGACCGGCATGTTCGAGCTCGAGCCGCCGCTCTCGGCCGAGCAGCACGCGCGCGTCGTCGACAGCAAGCGCCTGATCTACGAGGGCTTCCAGCGCTCGCTCGAGCTCGGCGTGCCGGCCGCGCATGCCGGCGTGCTGGTCGACGAGACGTTCGGCGCCGACGTGCTGCGCGACGCCGCCGCCAGCGGCGCGGTGACCGCGATGTCGGTCGAAGGCAGCGGCTCGGACGAGTTCCAGTTCGAGTACGGCGACGACTTCGCCGCGCATCTCGAAGCCTTCCGGCCGACCTTCGCCAAGGTGCTCGTCCGCTACAACCCGGCCGGCGACGCCGCGCTCAACGCACGCCAGACCGAGCGCCTCGTGCGCCTGTCGACGTGGTGCCGCGATCACGGCCAGCGGCTGATGTTCGAACTGCTCGTGCCGGCCACCGAGGACCAGCTCGCCCGGGCCGGCGGCGACGCATCGGCCTACGACGTCGCGCAACGTCCCGACCTCATGATCGGCGCGATGACCGCGCTGCAAGCCGCCGGCGTCGAGCCCGACGTCTGGAAGATCGAGGGCCTCGACCGCCGCGAGGACTGCGTCCGCATCGTCGCGACCGCCCGCGCCGCCGGCCGCGACGGTGTCGGCTGCATCGTCCTCGGCCGCGGCGCGAACGACGCCAAGGTCACCGAATGGCTCGCGACCGCCGCGTCGGTCCCGGGCTTCATCGGCTTCGCCGTCGGCCGCACGAGCTTCTGGGAGCCGGTCGCGGCCTTCGAGGCCGGCACCGCCTCGCGTGCCGACGCGGCCGACCGCATCGCCCGCCACTTCCTCGACTGGGTGCGCACCTTCGAGCGCGCCCGATCCGCCTGATCCGTCTCGACAGAAGGACCGCGCCATGCCGACAGACCCCGCCCCGCACGACCCGACGAAGTCCGACGCGCTCGTCTTCTTCGGCGTCGCCGGCGACCTCGCGTTCAAGAAGATCTTTCCGGCGCTGCTCGCCTTGGTCAAGCGCGGCCGGCTCGACGTGCCGGTCGTCGGCGTCGCCCGCGCCGGCTGGGACGACGCCAAGTTCCGCGACCATGCGCGCGAGAGCATCGAAGCGCACGGCCGCTTCGACGCCGCCGCCTTCGACAAGCTCGCCGGGCTGCTGCGCTATGTCAACGGCGACTACGACAAGCCCGAGACCTTCGAGGCGCTCAAGCAGGCGCTCGACGGCGCCGAGCATCCGGTGCACTACCTCGCGATCCCGCCGTCGATGTTCGGGCCGGTCGTCGAGCAGCTCGCGAAGTCGGGTTGCACCCAAGGCGCCCGCGTCATCGTCGAGAAGCCCTTCGGCCGCGACCGCGAGTCGGCGCAGGCGCTCAACAAGATCCTGCTCGGCAGCTTCGACGAGGCGCACATCTTCCGGATCGACCACTACCTCGGCAAGCAGCCGGTGCACAACATGGTCTTCTTCCGGTTCGCCAACGCGTTCCTCGAGCCGGTCTGGAACCGGGCGCACATCGAGAGCGTGCAGATCACGATGGCCGAAAAGTTCGGCGTGCAGGGCCGCGGTGCGTTCTTCGAGCAGACCGGCACGGTGCGCGACGTCGTCCAGAACCATCTGTTCCAGGTCCTCGCCAACCTCGCGATGGAGCCGCCGGCGCGCACCGACAGCGAATCGATGCGCGACGAGAAGGTCAAGGTGCTGCGGTCGATCGCGCCGGTCACGGTCGAGAACCTGGTCCGCGGCCAGTTCCGCGGCTATCGCGACGAGAAGGGCGTGGCCGCCGGTTCGCAGGTCGAGACCTACGCGGCGCTCAAGCTCGAGATCGACTCCTGGCGCTGGCAGGGCGTGCCGTTCTACATCCGCGCCGGCAAGTCGCTGCCGGTGACGTGCGCGGAGGTCGTCGTGCGGCTGCGCTGCCCGCCGCAGATCTTCCCGGCGTGTCCGGCGGGCCGCAACCACGTGCGCTTCCGGATCGGGCCGAACGAATCGATCTCGATCGGCCTCACGGTGATGGACGACGCGGAGCGGAGCGTGGGCGAGGCGATCGAGCTGTCGAGCGACCACCGCAACGACCGCGAGATGGACGCCTACGAGCGCCTGCTCGGCGACGCGATGGCCGGCGACTCGACGCTCTTCGCCCGCGAGGACTATGTCGAGGAAGCATGGCGCATCGTCGACCCGGTGCTGCGCGAGGCGACGCCCGTGCACGTCTACGAGCCGGGCACCTGGGGGCCGGCCGAGGCGGCCTCGATCACGCCGCCGGGCGGCTGGGTCGACCCGCTCGTCTGAGCGTCGGGTCGCCGCGCCGCCGCTGCCGAACGAGCTCGCCGTCGCGGTCCGGCCGCGCCCGGCGTCGCGGCCCTGCCGCACCCGGCAGGCACGGTGCCGGAGCACCGCGACCACGTCGTCGCCGCGGGCGGAGCCGACAACGGCATGGCGGTGGGCCGACAGCGCCTGCGGGCCCGGCGCGCCGTCGGCTCCCATCGGCAATGCCTCGCGGGTCGCCGTGTAGCATCCGCCGGCCATGAACCTCCCCTACGAACTGCAGATCGGCTGGCGCTACACGCGCGCCGGTCGCGCCGGGCGGAAGAACGCGTTCATCTCGTTCATCTCCGGCGTCTCGATGCTCGGCATCGCGCTCGGCGTCGCCGCGCTCATCATCGTGCTGTCGGTCATGAACGGCTTCCGCAAGGAAGTGCAGGACCGGATGCTGGCCGTCATCCCGCACATCGAGGTCGTCTCGGCCGACGGCAATGCCTTGCCCGACTGGCGTGCGACCGCCGCGGCGGCGCGGACCAACCCGTCGGTCGTCGGCGCGGCGCCGTTCATCGCGGCGCAGGCCCTGATCGCGCGCGGCGACGAGCCGCGCGGTGCGATCGTCCGCGGCATCTCGCCGGCCGACGAAGCGACCGTCACCGACCTCGCCGCGCAGTTGCGCGACACCGTGTTCGCGCGCCTCGTGCCGGGCGCGTGGGGCGTCGTGCTCGGCCGCGAGCTCGCGCGAGCGCTCGGCGTGCGCGAGGGCGACAAGGTGACCGCCGTGCTGCCCGGCGGGCAGGTGACGCCGGCGGGCGTCGTGCCGCGGCTGAAGCAGCTCACCGTCGTCGGCACCTTCGACTCGGGCCACTACGAATACGACAGCACGCTCGCGATGGTCCACGTCGAGGATGCCGCGAAGCTCTTTCGCGTCGGCGGCCCGACCGGCGTGCAGCTGCGCCTGAAGGACCAGAACGCGGCGCGCGAGGTCGGCGCCGAGCTGCAGGAGGCCCTCGGCCCGCGCGTCGAGGTGCGCGACTGGACGAGCACCAACCGCAACTGGTTCGCGGCGGTGCAGCTCGAGAAGCGGCTGATGTTCATCATCCTGACGCTGATCGTCGCCGTCGCGGCGTTCAACCTCGTCTCGACGCTCGTGATGACGGTGACGGACAAGCAGTCCGACATCGCCATCCTGCGCACGCTCGGCGCGAGCCCGCGGTCGGTGATGGGCATCTTCATGGTCCAGGGCGCGATGTCCGGGATCATCGGCACGCTCGCCGGCGTGGTGTTCGGGCTCGTCGTCGCCTACAACGTCGGCGCGATCGTGGGCGCGATCGAGGCGCTGCTGCGCGTGAGCTTCCTGCCGGCGAGCGTCTACCTCATCAGCCGCATGCCGAGCGATCCGCAACAGGCCGACATCGTGCCGATCGCGGTCATCTCGCTGCTGATGGCATTCGTCGCGACGCTCTACCCGAGCTGGCGCGCGAGCCGCGTCCAGCCGGCCGAAGCCTTGCGCTATGAGTGAACGCGGCCGTGCGGCCGAGCGCGCCTCGGCCGCCGACGCGAGCGCGCCGGTCCTCGAGGCGCGCGATCTTCACAAGCGGTTCACCGAAGGCAGCGGCGACGAGAAGCTCGACGTCGCCGTGCTGCAGGGCGTGAACCTCGCGGTGTCGCGTGGCGAGACGGTCGCGATCGTCGGCGCCTCGGGCTCGGGCAAGAGCACGCTGCTGCACCTGATGGGCGGGCTCGACGCGCCGACCGACGGCACGGTCGCGCTCGCCGGCCGCGACTTCGCATCGATGGACGCCGCCGCGCAGGGCGACTGGCGCAACGCGCAGCTCGGCTTCGTCTACCAGTTCCACCACCTGCTGCCCGAGTTCAGCGCGCTCGACAACGTCGCGATGCCGCTGCGCATCCGTCGCGTGCCGGCGGCTGCGGCGCGAGCGCGGGCGGCCGCGGTGCTCGGCCAGGTCGGGCTCGCCGAACGACTGCAGCACCGGCCGTCGCAGCTGTCGGGCGGCGAACGCCAGCGCGTGGCGATCGCCCGCTCGCTCGCCGGCGAGCCGGCGTGCGTGCTCGCCGACGAACCCACCGGCAACCTCGACCGCGAGACCGCCGGCGGCGTGTTCGAGCTGATGCTGCGCCTGGCGCGCGACCAGCGCATGGCGTTCGTGATGGTCACGCACGATCAGGCCCTGGCGGCGCGCTGCGACCGCGTGCTGCAGCTCAAGCTCGGTCGGCTGTCGGGCTGACCGTCGCGCTCGCCGGCGGGCGGCCGCGGCTCGGACCGCGCTGGCGGCGTGGCGGCGCTGGCGTCCGTGCCGCGGATCCGTCGGACGGCGCCGGGCGCGTGGCGCCGATGCGGTCGTGCCCGCCAATCACGGCCCGTCGGCCAGACCGAACTGCACGAGCAGGAAGGCCTGAGCGGCGGCCACCTCGCGCAAGGCGTCGAACCGCCCCGACGCACCGCCGTGGCCGACCGACAGATCGACCTTGAAGAGCAGCGGCGTGCCGTCCTTCTTCAACTGGCGCAGCCTGGCGACGTACTTGGCCGGCTCCCAGTACGCGACCTGGGTGTCGTTCAGGCCGCTGCGCACGAGCATCGCCGGATAGGCGCCGGGCTTCAGGTTGTCGTAGGGGCTGTAGGCACGCATCCAGGCGTATTGCTCGGCGATCTTCGGGTTGCCCCACTCGATGAACTCGCCGACGGTGAGCGGCAGCGTCTCGTCGAGCATGGTGTTGACGACGTCGACGAACGGCACGTCGGCGATCACCGCCTTGAAGAGATCGGGACGCAGATTGGTCACCGCACCCATCAGCAGCCCACCGGCGCTGCCGCCCTGGATCGCGAGCATCGCCGGCGCGGTGGTGCCGCGGGCGACGAGCGCCTCGGCGCAGGCGATGAAGTCGGTGAACGTGGTCTGCTTGCGCTCCATCTTCGCTGCCTCGTACCAGCTGCGGCCGAGGTCGCCGCCGCCGCGGATGTGGGCGATCGCGAAGACGACGCCGCGGTCGAGCAGCGAGACGCGCGTCTGCGAGAAGGTCGCGTCGAGCGGGATGCCGTAGCTGCCGTAGCCGTAGAGCAGGGCGGGCTGCGGTCCGGTGCGCTTCCTGTCCTTGCGCCAGACGAGCGAGATCGGCACCTGCGTGCCGTCGTTCGCGGTCGCGACGATTCGCTCGCTCGCGTAGAGCGCGGGGTCGTAGCCTGGCACGGGTTGGCGCTTGCGCAGCACCCGCTCGCGGGTCGCGATGTCGTAGTCGACGGTCGACGCCGGCGTCGTCAGCGAGCTGTAGACGAAGCGCAGCGTGCCGGTCTCGAACTCGGCGTTGGCCGTCGGGTGCACGCTGTAGGCGGCTTCGTCGAAGGCGACGACGTGCGAGCCGGCCGGCGTGTCGAGATCGATCACGCGCAGCTGCAGGGCGCCGGCGACGCGCTGGGTGACGACAAGGTGGCCGGCGAACGCATCGACGTCGTCGAGCGCGAGGTCGTCGTGCGCGGCGATCAGCTCCTCGGCTGTCGACAGGTCGGGCCGGGCGGCGTCGACCTTCACCAGCCGGAAATTGCGGCCGGTGTCGTTGATGCGCACGTAGAACGCGCCGCCGCGGTGCTCGACGTGGTATTCGACGTGTTCTCGGCGCGGAAAGATCGTGTGCAGGGCGACGCCGGTGCCGCTCGCGGCGGCGTCGATCGCGCGGACCTCCGACGCATCCTTGCTCGCGATCGACACGAGCACGAAGCGCTCGTCGCGCGTCGCCGCGACGTCGATCTCGAAGAGCTCGTCGTGTTCTTCGTAGAGCAGCGCGTCCGTGCCGGCGCTGCCGATCACATGCCGCCAGAGCCGGCTCGAGCGCTTGGCCGCGTCCATCGTCACGTAGTAGAGCGCGCGGCTGTCGTTCGCCCAGGCCACCGACGAGACCTGCTCGGCCTGCCACGGGTCGACCGCGCCGCTCGCGATCTCCTTGACGCGCAGCACGTAGTCCAGGCCGCCGGTGTGGTCGACGGTGTAGGCGAGCCGGGACGCGTCGCGGCTCACGGTGAAGTCGCCGAGGCGGGTGAAGGGCCGGCCCTGCGCTTCGGCGTTGAGGTCGAGCAGCGCTTCGTCGCGCCCGGCCGGGTCGTACGAACGGTCCGGGCCGACAGCGCGGCGGCGCAGATGGCGCGGGTACTGGTCGCCCTGCACCGTCCGGGTCGAGTACCACCAGTCGCCCTTGCGGTAGGGCACCGAGTCGTCGTCCTGCCGGATGCGGGCGAGCATCTCCTGGTAGAGCGTCTCCTGCAGCGCGGCGTGCGGGGCGAACCAGGCGTCGGCATAGGCGTTCTCGGCCGTCAGGTAGGCGAGGGTGCGCGGGTCGTCTTTGCGACGCAGCCAGTGGTAGTCGTCGATGCGCGCGTCGCCGTGGACGCCGACGTCCTCGGGTTCGCGCGGCGCCATCGGCGGCTGCGCGGCGTCGGCGGGAAACGTGGGGGTTGCGGTCATGCGGAGGAACCCGACAAGGAGGGCGGCGACGGCGGTCCGGACGGCGGCGATGGTCGTGGCGGACCGCATCGGACGCGCGATTCTGCGCCTCGCGCTCCGGGGGTCAGACCGGCTGCAATGACCGCTGCGCGCCCGCCGGCAGCTCGACGCGGGCCGCGTCGCCCGCCCGCACCACGCCGCCGACACGCACGATCCCCATCACGCCGGCCTTGCGCACGACCGACCCGTCGGCCGCGCGGCCGAGCGTGGCCGCCGTCAGTCCTCGCCGGAAGCGGTCGAGCTGCACGCACGGGTTGCGCAGACCGGTGATCTCGACGACCGCCTCGGCGCCGATCCGCAGGCAGGCGCCCTGCGGTAGCCCGAGCAGATCGAGGCCGCGCGTTGCGATGTTCTCGCCGATGTCGCCCGGGCCGATGTCGAAGCCGGCGCTGCGCAGTTCGTCGAAGAGCTCCGTGTGGATCAGGTGGACCTGCCGCAGGTTCGGCTGCGTCGGGTCGCGGGCGACGCGCGAGCGGTGCTGCACCGTGACGCCTCGGTGGGTGTCGCCCGCGACGCCGAGGCCTGCAAGGAGCACGATCGACGGACGCACGGTCTTGCTGAACGCGTGCACGTCGCTCGAGCAGACCGCGACGACGACCGCCCCGGCGCTCAGAACCGCGACCCCGGTTGCCGCAGGAACGCGATCTCCTCGTCCGTCGAGCGCCGGCCGAGGATGTCGTTGCGGTGCGGAAAGCGGCCGAAGCGGCGAACGACCTCGCGGTGCTTCTCGGCATAGGCAAGCGACTCGGCCATCGCCGGAGCCTCGGCGACGAGCCGCTGGCCGAGCCGCACCGCCTCGTCCTGCATCGCGAGGCTCTCGGCATGCTCGAACGGCAGGTAGACGAAGCCGCGCTGCTCCGGGCGAAGCGCCTCGTCCTGGCGCGAGCCGACCATCGCCATGGCGGCTGCGAGCGCCTGCGGATCGCCCGCGAAGGCGCGCGGCGTGTCGCGGAAGGCGTTGCGGGTGAACTGGTCGAGCAGCAGGATCCGCGCGAGGGCGCTGTCGGCTTCGCCCGTCCATCCGGCCAGCTCGCCGCGCAGCGCACGTTCGATCAGCGGCCCGAAGCGCTCGGTGATCTCGCGGTCGACCGCCTCGCGCTTCTGGAACCACATCGGCCGCAGCGTGCCGTGCGCCGGATCGCCCGGCGGCGCGAACCAGAAGTCGAGCACCGCGCGCGCATCGGCATCGATCACGCTGCGCGGCCGCCCAACTGCCGCCACAGATAGGTCATCTCGAGCGCGAGCACGTGCGCCCGCTGGACGTTGTCGGCCGCGCCGCCGTGGCCGCCCTCGATGTTCTCGTAGTAGAGCACCTCGTGGCCGAGCGAGAGCATCTTCGCGGCCATCTTGCGCGCATGCGCCGGGTGGACGCGGTCGTCGCGCGTGGACGTGGTGAAGAGCACCTCGGGGTAGCGCACGCCGGCGCGGACGTTCTGGTAGGGGCTGTATCTCGCGATCCAGTCCCACTCCTCGGGCACGTCCGGGTCGCCGTACTCCGCCATCCACGACGCCCCGGCGAGCAGCCGGTGGTAGCGGCGCATGTCGAGCAGCGGCACGCTGCAGATCACGGCGTTGAAGAGCTCGGGCCGCTGCGTGAAGACGGCGCCGACGAGCAGGCCACCGTTGCTGCCGCCCTGGATGCCGAGCCGCGCCGGGCTCGTGATGCGGCGGGCGATCAGGTCCTCGGCGACGGCGATGAAGTCGTCGTAGCTGCGCTGCTTGTGCTGCTTGATGGCCGCCTGGTGCCACGCCGGCCCGAACTCGCCGCCGCCGCGGATGTTGGCGACGACATGGATGCCGCCGCGCTCGAGCCAGGCGCTGCCGTAGAGCGCGGAATAGCGCGGCTGCAGCGCGATCTCGAAGCCGCCGTAGCCGTAGAGCAGCGTCGGCGTCGAACCGTCGGCCGGGGTCGTCGCGTCGACGCCCTTCGGCCAGACGACGAAGTACGGCACGCGGGTGCCGTCGGCGCTCGTCGCGAAGAATTGCTCGGCGGAGAGGCCGGTCGCGTCGAAAAGTGCGGGCAGCGTCTTCAGGCGCTCGCGGCGCTCGCCGGCCGGGTCGTCGGTGTGGCCCAGCCAGAGCGCGTCGGGCGAGAGGAAGTCGGTCGACACCATCAGCCAGGCTTCGGCGAGCGGGTCGTCCATGCGCATCGGATCGTGCAGCGCGCTGACGCCGAGCGTGCCGGGGAAGGGCGCCACGATCTCGACGCGAACGAAGCCCTCGGCCGTGCGCCGCCATTGCTCGAGGCGGCTGGCGACGTCGTCGAGCACGTTCAGGACGACGTGCTCGCGCGTCGTCGTGAAGCCGGCGAGCGAGCGCGTCGCCGTCGGCGCGAAGAGGACGTAGAAGCGCCGGTCGCCGGCCAGGAACCTCGCCGCGTCGATCGCGAGCAGCGAGCCGCCGGCATGGTCGTCGTCTCCCATCCGCACATCGCTGCGCAGCTCGAGCAGCAGCGTGTCCTCGGGCCGGCCGGCCGAGTTCCAGAAGACGGCGTGGGCGTCGTCGGGGATGTCGAGCCTGACGGGCCCGGCGCCGTGGTCGACGGCGATCTCGTGGCGGTAGAAATCGAGCGAACGGGCGTAGTGCGTCCGCTCGTGACCCGGCGTGGGGTCGACCGAGACGCCGGCGCTGACGTCGCTCGTCGCGCCTTCCCAGACCTGCACCGCGTCTTCGAGCGGCGTGCCGCGCGACCAGCGCTTCACCACGCGCGGATACCCCGAATCGGTCATCGAGCCCGGGCCGAAATCGGTGCCGACGTAGACCGTGTCGGCATCGATCCAGTCGACCTCGCTCTTCGCTTCGGGCAGGACGAAGCCGCCGTCGACGAAGGTCTTGGCGACGGTGTCGAATTCGCGCACGACGGTCGCGTCGGCGCCGCCGCGCGACAGCTGGACCAGGCAGAGGCGGTTCTCCGGCGGCAGCGCGGTCGCGCCCGCCCAGACCCAGTTCTCGCCTTCGGCGCTGCCGAGCGCGTCGAGATCGAGCACCGGCTCCCACGTCGGTTCGGCCTGCCGGTAGCCGTCGAGCGTCGTCCGCCGCCAGAGCCCTCGCGGATGCGCCTCGTCCTGCCAGAGGTTGTAGAGGAAGTCGCCGCGCCGCGTGACCTGCGGGATGCGCTCCTTCTCGTTCAGCAAGCCGAGCAGGCGGGCGCGGGTCGGCGCGAAGTCGGGTCGCGCGGTCAGCAGCGCCTCGCTCTCGGCGTTGCGCGCACGCACCCAGGCGAGCGCTTGGTCGCCGAGCACGTCTTCGAGCCAGAGGAAGGGGTCGTTGTCGGTCATCGTGGGCATTCAGTACGGGCCGTCGACCAGGCGCTGCGACAGCCACCAGAGATTGCCATGGGGATCGCGGACGCCGCCCTGCCGGTCACCGTAGGGCATGTCGGCGACCGCCATGACCGCGGTCGCGCCGGCGGCGACGGCGCGGGCCATCGCCGCGTCGGCGTTCTCGACGTAGAGGTAGAAGGACGCCGGCATCGGCGGATAGGTCGGCGACGCGTCGCAGACCATGACCGTCGACGTGCCGAGCCGCACCTCGGCGTGCGCGATCCGGCCGCGGTCCTCGTGGCGAAGCCCGGCCTCGCCCCCGAGGCCACGGACCAGGAAGTCGATGAAGCCGGCTGCACCGTCGACCATCATGTACGGGTTGAGCGTGTTGAATCCCGGCGGGATGCGCATCGCGGGCTCCTTGGAGTTCGGTTCAGAGGCGGCGCGGCACGATCTCGACCGAGCGTGTGCCGTCGCCGACCCAGACCGTACCGTCCTGCACCGTCACCTGCAACTGCATGCCGCGCTGCGCGAGGCCGGCGAGCGCCTGGCTCGGCGCCGGGTCGATCTGCCAGACCGCGAGGTTCCTCGCCCGCGTCAGCTTGGATGCGATGCCGTTCCACCAGATCGGCGTGCTCGCGGTGAAGGCGACGACGCTGACCCGCTCGGCGCGGCCGGCGGCGCGCATCAACCGCTTGTCGTCGGGCTGGCCGACGTCGATCCAGTGCACGATCTGCCCGGTCAGGTCCTTGTGCCAGAGCGCCGGCTCGTCGGCCTCCCAGAGGTCCTTGGCGAGCTCGAGCGCGCCGGCGTCGTCGTCGGGCGGCGCGAAGAGCGCGAGCGCGACGAGCCGCACCATCATCCGCTCGTCGGTCTCCGACGGATGCCGCGCGACCGTCACCGACAGGTCGCGATACACGTTGCGGTCCATGTCCGCGATCTGCAGCACGGCTTTGTGGATGGTCGCCTTGAGGGCCATGGCGGGTCGCGGAAAAAGGGGCGATTAGACCATCCGTGCCGCGGCGCGGCGGCGCTCCGCGAGACAATGGCGGGTTGCCGTCGCAGGAGACCGATGCCATGTCGATGAAGAAGACCGACCTCGTCAAGCACCTCGCCAAGAAGCTCGACGGACGCATGAAGGCGCACACCGTGCCCGACCGTTTCGCGCAAGGCGCCGCCGATGCGGCCGACCGCCGCGAGCAGCGCCGCCGCGACGCCGCGGCCGGCCTCGTGCCGTTCGCCTGCAAGCTGCCTGGCGAGCTCGTCCGCCGGCTGCACGACCGCGCGGTCGGCCACGAAGGCGGGCTCAACGCCCTCGTCGCGCAGCTGCTGGGCGAGGCCGAGGGCCGCCCGCGGCCGGAGTGATTACAGTCGGTCGCCACGCGCCAGGAGCCCCCCGCATGCCCGAGCCCACCCACGACCTCTTCGTCCTCGGCGCCGGCAGCGGCGGCGTGCGCGCCTCGCGAATGGCAGCGCAGCGCGGCGCGCGGGTCGCCGTCGTCGACTGCGCGCCGCTCGGCGGCACCTGCGTCAACCTCGGCTGCATCCCGAAGAAGCTCTACAGCTTCGCGTCGCACTACGCCGAGGCGTTCGAGGAATCGCACGGGTTCGGCTGGTCGCTCGAGACGCCGCGCTTCGACTGGGAGACGCTCAAGACGAACCGTGCTGCCGAGATCTCGCGGCTGAACGCCGTCTATCTGAAGCTCCTCACCGACGCGGGCGTCGAGGTGATCCGCGGCAGGGCGCGCGTCTGCGGGCCGAACGAGGTCGAGGTCGACGGCCGGCGCCACACCGCCCGGCATCTGCTCGTCGCGACCGGCGGGCATCCCACCGTGCCGGCCATCCCCGGCCGCGACCTCGTCGTCACCTCCAACGAGATCTTCGACCTGCCGACGTTCCCGAAGCGGCTCGTCGTCGTCGGCGGCGGCTACATCGCCTGTGAATTCGCATCGATCTTCCACGGCCTCGGCGCCGCGGTGACGCAGCTCTACCGCGGCGAGCAGGTGCTCCGCGGCTTCGACGACGAAGTGCGCGACTTCGTCGCCGGCGAGATGCGGAAGAAGGGCGTGGACGTCCTCGTCCGCACCGACGTCGAGCGCATCGACCGCGACGGCGATGCCTTGCGCCTCACGCTCGCCGACGGCAGCGTGCTCGCCGCCGACACCGTGCTCTACGCCACCGGCCGGCATCCGAACACCGCCGGCCTCGGCCTCGCCGAGCAGGGTGTCGTGCTGACGCCGAACGGTGCGGTGGCGGTCGACGACCGCTACCAGACGAACATCCCGAGCATCCACGCGCTCGGCGACGTCATCGACCGCGTGCAGCTCACGCCGGTCGCGCTCGCCGAAGCCATGGCGCTCGTCGACCGGCTGTTCGGCGACGGCGCGCGCCGCGTCGACTACGAGCTGATTCCGACTGCCGTCTTCACCCATCCGAACGTCGGCGCCGTCGGCCTGACCGAGCGCGCGGCGCGCGAGCGCCTGGCCGACGTGCGCGTGTTCCGCAGCGAATTCCGCGCGCTGCGCCATACGTTGTCGGGCAACGGCGAACGCGCGTTGCTGAAGCTCGTCGTCGATGCCGCGAACGACCGCGTCGTCGGCCTCCACATCGTCGGTCCCGACGCGGGCGAGATCGTGCAGGGCTTCGCCGTCGCGATGCGTGCCGGCGCGACCAAGTCGCTGTTCGACACGACCCTCGGCATCCACCCGACGATGGCCGAGGAGTTCGTGACCATGCGGCAGGCGGTGGCATGATTTCCGGCTCCGTCCCACTCCGCGAGGCCGCCACCACGATGCGCAGCGTTCCCCTGCTCGCCTTCTGCTTCTTCGGGTCGGCGATTGCCGCGGACCCGCCGCGCAGCGACGCGCCGCCCAAGGCCGCGGCCGCGAAGGCGCCGGCGGCCGACAAGATCCTGACGCCAGCGCAACTCCGCGACTGTCTCGCCCAGCAGCAGAAGTTCAGGCAGAACGACGCCGACGCCGAGAAGCAGAAGGAGGCGCTCGCCGCCGAGAAGGCGGAACTGGCGCGCCTCGGCGACGCGCTCGCGGCCGACCTCGCCGCGCTCGACCGCACCGACGCCGCCGAAGTCGAAGCCTACAACCAGCGCGCACAGGCCCGCGACGCCCGCATCGACGCCTACGAGGCGAGCATCGACCGCTACAACTCCCGCGCCGCCGCGCTCAACGCCGACCACGACGCCTTCGCGAAGAGCTGCAACAACCGCCGCTTCCTCGAGGACGACGAAGCCGCCATCAAGAAGGGCAAGTGAGATGACCGCTGCCGAGACGACGACGACCAATCCGCTGCTCGTGCCCTGGGACACGCCCTTCGGCCTGCCGCCCTTCGCAGCGGTGCGCCACTGGCACTTCGAGCCGGCGTTCGACGCCGCGCTCGCCCAGCATCTGGCCGAGATCGATGCGATCGGCGCGAGCGCCGAGCCGCCGACCTTCGACAACACCGTCGCCGCCCTCGACCGCTCGGGCCGCCTGCTCGACCGCATCACCGGCCTGTTCTACAACCTGACCTCGAGCGAGACGTCGACCGAGCTGCAGGCCGTGCAGATGCGGTTGGCGCCGCGGATGGCCGCGCATTCGAGCGCCGTGTCGATGCACAAGCCGCTTTTCGCGCGCATCGATGCGCTCCACGAGGCGCGCCGCACGCTCGGCCTCACGCCCGAGCAGGTCCGCTTGCTCGAGCGCCAGCACGTCGATTTCCTCCGTGCCGGTGCGCGCATGGGCCCGACCGAGCAGACGCGCTACGCGCAGATCATGGCCCGGCTCGCCGAGCTGACGACGCGCTTCGGCCAGAACGTGCTCGCCGACGAGACCGGCTGGCAACTCGTGCTGCAGACCGACGACGAGACCGCCGGCCTGCCCGACTTCGTCGTCGCCAGCGCCCGCCAGGCGGCACGCGATCGCGGCATCGAGGACGGCGTGGTCGTCACGCTCTCGCGCTCGCACATCGTTCCCTTCCTGACCTTCTCCGCGCGCCGGGACCTGCGCGAGGCTGCCTGGCGGGCCTGGACGACCCGCGGCGAGCACGACGGCCTGCACGACAACCGGGAGGTCGCGCGCGAGATCCTGACGCTGCGCAAGGAACAGGCGCGCCTCCACGGCTACGCGAGCTATGCCGACTACGCGCTCGCCGACACGATGGCCCGCGAGCAGTCGGCCGTGACCGCGCTGCTGACGCAGGTCTGGGAGCCGGCCAAGGCACGGGCCGCCGAGGAGCAGGCGGCGCTCGAGGCGATGGCGCTGTCGCGCGGCGAGACGGTGCCGATCGAGGCCTGGGACTGGCGCTAC
The DNA here is from genome assembly GCA_964249855.1 of uncultured Rhizobacter sp. Classification (GTDB taxonomy): domain Bacteria; phylum Pseudomonadota; class Gammaproteobacteria; order Burkholderiales; family Burkholderiaceae_C; genus LMDS01. Next base: position 79,746 of record CAXUDL010000013.1, on the reverse strand, counting down.
TACGCCGAGAAGGTCCGGCAGGTGCGCTACGACCTGGACGAAGCCGAGGTCAAGCCGTACTTCGCGCTCGACCGCATGGTCGCGGCTGCGTTCGACTGCGCCCAGCGGCTCTTCGGCCTGTCGTTCACGCACCGGCCGGAGATCGTCGGCTACCACCCGGACGTCGAGGTCTACGAGGTGCGCGGCGCCGACGGGCGCGAGGTCGGCGTGTTCCTCCACGACAACCACGCCCGCGCGACCAAGCGCAGCGGCGCCTGGATGAGCTCCTACCGCAGCCAGACGCGCAACGTCGCGCCCGGCGAGGCGCCGATGCTGCCGGTCATCGTCAACAACAACAACTTCGCCAAGGGTGCGCCCGGCGAGCCGACGCTGCTGAGCTTCGACGACGCGACGACGCTCTTCCACGAGTTCGGCCACGGCCTGCACGGCCTGCTCTCGAACGTGACGTACGAGCGCCTGTCGGGCACCGCGGTGCTGCGCGACTTCGTCGAACTGCCGTCGCAGATCTTCGAGCACTGGCTGAGCGAGCGCGAGGTGCTGCAGCGCCATGCGCGCCACTGCGTGACCGGCGAGCCGATTCCGGACGCGCTGATCGACAAGCTGCACGCCGCGCGGCTCTTCAACCAGGGGTACGAGACGGTGCGCTACACGGCGTCGGCCCTGATCGACATGGCGGCGCACGCGCTGACCGATGCCGAAGGCCCCGACGTCGTCGCGTTCGAGGCCGCCGAACTCGAGCGGCTCGGCGCGCCGGCGTGCGTCGGCGTCAACCACCGGATGGTGCATTTCCAGCACCTCTTCTCGGGCTCGGGCTATGCGGCCGGTTACTACGTCTACCTCTGGGCCGAGGTGCTCGACGCCGACGGCTACGACGCGTTCGTCGAGGCCGGCGATCCGTTCGATCCGGCGGTCGCGCGCCGGCTGATGCAGTTCATCTACTCGTCGGGCAATTCTCTCGAGCCGTCGGAGGCGTACCGAGCGTTCCGCGGTCGGCCGCCGACGGTCCTGCCGATGCTGAAAGGCCGCGGCCTCGTCGCCGCGCCCGCGAGCTGATCAGTCGGCGATCTTCAGCACCAGCTTGCCGAAGTTCTCGCCCTTGAAGAGCTTCATCAGCGACTCGGGGAAAGTGTCGAGACCGGTGACGACGTCTTCCTTGCTCTTCATCCGGCCGGACCGGAGATAGCCCGACAGCTCGCCGACGGCGACCGGGAAGCGGTCGGTGTAGTCGAACACGACCATGCCTTCCATCCTGGCGCGGTTCACGAGCAGCGACAGGTAGTTGGCCGGCCCGACGACCGCGCCCTCGTTGTTGTACTGGCTGATCGCGCCGCAGACGACGACCCGCGCCTTGCGGTTGATGCGCGTCAGCGCGGCGTCGAGGATGTCGCCGCCGACGTTGTCGAAGTAGATGTCGACGCCCTGCGGGCAGTGCTGCTTCAGGCCCGCCTTGACGTCGCCGGCCTTGTAGTCGATGCAGGCGTCGAAGCCGAGTTCGCGCACGACCCAGTCGCACTTGGCCGGCCCGCCGGCGATGCCGACGACGCGGCAGCCCTTGATCTTCGCGAGCTGGCCGACGGTCTGGCCGACCGCGCCCGCCGCGCCGGAGACGACGACCGTTTCGCCGGTCTGCGGCATGCCGACGTCCATCAGGCCGAAGTACGCCGTCATGCCCGGCATGCCGAGGACGTTGAGCCACTGCGTCACCGAGCCGAGCGACAGATCGAGCTTGAAGAGGCCGCTGCGCTCGACCTGCTCGGACGCGATCAGCGCGTATTCCTGCGCGCCGGGCGTGCAGCCGACGATGTCGCCGACCTCGAACGACGGGTTCCTCGATGCGATCACCTCGCCGACGCCGCCGGCGCGCATGACCTCGCCGATGCCGACGGGCGCGATGTAGCTCTTGCCCTCGTTCATCCAGCCGCGCATGGCGGGGTCGAGCGAGATCGCGAGCGTCCGGACCAGGATGCCGCCGTCGCCCGGCTCGGCGACGGGCTCGGTCGTGAAGTCCCAGACGTCGCGTGTCGGATAGCCGCTCGGGCGGGCCTTCAGGCGGACCTGGTGATTGGTGAGGGCGGCAATCGAAGCCATGGCAGTCTCCGTCGTGGACAAGTCGGCGGATTGTGCGGCGGGCTCCGGCCGGGCGCTGCCGTCCGGGCAACGGCCATGCTCGATCCATTCAGGAAAAAAAAAGCCGCGGACGCGCCGCGGCTTCGTTCGGGGCTCGCGCCCCTTCGGGTGATCAGATCACCTTGATGTTCGCGGCTTGCAGGCCCTTCTGGCCTTGCTTGACTTCGAATTCGACGCGCTGGTTTTCGAGCAGCGTCTTGAAGCCGGTGCCGGCGATGTCGCGGAAGTGCGCGAAGAGGTCGGCGCCACCGGCGTCTTGAGCGATGAAGCCGAAGCCCTTGCTCTCGTTGAACCACTTCACGGTACCGGTCTGGGTCGTCATGGACTATTCCAATCTTCTAACAAAGGATGCGCAGCACATGCGGCGCATGCAGCGACACTCAAGAAACGATCTGGGGATTTCTATCGGCACCGGCGATCGAACGACCGCCGGCAGAGGAAGAACCACGAACAACCACTGTCTTGCGCATAACTGTGCAGCGAACTGTACACGACTTCGCAGAGTCCACGTTCGCCGGGATTGCGATTTGCCACGGCGCGACGCGCGTCGAGGCATGCGACAGAATCGGCTCACGATCTTCCGGGAGCCTCCGTCATGCCCGATTCCGCTGCCCCGACCGACGCCGCCGAGCCGCGCTGGCGCCACGACGGCGTGCGCGTCGTCGCGGCCGACCACCTCGACGCCAACACCGCGCAGACGCCCGGGATGGACCGCAAGGCCGCGATCAACTTCGCCCGGGTCGGCGCGCAGAAGCTCTGGGCGGGCACCGTCCACATCCATCCCGACGCGAAGACCGGCGCGCACCACCACGGCCCGCTCGAGAGCGTGATCTACGTCGTCAGGGGCCGCGCCCGCATGCGCTGGGGCGAGGCGCTCGAATTCACCGCCGAGGTCGGACCGGGCGACTTCATCTACGTGCCGCCCTTCGTCCCGCATCAGGAGATCAACGCGAGCGCGACCGAGACGCTCGAGTGCGTGCTCGTGCGCAGCGACGGCGAGGCGGTCGCCGTCAACCTCGACATCGAACCGGTCGAGCAGCCGACGGCGGTGCGCTGGGTCGACCCGACGCATCCGGAGGCGCCCTGATGCGCCTCTCGGTGCTCGACCAGTCGGTGTCGGTCGCCGGCCATGGCGAGGACGCGGCGATCCGCGACACCCTCTCGCTCGCCGAGCACTGCGAACGGCTCGGCTATTCGCGCTTCTGGGTCAGCGAGCACCATGGCCTGCCGACGATCATCGGCAGCGCGCCCGAGGTTCTGATGGCCGCGATCGCCGCGCGCACGTCGACGATCCGGATCGGCAGTGCCGGCGTGATGCTGCCGCACTACAGCGCGCTGAAGGTCGCCGAGCAGTTCCGCGTGCTCGAGGCGCTCGCGCCGGGGCGCATCGACCTCGGCGTCGGCCGTGCACCGGGTGGCGACATGCGCACCGCGCGGGCCCTGAATCCGAACGCGCACGCCGCGGCCGACGACTTCCCGCAGCAGGTGCACGACCTGCGCGAATGGACGTCGACGCCGTCGCACCAGGGCATCGCCGCGCATCCGTTCGGCGACCATGCGCCCGAGCTCTGGATCCTCGGCAGCTCGAACTACGGCGCGCAGCTCGCGGCGCACTTCGGCCTGCCGTACGCGTACGCCTATTTCTTCGTCGACGGCCAGGGCACCGAGGACGCGCTCGGCCTCTATCGCCAGCTCTACAAGCCGTCGGCCCGTCATCCCGTGCCGCAGCCGACGCTCTGCGTCTGGGCGCTGGCCGCCGACACCCACGAGGAGGCCGTCCACCAGGCGCTCGGCCGTGAGCGCTGGCGCGTCGACCGCGAACGCGGCATCTTCGGGCCGCTGCAGGCGCCCGACGACATCGCCGCGCGCGGCTTCACGGCGCAGGAACGGCCGACGGTCGAGGCGATGCGGCGCAAGGCCTTCGTCGGCACGGCGGCGCAGGTCGGCGATCGGCTGCGCACGCTCGCCGCGACCTTCGCGCTCGACGAGCTCGTCGTCAACACCTGGACGCACGACCCGGCGGTTCGGCGGCGGTCCTATGCGCTGCTCGCCGCCGAGTTCGGCCTGCGCGCCGCGGCATGACGCCGAAGACGATCGACTTCCCGCTGCGCGGCGAGCACATCGCGCTCGACGCGCTGCTGAAGGCGACCGGCCTCGCGCCGAGCGGCGGCATCGCGAAGATGCGCATCGCCGAGGGCCATGCGCGCGTCGACGGCCGCGAGGAGCTGCGCAAGACCTGCAAGATCCGCCCGGGCCAGGTCGTGAACTACGACGGCGTGCAGGTGCGCGTGATGGGGCCGGCGCTCTGAACAAACCTGTGAACGAACCCGACATGCCTGCTTCGCGGCCGCGAACGCCGCCACTCGTCGTTGCGACTGCTCGCCGTGGAAGAACCTGCCGCTGCGCTTCGCGCCTTGGTTGGCGGCGGTTGCGGCCGCGGCTCGGGCGCGCCGGACCCATCTGCAGGTCCTGAGCGCCGCGGACGACGCCGACGGCCTCACCGGCGGCATCGCGTTCATCCACGAGGCCGAGCGGCTGCAGGGCGTGGTGCGCTCGGCGCACACGTCGACCGGCCGTCGCAGAAGCACGGCCGAGCACAGCGGGCGGCTCTGCCTTGTGGCATTCAGCTCGCCGACCTGCACGGTCCCCTCGACGTGGCGAAGCTCTTCGAGCTCTGCGTCGTCCATGACCTCGCCGAAGCGATCCACGGCGACAACTCGGCGATCGACCTCGCCGCTGCTCGCGACGGCGGCAGGGCGGCGCACGAGCGGCGCGACCTGCTGCAGAGAACGCGGACGCTGCCGCCCGCGGTCCGCGACGATCTCGTCGCGTTCCGGGACGAGATCGTCGCCGCGGCGACACGCGAGGCTCGCGTCGTCGAGGCGCTCGGCAGGTTCGAGACCATCCTGCAGCTTCACCGCGGCGCGAATCCGCCGTGCTCGACCGGGGCGACGGCCGCGAGTGCGTCGTCGGCGATCCGGTGCTCGAGACGCGCCGCGAGCGGGTCGACGCGGCGACGCGTGAAGGCATCGTGGCGGCCGGGCCGGCGACCGACGGCGGGCGGGTGGACTAACATCCGCGCCCCATGTCCACGCTCCTCGAACCGCCCGTCACCGATCCGCGCGATGTCGTCGACGCGCTGCGCCGCGACGGGCGTGCGGTGCTCGTGCCCGCGGGGCTCGCGGCGGTCGTCGACATGCCGCTCGCGCAGCTCGATGCCTTGCGGCCGGCGTGGGACGACCTGCCGCCCGACGGCTACCTGCGCGACGGCGGCCGCTACCGGCGTCGGCGCCACGCCTGCTACGTCGTCGACGGCACGACCATTCGCACGGTGGCCGGGCGCCCGCACTGGCAGCCGGTCGAATACAACGCGCTCCACGGCGGGCTCGAGCGCTGGTTCGAGCCGGTCGACGCGACGGTCGCGTCGAGCCCGGCGTGGTCGCGGCTGCTGGTCGCGCTCTGCGGCGTCTGCTCGGCGCTGAAGGGCGCGCAGCCCTGGTACGTCGAGGCGCACCAATTCCGCATCGACACCACCGACGGCATCGGCCGTCCGACACCCGAGGGCGCGCACCGCGACGGTGTCGACGTCGTCGCGGTCGTGCTCGTCGCCAGGGAGGGCATCAAGGGCGGCGAGACGCGCGTCTTCGACGCCGACGGCCCGTCGGGCCTGCGCTTCACGATGGCCGAGGCGTGGACGACGCTGCTGCTCGACGACCGGCGCGTGATCCACGAGAGCACGCCCATTCAGCCGCTGACCGGCACGGGGCACCGCGACACGCTCGTGCTGACGTTTCGGTCGGGCGGATTCCAGGGCCCCGGCGCGTAGGAGCGTGGGCGGCAGGAACAGCGCTCCCGCCGAGGCGAGTCAGGACCGAGACGAGCCGCCGGCGGGTTGTACGGTGCCCCAGACGACGAGCCGGCAACGAAGGATCCGGGCCGAGATTCGCCTCGGCGCGACGGGCAAGGTCCGGCAAGCGGGCGGATGCGCCGTTGCAACGCGTGCTTTGAAGGCCCGACCTGTGCTGCGCGCTGCTCGCACGCCCGGCGCCCGACGGCAGGTCCGACACGGGCCCTGTCTCGATTGCCGCCCCACGCTCCGACCTAGGCCGGAAAGCGGTCAGGCGTCGCGGACGTCGGCGATCGGCTGGGCGCCGAAGTCGGCCCGCACGAGGTATTCGAGCACGCGTCGCGCCGCATCGTCGGGTGAACTCAGCCGGCCCGCGGACTGCAGCGCGACAAAACTGTCGCGGTCGGGAAAGCCGGCTGCATCGGCGCTGCGCAACTGCAGCTGCATGTCGGTGTCGATCACGCCCGGCGCGAGCGAGACGACGCGCGCGCCGTGCGCTGCACGGGCCTCGTCGAGCGCCACGCAGCGGCTGAAGTGGTCGAGGCCGGCCTTGACCGCGCAGTACGGCGCCTGCGCCGCCATCGGCCGGCGGCCGAGCCCGGACGAGATGTTGAGGACGCGCTTGTCGACCGGCCAGGCGCGCGTCGCGCGCAGGAAGGCGGCCGTGAGCAGCAACGGCGCCTCGAGCCCGACACGGACGGCCGATGCGAGCTCGGCGCCATTGCAGCCGTCGAGCGGGCCGATGCGTGTCAGGGCGGCGGCGTTGTTCACGAGCGTCGCCGCGGCCACCGTCGACGGCTCGAAGCCGCCGAGCCAGGCCTCGAGCCGGTCGGCGGCGCCTCGTCCGTCGGCGGACAGGTCGACGGGCCACTGCTCGCAGCGCACGTCGCGCGCCGCGGCGGCGTCGACGAGCGCGTCGTCGACGTGCCGCGACATGCCGAGCACCACATGCCCCGGCTGCAGCAGCTGTCGGACGAGCGCCGCGCCGAGGCCGCGCGAGGCGCCGGTGACGATGAACAGGCGGCGCGCCGCGCCGCCGGTCGCGCTCACGCCAATGCCGGGGCGGCCTGCTGGATGCCGGCAATGGCCCATTCGCGGCTGCCGTCGACCGGGCGGACCAGGTGCCAGACCTCGTCGAACGGTACGGCCGGCGCGTCGAGCGCCTCGCGGATCGAGCCGTTGAACCGCACGCTGACGATCTGTCGGTCGCCGTCGACGACGACGTCGCGGACCTGCGGCTCGACCGACACGACATCGGTCTGCTGCGGCGCGTTGCCGCGCTCCTGCAGCTCGAGCCGCACCGACGAGAACATCTCGGGCGTCGTGAACGCGCGGAGATCGTTCAGATCGGCGGTGTCGTTGGCCGCCTGCATGCGGATGAAGATCATCTTCGCGATGCGCTCGAAGCCGGCCACGTCGAAGCCGGGCGGCAGGTTCGGCGCGACGGCAGCGCCAGGCGCCGCGGCTGCCGCGGGCGTGGCGTTGAACATCGCCGGCGCCGCGCGTGGCGGCTCGGCCTGGAAGCTCATGCCGTTCGGCGTCGCAAGGCGAGGCCCGCCCGGCGCCCAGCGCCGCATCACGAAGCGGATGACCACGAACGCGACGAGCGCGAGCAGGACCATCGTGAGCAGGCTGCCCATGCCGGCGCCGAGGCCGAAGTGGCTCAGCAGCGCGCCGATGCCGAGGCCGGCGGCCAGACCAGCGAGCGGCCCCATCCATGAGCGCCGCGGCGTCTGCGGCGGCACGTTGGCAGGCGTGGGCGCCGGCGTCGGCGTGGCTTGCGCCGGACGCGACGGCGGCGAGACGTCGGGCGAACGGCTCGGCATGCTGCGCTGCATGCCCGACGAGCCGCCGCCGCCGAAGCGTTTCGCGTCGGCATGCGTCGGCACGAAGCCGATCGAGGCGACGGCGAGCGAGAGGGCGAGTACCAGTGTCTTCATCGAACGTTCCTTCCGGCGGGTCGATCCGCACGAGGTCGGGGCAATCCGGATCATACGAAGCGGCAATGTCCCTTCCGGTGAGTCGCTCAGATGGGGCCGACGGGCTCGCAGGCAAGCCCTCGCGCGACAGGACAGGACCGTGCGAATTTGGAACCGACTCGCCGCCCACGCTCCTAGAATCCGGGACCGCCGCCGGAGCCCTTTCGATGCAGTGGAACGAACTCGACAGCGAGGCCTGCTCGGTCGCCCGCACCCTCTCGGTGATCGGCGACCGCTGGACCCTGCTGATCCTGCGCGAATGCTTCCTGAAGGTCCGGCGCTTCGACGCGTTCCAGGCCCGGCTCGGCATCGGCCGGCCGATCCTCGCCGACCGTCTGCAAAAGCTCGTCGACCACTTCGTGCTCACGCGCGTCGCATACCAGCAGCATCCGACGCGGCACGAGTACCGCCTGACGCCGAAGGGCCTCGACCTCTACCCGGTCGTCATGGCGATCGTCCACTGGGGCGATGTCCACATGGCGACGAGGAAGGGCCGGCCGCTGCTGCACCGCCATGCCGTCTGCGGCCACCTGTTCGACCCCGTGCAGGTCTGCTCGGCGTGCGCCGTGGCGCTCGACCCGCGCGAGGTGCAGGTCGAGCGCGGGCCCGGCGCCGCAGACGCGCCGCCCGACGCCACCGTCGCTCGACAACGCCGGCTCGCGCGCGCCTGAGCGTCGGTCAGCCGGCCGCTGCCGCTGCCCGGCGGCTGTGGTCCTCCTCGACGTCGCGGAGGCGCTCCTTGCCGAAGTACATCGCGTCGCCGACGAAGAAGGTCGGGCTGCCGAAGACGCCGCGCCGGACCGCCTCGTCGGTCGACGCGATCAGCGCGGCCTTGACGTCGGCGTCGCCGAGGTGGTCGCGGAACGCCGGCGCCGGCAGGCCCGCCTCGTCGAGCACCGAGAAGAAGGTGTCGGGCTGGCCCATGTCGAGCGCCCGTTCCCACATCGCCGCGTAGACCGCCTCGACATAGGCGTCGAACACGCCCAGGCGCCGGGCGAGGAACGCGCCGCGCATCAGCTGCAAGGTGTTGATCGGGAACGCCGGGTTGAAGCGGAATCGCGTCAGGCCGTGGCGTTCGACGAAGCGCCGCATGTCCATCTTCTCGTAGGCGGCCTTCGCCGGGATGCCGGCGAGGCTTACCGCCGGCGACTGGTTGCCGGTCGCCTTGAAGATGCCGCCGAGCAGGGCGGGCTTGAGCTCGAACGCCAGGCCGATGCGGGCCTCGATCTTCGGGATCAGCGCATACGCGAGGTAGGCGTTCGGGCTGCCGAAGTCGAAATAGAACTCGATGCGCGGGGCCATGGCGGCGTCTCCGGATGTCGATGACGGAAGGGACGAGTTCCGGACTCTCGGCTGGGCGGCGTCCAGTGCGGCGATGCGCTGCCGCCGCGTCGCGAGCGGAGCGCCGTGTCCTGCGGACGAAATTCGCGACCCGCACGCCGCTCGGCAACGTGCAGGAACAGGACCCGAGCGCCATCCGCCCGGCTCTCGATACGCAGAAGCGACCGCACGGTATCACCGAACCGCTTGCCAACGCGGCCGCTCGGGTGTGAAATCAAAACCCACCTTGACTGCCGCCGCCGCTCGGTGTCCGGCGTGTTCCACCAGGGCCCTGACATGACACAGCCGCCGCCATTGCCTGCCCGCAACCGCAGCGCCGCGATCGTCGGCGCCGGCGACTTCATCGGTGCGGCGATCGCGCGCAAGTTCGCCGCCGAGGGCTACACCGTCGTTCTCGGCCGCCGCCAGGGCGAGCTGCTCGAGCCGGTGAGGGCCGAGATCGAGGCCGCCGGCGGCAAGGCGATCGCATGTGCGCTCGACGCCCGCGACGAAGAGCAGATGGTGCGCTTCATGGCCGACGCGGAAGCCGCCGCGCCGCTCGAGGTCGCCGTCTTCAACATCGGTGCCAACGTCAACTTCCCTCTGCTCGAGACCACATCGCGGGTGTTCCGCAAGGTGTGGGAGATGGCGTGCTTCTCGGGCTTCCTGTGCGCTCGCGAAGCTGCGCGGCACATGCTGCCGCGTGGCCAGGGGTCGCTGTTCTTCACCGGCGCGACGGCCGGCCTGCGCGGCGGCGTGGGCTACGCCGCGTTCGCGAGCGCGAAGTTCGGCTTGCGTGCGCTGGCGCAGTCCGCGGCACGCGAACTGGGTCCGCAGGGGCTGCACGTCGCGCATCTCGTCATCGACGCCGGCGTCGACACCGCCTGGGTCCGGCAACGCCTGCGCGAGCGCAGCGGCGATGCGGCCGTCGCGTCGCTGCAGCCGGACCAGCTGATGCGGCCCGAAGCCGTCGCCGACGCCTACTGGGCGCTGCACCGGCAGCCGCGCGACGCCTGGGTGTTCGAGCAGGAGATCCGCCCCTACGCCGAACCGTGGTGATACCGGGGCCGGCGCGCCGGCCGCGTCAGTCCTCGCACCGACACGCGCGCCAGGCGAACGGCGCGGGCGATGCGAACGCCACCTCCCGATCGGTCGCCGGATGCACGAACGCCAGCCGTTCGGCGTGCAGCATCAGCCGCGGCGCCGCCGCACCGGTGGTCTCGGCCGCATAGAGCCGGTCGCCGACGATCGGGTGGCCGATCGCCAGCAAGTGCACACGCAGCTGGTGCGTCCGGCCGGTGACGGGTTCCAGCGCCACCTCGGAGTGCGCCCCGTGCGGATCGACCGCGACGACGTGCCAGCGCGTCAGCGACGGCTTGCCCCGCGCCACGTCGACCTTCTGCTTCGGCCGGTTCGGCCAGTCCGCGCCGAGCGGCAGATCGACCTCGCCGGCGCCGCCGGGCAGCGCGCCGACGACGATCGCCCTGTAGCCCTTGCGGACCGATCGTTCGGCGAACGCGCGGCTCAGGCGGCGCTGCGACTCGGTGCCACGGGCGAACACCATCAGGCCCGACGTCGCCATGTCGAGCCGGTGGACGACGAGCGCGTCCGCGTGGCATGCCCGCACGCGGGCCCAGAGGCAGTCGGGCTCCGTCCGCCCCGGCACCGCGAGCAGGCCGGCCGGCTTGACCGCGACGACGAGCGCCGCGTCGGCATGGACGATCTCGACGGCGCCGTCGGCCTCGGCGCTCACGGCACGCCGATGAGCGCGTCGCGACGCGCGAGCGCCGGGAACAGGCGGCACCACAGCCCCGCGACGACGAGCGTGCCGATGCCGCCCAGCAGCACCGACCCGGCCGGACCGAGCCACGCCGCTGTCGCGCCGGACTCGAATTCGCCGAGCTGGTTCGAGCCGCCGATGAAGACCGAGTTGACGGCGCTGACGCGGCCGCGCATCTCGTCGGGCGTGTCGAGCTGGACGAGCGACTGGCGGATCACCACGCTCACCATGTCGGCGGCGCCGGCGACGACCAGCGCCGCGCCCGACAGTACCAACGAGGTCGACAGCCCGAAGACGAGCGTGGCGAGGCCGTAGACCGCGACGGCGCCGAGCAGCACGCGGCCGGCGCGGCGGCTGATCGGCCAGCGGGCGAGCGAGAGCGACAGCACGAAGGCGCCGGCGGCCGGCGCGGCGCGCAGCAGGCCGAGGCCCCAGGGGCCGGTGTGGAGCACGTCCTTCGCGAACACCGGCAAAAGCGCGGTCGCGCCGCCGAGCAGCACCGCGAACAGGTCGAGCGAGATCGCGCCGAGGACGACCGGCCGCTGCCGCACGAAGCGCACGCCGCCGAGCAGCGTCTCGAACGACATCGCGCGCCGCAGGCCCGGCAGGTGCTCGTAGCGGACCGCGGCGACGAGGCCGCAGGCGAGCGTGAAGAGCGCCGCGCACGTGGCGTAGACGACCGCCGCGCCGGCGACGTAGAGGAAGCCGCCGAGCGCGGGCCCGGCGACGATCGCCGCCTGGCTCCCGGCCGAGCTGAACGCGAGCGCCCGAGGCAGCATCGACGCCGGCACGAGCGCCGGCGTCAGCGCCTGCTGCGCCGGCATCTGGAACGCCTTGACCGTCCCGAGCGCGATCGAGAGGCCGAGCAGCAGCTCGCGGCTCGCCCAGCCGCGGGCCGCGGCGAGCGCGAGCAGCAGCCCGACGACGGTTTGCGCCGCCATGCACAGTCCGACGATGCGCGCGCGATGGAATCGGTCGACGACGTGGCCGGCGACGAGCACCAGCAGCAGCGCCGGCGTGAACTGCAGCAGCCCGACGAGGCCGAGGTCCCAGGCGCTGCCGGTCAGGTCGTACATCTGCCAGCCGACGGCGACGAGCAGCATCTGCGTCGCCGCAGTGCCGACGAGCCGCGACATCCAGAAGCACAGATAGGCGCGGTGGGCGAAGAGCGACGACCCGCGCGACGTCACGGCTGCATCTTCGCCGAGCTGAGGTAGCGCACGCCCGCGTGGCCGGCGAGCGTTGCGTCGAGCATCGCCGCGGCGACCGCGCTCGCGGCGATCGGGCGGACACGCTTCGGGATCAGCCAGCGGACCGGCGCGGTCAGGCGCTGCATCCAGGCTTCCGCCGGACGGGCCGACTGGCCGAGCGCCGAGCGGTTGCCGAGCAGCAGCGACGGCTGGGCGACGACCGTGCAGTCGTAGTCGAGGCGGGCGACGGCCGATTCCATCTCGCCCTTGACGCGGTTGTAGAAGGTGCTCGACTTCGGATCGGCGCCGAGCGCGGAGACGACCGCGAGCCGGCGGGCCCCGACCACGCGCGCGGCGCGGGCGACCGCGAGCACGGCGCCGAAGTCGACGTCGCGGAACGCCGCCTCCGAGCCGGCGCCCTTGAGCGTCGTGCCGAGCGCGATGAAGACGTCGTCGACCCGCGGGAAGCGCCGCGGCAGGCGCGTGAAGTCGACGGTGTGGAAGACGAGCTTCGGCTCGGCGCCGGCGCGCGGCGCGGCGCGGCGCACGAGGACATCGATGCGGCTGTAGCGCGAACTCGCCTGGAGCTGCGTCATCAGCTCGCCGCCGACGAGCCCGGTCGCGCCGGCCAGCAGCGCGGTGCGCGGCACCGGCGTCGAGGCGGGGCCCGGCGGCACGGCGCGCGCTCCGTCGTCAGCGCTTCGGCGAGGTCGAGCGCAGCGGCGGCCGCCCGCCGCGCGCGCCGTCGGTGCGTTGGCCCGAGCCGCTGCGGGTGCCGCCGCCTGGAGCGCCGCCGCGACCGCCGCCGTTCGAGCCGCCGCGACCGCCACCACCGCCGCCACCGCCGCCGTTGCCGCCGGCATGGAGCCGCATGCCGCCGCGGCTCGCGCCCTCGCCGATCACCATGCGGCCGAGCACGATCGGCTCGGGCTTCTCGCTCGCGTGCGGCGCGAAGCCGGGAACGATCTCCTTCGGGATCTCGCGCTTGATCAGCCGCTCGATGTCGCGCAGGAAGCCGTTCTCGTCGACGCAGACGAGCGACACCGCCTCGCCCTGCGCGCCTGCGCGCCCGGTGCGGCCGATGCGGTGGACGTAGTCCTCCGGCACGTTCGGCATCTCGTAGTTGACGACGTGCGGCAGCATGTCGATGTCGATGCCGCGCGCGGCGATGTCGGTCGCGACGAGCACCGTCAGGTCGCCCTTCTTGAAGTCGGCGAGCGCCTTGGTGCGCGCCGTCTGGCTCTTGTTGCCGTGGATCGCCATCGCGCTGATGCCGGCGTCGAGCAGGTGTTCGACGAGCCGGTTGGCGCCGTGCTTCATCCGCGTGAAGACGAGCACCTGCTCCCAGTCGTTCTCTTTGATCAAATGGATCAGCAGGTCCTTCTTCATCTCGCGGCCGACCGGATGCACCTTCTGCGCGATCATGTCGTTGGTCTGGTTGCGGCGCGCGACCTCGATCAGCACCGGCTTGTTCAGCAGCCGGTCGGCGAGCGCCTTGATCTCGTCGCTGAAGGTCGCCGAGAAGAGCAGGCTCTGCTTCTTCGCCGGCAGCACCGCGAGCACCTTCTTGATGTCGTGGATGAAGCCCATGTCGAGCATGCGGTCGGCTTCGTCGAGCACGAAGATCTCGATGTGCGAGAGGTCGAGCGTGCGCTGCTGGTGGTGGTCGAGCAGCCGGCCAGGCGTGGCGACGAGGATGTCGACGCCGCGCTTCAACTTGTCGATCTGCGGCTGCATGCCGACGCCGCCGAACATCACCATCGAGGTGAGCTTGCTGTACTTGCCGTAGGTGCGGACGCTTTCCTCGACCTGCGCGGCGAGTTCGCGCGTCGGCGTGAGGATGAGCGCGCGGATCGGCAGGCGGCCCTGGGCAGTCCGCACCGCGGGCTTCTCCATCAGCCGGTGCAGCATCGGCAGCGTGAAGCCGGCGGTCTTGCCGGTGCCCGTCTGCGCGCCGCCCATCAGGTCGGCGCCGGAGAGCACGGTCGGGATCGCCTGCGCCTGGATCGGCGTGGGCGTGGTGTAGCCGTATTCGTGGACGGCGCGCAGCAAGGGCTCGGCGAGGCCGAGGGAGTCGAAAGACATGGGAAGTCCAAACGGGAAGTGGCGGCCTGCAGCGCGCTGGTCGAGCGGCACCAGTCGCAGGCGGCGTGAAGGAGAGCGTGAAGCTCGGTCAGGGCGACCTGAGGCGCAGCGACTGGGGTCTGCACCGCTGGCTCGATTCTACCAAGCCGGCGCAAAGCCGCACCGTTCGTCGACGCCGCGAACAGCCGGGTGGAAAGCGCGCCTTTCCCGGCTTGGCGTCTCGCGCGCGGTCAGACCCAACCTGCCCTGCGCAGCCGGCGGTGCACGAAGGCGCAACCCAGCACGGTCATGGTGACGACGAGCGGGTAGCCGAAGCGCCACTTGAGTTCCGGCATGGCTTGGAAGTTCATCCCGTAGAGGCTGAAGACGACGGTCGGGATCGCGAGGATCGCGCCCCAGCCGGCGAGCCGCTTGACGACCTCGTTCTGGCTGTTGGCGACCAGCGCGAGGTTGACCTGCATCGCCGTCGTCAGCATGTCGCGCATGCCGTCGAGCAGGCCGACGAGCCGGGCGACGTGGTCCTGGATGTCGCGGAAATAGGCGCGCAGCTCCTTGGGGACCAGCTCTTCGTGGAAGCGGATCAGCTCGGCGCAGATGTCGGTCACCGGCAGGGCGGCATTGCGCAGCTCAAGCAGTTGCCGCTTCAGGTCGTAGAGCCGCTCGATGACCAGGTTGTCGAACGAGCCCTTGAAGATGTCGGTCTCGATCGCGTCGAAATCCCGCTCGAACTGGGCGACGATCGGCTGGTAGTTGTCGACCACGAAGTCGAGCAGGGCGTAGAGCGCGAAGCCCGGGCCCTTGCCGAGCAGCGTCTCGGTCTTCTCGCAGCGTGCGCGTACCTGCGCATAGCTCGACGACGCCCCGTGCCGCACCGACACCAGAAAATTCGAGCCGACGAAGAGATGCGTTTCGCCGTAGACGACCTTGCCGGCATCAAGCTGCGCCGTCTTCAGCACGACGAACAGCGATTCGCCGTAGGTCTCGATCTTCGGCCGCTGGTGGGCGTTGCGGGCGTCTTCGATCGACAGCTCGTGCAGGCCGAATTCGCCCTGGATCTTGAGCAGCAGCGGGTCGTCGGGTTCGTGCAGGCCGAGCCAGACGAAGGTCTCGGGCCGGGCGATGACCTCGCTGATGTCATCGACGGTGATGTCGGCGAGGCGTTCGCCGCGCTGGTAGGCCACGCTGTTGACGATCATCGGCATGGTGTCCTCCATGGTCTTCGTCGCCCGGCCGCGACCGATGCTTTCCGCGGCCATTGTGGCCGGGCAACGCGCCACGCTCGTGGATCGTCGCGGATCGGCAGGTCTTGACACCGTTTTGACATCGGCTGTGCTTGAATTCGCCGATCGTGCCGACTCGAGAACTCGTGAACGAATCAGCGATGCCCGCTCGTCTCGCTCCAGGCGCACCTGTCGTTGCGAATCCTCGGCATCGGAATGGCGTGGCTGTGGTTGTCGCCGCGACCGGACGCGTCTCGGCGCGCTGCGCGGGCACGCCTGATCCGTTCAAAGATCCCGAGGCGGCAGTCGTGAACAACGGGGGCCCGATGAGCGACCGATCGACGATCCGAGGTTGGATTCAACCCGAACACATTCTTCTCGATGCAGACATCGCCGACCGCCTGCAGGCGCTCGACTTCATCGCCGCGGCGATCGGACGCAAGCATGCGCTCGAGCCGGCGCCGATCTTCCGCGCGCTCGAGCGGCGCGAGCGGGCTGCGTCGACCGCGCTCGGCAACGGCGTCGCGATTCCGCACGCGCGCATCGCGGGGCTCGAGCGACCGCTGACGCTCTTCCTGCGCCTGCGCCGCGGCATCGCCTTCGACGCCCCCGACGGCCAGCCCGTCAGCGATCTTCTCGCCATCCTGGTGCCGGCCGACGGCGACAAGCAGGACCACCTCGAGCTGCTGGCGCTGATCGCCCGACTGTTCTCGGACCGCGAGTTCCGGTCCGGCCTCGACGCCGCACCGGACGCAGCGACCGCGGCGACGCATTTCCGTGCCGGCGTGGCGCGCGTCGGCGGGAGCCGCTGACGCACGCGTCTACGGCGCCGAACGACGAAATTGACACCATCTTTGCACTCCGACCGGTAGATTGACGAGTTCCGCGCCGTTGCGGCGCGAATGCGTCCTCGTCATGAAGCCCTCGGGGCTGCCTCAAGAACACGTCGACCGGCTCGGCTCCCCGTCGGCAAGGCCCGGTCGAGCGCTGCAGCCGCCCGCGAAGACCACCGTCCGCGTCCGGACCGCGCACGCGGCCGATGTGGACATGCTGTCCGCGATCGAGCAGGCCTCGTTCACGACCGACCGGGTGTCGCCGCGGAGCTGGGCGCACTTGCTGAAGAGCCGCTCGGCGGCCGTCGCGCTGGCCGTCGACGACGGCGCGGCAGTCGGTGCGATCGTGGTCCTGTATCGCGCGGGTTCGTCGGTCGCCCGGGTCTACTCGCTCGCGGTGCTGCCGGCAGCGCGCGGCCGCGGCATCGCCGGTCTGTTGCTCGAACACGCGATCGACAGCGCGCGTCGCGACGGAGCCGCGCTGATGCGGCTCGAGACCCGGACCGACAACCACCGCGCGCAGTCGCTCTTCGCCGGGCTCGGCTTCGCCGAATTCGGCCGCCGCGCCGGCTACTACGAAGACGGCGCGACCGCCATCCGTTATCAGAAGTACCTCTGGCTCCCCGGCCGCGCCGCCGAGGCCGTGGCGCTCCGCAGCCCGCACTATGCGCAGACGCTCGACTTCACCTGCGGCCCGAGCGCCCTGATGATGGCGATGGCGGCGCTCGACGCCCGGGTGGTGCCCGACCGCGCCACCGAAATCCGCCTCTGGCGCGAAGCGACGACCGTGTTCATGGCCGCCGGCCACGGCGGTTGCGGCCCCTTCGGGCTGGCGTCGTCGGCGATGCGGCGCGGCTTCGGCGCGACGGTGTATGCGCCGAAAGCCCGGACCCTCTTCATCGACAGCGTGCGCGACCCGCGGAAGAAGGAGGTCATCGAGCTGGTCGAGGCCGACTTCCGCGCCGAGGTCGCCGCCACAGGCGCGACCGTCGTGCACACGCCGATCTCGGCGCAGAAGACGATCGAGCATCTGGCCGCAGGCGCCGTTCCGGTGGTGCTGATCAGCCTCTGGCGGATGCACGGCGAGAAAGGCCCGCACTGGGTCGTCGTCAGCGGCTTCGACGGTGCGGTGTTCCGGGTGCTCGATCCGATGTCGCAGTCCGGCTCGGGCGACCCCGGGATCAGCGTCGGCGTCGACGAGTTCCGCCGCATCACCCGCTACGGGCGCCACCGGCAGACCGCGGCCGTCATACTTTCCAAAGGACCCTGATTGCTCTCCGACCCCCTCATCATCGTCGAGAAGCGCGCCGACTTCCGCTGGGACGATTCCGCCTTCCAGGTCGTCACCGCGGAGGAATTTCTTTCCGACAAGTTCGCGGTCGCACCGCGGTCCCGCAAGGTCATCAACCTGTGCCGGAACTACGACTATCTGAGCATCGGCTACTACTGCTCGCTGATCGCCGAGGCGCGCTGCGAACGCATCACGCCGACGGTCGAAACGATCGTCGAACTGCAGCAGCGGTCCTCGCCGCTGCCGGTGCTCGCCGAACTCAGCCGCTCGATCGGGCCGCTCGACCACCTGCCGCGATCGCTGAGCTCGCTGACGCTGCACGTCTACTTCGGCCAGATCGAGGATCCGGGCCTCGCCGAGCTGGCGCGGCGCACCTTCGAAAGCTTCCGCTGCCCGCTGGTCGAGCTCTGCCTCGAACACCCCGAAGCGTCGACCGGCTGGGAGGTCACGTCGGTCACGGCACTCGACCTGCGCGATGTCGACCCGTCGCGCGACGGCGTCTTCGTCAAGGCGCTCGAGGCCTACACCCGGCGGACTTGGCGCGCCGCTGCGGCGCGCAGCGCACCGCGGATGGATCTGGCGATCCTGCACGACCCGAATGACCCGCTGCCGCCTTCGAGCTTGAAGACGCTGGCGCACATGGTCGAGGTCGGACAGGAGATGAACATCGCCGTCGAACTGATCGAGCGGCGCGATTTCTCGCGCCTGACGCAGTTCGACGCGCTGTTCATCCGCGAGACGACGGCCGTCGCGCATCCGACCTTCAAGTTCGCGAAGAAGGCGCTCGACGCGGGCATGCCGGTGATCGACGACCCGCAGTCGATCCTGCGCTGCACGAACAAGGCGTTCCTGGCCGAACTGCTGCGCGAGAACGGCGTCGCGACGCCGACCACCCGGCTGCTCACGCGCCGCACGCTCGCGCGCTTCGAGAGTTTGCTGAGCTACCCCGTCGTGCTGAAAGTGCCGGACGGCGCGTTCAGCAGGAACGTCAAGAAGGCCGACGACTGGAAGCAATTCCAGCTGCTCGCGACGCGCATGCTCAAGGAGTCGGCAATCATCCTGGTGCAGGAGTTCATGTACACCGCCTTCGACTGGCGCGTCGGCGTGCTGAACGGCGAGCCGCTCTACGCCGCACGCTACTTCATGTGCGATGCCCATTGGCAGATCCTTCAGCACACCGCCGACGGCCGGCATGTGGAAGGCCGGGCCGAAGCGGCCCCGCTCGCGAAGGTGCCCGCCGCGGTGGTCAAGGCGGCCGTCGACTCGTCGAACCTGATCGGCACGGGGCTCTACGGCGTCGACCTGAAAGAGACGCCGGCAGGCGTGTTCGTGATCGAGGTCAACGACAACCCGAACCTCGATGTCGGCGTCGAAGACGCGACCGTCGGCGACGCGCTCTACCGCAAGGTCTTCGGGCACTTGCTCGCCCGCTGCGAGCCGGCCGCCGGCATCCGGCTTCCGGCCGTCACCGACCTTCCCCGGCAGGCGCGCCGCAAAACGAAGCGGGAAGCGGTCGAGAGCCTGGCGAAGAGCTTCCCGACGACGCTGCAGTAGAGGGCCGCCGCTCCGGCGCGGTACGCTCGGCGGCCGAACGACACACCGTCCGCATGGCCCGTCCGCGTTTCCTGCCCGACAACTTCACGCTGGCGCTGGTCGCGGTCGTCGCGACCGCGAGCCTGCTGCCGTGCCGCGGGCCGGTCGCCGCGGCGTTCGATGCGGTCACCACCGTCTCGATCGGTCTGCTGTTCTTCATGCAGGGCGCGAGGCTGTCGCGCGAGGCGGTCGTCGCCGGGCTCACGCATTGGCGGCTGCACCTGCTGATCTTCGCCTGCACGTTCGTCATGTTTCCGCTGCTCGGCCTGGCGTTGCGACCGGCGCTGCAGCCGCTGGTCACGCACGAGCTCTACGTCGGCCTCCTGTTCCTCTGCACGCTGCCGGCAACGATGCAGTCGGCGATCGCGTTCACGTCGATGGCGCGCGGCAACGTGCCGGCCGCCGTCTGCAGCGCGTCCGGCTCGAGCCTGATCGGCATCGTCGTGACGCCGGTGCTCGCCGGCGTGCTGCTGTCGCTGCAGTCGGGCGTGGCGTCGTTCGACGCGATCCGCGCCATCGTGCTCCAGCTCCTCGTGCCCTTCGTCGCGGGGCAGGTCGCGCGTCGCTGGATCGGCGGCTGGGTCGCACGGCACGAGGCACTGCTGTCGGCGACCGACCGCAGCTCGATCCTGCTCGTCGTCTACACCGCCTTCAGCGAAGCCGTGGTCGACGGCATCTGGCAGAAGATGCCGCTCGACGCCATCCTCGCGCTGCTGCTCGCCTGCGCGGTGCTGCTCGCGCTCGCACTCACCTACACGACGCTGCTGGCGCGCTGGCTCGGTTTCAGCCGCGAGGACGAGATCGCGATCGTCTTCTGCGGCTCGAAGAAGAGCCTCGCGACCGGCGTGCCGATGGCGCGCGTGCTCTTCGCGACCCAAGCCGTCGGTGCGGCCGTGCTGCCGCTGATGGTCTTCCACCAGATGCAGCTCATGGTCTGCGCGGTCCTGGCGCAGCGCTATGCGGCGAGGGCGCCGACGTCGGCGACGCTCGCGGCAGGCCGGCCGCCGGACTGACGAGCCGCGCCCTGCCCGCCGGCGGACCGCTCAGCGCGTGGCCACGAACAGCACGCCGTCGGTGCGGTCGGCGTTCGGCGCCGCGGCGTAGAGCCGGCGCTGCGCGCTGCGGTAGTAGACGATGCCCTGGAAGGTCTGGTCGGCGAAGAGGCAGGGCGCGCCGCCGAACCGGAGCGTCAGGTCGTAGACGTTGCCCTGCGCGTGCGGCGCTGCCGTGCCCGTCACCTTGCATCCGCTCACGCCCTGCCCGCCGATCGAGCCGTCGGCGGCGATCGTGACCGTCGCCGCTTCCGCGCCGCCCGAGAAGGCGACGTTGCCGCGGTAGGTGCCGGCGAGCGTCGCGAGGCGTGCCGGCGTGTCGTAGTCGCTGTCGTACGCCGCCTCGAAGCTGACCGGTGCCTGGTTCGCGTGGTCGATGCTGCCCGACAGCGATGTCTTCGCGACGACCGTCGCGTCGACGGTACCGCCGGTGACCTCGAGGCCGTCGATGTTGAAGTCGCGCATGTCGGCCGACGTGAAGCGCTGCCCGTCGATTCCGCCCGTGCCCTGCACCACGCCGCCGATGCTCGCCGAGCCGCTGTCGCTCGAGTAGAGGAAGTAGTAGCTCCCGTTGTCGAGCAAGAGACCGGTGACGGTGCGGCCGTTGCTGGCCGTGCCGATGTAGAGGCCTTGCACGGCCGTGGTGTTGCTCGAGCCGGCGGCGGTCGCCGCGTCGGCGCTCGAGGAGGAGGCGTCGTCGCCTCCGCCGCCGCACGCGGCGAGCAGGAGCGGTGCGGCGGCGAAGGCGATGCCTGCGGTCTTGATCTTGATGGCGTTCATGGGAGTCTCGCTTTCCTTGGTTGACGAAGCACGCGCTTCGGGAAGAAGCCCGGCGAGCGGGCAGGGCACGGCGTTGCCCGAGGCACGGATGTCGCGCTCGGCGGGCCGGATACGGGAACGGACAGGGCCGGCGGCGTCAGCCGTCGGGCGACGGAGGAAGGCCGTTCGGCGGTCGGTCGAGGTCGAGTCGCGCACCGAAGAAGTCGCCGATCGCGGTCGTGTCGGTGAACAGGAACGACTCCTCGCCGTCGACCGCCCGCACCGCGGCGCGAAAGCCCGGCGGCGGCACCGCCGAATGCCAGATGCGAACGATGAAGACGAGGGCGCGGGTCGCGGCTTTCATTCGGTGCTCCTTGCACGATCGGCGGCGCCGTGCGCTGCTCGCGGCGACGACATCGGGCTCCGTCGGGCGGCGGCCGGTCCGGCGCCACGGGAATGGAGCAAGCGTAGGAGCCGGCCCGTTTCGCGGGCGTTTCGCCGCGGCCATGGGTCCGACGGACGCCGGGACGGAGCGTCGGCGTCGACCGGACCGGCGGTGGCGCGGCACTCGCCGCGGGCGCGGTCGTGCGTGTGCTCGGCGGTCGCGAGGTCGGGCAGTTCGGCGGTGCGGCGGTCGTCCGGGCGCGGACGGCGTTGCCACCCGATCAAGGCAGGCCGACCGACGATCAGGCTTCGGACGCAGCGGCGCTCAGCCGCTCGAGCGACCGGAAGAATGTCGGTCGTTCGGTCGCTGAGCTGATCAGCGACTCAGTCGTCCAGTTGCTCGGTCGTTGATCCGCTGAGCCGCAGATCCGCTGGGCCGCTAAGCGCTCAGCCGACCAGCCGCTCGCCCGCTCAGCCGCTCAGCCGATCAGCCGATCAGCCGCTCAGCCGCTCAGCCGATCAGCCGATCAGCCGATCAGCGGCCGGCGCCGGCAGCGCGGCCGCGAAGGCCAGCGCCGCGTCGAGCGGTGCGTCGAGGGGCAGAAGCCGGGCCGCATGCCCCGGCGACGCGGCCTCGAGGTCGAGCGCT
Source organism: uncultured Rhizobacter sp. (assembly GCA_964249855.1). Classification (GTDB taxonomy): domain Bacteria; phylum Pseudomonadota; class Gammaproteobacteria; order Burkholderiales; family Burkholderiaceae_C; genus LMDS01. The sequence goes on along the minus strand of CAXUDL010000013.1, from coordinate 57,637 downwards.
GCGACGCGCCGCCGCATCGCGTCGACGTTCGACCGGTACGTTCCCGGCTGCGCCAGGCCCCAGTGCAGCAATGTGCCGCCGGCGCTCCGGTGTCCGGCGTGCACCAGGATCTCGCCGATCCCGAGCAACGCCTCGATCTGCGGACGCACCGACCGCATCCGCACGGCGACGTCGAGCGCCGCGTCGGCCTTGCTGCGCGCGCCGCGCAGATCGCCCGCGGCGGCGCGATGCCGCGCCTGGCCGAGCAGCGTCGAGACCTCGACGAAGGGTTCGCCGTGGGCGCGCGCCTCGACGAGTGCACGGTCGAGCCAGCCGCCGGCGCTCTGCGCATCGCCGAGGTCGAGGTGCGCCAGCCCGAGCGTGCTCAGCACGACCGCCCGGGTCGTGTCGACGCCATGCGCGTCGCAGACGGCGAGGCTCTCGTGCAGCATCGGCAGCGCCTCGCGGCCGCGGTCGAGCAGGCGCAGCAGGTTCGCGAGGTTCGAGAGGCTGATGGCCAGGCCCGACATGCGGCCGGCGGCCCGGTGCAGCTCGATCGATCGGCGGTATTCGGCGAGCGCCCGCTCGTAGTCGCCGATCGCCTCGTCGACCACCGCCATGTTGCTCACCACGATCGCCTCGCGCCGCAGGTCGGCGTCGCGCACCGCGCGCTTGCGGCTCTGCTCGAAGAACGGCCGGGCCAGCGCCGGGCGGCCGGTCTGGCACAGGATGCTGCCGAGCGCGTTGAGCGCGATCATGATCGCCGGGGCGTCGCCGAGGCGTTGCGCGAGCTTCAGGCTGCGCCGGCCGACCGCCTCGGCCTCGGCGAGCCGGCTGGCATAGAACAGCATGTTGGTGAAGGTGCGCAACGCGAGTTGCAGCGGCCGGTCGTGGCGCGGCGAGCCGTCGTCGAAGGCGGCGACCGCCTGCTCGAACGCCGTCAGGCCTTCGCGCCACAGTCCGCGCTGCTGGCAGAAGATGTCGAGTGTCGGCGCCAAGGCGAGAAGCGCCGCGCCGTCGCGTTGCGCGAGCGTCCATCTCCAGGCGGCGCGCAGGTGCGGCAGCTCCTTCTCGACCTCGGCGAGCGGCATCTGCGCCATCTCGCCGTACCGGACGAAGCGCTGCGCGACATGCCGCGCGTGCCGCTGCGCGAGCGCCGGCGCGTCGTCGACGAACGTCGCGGCACACTGGCGCAGCAGCGCATGCATCGAGAAACGGCCGTCGCTTTCAGCCCGCAGCAGCGACTTGTCGACGAGCGCGGCCAGCACCGCGAGGCCCGCGCCCGCGACCTGTTGCGCCAGTTCACGGTCGAATGCCGCGGGCAGACACGCGAGCCGCGCGAGCGACGTGCGCTCGAGCGGCGTCAGCAGGCGCCAGGACTGCGCGAACGCGGCCTGCAGGCCCTTCTCCCGCGAGTGGTCGACGGCGGGTTCCAGCAGATCCAGCGACAGCGCGAGCTCGGCGACGATCTCGCGAACCGGCAGCACCCTCGTCCAGGCCGCCGCGAGCTCGATCGCGAGCGGCAGGCCCTCGACGACATGCACCAGCCGGACCACCGGAGCGACGGCGCGCGCCAGCTCGAAGCCCGGGCTGCGCTGCAGCGCCCGGGCTTCGAACAGCCGGACCGCATCGCAGAGGCGGAGCACCTCGATGTCCGTCTCGTCGTCGTCGGGCAACGGCAGGCCGTCGAGCGGCAGCAGCCATTCGACCGGGTCGCCGAGGCGCGAGCGCGAGGTGACGAGCAGCCGCAGCGCCGGGCAGGCGGCGACCAGCTCGGCGAGCGGCTGCGCGAGGTCGAGGTGCTCGGCGTTGTCGAGCACGATCAGGCGCTGGTCGACGTGCAGCGCGGCCTGGACGGTCGCCCAGGTCGGCGCGCCGCTGTCCGCCTCGATGCCGAGCACCGAGGCGAGCCGCTGCACGACGGTCGCCGCGTCGACCAGATCGTCGAGCGGCACCCAGGCGCCGCCCTGCGCGAAGCGTCCGGCGAGCGCCGCCAGCGCGCTTCGTGCGAGCGCGCTCTTGCCGACGCCGGGCGGTCCGGTCACGGTCAGCCAGCGACAGTCGTCCTGGGCGAGCAGCCGACCGATCTGCGCGAGTTCGCTCCGTCGCCCGATCAGACCCGATGCCGCGGCGTTCCCGTGCGCGTCGGCCGCCGCGCCGCGGCCCGACGCCGCCTGCGACCGCACCGTCGGCGGCCGTACCGCCGCACTGGCGGTGCGGGGGCTGCCGACCGCTGCGGCAGCGGTGCGAAGCTGCTCGGCCATGCGGCGCAGCGCGCCCGACGGCTCGAGGCCGGCGTCCTCGGCCAGGCGGGCGGCCTGCTGACGGAGCGCGTCGATCGCCTCGCCCGGACGGCCGAGCGCCGCGAGCGCGGTGCAGAGCGCCAGGAGCACGGTTTCATCGTCCGGTTCGACGGCGAGCAGGCGCTGAGCGAGCGCGGCCGCCTCGTCAGGCGCCTCGCGAAGCGCGGCGAGGCGCTCGGACGCCGCGGCGCGCCACAGCCGCGCGCTGCGCTGGCGCTCGAAGTCGAGCCATTGCAGCGCGGGCGGTGCCAGGCCGTCGTCCAGGCCTTGCAGCAGCGGCGCGTGGACTTCGGCGAGCGCGTCGGCGTGGCGGCCTTCGGCGACGGCACGCTCGAAGCGCTCGAGGTCGGACGGCGGCTGCCAGCGCAGCAGGCCGCCCTGGTGTTCGAGCGGCGGCAGGCCGGGCAGCTGGCGCGCGAGGAGCAGCACCTTGCGCAGGTTGCTGCGCGCGCTGCCGGAGTCGCGCTCGGGCCAGAACAGCTCGGCCAGTTCGTCGCGACGCAGCCAGCGTCGGCGGCATGCGAGGTGCGCGAGGAGCTGGAACCGGCGCTCCGGCGCGAAGAGCGTCTCGCGTCCCGCGGCGTCGACGTAGACCGGGACGCCGAACAGCCGCAGGCCCTCGGATTCGGTGGCGGGTGTCACGTCGGTCGTCTCTGCGTCGACCGCGGACGATAGGCGATCCGGCGAGCGCGGTCGACCGGATGCGTCCACCCGATGGGGGATGTCGCGGCGACGGGACGACGGAACGTGCTCGGTCCGATTGCCGCCCACGCTCCCAGCGGGTCGCCGGCCGCGAGTTGCCGGAAATCCGTGCTGCCGGCGCGGCTGCAGGCCCGAGCGGCGACAATGCACGGTTGCGCATTCGCGCTCCGTCACGACCCGCATCCAGGACTCCCATGGCCCAGTACGTCTACACCATGAACCGCGTCGGCAAAATCGTGCCGCCGAAGCGCCAGATCCTGAAGGACGTCTCGCTCAGCTTCTTTCCCGGCGCGAAGATCGGCGTGCTCGGCCTGAACGGCTCGGGCAAGTCGACGCTCCTGAAGATCATGGCCGGCCTCGACAAGGACATCGAAGGCGAAGCGACCGCGATGCCGAACCTGAAGATCGGCTACCTGCCGCAGGAGCCGGTGATGGACCCGTCGCAGACGGTGCGCCAGGCGGTCGAGGAAGGCATCGGCGGCGCGCTCGCCGCGAAGAAGCGGCTCGACGAGGTCTATGCCGAGTACGGCGAGCCCGATGCCGACTTCGACAAGCTCGCCGCCGAGCAGGCCGAGCTCGAGGCGATCATCGCCGCCAGCGGCAGCGACAACACCGACCTGCAGCTCGAGATAGCCGCCGACGCGCTGCGCCTGGCGCCGTGGGACGCCGAGATCGGCAAGCTCTCGGGCGGCGAGAAGCGCCGCGTCGCGCTCTGCCGCCTGCTGCTCAGCAAGCCCGACATGTTGCTGCTCGACGAGCCGACCAACCACCTCGACGCCGAGAGCGTCGATTGGCTCGAGCAGTTCCTGCGCCGCTTCTCGGGCACCGTCGTCGCGATCACCCACGATCGCTACTTCCTCGACAACGCCGCCGAGTGGATCCTCGAGCTCGACCGTGGCCGCGGCCTGCCGTACAAGGGCAACTATTCGACCTGGCTCGAGCAGAAGGAGGCGCGCATCGAGCAGGAACAGCGCACCGAGGACGCCCGCACCCGGGCGATGAAGAAGGAGCTCGAGTGGGTGCGGCAGAACCCGAAGGGCCGCCAGGCGAAGAGCAAGGCGCGCCTGGCGCGCTTCGAGGAGCTGTCGGACACCGACTACCAGCGCCGCAACGAGACCAACGAGATCTTCATCCCCGTCTCCGAACGCCTCGGCCACGAGGTGATCGAGTTCGAGCACGTCAGCAAGAGCTTCGGCGACCGGGTGCTGATCGACGACCTGAGCTTCAAGGTGCCGGCCGGCGCGATCGTCGGCATCATCGGCCCGAACGGTGCCGGCAAGTCGACGCTGTTCCGGATGATCGCCGGCAAGGAGGCGCCTTCAAGCGGCACGGTGACGATCGGCAAGACCGCGCGGATGGCCTTCGTCGAGCAGAGCCGCGAGACGCTCGAGGACGACAAGACCGTCTGGCAGGACGTCTCCGGCGGCCTCGACAACATCGTCGTCGGCAAGTTCGTGATGCCGAGCCGCGCCTACATCGGCCGCTTCAACTTCAAGGGCAACGACCAGCAGAAGCTCGTCGGCAGCCTGTCGGGCGGCGAACGCGGGCGCCTGCACCTGGCCAAGACGCTCGCGCTCGGCGGCAACGTGCTGATGCTCGACGAGCCGTCGAACGACCTCGACGTCGAGACGCTGCGCGCGCTCGAAGACGCGCTGCTCGAGTTCGCCGGCTCGATCATGGTCATCAGCCACGACCGCTGGTTCCTCGACCGCATCGCGACGCACATCCTCGCCGCCGAGGGCGATTCGAAGTGGGTGTTCTTCGACGGCAACTACCAGGAGTACGAGGCCGACAAGAAGAAGCGCCTCGGCGACGAGGGCGCGCGGCCGCACCGCTTGCGCTTCAAGGCGCTGAAATAGTCGCGGCGGCGGAACCTGCGCGCCGTGCGAGGGACTGACGCTGCATGACCGACATCCGCTCCCAGGGCTTTCTCTCGAACCGGCGCTGCCGGGCCGCTGTCGGCATCGCCTGCGCAGCGCTGCTCGCGCTCGCCGGCTGCGCCACGGGCGGCGCCAAGCCGCCCGCCACGCCGTCCGCGCCGGTGCGTCCGGCAGGCAGCAACGGACCGGCGAGCGCGGCCGCCGCGGCGCGGCCGACCACGGCCGCGCCTGCTGGCGCACCGGTGACCGCGGCCGCCATTGCGCCGGGCAGCCCGCAGGTCGGCGGGCCGCCGCAGGGTGTCGCCCAGCCGTTCGCGAACGTGATCCGCGAGGCTCGCAGGATCGACGGCCTCTTCACGCTCTACCAGAAGGACGAACGCGCCTGGATCGAGCTCAAGCCGGACGATTTCGACAAGCCGTTCTTCCTGGCGCCGCATTTCGCGAGCGGCATCGGCGAAGGCATGCTCTACGGCGGCCGCTTCGACGAGGCGCAGGTCATCCAGTTCCGCCGGGTGCACAACCAGGTGCAGATGATCGTCGTCAACACGCGCTACATCGCCAAGCCGGGCACGCCGGAGGCCCGCGCGGTGGCGGCGGCGTTCTCGCCGAGCCTGCTCGCGAGCGCGGTCGTCGCGAGCCAGCCCGACCCGACGACCAAGGGCGTGCTCGTCGACCTGAACAGCCTCTTCCTCAACGACATGCTGGCGGTCGCGCTCGACCTGCAGCGCACCTACCGCCAGGGCTACGGCTTCGACCCGCGCAATTCGGCGATCACGCAGTTGCGCGGTCGGCCCGACGGCGTCTCGCTGCAGGTGCTCGCGCACTACGCGACCGGCTCGATCTCGGCGCCGCAGCCCGGCGCGCCGCCGGGCTTTCCGATGCCGTCGATCCCGAGGAGCCTGCCCGACCCGCGCAGCCTCTTCATGACCGTCGAGTACGCGATCGCCAAGCTGCCGGACACGCCGATGGCCGGCCGCGCCCCGGACCCGCGCGTCGGCTTCTTCACGACCGGCCTCGCCGACTTCGGCAACGACGTCGCGCGCACGCCGGCCGACCGCGTCGTCAACCGCTGGCGCCTCGAGAAGAAGGACCCGGCGGCGACCCCGTCCGAGCCGGCGAAGCCGCTCGTCTACTGGATCGACCGGACCGTGCCGCTCAAGTACCGCGACGCGATCACGAGCGGCGTCCTCGAGTGGAACAAGGCGTTCGAGAAGATCGGCTTCAAGGACGCGATCGTCGTCAAGGTCCAGCCCGACGACGCCGACTTCGACACGCTCGAGCCGGGCGTCGGTTCGGTGCGCTGGACGACCAACAGTTCGCCGCTCTTCGCGGCCGTCGGCCTGACGCAGGTCGACCCGCGAAGCGGCGAGATCCTCGGCGCGAACATCGCGATCGAGAGCCTGTCGACCCGCGCCCGCCGCCAGCAGCGCGTCGAGGTGCTGCCGCCGACCGCGATGGACTGGCGCGCCTTGATGCAGGCGCCGGCCGAGCCCGGTGACGCGCCGCACGACCCGTACCGCTGCGAATACGCCGACCGCGCAGGCGCGCAGCTGAACTACGCGCTCGACGTGATGGCGGCGCGTGGCGAGCTCGATCCGGAGGGCCCCGAGGCGGAGAAGTTCGTCCTCGACTACCTGCACGACACGGCGATGCACGAGACCGGCCACACGCTCGGGCTGCGGCACAACTTCCGTGCCTCGCGCGTCTACTCCGACCAGCAGCTCTCCGACCCGGACTTCACCCGCACCCACGGCCTGACCGGCTCGGTGATGGAGTACGCGCCGGTCAACCTCGCGTCGCCTGGCGCGCCGCGCGTCGCGCCGTTCCAGACCACGCTCGGCCCCTACGACTACTGGGCGATCGAGTACGCCTACACGCCGATCGCGCCGGCCGACGAGAAGGCCGAGCTCAACCGCATCGCGTCGCGCAGCAGCCAGCCCGAGCTCGCCTACGGCACCGACGAGGACAACTTCCTCGGCATCGACCCCGATGCGCTGCAATGGGACCTCGGCAACGACGAGGTCGCCTACGCCAGGAAGCGCATCGCGATCGCGCGCGACCTGTTCAAGCGCCAGGAGACGCGGCCGCTCGTCGCCGATCGCGACTACACCGTGCTGCGGCGCTCGCTCGGCTACGCGATCGTCGAGGTGGCGCAATCGGTCGGCGTGCTGGCGCGGCAGATCGGCGGCGTGCGCACCTACCGCGACTTTCCCGGCAGCGGCCGCGACCCGATGGAGCCGCTGCCGGCCGGCGTGCAGCGCGAGGCGATCGATGTGCTGTCGCGCGGCATCCTCGCCGCCGACAGCTTCGTCGTCTCGCCGGCGCTGCAGCGCCGGCTCGCGCCCGACTTCCTCGAGCGCGACGACGCGCTGTCGGGCGGCGGCGGCCCGGTCGCGACCGACTTCTACCTGTCGCAGCGCGTCGTCGCGCTGCAGCGGGCGCTGCTCGACCAGCTGATGAGCGACGCGCTCGCCGCGCGCGTGCTCGACAACCAGAGCAAGTTCACGAACCGCGGCGACGCGCTGACGCTCGCCGACCTCTACGGCCGCCTCGACCGCGACATCTGGAGCGAACTCGCGAGCGGCGGCGACATCCCGGTCGCGCGCCGCGAGCTGCAGCGCGACCATCTGAACCACCTGACCGCGATGCTGCTGCGCCCGGGTGCCGCGAGCCGTGCCGACACCCGGGCGCTCGCCCGCATGGAGGCGCAGCGCTTGTTCAAGCGCCTCGTCGCGGCGCAGTCGCGCCCGCGGCTCGGCGCTGACGCGCGGGCGCATCTGCGCGACTGCGTCGATTCGCTCGAGCAGGCGCTCGCGGCGAAGGTGCAGCGCGCCGGCGTGTGATGCGCCGAGAGGCGTGCCGCGGTTCTCAACCGGCGTCGCGCCAGAGCCAGGCGGCCCCGCGCACGCCCGACGAGTCGCCGTGGCGGCTCTTCACGAGCCGCGTTCGCAGCTCGTCCTCGACGCCGCCGCTGAAGACGTGCCGCCGCAGCAGCGCCGGTAGGTTGACGTAGAGCCGGTCGAGCGCCGACAGGCCGCCGCCGAGCACGATGACGTGCGGATCGAGCAGATTGACGACGTGGGCGAGCGCACGCGCGAGCCGCGCTTCGTGGCGCTGCAGGCTCGCTTCGCACGCGGCGTCGCCGGCGGCGGCGCGCGCCGCGATCTCGCGCGCCGTCGTCGGCGGCTCGCCGGTGCGCACGGCGTGGTCACGGGCGATGGCGGGGCCGCTGACCCAGGTCTCGATGCAGCCGCGCTGGCCGCAGAAGCAGTGCGGCGCCGGCGTGTCGTCGGCATCGGCCCAGGGCAAGGGGTTGTGGCCCCATTCGCCGGCGAGGCCGTTGGGGCCTCCGAGCAGCTTGCCGTCGACGACGATGCCGGCGCCGACGCCGGTGCCGAGAATGACCGCGAAGACGACCGGCGCGCCGGCGCCTGCGCCGTCGGTCGCCTCCGACAGCGCGAGGCAGTTGGCGTCGTTGGCGATGCGCACCGGCCGGCCGAGCACCGTCGCGAGGTCGGTCTGCAGCGGCATGCCGTTCAGGCAGGTCGAGTTGGCGTTCTTGATCAGGCCCGCGGCGGTCGCGGTGCCCGGCGTGCCGACACCGACGCTGCAGCCCGCGAGGCCGAGCTCGGCCTCGGCCCGGCCGACGAGCCCGGCGATCGCCTCGAGGATGGCCCGGTAGTCGCCCGACGGCGTCGGGACGCGCTGGCGCCAGAGGCTCGCGCCGGCGGCGTCGAGGACGACCGCCTCGATCTTGGTTCCGCCGAGGTCGACGCCGAGAGCGGGGGATCGGGAAGGGAGCGCCATCCAGAAATTATCCCGCGCACTGCGGCCGTCGCGGCCGAGCGGGCCGACACGTCCCTCGACGGGACGGTGCGTCCGCAGCGGGACGGCGCGTCCCGCAGCGGCACGATGGGAGACCGGCCGCGGCGGCTACGTCGAGACGCGCCGCCGGCGCCAGCGGAGCGCCACGGCGGCCAGCCCTGTCGCAAGAAGCGCTGCCGATGCCGGCTCGGGCACCGGCAGCGCCGCGGTGGAAACGATCGAGTAGCCGCTTTGTCCGACTTCGTTCGGATCGGTACTGGTGCGGTTGGTCCAATTGATCGACGCATCGGCGACGTTCGCCGTCTGCGCGTAGGCGTAGGCGTTGAACGAGGCCCTGGCACCGTAGAGGCCGGTGAGCTCGAATTGCACCCGTGCGCTTCCGGCATCGATGGCGGTTCGGTCGGCGATGTTCCCGACGTTCAGATCGATGAACATCAGGACCTGGCTGGCACTCGGATCCGAGAGGCTCTGTCCGGACCAGAACGGCAGGACCCATCCGTTGCCGGGACCCGGCTTGGCGGTGTGCGGACCGTCACGGAAGTCGGCCCCGGTGAAGGTCTCGTCCAGGGCCCCGGTGACATAGGGCAGGCTCGACGGCAGCGACGCTCCGGCGTTCCACTGGTACCCGCTCGACGTGAGCCGGAGGCTGAAGTCGTCGGGCACGGCCCCCGTCATCGAGAAGGCCAGCACCAGCTCGTCGTTGTAGCCGCGGCCTCCGGTGGTCGTGACCCAAAACGTCCCAGTGGTCGACGAAGACGCGATCGTCTGCGTCGTGACTTGCCCGGCCACGCCGGCCGCGGCACCGGTGTCGGCGATGTGCAGCTGGTTCAGGCCGCCGCCCGGCGCGTTGATCCAGTAGGTGTCCGCCGCTCCGCTGCCGTATCGCGCGCCGGCGTCGTTGGCCACCTGGATGTCGATGTCGCGGTTGGCCGGCAGCAGTTCATACGCGCAAGCCAGCGGGCTGACCGAGGCGAGGACGGCCCAGCAGGCCAGGGGGCGGAGCGAAACGATGTCCATCGGGTGCGCGTCGCGTCGGAAGTGGATTCGATGCGAAATATATACCCGAATATATCGATACGCAGCGGTCGATCATCGCGGCGCCCGAGCGCGACGGTTCACCGCTCGCTCCGCCGCGCCACGACGACGACGCGCGGCAGCTCGATGATTTTCACGGCGGTTGTCTTGACGACCGGCGCGGCAGGCGCAGCGGGTGCATGGGCCTGGGCGGTGAACGCCAGCGCGGTGGTGGCTGCGATGACGACGGCAAAGGTCGACGCGACGGCGGTCAGGCGGCTGATCATGGTGGGCTCCTGGGTGAGTTCGGTTGCGATGGAGCGAACTCTAGGAACCGGTCGCCCCGGGCGACACCGCCGTGCGATGAACTGCAGCCGCGGCGGGTCGAAGCGGCGGTCCGGCCGACGAGCGCAACGCCGTCAGCCGGTGCTCGCCACCCGGAAGACACCGACCGCGGTCGCGAGCGCGGCGGCCTGCTGCTTCAGGCTCTCGGTGGCCGCAGCGCTTTCCTCGACCAGCGCCGCGTTCTGCTGCGTCACCTGGTCGAGCTGCGTCACCGCTTCGCCGACCTGGTCGATCCCGATCGACTGTTCGCGCGTCGCACCGGAGATCGCACCGATCGCGTCGCTGACGCGCTGCACCTGCGCGACGATCTCCGTCATCGCGCTGCCCGCGTCGCCGACCTGCCGGGCGCCGAGCTCGATCTTCTCGACGCTCGTGCCGATCAGCGCCTTGATCTCGCGGGCCGCTTCGGCGGAGCGGCCGGCGAGGCTGCGCACCTCGCTCGCGACGACTGCGAAGCCGCGCCCCTGTTCGCCGGCGCGCGCCGCCTCGACGGCGGCGTTGAGCGCGAGGATGTTGGTCTGGAAGGCGATGCCGTCGATCACGCCGATGATGTCGGCGACCTTCTTCGACGAGGCCGCGATGTCCTGCATCGTGCTGACGACGCCCGCCACCCGTTCGCCGCCTCGACGCGCCGCGGCAGACGCGTCGGCGGCCAGCTCGTTGGCCTGCGCCGCGGTGTCGGCGGTCACCCGGACCGTGCCCGACAGCTGTTCCATCGACGCCGCGGTCTGCTGCAGGTTGCTCGCTTGTTGCTCGGTGCGCTGGCTCAGATCGGCGTTGCCGGTCGCGATCTGCGCCGATCCGGTGGCGATCGAGTCGCTGCTGCTGCGCACCTGACCGACGATCCCCGAGATGCTGTCGCGCATCGAACGGATGCCGAAGAGCATGCTCGAGGCGTCGCCGGGGCGCAGGTCGACGTCGACCGCGAGGTTGCCGCGGGCGATCTCGGCAGTGATCGCCGCGGCGTAGGCCGGCTCGCCGCCCAGCTGGCGCATCACCGTGCGGATGACCATGAACGCCGAACCGAGGCCGATCGCGAGCGCCGCCAGCGTCACGCCGAGCAGCGCCGTCTTCGCATCCGAGTAGGTGTGGAGCGACTCTGCGTCGAGGTCGTTGCCGAGCTTGGTGTTGTAGTCCCACGAGTCGCCGATCGCGGCGATCGCTTCATCGAACTTCGTCGACGAGTCCCCGAGCATCAGAGCCGTTGCGTCGGCGAGCTTGGACGGGTCGGCGGTCGTGAGCCGCGACGCCGTCCGCACTTGCTCCCAGGACGCGAAATACCCGTCGGCCGCCGCGCGCGCCTTGTCGAGGAGCCTGCGGTCCTCGTCGTCGGCGACGAGTTCCGCCTGGTAGCGGTCGAGCTTCGCGAGCACCGTCTGGCGAAGGCGCCCGATGTCGTCCTCGAGCGCCGTCTTCCGGGCGTCGACGTTCGAGAGCAGATGCCGATATTCCTTGCGCCGCATCTGGCTCAGGCCGTTGACGATGTCGTACTCGACCTTGTACGACGGGACGATGTTGGTGGTGAAGGCGAGGGTGTTGGCGACGAGGCTCCGCATCTCCCAGGCCGCGAGCGCGGCCATGCCGCTCAACAGGACGAGCAGGACGCCGAAAGCGAGCGCGAGGCGCGTCGACAGACGGATCGATCGGAAGGAAGAGGCCATCGGTGCTCCAGCCCGCGGTGGCACTGGCCGCGGTCACGCTGCCGGCGGGCAGGAGCGCCCGCCTATCGGGCCGTTATCGGCAGCACCAAACAGGGGCTTGAGCGCTTTCGACGCGCGTCAGAGCGGTTCGGTGCGCTCCAGCAGCCAGGCCTTCGCCGCGCCCTCGACCTTCGGCGCAAGGCGCTCGCGCACCGTCGCGTGATAGGCGTTCAGCCAGCCGATCTCGTCGGGCCGCAGCAGCGTCCGGTCGATGCAGCGCGTGTCGATCGGGCAGAGCGTGAGCGTCTCGAACTCGAGGAACTCGCCGAATTCGCTGTCCGCGGTCGACGCGGCCGGCACGTTGAGCACCAGGTTCTCGATCCGGATGCCCCAGCGGCCGGGGCGGTAGAGCCCCGGCTCGATGCTCGTGATCATGCCGGGTTCCATCGCCATCGCCGGATCCGGGATCGCGCGCGAGATCGTCTGCGGGCCCTCGTGCACGTTGAGGAAGTAGCCGACGCCGTGGCCGGTGCCGTGGCCGAAGTCGAGCCCGTGCTCCCAGAGCGGCGCGCGGGCGATCGCATCGAGCATCGGCGCGAGCGTGCCGCGCGGGAAGCGCGTGCGGCTGAGCGCCATCGTGCCCTTGAGCACGCGGGTGTAGTCGCGCTTGTGCTCGGCGGTCACCGTGCCGACCGGCCAGACGCGTGTGATGTCGGTCGTGCCGCCGACGTACTGGCCGCCGGAGTCGATCAGCAGCAGCCCCGCGCCTTCGATGCGCGCATGCGCCTCGGCGGTCGCGCGGTAGTGCGGCATCGCGCCGTTGGCGTTGAAGGCGGCGATCGTGCTGAAACTGAGGCCGACGAAGTCCGGCCGGCGCGCGCGCGCGGCGCTGAGCCATTCGTCGACGGTCAGCTCGGTGATCGGCGCGCCGTTCGTCGACGCGCGCGACGGATCGGCGAGCGCCGCCTCGAGGCGGGCGTAGAACTCGCACATCGCGGCGCCGTCCTCGGCCATCGCCTCGCGCACATGGCGCGCGTCGGCGTCGGTCTTGCGGCTCTTCAGCAGCGTCGTCGGGTTGATCGCTTCGACCACCTTCGCCGTGACGCGGCCGCGCAGGCCGAAGGTCACGCGCTGCGGATCGAGCAGCAGCACCGCGTCGGCGGCGAGCGTGCGCAGCGCCCCGGCGGCGGTGTCGTAAGGCGCCAGTTCGATGCCGTCGGCGGCGAGCCGCGCCCGCAGCGCCGAGTCGATCTTGCCTTCGCCGACGAAGAGCCGCGCGCGATCGGGTTCGATCAGCGCGTGGGCGAGGAACACGGGGTTGAAGTCGACATCGGCGCCGCGCAGGTTGAAGAGCCAGGCGACGTCGTCGACGGTCGAGATGACATGGTGCGAGGCGCCGCGCGCGGCCATCGCCGCACGGACCGCGGCGAGCTTCTCGGCACGGCCGAGCGACGCATGCGGCGCGCGGTGTTCGTAGACCGGCGCCGTCGGCAGGCCAGGGCGCTCGGGCCATGCGTCGGCGAGCGCGTCGAAGTCGGTCCGCAGGCGCAGCCCGGCGGCGTCGAGCGCGGCGCGCAGCTGCTGCCCCGCGCGCAGGCCGAGCACGTCGCCGTCGACGCCGACCGTCGCGCCGGGCGGCAGGTGCGCGACCAGCCAGTCGTGGTGCCGGGTCGACGTGCCGGTCGGGATGCGCACGAGGTCGCTGCCGGTGCCGGCGAGCTCGGCCTCGGCCTGCACCCAGTAGCGGCTGTCGGCGAACACGGCCGCGGTGTCGAGCGTGACGACGAGCGTTCCCATCGAGCCGGTGAAGCCCGACAGCCACTGCCGACCCTGCCAGCGTTCGGGCAGATATTCGCTCAAGTGCGGATCGCTCGACGGCACGACGACGGCCGCGAGGCCGTGGCGCTTCAAGGCGTCGCGGACGCGCTCGATGCGCAGGCGGAACGGGGAGGTGCGGGTGTCCATCGAGAGCTCCTTCGCGGCGCGTCGGGCGGCCGGCGGTTCATCTTAAGCCCCGCCGACCCGCCGCCGTCAGCGGCCGCGGGCGAATGCGAGACGGGCGACCTCGGGGTCGTGGTCGCTCGCCTGGTCGGCGAATTCCGCGTCGACGTGGACCACGTCGTACTCTGCCGCGCGGGCGAGCGCGGCATTGACCAGGATGTGGTCGAGCACCTGCGAATTGCCTTCGTAGACGTAGGTGTAGCGCTCGGCGGGCGCGAGCGTCTCGACCAGGTCGACGAGGCCGGCCGCCTTCAGCGTCGCGACGGCTGCGGAGAACGGGAAATCGTTCAGGTCGCCGAGCACGGCGACGCGTGCCTCGGGATCGGCGGCGGCGAGCGACCGAACGAAGCCGGCGACGAGCGTCGCCTGCCGCAGCCGCTGGGTCTCGCTCGGCAGCGGCGGCGGCTGCAGGCGGCCGAAGAGCGGCGCATCGCCGCCCTTGGAATTGAAATGGTTGGCGACGACGAAGAGCGTCCGGCCGGCGAAGCGGAACTCGCCGACGAGCGGCTTGCGGCTGTCGGCGAAGGCGTCGTCGGTCGGCGCGATCCGCCCGGGCGACGCGCTCAGGTGCACGCCTGCGCCCGCCTTGACGACCGTGACCGCCGTCGTCGCCGGCTTCGGCCCTGCCCGGTCGACGAAGGCGACGCGCGCCGGGTTGAAGAGCAGCACCTGGCGGATGTTGCCGCCGGGCTGGCCGCCGTCGCGGCCGGCGACCGGGTCGATCTGGCGCCAGGCGTAGGTCGGGCCGCCGGCCTGCCGGATCGCCGAGACGAGCGTGCGCAGCGTCGCGGCGGCCTCGACGGTCGCGTCGTCGACGGCGCCGTTGTCGTCCTGGATCTCCATCAGCGCGACGATGTCGGGGCCGCCGAGGTGGACCGCGATGCGCCGGCCGAGCGTCGCGAACTTGGCCGGCCGGTCGGTCGGCGCCAGGTTCTCGACGTTGAACGAGGCGATCGTCAGGTGGCTCGCGTCGCCCTTCAGCACGGTGGTCTCGCGGGCGATGGCGCCGGCCCGGCGGACCGGCGGCGTGCCGAGCAGCAGCCTGAAGTTGCCGAAGCCGTAGTCGACGACGCCTTGGACCGGCGCGAGCCGATCGCCGACGTCGGCCTGCGGCATCTTCGAGGCGCCGATCAGGGTCGCGCCGAGCAGCAGCCGCTGGGGGTTGAAGTCGCCGGGGCCGACGACGACGCCGCCACGCGCGCTGCGCAGCCGTGCCGAGGCGCCGCCGTCGGGAACGACGACGATCTCGCGGCGCGCGGTCGTCGGCCCGACGACGACCGCGTCCTCGACGACGACGCGCATGCCCTCGAGGCTTTCGTAGAAGTCGATCGCATTGGTGTCGGGGTCGAACGCGTGGCCCGCGCCCTCGACGCTGCCGCCCGCCGGCGCGCCGGCGATGCGACCGAGCGGCGGCAGCCGGCCGCGCGCGCCGATCACGGCCGGCGGCGGCAACGGTGCGGGCGCCGTGCCGGCGTCGGTCACGGTCGGCGACGTGATCTGCGTCACCGTCAGGTTCTCGGTGCCGGCAGCGCCGCCCGGCCGGTATTCGCCGACGCGGCCGGCGACGCGCACGGAGCGGCCGACCGTCACCGTCGGCGGTGCATCGGTGTAGACGAAGATGCCTTCGGACGTCGCCGGGTCGTTGTCGGGCAGCGGGTCCTCGAGATAGAAGCCGTTGCCGGCCAGGGCGGTGACGACGCCCTCGACGCCGTCGACCGTCTTGCCGTCGAACGGCGAACGGTGCGCGCGAGACTGGATGTCGTGGATGCGGACGACCGCAGGAGCCGAGCGGACGGACGTCGAGGGCCGGTCCGCGCAGGCGGCGGCGACGAGCGCGGCGCCGAGGACGAGCAGGAGGCGGAGCGGACGCCGCGCGATGAACGGGTGCATCCGCGCATCTTGCCTGAGCGCCTCGGCGCCGAGCGCGCCGCGGCCCACGCTCCTAGCCGGTCATGGGTGGCGTCGCCGGCGCCGCGACGACGCGCGCCGAGCGCTCGTAGGTCCAGTACGACCAGGCCCAGTCGAGCATCACGACGAGCCGGCTGCGGAAGCCGATCAGGAACCAGATGTGCGCGACGAGCCAGAACAGCCACGCCGGAAAGCCCGAGAAGCGCAGCGCCCCGACGACGGGCACGGTCAGGTCGACGACCGCGGCGCGGCGGCCGATCGCGGCGAGGTTGCCGTAGTCGATGTAGCGGAACGGCACCGTCGGCACGCCGCGCACGCGCCGCCGCAGATTCGCCGCCGCGGCGCGGCCCATCTGCTTGGCCGCGGGGCTGACGCCGGGGACGGGTTTCGGCTCGCCGGCACCGAAGCTCTTCGCTGCGGCCAGATCGCCGACGACCGCGATCTCCGGATGGCCCGGCACCGACAGGTCGGGCTCGACGACGACGCGCCCGGCGCGGTCGAGCGGCGCGCCGGTTCCGGCCGCGATCATCTTGCCGAGCCCCGAGGCCGCGACCCCGGCCGCCCAGATCACCGTCTTCGTCGGCAGGCGCTGCGACTCGCTCTCGCCCGTCGGCGTCTTGCGCTCGTAGGTGACGCCGTCGTCGTCGATCGCCGTCACCCGGCAGCCGGTGCGCACGTCGACCTCGAGCCGCTCGAGCTGCTGCCGCGCCTTGTCGGACAACGACTCCGGGAAGGCGCCGAGCACGCGGTCCGAGCCCTCGAGCAGCACGACGCGCGAGGCGGTCGAATCGATGCGACGGAATTCCAGCGGCAGCGTGTGCTGGGCGATCTCGGTCATCGTGCCGGCCATCTCGACGCCGGTCGGCCCGCCGCCGATGACGACGAAGGTCAGCCACGGCGCGCGTGCGGCCGGGTCTGCGCAGCGCTCGGCCTTCTCGAAGGCGCCGACGACCTGCGAGCGGATCCGGAACGCGTCGGCGAGCGTCTTCAGGCCCGGCGCGTGCGCGGCCCAGTCGTCGTGGCCGAAATAGCTGTGGGTCGAGCCGGCGGCGACGATCAGGTGGTCGTAGCCGACGCTCTGGCCGCCGTCGAGCAGCACCCGGCGGCGGGCGACGTCGATGCCGACGACCTCGGCCTGGAGCACCGTCAGATTGCCGCGCCGCATCTCGTGGCGCAGCACGTGGCGGATCGGCGCGCTGATCGACGGCGCGCTCAGGCCCGCTGTCGCGACCTGGTAGAGCAGCGGCTGGAAGAGGTGGTGGTTGGTGCGGTCGACGAGCACGATGTCGACGGCCGCCCCGGAGAGCGCTCGGACGGCCTCGAGGCCGCCGAAGCCGCAGCCGACGATGACGACGGCGGGGCGCCCGGGTCCGGCGGAGGCAGCGGCGGCGTCCATCGGACCACGATACCGGAGCCCGCGGCGCCCTGCCCGGCACGGCCTTTCGCCGGCGTATGCTTTTCGTTTCCGGGTCGAGGATGTGCGATGCGCCTGCTGCTGGTGGAAGACGACCGCATGATCGGCGAGACGCTGCGCGCCGCGCTGCGCCTCGAGCGCTACGCCGTCGACTGGGTGCGCGACGCCGCCGCCGCGACGGCGACGCTCGCGAGCGAGCGCTTCGACCTGGTGCTGCTCGACCTCGGCCTGCCCGCCAGCGGCGCGCCGGGTGCGCCGACGCAGCCGGCGGGCGGCCTCGAGGTGCTGCGCGGCCTGCGCGGCCGCAAGGAAGCGATCCCCGTCATCGTGCTGACCGCGCGCGACGGCCCGGGCGACAAGGTCGCGGGCCTCGACGCCGGCGCCGACGACTATCTCGTCAAGCCCTTCGATCTCGACGAGCTGAGCGCGCGCATCCGCGCCGTGCTGCGCCGCCACGCCGGCCGCGCGCAGACCGCGATCGCGTTCGGCGGCGTCACGCTCGACCCGGCGACGCGGCAGGTGACCCGGGACGGCGTGCCGGTGCTGCTCTCCGCGCGCGAATTCGCCGTGCTCGAGACGCTGCTGCAGCGGCCCGGCGCGGTGCTGTCGCGGGCGCAGCTCGAGGACCGGCTCTACGGCTGGGGCGAGGAGATCGAGAGCAATGCCGTCTCGGTCTACGTCCACCAGCTCCGCCGCAAGCTGGGGCCCGACTTCATCGGCACGATCCGCGGCGTCGGCTACTTCGTCGGCGACAAGCCGCGCGCGCCAGGGTGAAGTCGCTGCGCGTGCGGCTGCTGCTGGCGCTGCTCGGCATGCTGGCCGTGGCGGCGCTCGTGATGGGCGGCGTCACCTACCGCACCGTGCTCGCGCAGGCCGAATCGCTGTTCGACTACCAGCTGCGGCAGATGGCGCTGTCGCTGCGCGACCAGGGCGAGATCGACGGCAGCCAGGCGAGCGCGCTCGCCGACGGCCAGCTCGACTTCGTCGTCCAGATCTGGACCGTCGACGGCCGTGGCATCTACGCCTCGCGCAACCATTCGAGCCTGCCCGAGCGCGCGCTGCTCGGCTTCGCCGACCTGACCGTCGGTGGCCAGACGTGGCGGACCTTCGGCGTCGCGACGCGCGACCGCGTGATCCAGGTCGCCCAGCCGCTGCAGACGCGGCGCCGGCTCGCCGCCGACGCGGCGCTGCGCAGCGTCTCGCCGCTGGCGCTGGTCGCGCCGGTGCTCGCGGTCGCGATCTGGTGGCTGGCGGCGCTGACGGTGCAGCCGCTGCGTCGCGTCGCCGCCGAAGTCCGGGCCCGCGACGAACAGTCGCTGCAGCCGCTGAAGATCGACGACCTGCCCGATGAAGTGACGCCGCTCGTGCGGGCGCTCAACGGGCTGCTGCAGCGGCTCGGCACGTCGTTCGACGCGCAGCGCGCCTTCGTCGCCGACGCCGCCCACGAGTTGCGATCGCCGCTGACGGCGCTGAAGCTGCAGATCCAGCTGCTGCGCCGCGCGCCCGACGAGGCGTCTCGCGCCGCGGCGACCGACGCGCTCGCCGCCGGCATCGAGCGCGCGGTGCGCGGCGTCGAGCAGCTGCTGAGTCTCGCGCGCAGCGAGCCGGGCGCGCCGCTCGCGCTGCAGGACGGCGTCGACCTCGTCGAGATCGCGCGCGAGGCGCTGGCCGCGACGGCGCCGTTCGCCCACGCGCGCGGCACCGCGCTCGCGCTCGTGGCGCCCGAGCCGGTGCGGCTGCGCGCCGAGCCGGCGGCGCTCGTGGCGCTCGTGCGCAATCTCGCCGACAACGCGGTGCGCTATTCGCCGCCGGGCTCGCGGGTCGAGCTCCGCGTCGATGCCGAGGGCGGCGCGCCGCGGCTCGTCGTCGACGACGCCGGCCCCGGCATCGCGCCGGCCGACCGCGAGCGCGTCTTCGACCGCTTCCATCGGCAGGCCGCGGGCGACGAGCCCGGCACCGGCCTCGGCCTGGCGATCGTCCGCGGGATCGCCGAGCGGCACGGCGCCGTCGTCGTGCTCGGCGACTCGCCGCTCGGCGGGCTGCGCGTCAGCGTGCGCTTCGCGCCGCCCGCGTCCCGCACGGCGTGATCGACGGGAGCAGGTCCGGGCAGGCCGACGCAGGGATCAGTGCCGGCGCCTGCGCCTGCGCAGCCTTCATCTTCGCTTCACCGCGCCCTCACCGAGCCCTCACCCAAGCCGCCTATCTTCTCCGCTGAACCTGGGACGCGGACCGTCCGGGATGTCTCACTGGACAAGAAGGAACGTCATGAACGTCAAATCATTGAGCGCGACCGCGGTGGCTGCCGCGGTGCTGACCGTGGCCGGCGCAGGCACCGCCGGTGCGATCGACCTGACCCCGGGCTGGCTCAAGAGCAAGCCCGCTGCGGCCGCCAGCGGCAATGCCGCCATCGTCAGCGACGCCGCGGCCCCTGCGCCGGTGGCGCCGCTCGCCGCCGGCCAGGTGCCGAACTACCGCGCGATCGTCAAGCAGGCGGGCCCGGCCGTCGTCGGCGTGACCGTCGCCGGCCTGCACAAGGAGACCGCCGAGGAGCGGGGCTTGCCGCAAGGCATGGAGAACGACCCGTTCTTCAAGTTCTTCCACGGCATGCCGGGCTTCCAGCAGCGCGGGCCGCAGGGCCCGGTGCCGTTCAAGGGGCTCGGTTCGGGCTTCATCATCAGCGCCGACGGCCTGATCCTCACCAACGCGCACGTCGTCCGCGAAGCGAAGGACGTGACGGTCAAGCTCGCCGACCGGCGCGAATTCACCGCCAAGGTGCTCGGCTCCGACCCGGCGACCGACATCGCGGTGCTGCGCATCAAGGCGACCGGCCTGCCGACGGTGCGGCTCGGCGACGCACGGAGCCTCGAGGTCGGCGATCCGGTGCTCGCGATCGGCCAGCCGTACGGCCTCGAGCAGACCGCGACGCAGGGCATCGTGAGCGCGAAGGGCCGCTCGCTGCCGGGCGACGCCGTCGTGCCGTTCATCCAGACCGACGCGGCGGTCAACCCCGGCAACTCGGGCGGCCCGCTCTTCGACGGCAGCGGCTCGGTCGTCGGCATCAATGCGCAGATCTATTCGCAGAGCGGCGGCTTCCAGGGCCTGTCGTTCTCGATCCCGATCAATGTCGCGCTGAAGGTGAAGGACCAGATTGTCGCGACCGGCAAGGCGAGCCACGCCAAGCTCGGCGTCACGATCCAGGACGTCAACCAGTCGCTCGCCGAGTCGTTCGGCATGAAGCAGGCCGACGGGGCGCTCGTCGCGAACGTCGCCAAGGGCAGCCCGGCCGCAGCCGCGGGCCTCAAGGCGGGCGACGTGATCACTGCGGTCAACGGCCAGCCGGTCGTGCGCTCGGGCGAGCTGTCGAGCCTGATCGGCCTGTCGATGCCGGGCGAGAAGGTGAAGCTCTCGGTCTGGCGCGACCATGCGTCGCGCGAGGTCGAGGCCAAGCTCGGCGGCGCCGAGGCGGACGAGAGCGTCGTCGCGAGCGCCGACGGCAGCATCGCCCCGGGCCAGCTCGGCCTGTCGTTGCGGGCGCTGACGCGCGACGAGCGGCGGCAGTCGGGCATCGAGCAGGGACTCGTCGTCGAGAACGTCGCGGGGCCGGCGGCGAAGGCGGGCATCCAGCCGGGCGACGTCGTGCTCGCGGTCAACGGCAAGCCGGTCGATTCGGTCGACACGGTCAAGGGCGTGCTCGCCGGCAAGCCGAAGAGCGTCGCGCTGCTCGTCCAGCGCGAGGGCGACACGATCTTCGTGCCGGTGAACCTGGGCTGACGCGCGGCCGGTCGTCGCGACGTGGCGGCGGCCGGCCTGCGGGTCCGCCGCCCTCTGCCGTTTCACGGGCGTTCAGCGGGCGGCGTCGAGCCAGCCGCCGGCGAAGCCCGCGCGCCGCAGCCCGCCGACGACGACCGGGCATTGCCGCATCAGCCGCCAGACCAGCCCGCTCAGGTGGTTCTCGACCATCATCACCGTCGGGCCTTCGTTGATGCCGAAGTGGTGGCGCGAGACCCAGCCGACGCCACCATGCCGGCGGTGGCCGGGGTAGGTCGCGTTGAACGACGCCTTGAAGCCGTACGGGTTGTCGGCATGAAGCTGCAGGACGCGAAGGCGCTCGAGCGTCGGCAGCACGATGTCGGGCGCGAACGGCAGCGACGCGGCGACCGCCCAGGGCGCGAGCGTGCCGTCGTCCGGGCCGTCGGGGATGCCGCGGGCGACGTAGTCGTAGTAGGTGCGCCCCGCGAGCTGGACGCCGCGCTTCGAGCCGCCCGGGCCGTCGCTCGCCGTGATGCCCCAGCAGTGCTCGCCGTACATCGCGAAGTGCAGCGGGTTGCGGATCGCATAGCGCTGCTGCGCGAGCGTCGCGAGGCGGCTGTTCTCGAAGTAGTCGCTGCCGCGCTCGCGCATGACGGCGTCGCGGATGCCGCGGAAGTCGATCCAGACGTGCGACATCTGGTGCGTGAAGAGCGGCCCGGCATGGAGCTGCTCGAGGCCCTCGACGCTCCGCCACTCGTAGGTCGACGTCCACGCCGGGTACGCGTCGTCGGTCACCGGATGGGTGGGCGAGCCGAGGGCGAGAACGTAGAGGATCAGCGCCTCGTCGTAGCCGAGCCAGTGCCACGGCAGGAAGCCGCCGCATTCCGTGCAGCCCGGCTTCCAGCCGTGGCAGATCGCCGGGCCGCCGGCCTGCATCCAGCGCCAGTCGACGCGGTCGTAGAGCGCGGTGGCGAGCTCGCGCAACGCGTGCTCGTCGGCGTCGGCGCCGCGAAAGTAGGCGCGTGCGGCGAGCACGCCGGCCATCAGCAGTGCGGTGTCGATGCTCGACAGTTCGCTCTCCCACGCACGCGTGCCGGTCTCGATGTCGAGGAAATGGTAGTAGAAGCCCTTGTAGCCGGTCGCGCTCGGCGAGTCGCTCTGCTCGCTCGTCATGAGGAAGCGGAGCATCGCGAGCGTGCGTGCGACCGCCTCGGGCCGCGGCAGGTAGCCGCGCTCGCTGCCGACGACCCACGCCGTCAGCGCCATCCCCATCGCAGCGATGCTCGCCGGCCAGCCCTCGGCGGTCTTGTCGAACACGAGGCCTCTGCGGGGCTCGAGCTCGTGGGTGAAGTAGTCGAAGGATTCGCGCTGGATCCGCAGCAGCATCTCGATGCGCGGAGGCGTCAGGCGAGCGTCGGGGTCGCGTGGCGGCTGGGACGTCGGCATGCGGTGGATGCTGGCGGATGTTCGGCCTCGGCGCGGGTCGAGGGGCTTGTCCTCAGAGATCGGTGCGGAGCTTCCAGATCTCCGGGAACAGCACGGTGTCGAGCATCTTGCGCAGGTAGCCGACGCCGCTCGTCCCGCCGGTGCCGCGCTTGAAGCCGATGATCCGCTCGACGGTCGTGACGTGGCGGAAGCGCCAGAGGCGAAAGGCGTCCTCGAGATCGGTCAGCTCCTCGCCGAGCTGGTAGAGATCCCAGTGCGCCTTCGGGTCGCGGTAGGCGACGAGCCAGGCCTGCTCGACGGCGTCGCTCACGACGTGGGCCTGCGTCCAGTCGCGCTCGAGGCAGTCGGCGGGAATCGCGAGGCCGCGCCGGGCGAGCAGGCGGATCGATTCGTCGTAGAGCGACGGCGCGCGCCACGCGGCCTCGACGCGCGCCAGCAGGTCGGGCCGGTGCGCGTGCGCCTTCAGCGTCGCGGCGTTCTTGTTGCCGAGACGGAACTCGATGCAGCGGTACTGCGCGCTCTGGAAGCCGCTGCTGTTGGCGAGATGCGGGCGGATGCGCGAATACTCCGCCGGCGTCATCGTCGCGAGCACGTCCCAGGCGTGGACGAGCTGCTCCATGATCCGGCTGACCCGCGCGAGCATCTTGAACGCGCCCTGCAGCTCGTCGGCCGCGACCGCGCGGATCGCGCCGTCGAGCTCGTGCAGCAGCAGCTTCATCCACAGCTCGCTGGTCTGGTGCTGGACGATGAACAGCAGCTCGTTCGGGTCGGGCGATCGCGGATGCTGTGCGCCGAGCAGCGTGTCGAGATGCAGATAGTCGCCGTAGCTCATGTCCTTCGAGAAGTCGAGCTGCGCGCCCTCCTCGACGACGATCTTCTCGGGCGTCGTCGTCACGTGACCGCCGCGCGGGCGTGGAAGCGCGGTTCGCGCCATTCGCCGGTGTCGAGCACGCTGCGGAGCGCGGAGGTGGCGTCCCAGACGTCGACGAAGCGGGTGTAGAGCGGCGTGAAGCCGAAGCGCAGGATGTCGGGCGCGCGGAAGTCGCCGATGACGCCGCGTGCGATCAGCGCCTGCATCACCGCATAGCCGGCCTCGGGATGCGCGAAGCTCGCCTGGCTGCCGCGCGACGCCTCGTCGCGCGGCGTCACGAGCGCGAGGCCGCGACCGGCGCAGCGCGCTTCGACGAGGTCGATGAACAGCGTGCCGAGCGCGAGCGACTTGGCGCGCAGTGCCGCCATGCCGCCGACGGCATCGAGCGCGTCGAAGACCTCGAGTCCGCAGGCGAGCGCCGTCAGCGACAGCACCGGCGGCGTGCCGCAGACGAACTGGCCTATGCCCGCCGCCGGTCGGTAGCTGCTGTCGAACGCGAAGGGTGCCGCGTGGCCGAGCCAGCCGGCGAGCGGTTGGCGGACCGCGAGGGCGGCCATGCGCGCGAGCTGCCGCGGGTGCGCCCAGACGAACGCCGGCGCGCCGGGGCCGCCGTTCAGGTACTTGTAGCCGCAGCCGATCGCGAAGTCGGCGTCGGCGGCGTGGAGGTCGACCGGCAAGGCGCCGGCCGAGTGCGCGAGATCCCAGACGACGAGCGCGCCGGCGGCGTGCGCGGCGCGGGTCACCGCGGCCATGTCGTGCAGCCGGCCGCTGCGGTAGTCGACGTGCGTCAGCAGCAGCACGGCCGTTTCGGCATCGAGCGCGGTAGCGATCGCGGCGTCGCCGTCGACGAGCCGGAGCTCCGCGCCGTGCTGCCGCGCGACGCTCTCGGCGATGTAGAGGTCGGTCGGGAAGTTGCCGCGCTCGGAGACGATCGTCCGCCGCGTCGGTGACGTCGCGCGGGCGAGTTCGGCGGCGACCGTCAGCACCTTGAAGAGGTTGACCGACGTCGAATCGCCGACGCCGACCTCGCCCGGTGCGGCGCCGATCAGCCGTGCGATGCGGTCGCCGACGCGCTGCGCCAGATCGATCCAGCCGGCGGTGTTCCAGCTCCGGATCAGGCCCTCGCCCCACTCGCGCTCGACGGCGCGGCCGACGCGCCCGGCGGTCGCCTTCGGCAGGGCGCCGAGCGAATTGCCGTCGAGATAGACGCCGGGCGGCAGCACGAAGGCGTCGCGGAGCGCCGCGAGCGGGTCGGCGCGGTCAAGCGCGTCGCAGGCGTCGCGGGTCGTGGTCATGCGAGCGATCGCAGGATGGCGCGGACCGGCGAGGCGTCGGCGTGCACGAGTTTGAGGGGCAGGGCGATCAGCTCGTAGTCGCCCTCGGGCACGTCGTCGAGCACCAGGTTCTCGAGCACGCGCAGGTCGAGCGCGAGCAGGCGCTGGTGGCTCGCGAGCGACTTGCTGTCGGCCGGATCGACCGACGCGGTGTCGAGGCCGACGAGGACGACGCCGCGGCCGGCGAGCCAGTCGATCGTCTCGGGCGCGAAGGCGGCGAAGTCGCCGGTCCAGGTGCGCGCGGCCTGCTCCGCGGTGCGCACGAGCACGCGCGCCGGCAGGTCGTCGCCCGTGGCGTGCGCGAGGTGCTCGGGCCGCACGAGCGGGCCGCGATTGATCGCATGGACGACGCGACAGCGGCCGAGGTAGGGCGCGAGATCGACCGCACCGATCGCCGCGCGTCCGGCGCCGTAGTGCAGCGGCGCGTCGGCATGCGCGCCGACGTGCGGCGAGAGCGTGATCGCGCTGACGTTGACCGGGCAGCCGGGGCCGATCTCGGCGCTCCAGCGCTGCGCGTACGCGGTGTCGCCGGGAAAGACGGGTGCGTCGGCAGACACCGGCGGCGAGATGTCCCAGAGGCGCTGCGACATCGACGTCCCTTTCAGCCGGTCCGGCCGATCAGCAGGAATTCCATCAGCACCTTCTGCACGTGCATCCGGTTCTCGGCCTCGTCCCAGACGACCGACTGCGGGCCGTCGATGACGTCGGCCGCCACCTCCTCGCCGCGGTGCGCCGGCAGGCAGTGCATGAAGAGCGCGTCGGGCTTCGCCACGGCCATCATGCGCGCGTCGACGCACCAGTCGGCGAAGTCGCGCCGGCGGGTCTCGTGTTCGGCCTCGAAGCCCATGCTGGTCCAGACGTCGGTCGTGACCAGGTCGGCGCCGCGGCAGGCGTCGAGCGGATTCGCGAAGACCTCGACACACGCCGAGTTCGTGACGCCCGCGGCCGCCGGGTCGATTCCGTAGCCGCCCGGCGTGCTCACATGGAGTCGGAAGCCGAGGATGTCGGCCGCCTGCAGCCAGGTGTTGGCCATGTTGTTGCCGTCGCCGACCCACGCGACGACCTTGCCGGCGATGCTGCCGCGGTGCTCGATGAAGGTGAAGACGTCGGCGAGGATCTGACAGGGATGATGCTCGTTGGTGAGGCCGTTGATGACCGGCACGCGCGAGTGCGCCGCGAACGCCTCGAGCTTGGTCTGCTCGAAGGTGCGGATCATGACGATGTCGACCATGCGGCTGATGACGCGGGCGCTGTCCTCGATCGGCTCGGCGCGGCCGAGCTGGCTGTCGCCGGTCGTGAGGTTCACGACCGAGCCGCCCATCTGGTACATGCCGGCCTCGAAGCTCACACGGGTGCGCGTCGACGCCTTCTCGAAGATCATCGCGAGCGTGCGGTCGACGAGCGGCGTGTACTTCTCGTAGTTCTTGAAGCGGCGCTTGACGTCGGCGGCGCGCGCGAAGAGGTAGCCGTAGTCCTCGGCGCGGAAATCCTTGATCTGCAGGAAGTGCTGGATCGGGCTCATGCCGGGGTTCACGGGGATGTCGACACCGCGGCCGCGACCGGCTCGGCGAGGAACTCCTTCACCAGCGGCGTCAGGATCGCGACGATCTGGTCCGCTTCGTCGGCCGACAGGATGAGCGGCGGCACGAGGCGGATCACCCGCTCGGCCGTCACGCTGAGCATCAGGCCGGCCTCGGCAGCGCGGTGCAGGATCACGCCGCACGGCCGATCGAGCTCGATGCCGATCATCAGGCCCTGTCCGCGGATCTCGGTCACGCCCGCGACCTCGGCGAGTTCGCGTTCGAGCCCGGTCTTCAGCCGCAGTCCGACCGTCGCCGCGTTGTCGAGCAGGTTCTCGTCCTCCATGATCCGGATCGTCTCGACGCCGGCGCGCATCGCGAGCGGATTGCCGCCGAAGGTCGTGCCGTGGTTGCCCGGCTGCATCACCTTCGCGGCGCGCGGGCCGCAGACGACGGCGCCGACCGGCACGCCCGAGCCGAGGCCCTTGGCGAGCGGCATGACGTCGGGCTGGATGCCGGCCCACTGGTGTGCGAACCACTTGCCCGTGCGGCCCATGCCGCACTGCACCTCGTCAAGCATCAGCAACCAGTCGTTCTCGTCGCAGATGCGGCGCGCATCGCGCAGGTAGGAGGCGGTCGTCGGGCGGACGCCGCCTTCGCCCTGGATCACCTCGAGGAAGACGGCGACGACGTTCTTGTGCGACTCGGCGACCTGCTGCAGCGCCGCCGTGTCGTTGAGCGGAATGCGGACGAAGCCCTCGACCAGCGGACCGAAGCCCGCCTGGATCTTCTTGTTGCCGGTCGCCGACAGCGTGGCGATCGAGCGGCCGTGGAAGGCGGCTTCGTACACGACGATCTCCGGCCGCTCGATGCCCTTGTCGTGGCCGAACTTGCGTGCGATCTTGAGCGCCGCCTCGTTGGCCTCGAGGCCCGTGCTGCAGAAGAATGCGTTCGTGAGCCCGGACTTCTCGCAGAGCTGCGCGGCGAGCTGTTCCTGCAGCGGCACAAGGTAG
Organism: uncultured Rhizobacter sp.; assembly: GCA_964249855.1. Lineage (GTDB taxonomy): Bacteria > Pseudomonadota > Gammaproteobacteria > Burkholderiales > Burkholderiaceae_C > LMDS01. Next base: position 30,692 of record CAXUDL010000013.1, on the reverse strand, counting down.
TAATTCGAGCTGTGGATCATCTTGCCGAGCTGATCCTGCAGCGCCGGCACGAGTTTCGGATGCGCATGGCCGAGCGTGTTCACGGCGATGCCGCCGAGCCCGTCGAGATAGCGCTTGCCCTCGGTGTCCCAGACCCAGCAACCTCGGCCGTGCGACAGCGCCAGCGGCAGGCGGCCGTAGGTCTTCATCACGTGCGGTTCGGCCGAGACGGGAATGGCTTCGGGGGCGTTCATGCGCGGACTCCGGCAGGGTATGGGGGCACAGAAGCACGAAGCGGGAACGCGACGATGCCGGTTCCCGCAGGCCGCGGATTCTATAGGGACCGACCCGATGGCACCGGCCCGGGCTGCGGCGCCGCACGGCTCTTCTGCCGGGCTCGAAGGCACGCGCACTGGCGGCACAATCCCCCGCAAGCCGTTCCGCCACCGATGACTTCGCCCGCCGCTCCCCGTCAGTTCGTGATCCAGGGCCTGACGTCGGACGGGCAGCCGTTTCGGCCGAGCGACTGGTCGGAACGGCTGGCCGGCGCGATGTCGAGCTTCCGGCCCGATGGCGCGAACGCCGGCATCGGCGCCTTCATCGGCTACTCGCCGTATTGCGTGCCGCGGGTCGTCCGCGGGGTGAAGTGCGTGTTCGTGAGCGAAGCGCTCAAGGAGCTCGAGCCGATGGCCTGGGACTTCGTCATGAACTTCGCGCGCGACAACCGGCTCCAGGTCGTCGAAGCGTTCCTGCTCGACGATCCGCCGTCGCGCCCGGCGCCATGAAAAAAGGGCTCGCGATGCGAGCCCTTCCCGGCGCCGAGCGTGACGCCGTCAGGCAGCGGGTGTCGCGGTATTGAGCGCCTTGACCTTGGCGGCGAGACGGCTCTTGTGGCGCGCCGCCTTGTTCTTGTGGAAGAGGCCCTTGTCGGCGATCGAGTCGATCACCGACTGCGCGCTCTTGTAGAGCTCGGTCGCCTTCTCCTTGTCGCCGGCGACGACCGCCTTCTGCACGTTCTTGATGACCGTGCGGAACTTCGAACGCAGCGCCGTGTTGGCGGCGTTGAGCTTGACGTCCTGGCGGACGCGCTTCAAGCCGGAGGCGATGCGAACGGTCTTCTTCTTGGCTTTGGCGGAGGTGGCCATGGGGTGTCGGGCGTCCTGTCGTCCTGTGTGTTGCTGCGTCTCGGGCGCGGGACGTTGCAGCGCGTGCCGCACATCCTTTGAGCCCCGAGCGAAGCCTCCTAGTTTAGCATCTGCTAAATACAGTTGCAAGGCGGCGGATGCCGCTTCGGATCACGGACTGCCTCCGACCCTGCGCCCGCGCCTCCTCGTCTCCATGAACCTGCTGCGCGCCGCGTCCGTCATCTCGCTCTTCACGCTCCTGTCGCGCGTCGCCGGCCTCGGTCGCGAAGTCGTGATCGCCTCGCTCTTCGGCGCCGGCGCCGCGGTCGACGCCTTCAACGTCGCCTTCCGCATTCCCAACCTGCTGCGGCGGCTCTTCGGCGAGGGCGCGTTCGCGCAGGCCTTCGTGCCCGTGCTCGGCGCAACGCGCACGCTCGAGGGCGACGCCGAGACGCACCGCCTGATCGACGCCGTCTCGACCGTGCTGCTCTGGGCGCTCGTCGCGACCTGCGTCGTCGGCGTCGTCGCCGCGCCGGTCATCGTCTGGCTGATCGGCTCCGGGCTCGCCGACTTCGACGCGGCAGTCGTGATGACGCGCTGGATGTTTCCGTACATCGGCCTCGTCTCGCTCGTCTCGCTCGCGTCGGCGATCCTCAATACCTGGAAGCGCTTCGCCGTGTCGGCGGCGACGCCGGTGCTGCTCAACCTCTCGCAGATCGGCGCTGCCTGGCTGCTCGCGCCGCAGTTCGCGCGCTGGGGCCATCCACCGGTCTACGCGCTCGCGCTCGGCGTGATGGTCGGCGGCGTGCTGCAGCTCGCGGTGCAGGTGCCACCGCTGATGCACATCGGGATGCTGCCGCGCTTCGGCGTCGCCTGGCGCGCAATCCGCGGCGCCTGGCAGCACCCCGGCGTCGAGCGGGTTCTGCGGCAGATGGGGCCGGCGCTGGTCGGCGTCTCGGTCGCGCAGGTGTCGCTCATGATCAACACGCAGATCGCGTCGCACCAGGGCGTGGGCGCGGTGTCGTGGATCACCTTCGCCGACCGGCTGATGGAATTTCCGACCGCGCTGCTCGGCGTGGCGCTCGGCATCCTGCTGATCCCGCAGCTGTCGGCGGCGCAGGCGCGCAACGATGTCGACGCGTATTCCGGCCTGCTCGACTGGGGGTTGCGGCTCGTGCTGTTGCTCGCGCTGCCGTGCACCGTCGCGCTGCTCGTCTTCCCGCAGGCGATGGTCGCGACGCTGTTCCACCGCGGCGCGTTCGACGCCGTCTCGGTCGTGCAGACGTCGCGGGCGCTGTTCGGCTACGGCGTCGGGCTCGTCGGCATCGTCGCGGTGAAGGTTCTCGCCCCGGGCTTCTACGCCCGCCACGACACGCGCACGCCGGCGCGCATCGCGATCGTCGTGCTGGTGCTGACGCAGCTCATGAACCTCGCCTTCGTGCCGTGGCTGCGGCACGCGGGGCTGACGCTCTCGATCAGCATCGGCGCGCTGATCAACGCGACCTGGCTGTTCGTCGGCTTGAAGCGCAACGGCGGCTTCCGGCCCGCTCCTGGCTGGGGCCTCTTTGCGCTGCGCGTCGCGCTCGCCGCGGCGCTGCTCGGCGGCGTGCTCGCCTGGGCCGAGCGCGCGGTCGACTGGATCGGCCTCGCCGACCACGAAGGCCGCCGCATCGGCCTGCTGGCAGCGAGCCTCGGCGGCGCCGCGGCGCTCTACTTCGCGACGCTCGCCGCGAGCGGCATCCGCCTGCGCCACTTCGTCCGCCGCGCCTGAACGTCGCGTCACCGAAGCCGCGACGGCGCCTCGACCATCGAGTCGACCTACACTTGGCCGATGCCGTCACCGCTGCGCTTCGAGACGCCGACGCCGCTCGACTATTTCCAGTCGCTGGTCGCCGAGGACGCGTCGCTGTCGGTCATCGAGGCGGCGGCATCGCTCGGCCAGGACGCCGATCCCAAGCTCGACGTCCAGCGCGTGCTCGCCGACATCGACCGCCTCGCCGAGAAGCTCAAGCGCCGCGTTCCGGCCGACGCGGTCGGCGTGCAGAAGCTGCGCTGGCTGAACCGCTACTTCTTCCAGGAACTCGGCTTCGCCGGCAACGTCAACGACTACTACGCCGCCGACAACAGCTACCTGCACCGCGTGCTCGAGACGCGGCGCGGCATTCCGATCACGCTCGCCGTGCTCTACGTCGAGTTCGCGACGCAGATCGGCCTGACGGCACGCGGCGTGTCGTTCCCGGGCCACTTCCTCGTCAAGCTGCGCATGCAGAGCGCGCAGCAGCAGGGCGAGGTCGTGATCGACCCGTTCACCGGCCAGTCGCTGTCGCGCGACGACCTCGACGAGCTGCTTGCGCCGTACAAGCGCAACCGCGGCCTGCACGGCCCGTTCGACGTGCCGCTCGGCCTGTTCCTGCAGGCGTCGCCGCCGCGCGACGTGCTGGCGAGGATGCTGCGCAACCTGAAGGAAGTGCACCGCAATGCGCGCGACCTGCCGCAGTTGCTCAAGGTGCTGCAGCGGCTCGTCGTGCTGCTTCCGACCGACTGGGCCGAGCGGCGCGACCGCGGCCTCGTCTGCGCCGAGCTCGGGCTCGAGCAGACGGCGGCGGCCGACCTGCGCGCCTATCTCGACCACGCGCCCGACGCCGTCGACCGGGCGAGCATCGAGACGCAGCTCGACGAGATCCGCCGGCGGTCGTCGCGGCGCCACTGAAGAGCCGGTGAACGGACCCGACACGCCCACTCTGCGGCCGCGAACGACGCCACTCGTGGTTGCGAACGCTCGCCGTGGAAGCGACGACGGCTGCGTGTTGCGCCTCGATCGTCGGCGTTCGCGGCCGCCGCTCGAGCGCGCCGGATGCATTCGCAGGTCCTGAATGCGCCGAGGCCGCCCGGCCGCTCCCCGGTGACACGCCCGTTCGCCGACCCGATGCCGCTGCCGTCGACGTCCCGCGCCGCCGTCCGGCGCGCTGCCGGATGAGGCAGATCCCGCTCGCGCTCGGCGCGCCGCCCGCCCGCAGCTTCGCCAACTTCCTGCCGGCCGGCAACGCCGCGGCCGTCGATCACCTGCTCGCGCTCGCCGCAACCGCGCCGCCGGTCTACCTCTGGGGCCCGAGCGGCAGCGGCAAGACGCACCTGCTGCAGGCGCTCGTCGCGCGGTTCGGCGCCGACGGCGCGCACGCCGGCTGTTTCGGTCCGGATCAGCCGGCGCCGTGGCCGCACGACCCGCGGTGGGGCCTGATCGTGCTGGACGACTGCGAGCGCCTCGACGCCCTGCAGCAGCACGCCGCCTTCACGCTCTTCGTCGAGGCCGCCGCGGCGGGCACGCCGGTCTCCGCCGCCGGTCGTGTGCCGCCGGTCGACCTGCCCCTGCGCGAGGATCTGCGTACGCGCCTCGGCTGGGGCCATGTCTTCGGCCTGCAGCCGCTCGGCGAGACCGAGACGCGCGCCGCGCTGCGCCGCGAGGCCGACGCCCGCGGCGTCCTGTTCTCGGACGACGTGATGGACTACCTCCTGACGCGCTTCGACCGCGACCTCAAGCATCTGACCGGCCTGCTCGACCGGCTCGACCGCTTCTCGATCGCAACGCAGCGCAGCGTCACCGTGCCGCTGCTCAAACAGATGCTTCTCGACGACGCCGCCGCCCGATGAACCTGTGCCTCTTCGACCTCGACGACACGCTGCTGCCCTTCGACTCCGACCACGCCTGGGGCGACTTCCTCGTCGACCGGCTCGGCTGGGTCGACGGCGAGTCGTTCCGCCGCGGCAACGACGCCTTCTACGCAGACTATCGCGCCGGCACGCTCGACATCCACGCCTACATCGCCTTCTCGACCGCGCCGCTGCGGACGCGCAGCGCCGCCGAACTCGACGCCGCGCAGCGCCGCTTCATGGCCGATGTGATCGAGCCCGGACTGCGCGAGCCGGCGCTCGCGCTGGTCCGTGAGCACCGGGTGCGCGGCGATCTGATCGCGCTCGTCACCGCCACCAACGACTTCGTCACCGCGCCGATCGCGCGGGCCTTCGGCATCGACGACCTGATCGCCGTGCGGCTCGAGCGCGGGCAGGGCGCTACCATCACCGGCTGCATCGCCGGCACGCCGAGCTTCCGGGAGGGCAAGGTGACACGGGTCGGCGAATGGCTCGCGGGCCGGCCGACGCCGCGGACCTGGCGCGATTTCGACCGGGTCAGCGTCTACAGCGACTCCGCGAACGACCTGCCGCTGCTCGAGCGCGCGACCGATCCGGTCGCGACGAATCCGACGCCTGCGCTGGCGGCGATCGCGCGCGAACGCGGCTGGCGCGTGCTGCAGCTCTTCGAGCCGCCCGCGACGACAACACCCAGCCAGGGGGAAGAGGCCGAATGATCAGGAAACTCATCGACAAGCTGCTCGGCAAGGTGCCGCGCCCGGATGCTCCGGCACCTGCCGCCGAGCCGGCGCCGACCGCCGGCGTGCGCGTCGAGGCGACGAAGAGCGAGCACGGCATCGATCCGAAGCGCGTCGACGAGCGCGCGATCAAGGTCGTCAGCACGCTGGTCGACGCGGGCTACGAGGCCTACATCGTCGGCGGCGCGGTGCGCGACCTGCTCGTCGGCCTGCGGCCCAAGGATTTCGACGTCGCGACCAACGCGACGCCCGAGCAGGTCAAGGCGCTGTTCCGCCGCGCCTTCATCATCGGCCGGCGCTTTCGCATCGTCCACGTCGTCTTCGGCCGCGGCCGGCAGGACCGCGGGCTGTCGGAGGTCATCGAGGTCTCGACCTTCCGCGCGATGGTCGAAGCGAGCGCCGCCGAGCAGGTGAGCGGCAACGAGAAGACGTCGAAGTCCGATCTCGTCGGCAAGAGCCACGTCGTCGACGCCGAGGGTCGGGTGCTGCGCGACAACGTCTGGGGCAGCCAGGTCGACGACGCCGCGCGGCGCGACTTCACGATCAACGCGATGTACTACGACCCGGTGCGCGAGATCGTCGTCGACTACCACGGCGGCATCGGCGACGTGCGGAAGAAGCTGCTGCGGATGATCGGCGACCCGGCCACGCGCTACCGCGAGGACCCGGTGCGCATCATCCGCGTCGTCCGCTTCGCGGCGAAGCTCGGCTTCGAGATCGAACCGAAGACGCGCGCGCCGATCAAGGAGATGGCGGCGCTGCTCGACAACGTGCCCGCCTCGCGCACCTTCGACGAGCTGATCAAGCTGCTGCAGACCGGCCATGCGCTCGCGAGCATCGAGGAGCTTCGGCGCCAGGGCCTGCACCGTGGCGTCTTTCCGGTGCTCGACGTCGCGCTCGACGAAGCGCAGCGCCACGACGGCCGCGAGAAGTTCGTGCAGCTCGCGCTCGCCGATACCGACCGCCGCGTCGGCGAGGGCAAGCCCGTCGCGCCGAGCTTCATGCTCGCCTGCATGCTGTGGCACGACGTGCTCGACGGCTGGAAGACGCGTCGCGACGCCGGCGAGCCGTCGTTCCCGGCGCTGCAGCAGGCGATCGACACCGTCTTCGACGCCCGCATCGGCGACATCTCCGGCCGCGGCAAGCTCGCCGCCGACATGCGCGAGATCTGGATGATGCAGCCGCGCTTCGAGCGCCGCAGCGGCGGCTCGGTCGCGACGCTGATCGAGCAGCCGCGCTTCCGTGCCGGCCTCGACTTCCTGCGCCTGCGCGGCGACGCCGGCGAGATCGACGCCGCGCTCGCCAACTGGTGGGAGGACTTCTCGCTCGCCGACGACGAAGGGCGGCACACGCTGCTCGCGGCGGTGGGCAAGAGCGCGCCTGCCGGTGGCCCGCCGCGCCGTGTCCGCGCGGTCAAGCCCGCGGCGTCTGCAGCCGACGCCGGCGCTGCCGACGCCGGCGCCGGCGCCACGGAAGCCGGCGTGCCGGGCGACGGGGCCGATCCGGATCCCGATGCAGACGACGACGGAGGCGAGAGCGCGCTCGCTGCCGACCCGGTCCGCAAGCGCCGTCGCCGCCGTCGCCGGCCGGCCGGCAGCGGCGAGCCTGCAGTCGCCGCGACGGACGCCGGACCGGCCGACCCGGCCGCGGGGCGCGAGCCGTGACGGCATCGGGCGGCTGCGACGCGGCGGCGCTCGCGCGCCTCGTCGCCCGCTTCGACCGGGCGATCGCCGACGGCCGCATGCCGGGTGCGGTGCTGCTCGTCGTCCGCCGTGGCGAGACCGCGCTGTTCGAGGCGCTCGGCCGGCTCGACCCGGCACAGCCGACGCCGATGTCGCGCGATGCGATCTTCCGCATCTATTCGATGACCAAGCCGATCGTCTCGGTGGCGGCCTTGCAGCTGTTCGAGCAGGGCCTCGTCCGCCTCGACGACCCCGTCGCGCGCTACCTGCCCGAGTTCGCGACGACGACCGTCGGCATCGAGCGCGCCGCGCCGGCGCGGCCGATGACGGTCCACGACCTGCTGCGCCACACCGCCGGCCTCAGCTACGAATTCCTGCCGCCGTCGCCGGTCGTGCAGGCCTACGTCGACGCCAATCTCTACTCGCCGCGCCGCACCAACGCCGAGCTGAGCCGCGCGCTCGCCGAACTGCCGCTCGCGCATCCGCCCGGCACCGTCTGGGAGTACAGCCGCGCGACCGACGTGCTCGGCCGCCTCGTCGAGGTGATCGCCGACCGCTCGCTCGGCGAGCAGCTGCACGCGGCGATCCTCGGCCCGCTCGGCATGGTCGACACCGGCTTCAGCGTGCCGGCGGCCATGCAGCACCGCATTGCCGAGCCGTTCGCCGCCGACCCGGACGGCGGCGCCGCGATCCGCCTCGGCGATCCGCGCCGCGTCCTCGCGCTCGAGCTCGGCGGCGGCGGGCTCGTGTCGACGGCGTCAGACTACGCGCGCTTCCTGCGGATGCTGCTCGGCGGCGGCCGGCTCGACGGCGCCCGGCTGCTCGGCCGCAAGACCGTCGAGCTGATGACCGCCGACCATCTCGGCGACATCCCGGTCGCGCCCGGCCTGCTGCCGCCCGGCTACGGCTTCGGTCTCGGCGTCGCGGTGCGTCGGGTCGCCGGCGTCGCGAGCGACCCGGGCTCGGTCGGCTGCTACGGCTGGAGCGGGGCGTCGGGCACGATGTTCTTCGTCGACCCGCCGGAGCAGATGTTCGGCGTGATGCTCGCGCAGGCGCCGGGCCAGGCCGCCGAACTGCGCGAGCTGTTCCGCAACATGGCCTGCGCGGCGCTCGATTGACCGCCGGCCCGGCACACGCTGGCCCGCCCGTGATCGCCGGCATCGGTCTCGGCGCCAACCTCGGCGAGCGCGAGGCGACGCTGCGGCAGGCGATCGGCGCGATCGGCGCGCTGCCCGGCAGCCGGCTCGTCGCGACCTCGTCGTTCTACCGCTCGGCGCCGGTCGAGGCGAGCGGGCCGGATTTCGTCAACGCGGTCGTGCTGGTCGAGACCGCGCTCGCGCCCCTGGCGCTGCTCGCCGCGCTGCAGGCGATCGAACGCCGCCACGGGCGCGAGCGGCGCTACCGCAACGCGCCGCGCACGCTCGACCTCGACCTGCTGTTCCAGGGCGACCATGTCGTCGAGACACCGGTGCTGACGCTGCCGCATCCACGGCTCGCGGGCCGCGCGTTCGTGCTCGTGCCGCTCGCCGAGGTCGCGGCGGACACCGTGCTGCCGGGAGTCGGCCGCGTCGCGGACCTGCTGCCCGGCGTCGCGGAGCAGTCGATCGACCGCCTCGCGACGCGATGACCGGCGCCGCCGTGCCGCCCGGCATCGCCCGCTTCCGCCAGATCGCGATCGACGGCCCGATCGGCGTCGGCAAGAGCTCGCTCGCGCGCCGGCTGGCCGAGCGGCTCGGCGCCGACCTGCTGCTCGAGCAGCCCGAAGACAATCCGTTCCTCGGCCGCTTCTACGCCGACCCGGTCGGCTACGCGCTGCAGACGCAGCTCTTCTTCCTGTTCCAGCGCGTCAAGCAGATGCAGCAGGCGGCACAGCCGGGCATGTTCGCCCGCGGCGTCGTCGCCGATTTCCTTTTCGCGAAGGACGCGATCTTCGCCCAGCTCAACCTCGGCGACGACGAGTTCCGGCTCTACCAGCAGATGTACGCGCAGGTCGCGCCGCACATCGGCGAGCCCGACCTCGTCGTCTGGCTGCAGGCGCCGCCCGAGACGCTGCAGGAGCGCATCCGTCGCCGCGGAATCGGCATGGAGCAGGGCATCACCGCCGACTACCTGCAGCGGCTCTGCGACGCCTACGTCGCCTACTTCCATGCCTACCGCGGGGCGCCGGTGCTCGCGGTCGGCACGGAACACTTCAACCCGATCGACGACGACGCCGATTTCGAGCGCCTGCTCGAGCGGCTCGACGCCTTCCGCGGCCCGCGCGAGTTCTTCCACTCGCACGTCGAGATCCGTTTCGGCTGACGCCCGCTCAGTGCGCCGCGACGTACTCGAAGTAGTGCTGCGCGGTGAAGGCGATCGTCGCCATCAGCACGGCGGTGCCGACGACGAGCGCCGCGACGACGCCGAGGATCGTCGACCAGCCGGTCAGGTGCTGCGGGCCGCCGCCGGCGTTGTGACGGGCGTTCCACTTGTGGTCGGGCGTGAGGCCGTAGACGATCGCGGTGAACGCGGCGAGCGAGAGCACTGCGCCGAGCAGCGGGATCAGCACCCAGGCGGGCAGGTCGTCGATGCCGAAGCGGCGCATCCGCAGTACGCCGTAGACGCCGACCAGCGTCGGCAGCGGAAAGAACCAACCCCAGCGGTCGCCGAGGCCGTGGAGGTAGAAGCGGTGCAGGCCGAGGGCGCCGCCCAGGAAGGCCACCCAGGTGGCGATCGTCTTCGAGCGGTAGACGGCCATCGAGGGTCAGGGCGCGCTCGCGGCGCCGAGCCCGAGCGACTTCTGCAGAATGACGACATCGAGCCAGCGGCCGAACTTCCAGCCGGCGGCCTTCATGACGCCGACGTCGTCGAAGCCGAGCCGGCGGTGCAGGCCGATCGACGCGCGGTTCTCGGAGTCGCCGATCACCGCGAGCATCTGCCGGCCGCCGGCGTCCTCGCAGCGCGCGAGGAGTTCGGCGAGAAGGAGCCGGCCGATGCCCCTGCCGGTGGCCTGCGGGGCGAGGTAGACCGAGTCCTCGAGGCAGAACCGGTAGGCCAGGCGGGGCCGGAAGTGGTTGGCGTAGGCGTAGCCGACGATCTCGCCGTCGAGTTCGGCAACGAGCCACGGCAGGCGTTTCGCCGCGACGTCGTCATGGCGCCGGCGCATCTCTGCATCGTCCGGCGCGTCGAGCTCGAAGGTGCCTGTGCCATGGCGCACGTTCCAGGCGTAGACGGCGGTCACGGCGGCAATGTCTTCGGGCCCGCAGGGGCGGATCAGCGGCATGGCGTCCTCGGGTGCAGCCACCGAGTTTATAATGCGCAGTTTCGTCCAAGATTCGCAGACCCGAGGATTCCACCATGGTCGTCATCCGACTCGCACGCGGCGGTGCCAAGAAGCGCCCGTTCTTCAACATCGTCGTCGCCGACTCGCGCACCCGTCGGGACGGCCGCTTCATCGAACGCGTGGGTTTCTACAACCCGGTCGCGTCGGGCGGCGAGCAGCCGCTGCGCGTTGCCTTCGACCGCATCGAGCACTGGACCGGCACCGGCGCGCAGCTGTCGCCGACCGTGCAGCGCCTCGTCGCGCAGGCGAAGGCCGCGACGGCCTGACGACCGATCGCGGGCCGGCCATGACCCTGGCAGACACGCCGGTCTGGCCCGACGATGCGATCGAGGTCGGTCGCATCGTCGATGCCTGGGGCTTGAAGGGCTGGCTCAAGGTGCAGCCGTTCGCTGCCGATCCGCAGGCGCTGTTCTCGTCGCGGCGCTGGTTCCTGAAGCCGTCCGAGAAGGCCGGCGTGCCACGACCGATCCCGGCGGCGCGCGTGCCCTCGCTGCTCGAGATCATGCAGATCAAGGACCACGGCGACATCGTCGTCGCACAGGCGCAGCAGGTGCCCGACCGCACCGCCGCCGAAGCCTTGCGCGGCGCGCGGGTGTTCGTGCCCCGGTCGAGCTTTCCCACCGTCGGTGACGACGAGTTCTACTGGGTCGATCTGATCGGCCTCGACGTCGTCAACCGTGACGGCGAGCGGCTCGGCCGGATCGCCGGCCTGATCGACACCGGCCCGCACAGCGTTCTGCGCGTGCAGCCCGAGGGCGTCGCGCCCGCGCCCGAGACCGAGCGGCTCATTCCGTTCGTCGCTGCCTACGTCGACAACGTGAGCCTGGCCGACCGCCTCGTCACGGTCGACTGGGGTCTCGACTTCTGAGAAGCTGTGAAGAAACCCCACACACCCGCTCATGCGCCGCAAACGACGCCACTCGTCGTTGCGAATGCTCGCCGTAGCCCGAGCCACGGCTGCGCTTTGCGCCTCGATCGGCACCGTTTCCGACGCCCGCTCGGGTGCGCGGAATTCCTTCACAGCTTCTGATCCCGGCGCGGCGCCGATGCCGATGCGCTTCGACGTCATCACGCTCTTTCCCGAACTCTTCGCGCCGCATCTCGCGCTGGGTGTGACGCGGCGGGCATTCGAGTCGGGGCAGATCGTGGTCAAGCTCTGGCCGCTGCGCGACTTCGCGGACAACGCTTACCGCCGGGTCGACGACCGCCCCTACGGCGGCGGGCCGGGCATGGTGTTGATGGCCGAGCCGCTGGCGCGCGCGCTCGCGGCGATCCGCGCCGACCGCGCCGACGCGGTCGCCGCGCCGCTGGTCCTTTTCGCGCCGACCGGTCGCCGGCTCGACCAGTCGCTGGTGCGCGACTGGGCCGCGGGGTCGGGCGGCGTGCTGCTGTGCGGTCGCTACGAAGGCGTCGACCAGCGTTTCGTCGAGCGCCATGTCGATGTCGAGCTGAGTCTCGGCGACTTCGTGCTGTCGGGCGGCGAACTGCCCGCGCTCGCGCTGCTCGACGCGGTGGCGCGGCTGCAGGACGGGGTGCTCGGCGATGCGCAATCTCACCGGCAGGACAGCTTCGAGGACGGGCTGCTCGACTGCCCGCACTACAGCCGCCCGGAGGTCTGGCCTGCCGCTGCCGGCGGGGGCGTGCCCGTGCCATCGCCGCTCTTGTCGGGCCACCATGGCCAGATCGCACGGTGGCGCCGCGAGCGCTCGCTCGAGCTGACCGCGCGGCAGCGACCGGAGTTGATCGTCGCTGCGCGGCTCGCGGGCCGCCTCGACGCCGCCGACGAGCGGTTCCTGGCGACCTTGTCCACCGGGCTATAATCGAAGGCTTTGCGATCCTCTGCCACGCCAGGCGCCGACCAAGTTCCCGCGGGCATGCCCCCGGGCTCGGCGCCCACAACGAACCCAGTCGCGTCGGCACGATCGTCACGGAGACACCATGGATCTCATCCAGACCCTCGAGCACGAAGAAATCGCCCGGCTCAACAAGACGATTCCGACCTTCGCGCCCGGCGACACCGTGATCGTCAGCGTCAACGTCGTCGAAGGCACGCGCAAGCGTCTTCAGGCGTTCGAAGGCGTCGTCATCGCCAAGCGCAACCGCAGCCTCAATTCGAGCTTCATCGTGCGGAAGATCTCGAGCGGCGAGGGCGTCGAGCGGACCTTCCAGCTCTACAGCCCGCTGATCGCGTCGATCGAGGTCAAGCGCCGCGGCGACGTCCGGCGCGCCAAGCTCTACTACCTGCGCAACCGCTCCGGCAAGTCCGCCCGCATCAAGGAAAAGCTGGCCTGACGCAGTCAGAAGGCGGCGCAGCCGCCAGCCGGCTTTCGCCGCACGGCAAAAGCTGGCCTGACGCAGTCAGAAGGCGGCGCAGCCGC
>CAXUDL010000013.1:0-17722 GCA_964249855.1 uncultured Rhizobacter sp. | reverse complement strand
GCTTTCGCCGCACGGCAAAAGCTGGCCTGACGCAGTCAGAAGGCGGCGCAGCCGCAGCCCGCGCCACCCGTACGACACCCCCAGCCCGACGAGACGGCCGCTCGACGGCGGCTTCTTCAGTTGTTTGACCCGCGCCCGATCGTCTCGCCGGCGAGCGGCGGCGTGCTCGCGGGCGGCCGGCGCCACAGCGTCGCCTGTTCGAACGCGTAGGCGAGGGCGATGAGCCGCGGCTCGCTGAAGGCGCGGCCGCTGAAGGTGACGGCTGCGGGCGTCGCGCCGACGACCGGAGCCACCGGCGCGAGAAACCCGCCCGGCACCGCGATGCTCGGGTAGCCGGCGCGGGCCGGCGTCGCCGCGCCGAGGTTGTCGGCGAACAGCAGCGCGTCGTAGTCGTCCGACGTGCCGTCGACACCGTCCGGCCCGGCGAGCGCGGTGTCGAGGATCGAGCGTGCCTGTGCACGTCCGGCCGCCAGGTCGCGGCGGTAGGCCGCGGTGTCGGCGCTCCCGGCATCGAGCGACAGCGCGTCCGACGCTTCGAGCAGGACCTGGCCGTACGGGATGGCGGCAGGATGCGCGCGGTTGAAGGCCACCACGTCCGCGAGGCGCCGCATGCGCGTCGACGCCGGACGTCCGGCGAGGTAGGCGTCCAGGTCGCGCTTGAAGCCGTACTCGAGCACGCCGGCGGCGGCGACGTCCGGCAGCGCCGCGCCCATCCGGTCGACCGTCGCGCCCTGCGCCTGCAGCACCGCGATCGCCGACTCCATGACCGCGGCGCGCTCGGGCGGAAACGGCGGGACGAGGAAGCGTGCGCCGCGCAACGCCCCGGCGTCGAGAAACCGCGTGTAGTCGGCGTGGCAGCGGCCCGGCGCGGCGCAGACCGCGGTCGCCGGATCGGCAGGATCGACGCCGGCGATCACGCCGAGCACGATCGCCGCGTCGCGCACGGTGCGTGCGATCGGGCCGGCGGTGTCCTGGTCGGACGTGATCGGGACGATGCCGGTGCGGCTCACCAGCCCGAGCGTCGGCTTGATGCCGACGACAGCGTTGGCTGCAGCGGGGCTCAGGATCGATCCCGAGGTCTCGGTGCCGATCGCGACGGTCGTCAGATTCGCGGCGGTCGCGATCGCCGAGCCCGCGCTCGACCCGCCGGGCGTGAGCACCGGTCGGCCGTCGCCGTCCGGCAGCGGACGCGGATCGTAGGGATTGAGCGCCTGGCCGCCGACCGCGCTGAAGCCGCTCGGCATGCCGAGCGCCGTGAAGTTGGCGAACTCGGTGAGCTGCGCCTTGCCGAGCACGATCGCCCCGGCCTCGCGCAGCCTGCGCACGACGACGGCATCCGCGGCGGCAACGGTGCCCGCCAGCGCCAGCGAGCCGGCCGTCGTCGGCATGTCGACGGTGTCGATGTTGTCCTTGAGCAGCGCGGGGATGCCGTGCAGCGGGCCGGCCGACGTGGGCGCCGCGTCGAGCGCGCGCGCCGTCGCCGCCGCGCCGGCGTCGACATGCAGCACCGACCGAAGCGTCGGCCCCGAGCGGTCGTACGCGGCGATGCGCGCCCGATAGAGCGCGACGAGGCGCTCCGACGTCAGCAGGCCGGCGCGCATCGCGGCATGGATGCCGTCGATCGTCGCCTCCTGCAGCGTGAAGCCGGTCGGCGCCATGCGCGCGCTGTCGGACGTCGCACAACCTGCCGCCGCGAGAACGAGCGCCGAGCCGACTGTCGCGACGCTGGGTTTGACCGCCATGGACTGATACTCCTCGCGCGATGCGCGCCGGCTGCGGTCCGTTCGGCGCGGCGCGCGCGACCGCTGTGCCAGAATTTTCGCCTGCAACGACACGACGTCCGACGCATCCCCGGGTGTGACGACACACGTTGCCCGGTCCGCCGCGGCGCCGGACCCGACACCGTCGCGAGCACCCGCCATGGCCCTCTCCTTCGATCCGCAGACTCTTCCGGCCATCGGCGTCGACGACCACCTTCCGGCGATCGCGCCGGGCGTCCTCGCCGTCGACGCGCTGCGTCGCCGTTTCGCCGAGCCGCCGGTGTGGACGCCCGAGATCCGCAACGAGCAGCGCGTCGGCGAACGGACTCCCGCGCATGCGTCGGTGCTCATCGCGCTCGTGCCACGCGACGCCGGTCTCACGGTGCTGCTCACCCAGCGCACCGACCACCTCACCGACCATCCCGGTCAGATCAGCTTTCCCGGCGGCCGCGTCGAGCCCGTCGATGCCGATGCCGCCGCGACGGCGCTGCGCGAGGCGCACGAGGAGATCGGCCTCGAACGCGACTTCGTCGACGTGCTCGGCGCGATGCCGACGTACACCACCGGCACGGGCTTCATCGTCACGCCCGTCGTCGCGATCGTGCGGCCGGGCTTCTCGCTGCAGGCCGATCCGTTCGAGGTTGCCGAAATCTTCGAGGTCCCGCTCGGCTTCCTGATGGACCCGGCACACCATCGCCGGCACGCGGTCGAGATCGGCGAGGGCGGTGCCCGCATGCGCCGCGAGTTCTATTCGATGCCGTGGGAAGCGGCCGGTCCGCACGGCGTGCCGCGCCGTTGTTTCATCTGGGGCGCGACCGCGGCGATGCTGCGCAATCTGTACCGCTTTCTCGCGGCCTGACGGCGTCCGGGCGGCGAGGGGCCCCTCGCTATCATCGCCGCCACATGAGTTTTTTCGCCGTTCTGTTCGCGCTGCTGATCGAGCAACTGAAGCCTCTGCCGCGCGGCAACGTCGTCCACGACAGCCTGACGCAATGGCTGCGCTGGACCGGGCAGAACTTCGATGCGGGACGCGACCACCATGCGTGGGTGGTCTGGAGCATCACCGCCATCCTGCCCTCGCTGCTGGCCTGGGGGCTCTATGCCGGCATCGCGCATTTCAGCCTGCTGCTGGCGCTGGCCTGGAACGTCGCGGTGCTCTACACGACGCTCGGCTTCCGGCAGTTCAGCCACTACTTCACCGACATCCGCGACGCGCTCGAGCGGGCGGACGAGCCGGAAGCGCGCCGGCTGCTGTCGGAGTGGCGCCATCTCGACGCGAGCGAGCTGCCGCGCAACGAGCTGCTGCGCCACGTGATCGAACATTCGCTGCTCGCCGCGCACCGCCACGTCTTCGGCGTCTTCTTCTGGTTCGTCGTGCTCTCGACCTTCGGCTTCGGGCCGGCCGGCGCGGTGCTCTACCGGATGGCCGAATACGCGAGCCGCTACTGGACCTTCCGCAGCCGCATGCTCGACGCGCCCGTCAATCTGCGGCTGATGGCGCTGTCGCAGCGGCTCTTCAACGTTCTCGACCACGTACCGGCGCGGCTGACCGCGTCGGGCTTCGCGGTGGTCGGCAATTTCGAGGAAGCGGTGACGTGCTGGCGCCGCGATGCCGGCCTCTGGAAGCATCCGAACGAGGGCATCATCATCGCGGCAGCGGCCGGCGCGGTGGGCGTCCGGCTCGGCGGCAGCGCGGCGCCCGGCGTCACCCCCGATCGCTCGCGGACCTTCGACGCCGGTGCGTCGGCGCAGGATCTCTACGCCGACGGCTCGACCCCCGGCATCCAGCCCGAGCTCGGCCATCTGCGCAGCATCGTCGGACTCGTCTGGCGCTCGGTCGTGCTCTGGATGTTCCTGCTCGCGATGCTGTCGCTCGCCAACCTCATCGGTTGAGGATTCAGCGCCGCGCGACGAGCTCGTCGAAGATCTCGCGGTAGATGCGGTAGCGGCTCGCGCCGATGTCGCCGCGGTCGACCGCCACGCGCACGCCGCAGCCCGGCTCGTGCAGGTGCGTGCAGTTGTAGAAGCGACACGCGGCGGCGTGCGGCCGCAGATCCGGCATCAGCACGGCGAGCTGCTGCGCGTCGATCTGCCGCAGGCCGAATTCCTGGAAGCCGGGCGAGTCGATCAGCGCGGTGCCGGCGTCGCGGTCGATCCAGTACCAGCGCGTCGACGTCGTCGTGTGGCGGCCCGCGCCGAGCGCCTGCGAGATCTCGCCGGTCTGCGCGTTCGCATCGGGCGAGATCAGATTGATGAGCGTGCTCTTGCCTGTGCCGCTCGGTCCGAGGATGAGCGACGCCCGGCCGGCGAGCGCGCCGGCGAGCCGCGCCCGCGCCGCATCGGGCGCGGCCTTGAGCGCCACCTCGACGACATCGATGCCCATCGCCGGATAGGCGCTCAATCTGGCTCGGGCGGCGTCGATCGACGGCAGATCCGCCTTGTTGAGGACGATGCGCGTCGGAATCGCCGCGCTTTCCGCGGCGATCAGAGCGCGGGCGAGCTGCGATTCGCTGAACACCGGCTCGGCGGCGACGAGCACGATCAGCTGGTCGAGGTTGGCGGCGAACGCCTTGGTCTTCCATTCGTCCTGCCGGAAGAGCAGGTTGCGGCGCGGCTCGACGGCGTCGATCACGCCCTCGTCGCCCGACGGCTGCCAACGGACGATGTCGCCGACGACGCAGTCGCCGCTGCGGCCGCCGTCCCGGTCGCGGCCCTTGCCGCGGGGACGGCACTGGAGCCGCTCGCCGGAACCGGTCTCGACGACGACGTGCCGGCCGTGGCCGGCGACGACGCGGCCGCGCGCGACGCTGGCGTCGTGGGTGTTCAAGACCCCGGGTCGGTCATGCGGCCACCGGCATCAGCGCATCCGCCTTCGCCGCGCAGATGAAGTCGTTGAGCGAGATGCCGCCGACCGAATGGGTGTCGAAGCGGACGACGCAGCGGCCGTATGTGACGGTGAGCTCGGGGTGGTGGTCCTCGGCGTTGCAGATCCAGGCGAGCGCGTTGACGAAGCCGATCGTGTGGTGGAAATCCGCGAAGGCGAACACCTTCTCGATCGTGGCGCCGGCGAGCGCCCAGCCGGGCAGCGCGGAAAGTTGGGCTTCGACGGCCTCGGGCCGCATGGGCGGCTCTCCGTCGAGCGGGCGGCAGCGCTGCTGGCGAAGGGCGTCCGCGCTGAGCGGTGTCGAAGCGGTCGGCATGTCGTCGAGTCAGGCGGTGGCGAGCGGCGCGGGGCGGGCGGCGGCGAGCGCGGCGAGCCGCTCGGCGGCCGGAGGATGGGAGTAGTAGAAGCGCGCGTAGAGCGGGTCGGGCGTCAGCGTCGACGCGTTGTCCTTGTGCAGCTTCAGCAGGGCGCTCGCGAGGTCGGCGGCGTCGGACTGGATGCGGGCATAGGCATCGGCCTCGAACTCCTGGCGGCGCGAGAGCTGCGCCGCGAGCGGCGAGACGAAGAAGCCGAACACCGGCGCCACGAACAGGAACAGCAGCAGCGCGACCGCATCGTTCGGGCCGTCGAGCATCGGCCGGACGCCCAGGCCGAGGAAGAACGCCGGCTGCGTCGACAGCCAGCCGAGCAGCGCGAAGCCGCCGAGGCTGAGCACGAACAGCATCGCGACGCGCTTGCCGACGTGGCGGTGCTTCAGGTGGCCGAGCTCGTGCGCGAGGACGGCATCGAGCTCGCCCGGGCCCAGTTGCGCGAGCAGCGTGTCGAAGAAGACGATGCGCCGCGCCGGACCGAAGCCGGTGAAGTAGGCGTTCGAATGCGCCGAGCGCTTGCTGCCGTCCATGACGAAGAGGCCGCGCGCGCTGAAGCCGCAGCGCGCGAGCAGGCTCTCGACGCGGCGCTTCACGGCGTCGTCGGCGAGCGGCTCGAAGCGGTTGTAGAGCGGCGCGATCACGGTCGGCGCGAGCACCAGCAACACGACGTTGAAGCCCATCCACGCAGCCCAGGCCCAGAGCCACCAGCGCGTGCCGGCGGCGCCCATCAACCAGAGGATCAGCGCGGCGATCGGCAGTCCGATCGCGACGCCGAGCAGCGCGTCGCGCAGCCGGTCGGCGGCATAGAGCCGCCAGGTCATGCGGTTGAAGCCGAAGCGCTGCTCGAGGCGGAAGGTCGCATGCCATTCGAACGGCACGTCGAGCAGGCCGCCGATGACGCCGACCGCGGCGAGCAGCGCGAGTTGCGAGACCAGGGTTCCGGCAGACGGCGCGACGGTCGCGACGATCGCCTGGTGGAGCGCATCGAGGCCGCCGAGCAGCGTCCAGCCGAGCAGGACCGTGGCGCCGAACGCCATCCGCAGGATGCCGACGCGGCCCTTCGCGAGCGTGTAGTCCGCGGCGCGCTGGTGCGAGGCGAGCGTCACGGTGTCCCTGAACGCCACCGGCACCGCGCCGCGGTTCGCCGCGACGTGCCGCATCTGCCGCGTCGCGAGCCAGGCCTTCGTCAGCAGCGAGGCGAGGAGCGCGAACGCGAAGACGAGCGTGACGGCGGCTGCCTGCATGGCGCCGAGTGTAGGCGCGACGACGTCCCGGGCGCGCCGGACGCTGCGAGAATCCCCGTCGCCTTCGACTCTGCGAGCGACCCATGGCCACAGCTTCCGACCCGACCCGCACCCCTGCGCTCGTCGCTCACGACCAGAACCTCGTCTGGATCGACCTCGAGATGACCGGCCTCGATCCGCGGACCGACCGGATCATCGAGATCGCGGTCATCGTCACCGATGCCCAGCTTGGCCACCGCACGCCGGGGCCGGTGTTCGCCGTGCACCAGAGCGACGAGACGCTCGACGCCATGGACGCCTGGAACAAGGGCACGCATGGCCGCAGCGGCCTGACCGAGCGGGTGCGAGCGTCGACCGTCGACGAGGCGAGCGCCGAGGCGCAGGTGATCGAGTTCCTGTCGCGCCACGTGCCCTCGGGGAAGTCGCCGATGTGCGGCAACAGCATCTGCCAGGACCGCCGTTTCCTCGCGAACCACATGCCGAAGCTCGAGGCGTTCTTCCACTACCGCAACCTCGACGTCAGCACGCTGAAGGAACTCGCACGCCGCTGGAGGCCCGACATTCTGGCGGGCTTCAAGAAGGCGCAGGCGCACACGGCGATGGCGGACATCGAGGAGTCGATCGACGAACTCGCCTACTACCGCGAGCACTTTCTCAAGTGAAGCGACGGGCGTGTCTTGTCGGAACGCGCTCCGCGGGATAGAATCCGCCTTTCGCCGGCATTCGCGTGACTGAGCACGCGACCAGGCGGGAGAACCGTTCATCCCCTCTGACCTCCTCGAGTCTTCCGCGTCAGCTGCGGCACCCCCGGTCCTCACGGCTGGGGCGTGACCGGCGGCATCGACGACGGCACGTTCGAAACCGCGAAGCGCAGGCTTTCCGGAATGGTCGGCGGCGATGCCGTCGCTTTGACTGTTCCCGAGGGCCGTCGCACTTCAGGTCGCATCCGTGACCGCGCCGGTTCGGACCTTCTCTCCAGCGACTCCCACCGCCCCCGCGCAACCCGCGGCGGCAGGTGCTCGACCGCGTTCCCGCCAGAAGCGGGCGCTCGGCAGCGCCATGCATCGGAAGACAGCAGCACCATGAGCTTCACCACCCTGGGCCTCGACGACGCCCTCCTGAAAGCAATCGCCGGCTCCGGCTACGAAAAGGCCACCGAGGTCCAGCAGCAGGCGATTCCGCCGGCGCTCGCCGGCGCCGACCTGATGGTCTCCGCGAGCACCGGCAGCGGCAAGACCGCGGCCTTCATGCTGCCGGCGCTCCAGCGCGTGCTGGCCGCCCGCGCCGACACCGCGGCGCCCCGCGACCGCGGCACGGTCTACGGCCCGCGCATCCTCGTGCTCTGCCCGACCCGCGAGCTCGCGATGCAGGTCGCGAAGGCGGCGTCGACCTACGGCCGCCAGGTGCCGGGCCTGCGCGTCGCGACCGTCGTCGGCGGCGTGCCGTATCCGGCACAGATCGCCGCGCTGCGCGGCCCGCTCGACATCCTGATCTCGACGCCGGGCCGGCTGATCGACCACCTGAACAGCGGCCGCGCCGTGCTCGCCAACGTCGAGATGCTGGTTCTCGACGAGGCCGACCGCATGCTCGACATGGGCTTCATCGACGACATCACGATGATCGCGGCAACGCTGCCGGCGTCGCGCCAGACGCTGATGTTCAGCGCGACCTTCGCCGGCCACGTCGGCCGCCTCGCGCAGAACCTGCTGCGCGACCCGCGCCGCATCGATGTCGCCTCGCACACCGACACCCACGAGAACATCGAGCAGCGCCTGCACTGGGTCGACAACGCCAACCACAAGAACGCGCTGCTCGACCACATCCTGACGCAGCGCGAGATGGAGCAGGCGCTCGTCTTCACGAGCACGCAGCGCGACGCCGACTGGCTCGCCGACCGCCTTGCCGACATGGGCCACCACGTCGCGTCGCTGCACGGCGGCCATCCGCAGGGCCGCCGCAACCGCGTGCTGCAGGGCCTGCGCAACCGCCAGCTGAAGATCCTGATCGCGACCGACGTCGCCGCCCGCGGCATCGACGTGCCGACGATCAGCCACGTCATCAACTACGGCCTGCCGATGAAGGCCGAGGACTACGTCCACCGCATCGGCCGCACCGGTCGCGCCGGGCGCAACGGCCTCGCGATCACGCTCGGCGAGCGCATGGACGTCGGCATGATCCGTCGCATCCAGCAGTTCACGACGCAGGACATTCCGGTCGCGGTCGTCGAAGGCCTCGAGCCGAAACTGCCCGAGCCGCGCATGTTCCCGTCGCGCGGCGACGGCGCCCCGGCAGGCCGCTTCGGCGCCAAGCCGTACGGCCAGAAGAGCGGCTACGCCGGCAAGAAGCCGTACGCGCCGCGCGATCGCGACGCAGCGCCGCGTTTCGAGGCGCGGACGCCGCAGGGCGGCGACGGCCAGCGCGCGCCGTTCGATCGCGGCGCGTCGACGACCGGCGGCTTCGTCGCGCGACGGCCCGAGCCGGCCGGTCGTGGCGGCGAATTCAGGCCGGCGCGTCCGCGGCCGGGCGGCTTCAGCCGCTGAGCCCCAGCGGTTCGACGTGTCGTGAGACGCGTCGGCCCGCACGAGGCAGCCGCCGGCCGTCGTGCACCCGACGGCCGGCGTCGTTTCAAACGCCGAGCAGTTCGACCTCGAACAGCAGCGTCGCGTTCGGCGGGATGACGCCGCCGGCGCCCCTGGCGCCGTAGCCGAGTTGCGGCGGGATGACGAGCGTGCGCCGGCCGCCGACCTTCATCCCCTGCACGCCCTCGTCCCAGCCCTTGATGACCTGGCCGCCGCCGAGTCCGAAGCCGAACGGATCGCCACGGTCCTTGCTCGAATCGAACTTCGCGCCCTTGGCGCCGTCGGCGTAGAGCCAGCCGGTGTAATGCACGGTGACGTGCCGGCCGGCCGTCGCCTCTGCGCCGTCGCCGACGACGGTGTCTTCGTACTGCAGTCTGGACGGAGTGGTGTTCATGGGCGCTTTCGTTGCTGCGAGGGCGGCATCATGCCAGCCCGCCATGGCCGCGTCGCAGGACGGTGTCCCGCCACTGGACGACCGCGGCGGCGAGCCAGGCTGCCGGTTCGACCGCCTCGATCGGACGCAGGCCGAGCACGCCCCCGGCCGCGTCGAGCGCCGCGCACGGAGCCGCCGTGGCGAGCGGCGCCGCGCCGTTGTGCTTCGACAGTTTCTCGCCATCGGCGCCGCGCACCAGCGGCGTGTGCAGATAGCGCGGTGTCGGCAGGCCGAGCAGCCGCTGCAGATGGATCTGCCGCGGCGTGTTGTCGGCCAGGTCCTCGCCGCGGACGATGTCGGTGACGCCCTGGTCGGCATCGTCGACGACGACCGCGAGCTGGTAGGCCCAGAGGCCGTCCGCCCGTCGCAGCACGAAATCGCCGACGCTCGTGCCGACATCCTGTCGCTGTGCGCCGAGGCGCCGATCGTGCCAGTCGACGACGACCGACGAGCCGCCCGCGTCCTCGGTCAGCACGCGCGCCGAACGCGCCGGCTGTCCCGCGAGCCCGGTGCGGCAGGTGCCGGGGTAGCCGAGCTCGGAGCCGCGCGGACGTTCGACGCCGCGGGCGCGCCATGCCGCGTCGATGTCCTTGCGTGAACAGCCGCAGGCATACGCGGAGCCCGAAGCGAAGAGCCGCATCAGCGCGCGCTGGTAGGCCGTGTCGCGCGTCGACTGCACGCGTGGAGCCGCGTCCGGCACGAGGCCGCAGGCCAGGAGCTGCGCGAGGATGACGTCGGCGGCGCCCGGCACGCAGCGTGGAACGTCGACATCCTCGATCCGCAGCAGCCAGCGGCCATCGTGCGCCCGCGCGTCGAGCCACGACGCGAGCGCCGCGACGAGCGAGCCGGCGTGCAGCGGGCCCGTCGGCGACGGCGCGAAGCGCCCGACGTAGCGGCTCGGCATGGGCGTCGCGCGCCTCGGGTTCTTCAGGCGGCGGCCGCGGCGCCGAGCGGGCGCAGCAGCGCCGCGCGGGTCGTCGGCCTGTCGAGCTGCGCAAGCCACCACCGCAGGGCGAGCCCGCTGTCGCGCGAGCGCCGCGTGCCGGGGCCGTCGGCGGTACGCCATGCATAGGCCAGGCGCGGCACGACGACCGGGCGCTGCACCGGCATGACGCGCAGCCGACCGGCCTCGACGTGCTCGGCGACCAGCGATTGCGGCAGGAACCCGCAGCCGAGCCCGCGCAGCAGCGCCTCGAGCTTCATGGGCGTGTCGCTGACCGTCAGCACGTCCTGCCCGGGCAGGAGATTGATCGTTTGCGGCGACAGGCGCTGCGCCGAATCGCTGACTGCGACGGCGCGATGCCGCAGCAGTTCGACGTCGGTGAGCGGCGCGTCGGCGCGGGCGAGCGGATGGTGCGGCGCGACGACGAAGACGAACGGCATCGCGCCGAGATCCTTCGTCTGGATGCCCGGCGAGCTGCCGCGTTCCGTGCCGACGCCGATCGCGAGGTCGGCTTGTCCGCTCGTCAGCGCCTCCCAGGTGCCGGTCATCACTTCGGTGCGCAGTCGCAACCGCGTCCCGGGGCCGCTGCCAGCGTCGCCGCCGGCGGCCGGGCCGGGGCGCTCGAGCGCGTAGAACGCCTCGCAGAGCTCGAACATCGTCGTCTGCGAGATCACGCCGTCGACGGCGATGCTGAGCTGCGTCTCCCAGCCGGTCGCGACCCGCTTGACGCGGTTCGCGACCGCGTCCATTTGGCTCAGGAGCCGCCGGCCCTCGTCGAGCAGTTCCTCGCCGGCAGCGGTCAACCGGGCCTGTCGCGAGCGGCGGTCGAAGAGCAGCACGTCGAGTGCGTCCTCGAGCAGGCGGACGCTGTAGGTCAGCGACGACGGCACCTTGCCCAGCTCGCGTGCCGCGGCCGCGAAGCTGCCGTTGCGGGCGATGACGTCCATCATCGTCAGCGCCTCGGGGGTCAGGGCATGGAGGCTGTCTTTCATCGGCGAGGCGGTCGCGCCGCGGTCACCCGTGCTGGCGTCGGTCGGCCGATGGGAGCACCGATTCGCCGCCGCCGAATCGGCAAAAGCCCTTTGCCCGTGGGCGATGGGAGCCCGGGGTCGTCAACAGTCCCTGGCGAGGCGCAGGCCGCTGAACTGCCACTGTGCATCCGGCGGGAAGAAATTGCGGTAGCTCGCGCGGACGTGGCCGGCGGGCGTGGCGCACGAACCGCCGCGCAGCACGTACTGGTTGCACATGAACTTGCCGTTGTATTCGCCGACGGCGCCGGGCAGCGTCCGGTAACCGGGGTAGGGGTGATAGCTCGACTGCGTCCACTCCCAGACGTCGCCGTACATCTGCAACGGCTCGTCGGCCGGGGCGTCCTGCGCCGGCAAGGGATGGAAGGCGCCACGGTCGGCGAAGTTGGGGCGGCTGCCGCCGTGCAGACGCCGTGCCGCATGCTCCCACTCGACCTCGGTCGGCAGCCGGGCGCCGGCCCAGCGCGCGTAGGCGTCGGCCTCGAAATAGCTGAGATGGCAGACCGGCGTGCGCGGGTCGATTTCGACCGGGCCCTGCAGCGTGTGGTTCATCCAGCGGCCGTCGACGGCGTTCCAGTAGAGCGGCGCGCTGCGGCGGCCCGCGCGCACCCAGTCCCACCCCATCGAGAGCCACAGCTCGGGCCTGCGGTAGCCGCCGTCGTCGATGAAGGCGAGATATTCGGCGTGGTTGACCGGGCGCGACGCGAGCTCGAACGGCGCGGTGTAGGTGCGGTGGCGCGGCGTCTCGTTGTCGAAGCAGAACGCACCGTCGAGCGTCGCGTCGTGCCCGTGCTCGACCAGGCCGGCCTCGAAGCCGTACCAGCGCAGCGGCTGCGCCTGCACGCTCGTGATCGGCCAGCGCCTGGCGTAGGCGGGGTGCGTGGGATTGAGGCTCAACGCGTGCTTGATGTCGGTCAGCAGCAGTTCCTGGTGCTGCTGCTCGTGGTGCAGGCCGAGGACGACGAGTTCGGCGAGCGCCGGATCGTCGCCCTGCGCGCCGATCAGCGCCTGCATGCGCTGGTCGACCTGCGCGCGGTAGCGTTCGACATCGCGCAGCCCCGGGCGCGTGACCATGCCGCGCTCGGCGCGCGGATGCATCTCGCCGACGCCCTGGTAGTAGCTGTTGAAGAGCACGCGGAACGCCGGGTCGAACGGGCGGAACGCCGGCTCGAAGCGCTCGAGCAGAAACGTCTCGAAGAACCAGGTGACGTGCGCGAGATGCCACTTCGTCGGGCTGGCGTCGGGCATCGACTGCACCTGGCAGTCCTCGGGCGAGAGCGGCGCTGCGAGCGCCATCGTGATCCGGCGGACCTCGGCGAAGCGTGCAGAGAGCGCGGTGCCGTTCGCTGCCGCCGGAGGCGCGAGGGCCGCGGCGAGCGGGCGGTGGGCTGAAGTCATGCGGATCTACGGTGTTGCGGCCAGGCCGACGACCCCGGGTTATACCGGGCCGACCGGCTCGAGCGTGTCGGCCAACATGCCGCGGCCATCGAAGACGACGCAATGGCCGTCGAAGTGCCGGCCACCCACCGCCGCCAGGTAGCCGAGGACGCCGCCGTCGAGCTGCCAGACGCCGTCGACGCCTTCGCCCGCCATCCAGAGCGCTGCCTTCTCGCAGCGGATGCCGCCGGTGCAGTAGCTCACGACCGTCTTGCCGGCGAGCTCGCCTCGGTGGGCATCGAGCGCTGCGGGGAAGTCGCCGAACTTCGCGAGCCTCCAGTCGAGCGCGCCGCGGAAGCGCCCGGCATCGACCTCGAAGCCGTTGCGGGTGTCGAGCAGAACGACCTCGCGGCCGCCGTCGTCGTGGCCGGCGTCGAGCCAGCGCACGAGAGTCTGCGGGGCGACCGCCGGCGCGCGACCCGTGTGCGGCCGCACCGTCGGGCGGTTCATCCGGATGATCTCGGGCTTGACGCGCACCCGCAGACGCTCGAACGGCACGGCGTCGGAATGCGATTCGCGCACCGGCATGCCGGCGAACGCGGGCTCCGCGAGCAGATCGGCGACGAACCGGCGCAGCGACCCGGGCGCGCCGGCGAGCGACAGGTTGAGGCCTTCGCCGGCGACGAGGATCGTCCCCTTGAGGCCGACGGCGGCCGCCGCGCCGGCGAGCCGGTCGCGCCAGCCGGCGGGGTCGTCGAGCGCGGTGAAACGGTATGCCGCGACGTTGAGGATGGCTCCCACGGACCGATTGTAGGTGGCGGTCGGGAGCCGCTCCGGGTGCCGGCGGCTCCGTAAAATGCGGCGATGAGCTTCGTCCACCTTCGCCTGCACACCGAATTCTCCGTGGCCGACGGCACCTTGCGCGTCGCGGAAGCGGTGGCTGCAGCGGCCGCCGATGGCCAGGGCGCGCTCGCGATCACCGACCTCGGCAACCTCTTCGGCGCCGTCAAGCTCTACAGCGCGGCGAGGAAGCGTGGCGTCAAGCCGATCATCGGTGCCGACGTCTTCGTCGAGCCCGAGGGCGGCGAGAAGCAGCCCGGCCGGCTGCTGCTGCTGGTGCAGAACCGGCAGGGCTACCTGAACCTCTGCGAGCTGCTGTCGCGCGCCTGGCTCGGCAACGCCCAGCGCGGGCAGGCGCGCTGCCGCTGGGACTGGCTCGCCGACTGCGGCGACGGGCTCATCGTGCTGTCGGGCGCCGACCTCGGCCCGGTGGGACAGGCGCTCGCCGCCGGCGATGCGGCGCGGGCCCGCTCGATCGCCCAGCGCCTCGCCGCGCTGTTCCCGCGCCGCTTCTATCTCGAGCTGCAGCGCGCCGGCTTGGCCGGCCAGGAGGCGCACGTGCGCGCTGCGGTCGAGCTGGCCGCGGGCCTCGGCCTGCCGGTTGTCGCGACGCATCCGGTGCAGTTCCTCGCGCCCGACGACTTCGAAGCGCACGAGGCGCGCGTCTGCGTCGCCGAGGGCGAGATGCTCACCAACCCGCGCCGCGTCAGGCGTTTCGGCCGCGAGCAGTACTTCAAGACGCAGGCGCAGATGGAAGCGCTCTTCGCCGACCTGCCGGCGGCGCTCGCCAACAGCGTCGCGATCGCGACGCGCTGCAACCTGTCGCTCGTGCTCGGCAAGCCGCAGTTGCCCGACTTCCCGACGCCGCTGGTCGACGGTGCGCCGATGCCGATGGCCGAGTACTTCCGCGTCGCGTCGCACCAGGGCCTGGAGCGCCGCCTGGCGCACCTCTATCCGGAACCGGCGCGGCGCGGGGCGGAGCGGCCGCGCTACGTCGAGCGGCTCGACTTCGAGATCGAGACGATCCTGAAGATGGGCTTTCCGGGCTACTTCCTGATCGTCGCCGACTTCATCAACTGGGCGCAGGCCAACGGCTGCCCGGTCGGCCCGGGGCGGGGATCGGGTGCGGGCTCGCTCGTCGCCTACGCGCTCCATATCACGGGTCTCGACCCGCTCGAGTACAAGCTGCTGTTCGAACGCTTCCTGAACCCGGAACGCGTCTCGATGCCCGACTTCGACATCGACTTCTGCCAGGCCAACCGCGACCGCGTGATCGACTACGTCAAGGCGAAGTACGGCCGCGACGCGGTGAGCCAGATCGCGACCTTCGGGACGATGGCGGCGAAGGCGGCGCTGCGCGACGTCGGCCGCGTGCTCGGCATGGGCTACGGGCACGTCGACAGCGTCGCCAAGCTGATCCCGGCGCCGCCGGGCAAGACCGTGACGCTCGCGCGAGTGCCGGCCACGCCCGACCCCGGCGTGATCTACGCGCGGCTCGAAGCGCCCGAGCTCGAACAGCGCGAAGCCGCCGAGGAAGAGGTCGCCGAACTGCTCGCGCTCGCGGCGCGCGTCGAGGGCATCACCCGCAACGTCGGCATGCACGCGGGCGGCGTGCTGATCGCGCCGGGGAAGATCACCGACTTCTGCCCGCTCTACATGCAGCCGGGCAGCGACAGCGCCGTCAGCCAGTTCGACAAGGACGACGTCGAGGCGATCGGCCTCGTCAAGTTCGACTTCCTCGGCCTCGCGACGCTGACGATCCTCGAGCTGGCGAAGGAGTTCATCCGCGCGCGCCGTCCGCAGCACGCCGCGTTCGACTACGACGAGCTGCCGCTCGACGATGCGCGGGTCTACAGGCTCTTCAGCGAGGGCCGGACCGAGTCGGTGTTCCAGTTCGAAAGCGCCGGCATGCAGCGCATGCTGAAGGATGCCCGGCCGACGCGCATCGAAGACCTGTTCGCGCTGAACGCGATGTTCCGGCCGGGTCCGATGGAGAACATCCCGACCTTCTGCGCACGCAAGCACGGCAAGGAAGCGGTGAGTTACCCGCATGCGCTGCTCGAGCCGGTGCTGAGCGAGACCTACGGCATCTTCGTCTACCAGGAACAGGTGATGCTGGCCGCGCAGATCCTGGCCGGCTATTCGCTCGGTGGCGCCGACATCCTGCGCAAGGCGATGGGCAAGAAGAACGCCGCCGACATGGCCAAGCAGCGCCAGATCTTCCGCGAGGGTTCAGGCAGGAAGGGCATCTCGCGCGGGGCCGCCGACGAGGTCTTCGACCTGATGGAGAAGTTCGCCGGCTACGGCTTCAACAAGTCGCACGCCGCCGCCTATTCGCTGCTCGCGTACCACACCGCTTGGATCAAGGTTCACTGCACCGCCGAGTTCTTCGCGGCGAACATGACGGTCGAGATGGGAGACACCGACAAGCTGCGCGTGCTGCTCGCCGACGCCCGCAGCTTCGCGATCGAGATCCAGGCGCCCGACGTCAACCGCGGCGTCCACCGCTTCGTGCCGGTGTCGGACAGCGCGGTGCAGTACGGCCTCGGTGCCGTCAAGGGCACGGGGCAGGGCGCGATCGACGCGATCTGCGCCGCGCGCGATGCCGGCGGGGCGTTCACGAGCCTCTTCGACTTTTGTGCCCGCGTCGACCGCAGCCGCGTCAACAAGCGCGTGATCGAGGCGCTGATCAAGGCCGGCGCGTTCGATGCGCTGCATCCGGAGCGCTCGCGCGCGCTCGCGAGCGTCTCGCTCGCGATGGACTGGGCGGAGACGCGCGCCGCGCATGTCGACCAGGGCGGCCTCTTCGACTTCGCCGATTCACACGCCGCGAGCACGCAGGAGCCGGCCCTCGTCGACGCGATACCGTGGGCGTTGCGCGAGCGGTTGATGCTCGAGAAGGGCGCGCTCGGCTTCTACCTGTCGGGCCACCTGTTCGACGAAAGCGCCGGCGAGGTCCGGCGCATCGCCAAACGGCAGATCGCCGAGCTGCTCGACAGCCGCGAGCCGCAGCTGTTGGCGGGCATCGTCACCGACCTGCGCGTCGTCAACGGCCAGCGCGGTCGGGTCGCGATTTTCCGGCTCGACGACAGGAGCGAGCTGCTGGAGGCGGTGGTCAACGAGGACCTGCTCGTCGCCAACCGCGAGCTGCTGAAGGACGACGAGCTCGTGATCGTGCAGGGCAAGGTACAGCCCGACCGGTTCTCGGGCGGGCTGCGCATGAATGTCACGCAGGTCTGGGATTTGACGGCCGCGCGCTGCCGTTTCGGCAAATATCTGCAGGTCGACGTCAACGGCATCGAGCCGCCGGTCGCCGACGTGCTGCGCGACTTCCCGTCGCGCCGGGTCCGCACCGAGCACGGCGATCTCCCGCAAGGGCTCACCGTGCGCTTGCACCTCGTGCGCGACCGGGCGGTCGGCGAGCTCGACCTGGGCGAGTCGGCACGCTTCTACCCGACCGATGCCGCACTCGCCCGCTGGCGCGCCGGCGCGCACCGCGGCCGCGCGGTCGTCGTCTACGACTGAACCGCCTCGGCCGTCCTTCCGTCCGGCGCCGGCCGCTGCGCTGCATCGACCGACGCTGCGACGGCGGTCGATGCCCTCGTGTCGCCCGGGTGCGTGCGGCGTGCCGAGCGGCCCGAACTTCAAGACGGTGCCGCGGTCGCCAGCGGCGGCGACCGCGGCCGCACGGCGATCACTTCCGGGCGGCGGCCTCGACCTTCGCACTGCGCGGCGGCGTCGCCGAGGCGACCGCGGTGGCCGCGTAGCTCGCGCCGTTGACGGTCAGGCCGTCGGCCGAGAACTTCGAGGCGTTGCCGTTGCGCACGCCCTTGACGCGCGACTGCATGTCGGCCCAGTCCTTGAACGCGCCGGTCTTGCGCGCATCGAGGATGCGGCTCGACATCGAGGGGCCGATGCCCTTGATGGCTTCGAGTTCGGCCTGGCTCGCCTTGTTGACGTCGACCGCGGCGAAGGCGGCGGCGGAGAGCAGCGCGAGCGCGGCGGCGAGAACGATTCGGATCGGTTTCATCTTGGGAGCTCCTGGGTGTTGCGGGCACGTGCCGCGGAACTGCGGCACCGACGGATTCTTCGCCGTGGGCCTCGCGAGCGATATCGCTCGGGCGTGGTCCGCCGGGTGGTCGCCCCCAGGGGAGGGGCGTCGGCATCGCGGTGCGCGGAGGGAACCGCTCGCCCGGCGCTGCCGGATCGCCGGATCGCCGGATCGCCGGATCGCCGGATCGCCGGATCGCCGGATCGCCGGAT